>DASXDW010000239.1:0-36898 GCA_036490435.1 Solirubrobacteraceae bacterium
GGCGGTTGGTCTGCTCGCTGGGGCCGCCGCCGTTGACTACGCGACGGACCTGGGGTGGTGTTCGGCTCCGCCGGCGCGGTCACGGTGATGGGGTTGTCGGGCTTGCTTCTCGAGTGGCTGCGGGGCGCTCAGGGTTCGAGCGAGTAGACCTGGGCGGAGGCGCACGCGGGACCGTCCGTTGGGCGTCAAGCCTGGCTGCCAAATATCCGATTAATAGGGCGTGACTCCGCGTCCACCCAAGAAAAGAGGCGATGGCCCGCGCTGGCAGGATGATCCGCGCCACGACGGGCCCTTGGCTGACCTCACGTCTGGCGTCATGTGGCTGGCCACCGCAGTGATCGGCATCGCGGTGCTGGTCATGCCCGGGACAGTGCGAACGCATCTGGGTTGGGCCCTGGCGCTGGCGGCGTTTGCCGCCGGTTGGGGCGGCATCTCGTTCTGGCTGGGCGTCCGCTCGAAGACCATGTCGATCACCCGTCGTGCGGCGGTGACCGCGGGGATGATGCCGATCGTCGCACTCGCGCTGTGGGCCACGGGCGGCGTCAACAGCTTCTTGCAGCCGGTGTTGCTCTTTACGGCGCTGTTCTTGGCGTACTTCTTCCCGCCCCGACTCGGTTGGCCGCTGGTCGTGCTCTTCGTATGCGCCTACGCCAGCCCGCTGATCTACGACCGCGCGGCCGTGAGCTCGGCGTATCCGGCGCGGGTCGTGACGTTCGCGGCGGCGGTCGCGGGTGAGATGCTGGTGATGCACTTCCTGAAGCGCAGGCTGCTTGCCGCTGAGGAGCGCCAACGGCGGATGGCTGAGCTTGATCCGCTGACCGGGCTGCTCAACCGACGTAGTTTCGACGCGGCGCTGCAGGATCTCTTCGCCCATCGCGCGGTGACCGACGAGGCCGGCGAGGCGGCGCTCGTGTTGTTTGACTTCGACGAGTTCAAGCTCATCAACGACCTCCACGGTCACCCGGCCGGGGACGCGGTGCTACGCGCGGTCGCGCACGCCGTCCAGGAGGTCGTGCGCCGGGGTGACCGCGTAGCACGCATCGGTGGGGACGAGTTCGCAGTCCTCGCACCCGGCGCGGGGCCCGACGGCGTGATCCGCCTCGTCGACGCGCTCGATGACGCGATCCGGTCGGCCGACACGCCCGGGACGGTAGGAGAGGTGCGCGCGACGTTCGCGTGGGCCATCGCCCCCGACGACGGCACCGACCCGGAGGACCTCGTCCAGGCTGCTGACACGCGGCTCATCGAGCGAAAGCGCCACCTCAAAGCGGCCAGCGCTCGGCAGCCCGTGCCCAGCAGCTGACGACGCCCTAGACGAATTGGCGGGGATCGTCGTTGCCGACGATCTCGGTGCCCAGCGGCAACAGGGAGATGGGAATCAGCTTGAAGTTGGCCAGGCCCAGCGGGATCCCGATGATCGTCAGACACAACGCGATGCCCGTGACCAGATGCGCGAGCGCCAGTCCCCATCCGAACAACACGATCCAGATGATGTTGCCGATGAGAGATGGCGCACCTGCACCGGGTCGCCGCACGATCCTGCGGCCGAACGGCCAAAGCGTGAACCCAGCGATCCTGAAGCACGCCAACCCAAACGGGATCGTGATGATCAGGATGCAGGACAGGATCCCGAAGAACACATACAGGAGCGCCAACCAAAATCCCGCGAGAACCAGCCAAATGAGATTGAGGATCAGACGCAACACACACCGCCCCGGTGGTGAACCAATTGAGCCAGCCGGGCTAAGCGTAACGCCGCTCCGGGTCAAGGCCGTCGTCTCCAGCGCACAGAGTCGAGTTGAGCGGCGCCGGCTGCGACAATTCGCGCTCTATGGACGTCAGCCTTGGTGAGGTGCGCGGTACGCCGCTACTTCAATGGTGTGCGACCGTCGGGGCGGTTTCGGGGGGTGTGATCGGGGTGGTCGCTGGGCTGATCGTCGGCCTCATCGTTCATCCGGCAACTGCTTGGTTCGCCGCTTTTGAGCTGGGGATTCCTGCCTGCATTGCGGGCGCGCTCATCGGCTGTTTCGTTGCCCTGATCGTGGCGGCAGGTCGACGCGTCACGCGCAGCGGCACGCCTTCGCCCTGAGGGCACCCGGACACGCCCCAGAGGTCCGCGAGCCTACGTCCTCTGATTCAGGTTCTCTCGCGGGGGAAGTATGTAGAGCAATACATAGGTTTGGTGCGTGATCGGTCCCTTCGCTGGTCGCGACCACCTGAGGGGGTAGGCCATGGGCAAGCGACGCAGTGTGGTGGTAGGAATCGCGGCAGCCGGGCTCGGAGTGCTCGTCGCGCAGCCGCTTGCCGGGGTTGCTGCGACGGTGCCGAATCTGTCTGTCCCGACGGTCACCGTGCCATCGGCAACGGTGCCATCGGCAACGGTCCCGTCGGTGACGGTGCCGTCGGTGAGTACACCGGTGGGCACAACCCCGACCGTGACCACGCCGAAGGTGACGACGCCCTCGGCAACCACGCCCAGGGCAACCACCCCCTCGCCGTCGGTGACCGTGCCTTCGGTCACGACCCCGCGCGTGTCCACTCCGGTCAAAACCGTCCCCTCGGCCACCACCCCTTCGGTCAGGGCTCCCACGGCGGCGACCCCGTCGCCGACGGGCGTGGTACGCACGACGGCCTCCAAGGTGTCCGCGACTTCCGGTGCGCCAACGGGGCGTGCGCCGACGCCCGCATCATCCGGGGGCCCGGCCTCCATCGCGCCCGGCGCTGATGCCGCGGCGTCCGGGGGTGAGGGTCACACCAGCGCAGGGGGCGACCGGACCCCCAGCCTGTCCGGCGACGCCGTTTCGGCAAACGTCATGGACGCCGTCCGCGGGCGACACGGCGCAGCTCGCGGTGAGTCGCCGCGCGCGCACCGTCTCGTTGCGGCGCGGGAGACTCGCCGGCTGCGTCGCCTGGTGGGCCGCCTGCACGGTTGTCTGGGACTGCTCGATGGTCAGGCGCGGCGACTGCTGTCACTGCGAGCCGGTCTCCACGGGCCGGCGCGTAGCGCCGCGGCGACGGCGCGCATTCTCCATGTGAGCGCTCGACGCGAGGCGAGGTTCGAGCGCCGCGCGGTCCGCGCGTTGGGCCGCAGCGCGGCGACTGGATGCGCAGGGTCGCCCGACGCGGTGGCGCCGGCGCTTGCGGCCGCCGGTCTGCCCGCGCTCTCCTCGGCACCGCCAGGGGCTGCGAGCACTGGCTCGAGCTCGAGCGCCACCCTCCGCGCCGTCCATGGCGCGCCGTCGTCGCGTCACCGCTCGGGCGGGAACCTGTCGGTCGCGCCGTCCAAAGCGCGCACCGAGCAGGCGCAGACAAGCACCCCGTTCCCCAGCGCGCTCGTCACCGCGCTACTCGGGCTGCTGCTCGCGATCGCGATGGTGGTGGTGCCCAAGCTGCGCCACCGCGCGGCTCCGGTGCCCGCGGGGGCAATCGGCGCTGCGGCGCCATCCACGCAGACTCGGGCAGCGCCGCCGGCCGGTGCGGCGCCAGGCACCGACCGCGTCCCCCGGCCTCAGAGCGACACGACCGCCGGCGAATTCAGGCCGCAGGTCATCTCCATGGACTCCGCGATCGCGCCGATGGCCGCGGACGCCTTCTCGCAGATGGCGCACGACGCCGACCACGCGACAGATCCCCAGGACGAGCCGCCGGCCGAGGACGAGCCCGCAGACTAGGTAGATTGCGTGCGTGGCCGTGATCGACGAACGGCATCCTCGAGATCTGGGGAGAGAACGGGCACCACGCCCGCTCCGCCATCGGGGTCGCCGAGTTGCCGTTCGACATGCCGGTCGAGGTCGAGGCCGTGATCGCGCTGCACTGAATGGGAGCAGTCGCGCCTTGACGCCCACGTCCTGACGGCAGCGGGTGGGCTTCGGGGTTCGGATTCAGGTGCAAATTCGTGCGAGATGGGGCATACTGGCGGCGTGCACGGGGCGCACGGATTCGGGGCTGCACGTTGCCGGCTGATCGTCGTGATTGCGGCTGCCGCGGGGCTGCTCGTCGTCGTTCCGCAGGCTGGGGCGACGCGTGGCCACCATCCGCCGCCTCGACCGGACCTGATGGTGGCGTCGGGAACCGTCGGGGTGCTCAACGGCCGGGTTCACGGATCGTTCACCGTCACCGATCGCGGTGATGCAAAGGCGCCCCGGTCGACGGCGGCGCTGCGAATCAGCGGCAAGGGGCGATCTCGCACTCTGCGGTCCTACGCCGTTCACCGCCTCAAGGTCGGGCAGCGGCAGACAATTCGCGTGAGCACCTCGTTGCGCTTCTCGCTCGCCGCGGGCTCGTACCGCGTTACGGCTTGCGTCGACGCGGGTCACGCGGTCCGCGAGCGCTCGGAGTCAAATGACTGCATGCCGGTCGGGTTCTTCCGGGTCAAGGGGTCCTCTCCGCCGACCAAGCCGGTCCCGACCCCGTCGCCCGTGTCCAGTCAGCCGACTGCCCCGATCTCCTACCAGGTCAACACTCCCAAGGACATCAGCGACAGCCAGGGCGACTATTGGGTCGACGTACCGCCGTCCTACGACGGCTCAAACCAGACCCCCGACACGTTGCTGGTCTGGATGCACGGGTGCGGCGGCGAGGCCGAGGGCGACGCCTATGAGATCTCGCCAGGGGATGACCGCAGCTACATCGCCATCTCCATCGGCGGTCGCGAGGACGACTGCTGGGATCCGAATAGCGACGTGCCCAAGGTGGTCTCGGCCGTCGCCGACGTCAAGACCCATTTCAACATCGATCCGCGACGCGTGATCATCGCCGGCTATTCCTCCGGCGGTGATCTGGCCTACCGCACGATCTTCTACAACGCCGGCCTGTTCGCCGGGATCCTCGCCGAGAACACGTCGCCGTTTCGCGACACCGGCTCCACGGCATCGCAGTCGCTGGCCGCGGCGACCTGGAGGTTCAACGACGTCCACCTGGCTCACCTCCAGGACGACACCTATCCGATCGACGGCGTCCAGGACGAGATCACCCAGATGCAGAACGCCGGGTTCCCCGTGACGCTCGTCGAGCAGCCGGGCGATCACTATGACGACGACGACGACGTCAACAACACGGGCACCGACAACGACCTGCGCCACTACCTGCTGCCGCACATCAACGACGGCTGGCTGTCGCCGGGGTAGCCCGCTTCTCGCGCCGCGCCTGTCACAGACAGGCTGATGTCTAGTCTGGGGCGATGGGTTCGGCCACGCTCGACGTGTACCTGGCGGCCTTCCTTGCCCGGTGCGTCGCGATGTCCCGGTCAGCTCAGCCCCTGCTGGACGAGGCCGGCATCCACGGTCTGCTGCCTTGCGGCCGTGATCGGCAGATCAGGTTGCTGGTGACCGATGACCGAGCGCGTGACCAACTGCCGACGCTGATCGGCGATGCGCGGGGCGGGATGGTCACCGTATGCTCACCCGCGGTGCAGTGCACCGCGCTTCTCGCCGGCAACTCTGCGTGGCTGTCCGAGACTGCGACGGCGATGATCTGCCGGGATCTGCAGCAGGTGTCGGCGGGTGGGCTGCCCTGCGGATTGACGCTGCGGCCCGTGCGGCGACTGGCCGACGACGCTCCCCGCGGCGTGCCGCTCGAGCAGGCAGTCGAGGCCGCGAGCCGGGCGGATCCGCGGATCACCGACCCACAGGCGCTCGCCGATCATCTGCAGTCGCTGCCGCGGGCGTTCAGCCTGTGGGCGGCCGTCGATGATGGTGGCGTGGTGCGCGCCACCTCAGGCTCGGCCGCGTTTCAGACGACCGCGAGCGTGATCTTCGTCAACACCGACCCTGATTGGCGTCGTCGCGGGATCGCGCGAGCAATGACGGCCACCGCGTTGGACGGCGCCCGGCAGGCCGGTGCGCGCAGCGCCGGCATCGACGCCAGCGAGGCCGGCCGAGAGCTCTACCTGCGGCTGGGGTTCGAGGACGCTGCGGTTATCACACGCTTCCGCCTCAGCCGCTCGGTCTCAGCATTTCCCAGCGATCGTGCAGGCGAGCTGGATATAGCGCAGCCGGTCTTGGGTGAGGCCGACGCCGAACGATGAGAAGCGCGTGTAGTGGGGACCTCCGAACAGATCCCAGCCGGCCACTCCGGTCGAATTGTTGGCCTTCGCGGCTGGATACGCGCGCTTGACCGAGGCCCTCGTCGACCCGAGGCCAATGTTCTTACCGGTCTTCCACTTCGACAGCTGTCCGGGCGTGAACTTCAGATTGTTCCCGCGCGTGGCCGCGTTGATCGCGACCTGGATGACCTTGCCCTGAACGAAACTGACCGTCGCGCGTTCGGCGTGTGACGGGTTCCCTGGACCCTGCCACGTGCAGAGACCGGGGATGCAGCTCGTGCCTCCCCACTGATGGAACACCTGTGTCTGGTTCATCCCGATCTTGATGCCGCCGATCGAGGTGCCGGGAACGATCAGCGTCGACTTCGGGCTCGGCAACCGCGCCAAGGCCACGCTCGGGCAGGCCACACATCCAATCGCGAGGACGCCAAGGACGATTCGCCGGCGACCGGCCAAGGTTCGATTCACGCGGGTGAGTCGATCGCGGGTCGCTGACGCGGACCCGTTCGGTGACGACATACTCGGCCCCCTCTTGGTGCAGCATTGGACGGGATGATCTGATCGATCGTGCCTGTGAAGGGGACACTCGATGAGTCCTGTTGAGTTGTCAATGGGGTCAAACCTGTATGCGCCACGCGATTGGCGGTGGCTTGGTTGCGGTCGAACCTGCGGTCGTGGATCAGACCGCGACGATGAAGACCGCGAGCGTCCGAGGAACTCCGGCGCGGTCGTTCTGCACTCGGCTTGGTTCGCGTCGAATCGCGCCGACCCGTTCGGCCACGCGTATCGAGGCGAGATTGTCGGTTTCGATGTCCAGAACCACCGTGTGGACGTCGGTCATCTCACGAGCGATGTCGAGCATGGCCGCCGCCGCGGCGGCGGCGACGCCGCGGCCCCGGGCGTCAGGCAAGACCCAATAGCTCAGCTCACCTACCGGGTGATCGTCGGGACTGATCGCGGCACACGTCGTCGCGGCGGACGCCCGCCCGGGGAGCTTGAGCTGCACCTTGCCGACGATGCGGTCGCTGGTGGACTCGCACACAGCCATTGATGGACCGCGTCGTCCTTCGCGTTGGTCGGCCACCCACCGCTCGGCGCCGATCTGGGCGATGTCTGACCACCTCAGGACATTGGGATCGTCAAGGATCGCGGTGATCGCCGATGAATCGTCTGGCCGCCACTCGCGCAGCCGTACCTCAGTCACTACCGGAAGACCTCCCACCATCGTCGGGGTCGACGGTCTTCTACCTTGACAGCAGATCAGCGGACGGCGACTTCAGCTGAAAGCTCGTAGGGCGCGACGAGCCCGAGGTGGTCGCCGCTCCAGAACCGACCTGGGTCATACCAGCTTCCTGGTCGGGTGCTGGGCAGCAGGCCCATGTGCTGGTAGGTCGTGGCGACGAGTTGGGCACAGAACACAGTCTCCACCGACGCCGAGCGACGAGCCCGGCTCGTGAGCCAGCCCTTTAGGAGGTTCAGCGTGGTCGGGAACGGTCGGCCGTCGAAGCGGGCGATCATCTCCATCAGCCGGTCCTCGTGGTAGCGCTCGATCGGGCCGCTGAGCTGGCGCAACCAGGCGCGCTGCCGATAGCGCGTATTCCACGTCATGACAGCGTCTGCGAGGCGATGAAGCTGGACTCCTCGTTGCCGCTGTCCGGTCCACACGTCGGGCAGCGACCGACCAAGCTCGGCGTGCCAGAGCAGTGGCGGCAGGTCATCGAGCGCCACGACCATGCCGACATGGTTGACCGGACTGTTGGTAGCGGCCCGAATCGTCCAGTCGGCGACCGCGGTGCCACGGAACAACCAGATGTCGCCGGTCGACGCCATCTCGACCGCTTCCTCCAGAGTCACAGCCGACTCGCTCACGCCACTACCCTACGCGGCTATGCGCATGCGCTGGAAGCTGGTCGGGCTTGCTGGGCTCGCCGGGGTTGCCGCGACGGGCGTCGTGGTGGCTCGCAACCGTCGTGCCCAGCATGACTATGCGCCCGACGAGCTTCGTGAGCGCCTGCACCGCCGACTCGCCGAGGTCCCCAGCGACCATCCTCACCCGGCGGGGCGCTCTGAGCAGAGCGGGCCGTGTCGCTGACCCGGTTCTGGTTTGACTTTGATCTTGACGGCCACCCTTCGTCGGCGCCGGGCCCAGGGACCGCGGACAGCGCCGGGGCGACTGATCAGCAGCAGCTGCTGTCGATCGGCGCCGGAGTCACCGGGTATGGCGAGGAGGATGCGCTGGCGCTCCTGCGCGACCTCGTGGGTACCGATCTGCCGCTGAGGATCCGCACGGTGACCGACGGCGACGCCGACCGAGCCGCACTGCGAATCCCCGACGGTCTTGTCGTTGGCAATGCGGCGTGGCGCGGCGTGTGGTTTCCACCCGGCTAGTGGATGACGATCGGGAAAACCCTGTCGGTCTCGCCGTCGTCCACGGGGGCGCAGACCGTGGGGTGGTCGTCGAAATGCCCGGGCGTGGTCTTGGTCGATGTCACGGGCGTGTCCTTCGCGATCGTGTACGTGATCTCCGCGCGGCGGAGCTGCTCGTAGACCACTTCTGCCCGGGCGTGGGTGGTCTTGGCGCCGGCCATCTTGTCCAGGACGTCCTGGGTGCGGCGCTTGGCCTCGTCGTCGCTGCCCAGGAATGCGGCGATCGCCACGTCCTCGAGCTCACGACCCGATTGCTCGGTGCCATCGGGCTTGTCCGGCCCCGAGTAGAGCTCGCTGCGGCCCTCGTCGCTCACCTGCGGCTCGATTGATCCTGCTTGGGCCTTGCCGATCGCGACCTGGACCCAGTTGAGCGCCGCGTCGGCGCGCTCCTTGGAGAGTTGATCGTTGCCCTCGAAGCCCGAGACCTTGTGGCGGGACCCTTCCGGCGAGGTGTATCCCGCGACGGCGGTCACCACAGCTCCCTGTTGCAGGTATCCGATGAACTGCGCCAGACCCGACCGGGGATCGATGACGTCGGACTTCATGTAGGGGAAATACAACGAGTGGACACCCTGCGTCTCGGTGTGCTCGATCTTTGTCTCGGGTTCGGTCTTCTCAGGAATCCACGGAATCCACTCATAGGCGGTGCGCTGCTCGATGTAGGCCTTGTCGGGCACGGGGCACTTGTGCTCCTTGGGCCCGTCGTCGACCCCGATGGTGATCCCGCCGCCGGGGTGGCCCTTGGGGTCGACCGTCACGTTGACGTCGACGTGGACGCGGCCCTTGTGGATCTTCACTGTGCCGGTGCCGCCCTGAAAGCCCTGCGAGGAGACGCTGGCGTCGATCTCGCCGGTGACCTCCCAGTTCTTCGCCTCGCCGATGTCGACGCTCACGAACGGCGTCACCTTCTGGGCCCGCGCCGCCTTGACGACGTCATCGGTGCCACCGCCCTGACTGATCGATGTCGAGATGGACTTGAGGAGCTCCTCGGTGGCCTGCTGGGGATTGCCCCCCAGCTTGATCTCGCCGTGCGACCCCTTGCACCAGCTGAGCTCCACCCACGCCCGGTTGGCGTCGTGGCCGGTCCCGAAATGGAGGTTGGAACGGTGCGCCTCCGGATCGACGACCGTGAGCACGCGGCTGCGGCGGACGAGGAATCGGCTGCCGTCGTTGAGGGTCACGACCCTGGCGTCGGTCTCGCCGGCGGGCGCATCCTCGTCGCGGACGATCTTCTTGTTGGTCTCCGCACAGAGGAGGGTCAGCGAGGGCCCCTTGACTACCCTGCGCGGAGCGTCATCCGAATCGGGCGTGGTGGTGGCGGGCGCGGTGTCGCGCATCAACTGTGCGACGGCGCGGTTACCGGCCGCGCGCTGGAGTCTCAGCATGCTGCCCGCCGGTCCGGGGATGGCGGGCGTCGCGGACTTGCCGGTCCGGGCGACGTCACGGGTGAGCATCATGCGGGAAGACATCAGGCGACTCGCTGGAAGGTCGTGCGCAACAGGGTGCCGTCCGCTCCGACCTGGCGGACCTCGCGCTGGTCGCCCACGGTGGTGATCACGATCCGGGTGACGGGGTGGACCGTGCCGTCAGCGCCCGGCGCGAACCTGATCGCGTCGTCGACGTCAGCCGCGTCGGCGACGTGCACGACCTTCCCGGTCAGGCCGTCGACGTATTGCACCTTGCCCGGGTGCTCGGTCATGGTGAGAGCGCCTTGAGGATCGCGAAGCGTGCCGGCATGAGCTTGCTCAGCTCGTACTCGCGCGGGGTGCCGCGGACCTGCTGGTACTGCAGCCACGTCTCCGCGAAGTCCTCCGTGGGCGCGGCCTGGGCGTACTTGGAGGCGCTGAGGCCGTCGCTGGCCATGGCGGCCTTCCACGGATCCCAGCCCTTGTCCGACGGGGAGTCGCCCCACGCCTTGTCTGATTCGGCATGACCGCTCTCGTGCAGCAGCGCAGCGCTGAGCTCCTCCACCGATTGAGCGTGCTCGGGTGCAGTCGGATAGATGCTGACCACGCCGTCGGACCCGCAGGTCATGTAAGACCCGGGGAAGCTCCCGCCGGTGGCCTTGGCATACCCGGGATCCGCCGCCCACTTGGCGTCGTCGGGGTTGACCGCCGGGTTCAGGTCGATCCGCTTGATCAGCGCCAGCACGGGGGGAGGGACGCGGCTGACCGCGAGTGCGATGTTCTCGAGCGTCGGGATCTGCTTCGGGGCCGCCGGTTTGGCCAGCGGGTCGAACACGGGGAAGGTGAATACGGCGCCGGTCAGCCGGCCGATCGTGAGCTGGTAGGCCTTGGCGTCGGCGGATCCCGAGTGGTAGTCGTGGCCCTTGGCATCGGTCGGGGCGCTGTACTCGTGCTTCGCGGGGCTGAGGTTCTTCACGATGTTTCTGCCCCAGTACGAGTTGGCCATGAGACCCGGCTGGTCGTGCAAGAACGTGCGGAAGGTCGCGGCGCTCTTGGTGTCCTTCGCCGGGTCGGCGAGCAGCTTGGCCATCGCCGCCGGCTCGTCCCAGGCGAAGCTGAGATCGCTGCCGAGCAGGAGGGTCAGCCGCTCCTGCTCGCTCGGGGCCAGCGCCCTGAAGCCGGCGGTCTGCCGCATCTGGGTGATCTCTGGAATCTCAGCGCCGACGAGGTTGAGGACGTGGCTGCGCTCGTCGGCGGCCAGCGCGTTCAGGGCCGCCGAGTGCTGAACCTCGAACGATGCACGCGAGATGTAGCCGGCCTGCAGGACGGCCAGGCCCACGACCCGCACCCGTTCGTTGTTGATGTCCGGGACGGCTCCGACCTGGTCCATGACGGGGCCGAGCGCGAACTTGGCGGCCAGCGCCTGGGCCTCGCTGATGATTTCGTCGACCGTCTGGGCGTCGAGCCAGCGCAGCGCCGCCCAGATGTCGGCACGATCAGGGCCGGTCCAGATGCCCTGGCCCGTGAGCGCTGCGAGCATCTCCTCGCGCGAGGTGAATGTCTTGCGCGGCGGCTGCTGGAGCGTGGTCAGCGATGGCGTCGCCGGTTTGTCGTCGGGCAGGACCCGTCGCGCGAGCCGGCGAGTCGCCCGATTGCCAATCGTGCGCTGCAGCCACAGGCCGGCCAGCGCCCGCTGCCCGAGATCGGCGCTGGGGTCCAGCGCGGCCACGCGTGGTGCGGCGAAACCAGCGGCCGCGGGCCGCGCGGCCTCCGTCGCCACTGCCTCGGTCCCGTGCGATCTCATCTGCCCGGGGACAGCGTACCCCTGACCGGCGCGCCTGACTAGGCGTAGGCATCGACGATGACATGGGCGCCATCTACAGGGAGAATGGTGGCGTCGCTCAGACCCCAACCTTGAGGAGGCAGCGGTGACTGAAACCACTCTGATCGCGAACGGGACGATCGTGACCGCCGAAGGCGAGTTCGCCGGCGACGTCCTGATCGACGGCGAGACGATCGCCGCCGTCGGCCGAGTCGACTCGTCGGATCCAACGACGGTGATCGATGCCACGGACTGCTACGTCCTGCCGGGGCTGATCGACAACCACACGCACCTGTCGATGCCGTTCATGGGGATGATGTCCTCCGACGACTACAACACCGGCACGCAGGCCGCGGCGGCCGGCGGCGTCACGTGTCTGGTCGACTTCGCCATCCAGGGTGAGCCCGACACGCTGCGGTCGGCGCTGGAAGAGTGGTCAGGCCGCGCTGACGGCGCCGCGCACATCGACTACGGGTTCCACATGGCGATCACCAACGCCAGCGAGCCGGTGCTCGACGACATGACCGCCATGGTCGATGCGGGAATCTGCTCCTTCAAGCTGTTCATGGCCTACAAGGGCGAGTTGATGGCCCGCGACGACGCGCTCATGGCATGCATGGAGCGCGCGCGTGACCTCAACGCTCTCACGATGGTGCACGCCGAGAACGGGGATGTCATCGATCTCCTCGTCACCCGCGCGCTGGCCCGGGGCGACACCTCGGCGATCAACCACGCCCTCACGCGTCCGGAGTGGGTCGAGGCGGAGGCCACCAACCGGGCGGCGCGGATCGCCGAGCGCGTCGGCGCGTCGCTGTTCGTCGTCCACGTGACCTGTGCGGCGGCCGCGGAGGAGATCGAGGCCGCCCAGCAGCGCGGCGCCGACGTCACAGGCGAGACGTGCTTTCAGTACCTCATCAACAACATCGAGGATCTGCGGCGGCCGGGCGTCGAGGGCTGTCGCTACATCTGCTCACCACCCCTGCGCGGCGCCGCCAACCACGCGCCGCTGTGGGGGTTCGTCAAGCGCGGAGTGCTGGAGAGTGTCTCCACCGATCACTGTCCGTTCACCGACGAACAGAAGGGCCGCGGCCTGGACAACTTCAGCCTGGTCCCCAACGGCCTGGCGCTGATCCAGCATCGTCTCCCGAAGCTGTGGGACGCGGGCGTCAACGCCGGCCGTATCTCCCGGTCGGAGCTGGTCGCCCGCACCTCGACGACGATCGCGGCTCGCTTCGGGCTCGCCCGCAAGGGCGCGCTGCTGCCCGGCAAGGATGCCGACGTCGTGGTGCTCGACCCCAACGCGCCGCGCGAGTACGGAGTGGCCAACTCGTTCATGAACGTCGATTACGACCTCTACGAAGGCCAGACGGCGACGGCGAGCGTGCGGCACACCTTCTCGCGGGGGACGCTCGTTTATGACCGCGGCGAGATCCTCACCCAGCCCGGGCACGGCCGCTTCGTCCGCCGTTCGCTGTCTCCGGCCACCGCGGCGGTTCGATGAGCTTCCTGCAGCTGGACCCAGCGGCGGTCATCGCTGACCTTGACGAGCTCGCCGGGCAGAGCGGCGGGCGGTTCGCCGGGGCTGACCGGCTGGCCTGGACCCCGGCATGGCTCGGCGCCCGCCAATGGCTGCGTTCCAAGCTCGAGGGGATCGGCCTCGAATCCGACACGGACGCAGCGGGCAACCTGTGGGCCGGCATCCCCGGCGAGTCGGACGGGTTCCTCATCGTCGGCTCGCACATCGACGCCGTCCCCGACGGCGGGTGGCTGGATGGCGTCCTCGGCCTGCTCACCGCCCTTGAGGTCATGCGACAGCTGCAGCAACGCGGTCAATCGCTGCCCGTCGGCGTGCGCTTCGTCGATTGGGCAGACGAGGAGGGGGCCAGATTTGGCCGTAGCCTGATCGGATCCTCGGCGGCCGCCGGAACCCTGGTGGCCGAAGACGTGCGCACGCTGCTCGATGCCGATGGGATCCCCCTGGCCGACGCCCTTGCCGCATGCGAGGTCGACGTCGACGCCGCCAACGCCGCCGCCGCCTCGTTGACGGGCGCGCTCGGCTACCTCGAGCTTCACATCGAGCAGGGACCTGTGCTCCTGGGTCAGGGCAGGTTGGCGTCGGCGGTGTCGGGCACCTTCGGCGTCGAGCGTCATCTGGTGACCTTCACCGGCCAGGCCGCACACGCGGGCTCGACCCCGATGGTGATGCGCCAGGATTCGCTGGCCGCGGCCGCACGGTCCGCACTCGCGATTCGCGAGTCCGCGATCACGCACGGCGGCGTCGCCACCGTCGGTCGTATGGATGCCGTGCCCGGCGTCATTACCGCGGTCGCCGGCCGCACCGAGATGCAGCTCGACCAGCGGCACCTCGATGCCCGTGCGCTCGCCGCGATGCTTCAGGACGCCCTCGGCATATGCCGAGCCGCCGCCGATGAGTTCGGGTGCACGATGGACGTGCGCAAGGTCTTCAGCGCCACGCCGACCGTGTTTCATCCAGCGCTTGTCGAGATGGCGCAAGCCGCCGTTTCTGAAGCCGGGGGCGGTGATGGCGAGCCGATCCCCAGCGGCCCGCTCCACGACGCGACTGAGATCGGCCGCATCGTTCCCACGGCCATGATCTTCGCCCAATCGGACCCGCCGATCTCCCACGCATCGATCGAGAACTCAACCCGAGCGGCTCTCGATGTCGCGATAGACGCGTACGGACGCACGGTCGGCCGGGCGCTCGCAGCAGTCGTTGATCTCACCCAGTGACAAGGAGCCAGCCATGAAGTTCGGTGTTGTGCTGCAGACCAACCCGCCGGCATCTCGCGTGATCGAGCTCGCTCGTCGCGCCGAGGCCTACGGCTTCACCACCGCCTGGACGTTCGACTCGCATCTGCTGTGGGAGGAGCCCTACGTCGTTCTCAGCCGCATCCTCGACTCAACGCACCGGCTCAACGTGGGCACGATGGTCACCAACCCGGCGACACGCGATTGGACCGTGACCGCGTCGACCTTCGCGACTCTCAACGAGATGTACGGCAACCGCACGGTGTGTGGCATCGGACGCGGTGACTCCGCGGTGCGCACGATCAACGGAAAGCCCGTCAAGCTGGCCGACCTTCGCGCGTGCATCGAGGTCGTCCGCGCGCTCGCCAACGGCGAGAGCATCGAGTACAAGGGCACGCCGGTGCGCTTCCCATGGAATCCGGACAGCCGGCTGCCGATCTGGGTTGCCGGTTACGGGCCCAACGCGCTCAAGCTCGCGGGCGAGGTGGGCGACGGCTACATCCTCCAGTGCGCCGATGTGGACATCGCCGCGTGGAGCATCGCGGCGGTCCGCAAGGCCGCCGCCGACGCCGGGCGCGATCCGGATGCGCTCACCATGTGCGTCGCCGGTCCTGCGTACGTGACCGACGGCTCCGATGAGCAACGTCGTCACGCTCTGGACCAATGCCGATGGTTCGGCGGTATGGTCGGCAACCACGTCGTCGACATCGTCAACCGCTACGGCGCCGATGGTGGAGCAATCCCCGAGAGCCTCAGCGAGTACATCAAGGACTGGCGCGGCTATGACTACAACACGCACGGGCGCGCCGGAAACGAGCACACCGAGTTCATCTCCGACGAGATCGTGGAGCGGTTCTGTCTCATCGGGCCGCCGGAGGCCCACGTCGACAAGCTCAAGAAGCTCGAGGATGTGGGGGCGGGTCACTTCGGCCTCTACCTCCAGCACGACGCGCAGGACGCGACCCTGGCCGCCTACGGCGAGCGCGTGATCCCGGGCGTCAGCGAGGTGACACTGGCGCGCGGATGAGGCCTCGGGGCAAGCGAGCGCCGATGTCAGGTCGTCAGGACGGTGCGTAACTCGGCCGGGATGTCGGCAGCGGAGGGCAGCGGTTCTGTGTCGTCGGGCGCGGGGACCTGAGCGCCTGGCCGTACTCGTCGGCTGGAAGGTCGGCAGGAACGGCCATTGGCCAGGATCACGCCGTCGCTGCAATGTGCCTCGACCACCCCGTCACCGAACTGCTCCTCGTAGAGCCGGGCGTACACGCCGGCCCGAGCGAGGAGCTCGTCGTGGGTCCCGTGCTCGACGATGGCGCCGCCTTCGACGGCGAAGATGACGTCGGCGTTGCGGATGGTCGAGAGCCGATGCGCGATGGCGATCGTCGTTCGGCGCTGGATGAGGGACTCCAGCGCCCGCTGAACGACGCGCTCGCTTTCGGTGTCCAGCGCCGAGGTGGCCTCGTCGAGGACGAGGATCGGCGGGTCCTCGAGTATCACGCGGGCGATGGCCAGCCGCTGGCGCTCTCCGCCCGAGAATCGGTAGCCGCGCTCGCCCACCAACGTGTCGTAGCCGTGCTCCAGTGCGAGGATGCGCTCGTGGATGAACGCGGCTTTCGCGGCGGCCACGATCTCCGCGTCGGTGGCGGACGGGCGCCCGTAGCTGATGTTCTCGCGCACCGTGCCGCCGAAGAGATAGCTCTCCTGGGTGACCACTCCGACGGCATGCGCGATCGTCGCAGCAGTCAGGTCGCGTACGTCGTGACCGTCGATCGTCACCGCCCCGTCTTCGACGTCGTACAGCCGAGGGATCAGGTAGGAGATCGTGGTCTTGCCCGCTCCAGAGGGCCCGACCAAGGCAGCCAGTTGCCCGGGCAAGACCCGCATCGAGACGTCGCGCAGGGCCTCCTCAGGTGCGGGCGGTCCACCGTCCTCACCGCCGCCGTAGCGAAATGACACATGCTCGAGCGCGACCTCGCCTCCAACGTCGCCCGCGTCGATGTTCAACGCGTCATCCCGATCAGTGATGCGGGGCTGAAGGTCGATCAGTTCGAAGATGCGTCCGAACAGCGCCATCGATGACTGGACGTCGACCGACACCTGCAGCAACTGGTTGATCGGGATCAGCAGCCGGCTCTGCAGAGTCGTGAATGCCACCAGGGTCCCCGCCGATAGGTCGCCGTGTGTGCCCTGTAGTCCGGCGACGAGATAGACCAGCGCCGGGCTGATCCCGAAGAACGCCTGGGTGATCGCGAAGAACGATCGGCCGACGATCGCCTGCCGGATCTGCAGGTTGGCCTGGTTGGCGTTCTCGGTGCGGTAGCGAGCGACCTCGTGCTCCTGGCGTCCAAACACCTTGGCCAGCAGGATCCCGGACACCGACAGCGTCTCCTGGGTGATCGAGCCCATGACCGCCAACGAGGCCTGGGCCTCGCGACGGGCGCCTCGTCGAGCGCGTCCGACGCGGCGGCTGAACAGGACAAAGAACGGCGTTGCCGCCAGCGAGATGGCTGTCAGCAGCGGCGAGAGAAGCAGCATCGCCACCACCGAGGACACCAGTGTGACCACGTTGCTGACCACCGACGACGCGGTCGAGGTGATCGTCGTCTGAACCCCGCCGACATCATTGGCCAGCCTCGACTGGACCTCGCCGCTGCGCGTCGCGGTGTAGAACGCCAGCGACAGCCGCTCCAGGTGCACAAACAGCTGGTCGCGAAGCTCCTGCAGCACCCGGTTGCCCACCACCTCGGTCAAGTAGGCCTGACCGACGTTCAGGACCCCGTTGACGATCGGGATCGCGATCAACGCCGCCACCAGCGGGTACAGCGCTGAAAGGTCGGGGCCGCCCCGAACGAACAGGGCGTTGTCGAACACCTGCCGAACGAGCAGTGCGCTGATCACGCTCAACACCGAGCTGGCCAGGATCATGGCGACGATCGTCGACAGCACGCCACGGTGCGGCGCAAACAAGCGGATGATCCGCCGGCCCAGCTTCGGCGAATCGCGATGAGGAACCGATGCGATCATCGGCGGAGGCTACTTGCCGCCGCCCGCACTAGCATCGGGTGCCATGCGGGCGACGGGTGGTCCCAGAACGGTGCTGTGCGCCGTCGTCGGCGTCTGCGGACTGGCCGCAGTTGGCCCCGGGATCGCCACTGCCAAGGCCCGGGTGTCTGTGCCCGCCGCCGGGCGGGCGGTCAACACCCGCCATCCCAACCACGTGATCGGGAATGGCCGGCCGGCCGGTTGCACCTCGGCTGCCGTCGTCCGTGCCGTCGCTTCGGGCGGCATCATCACCTTCAGCTGCGGCCCCAAGCCCGTCACCATCGTCATGACCGCGACCGCCAGGGTGATCAAGACCCGGCGGCAGGTCGTGCTCGACGGCGGGGGCCGGGTCACCCTGAGCGGCGGTGGCAAGCGCCGCGTCCTGCTCTCGGACACGTGCGCGGGCAAGTGGTCCACCGTCGACTGCGTCGACCAGCCCTATCCGCAGGTCGTCGTACAGAACATCACCTTCCAGGACGGCTATGACGGCACGCCTCAGGCGACCTGCACGGCCAACATCCCGAAATGCTGGTATGGCGGCGTCGACGGTGGGGGTGCCATCTATGCCGAGGGCGGCCAGTTCAAGGCGGTCAACGCGCGGTTTGTCAACAACCGCTGCTACGGCGTCGGCCCTGACCTCGGCGGGGGCGCCATCCGGGCTCTGGCCCAATACCAGAACCGTCCCATCTACATCACCGGCGACACCTTCACCGGCGGTCGCTGCTCCAACGGCGGGGCGCTGAGCAGCATCAGCGTCCAGTGGGACGTTCTCAACAGCACGTTCACGCACAACGCGGCCATCGGCTTCGGCGCCAACCCTGCTTCCCACGGCACGCCGGGTGGCGGGAGCGGTGGTGCGATCTACCTCGACGGCAAGAACGACAACGTGCTGATCGCCGGCACCGTGATGAGCGACAACACGGCGAGAGAGGGGGGAGGCGCCGTCTTCGACGTCGTCGATTCCGGCTTCGGCACGCTGACGTTCAACCAGTCACAGCTGCACCACAACACCAGCGGGAAGTTCCAGACCTTCCCCGGGGTCTACTACGACCTCGACGGGCACGACAGAGCTCCGGTGATGATCCACTCCGCCGCCAACTGAACGGGTCTGGGACACCGGGGCGAGAGAACGCTCCGGCCCCACGGGACCATCGACGTCGGGCTATTCGATGACCTGGTCGAAGAACTCGAGCGGCCCGACAGTGGCGCGCAAGTCGTCGCTGATCGTGCCATCGATCATCACGAAGAGCATCCGCACCGGCTGATCGGACCGGTTGGCCCATGCGTGGTTGGTTCCTCGCTGGACGACCGCGTCGCCGACTCCCACCCTGGTCTCGGACCCGTCGTCGAGTAGCAGCCATGTCTCGCCTGCGAGCACCACGCCGACGTCCACGGTCTCCGTGCGATGCATCGGCGACTCGGCGCCCGGCACCATCTCGGTGAACCGAACCCCGACCCCGTCGGCGGGCGGTGGGACCCGTGCCGGACGGTCCGTGGGTTCCTCCTGCTCGGTCGCCGCGATCGGGACCGGCGTCTGGGTCGTGAGCCAGATCTCGTAGAACGCCGCGGTGCCGATGTCGATGGTCTTCGGCGCCGGTGCGTCGGAGAGCACGACCGATTTGCCCGAGCCGTCGTGGCCGGTGACGATTCTGCGCGGCTGGCTCATGGCGCGCACATCAAAGCACAGCGGCACGCGCCGGCGCTCAGGTCACGCGCTCGGGCCACGGCAGCGGAAACACCTCGCGGTAGGGGCGGGCCTCCTGGACCACGCGCGCCGCCGACGGTCGCGTCAGCACCCGGTGAAAGTAGGCGCCCAGCGCGGGGAACGCGTCGCCGTCGAGTCGATGCAGGACGTCGGCGTAGTGCAGGGCGGGCGCCGCGGCGCAGTCGGCCAGGGTGAAGTCGTCGCCGGCCAGCCAGCCGTCGTGGTCGCGTTCCTGAAGGTGGCGGTCCAGCGTCGTGTAGGCGAGGTCGAGGGTGACGTGGGCCTCAGCGACGCTCTGCGGATCCCTGGCGCCGGCGGGGCGCAGTGCGTCGCCGACGATCCGCTGCACCGGCGTCGCCACGTAGCCGTCGACGACACGGTCCCATAGCCGCGCTTGGAGCGCGTGGTCGCGGTCGGTGGGGACCAGTGGGGGAGCATCACCGCGGCGGTCCAGGTGCTCGACGATGATCGACGATTCGCTGACCACCACGTCGTCATCGACGAGGATGGGGATCGAGGCCGGCGGCCATAGGGGGACGAGCGCGGAGCGGTCGCCCTCGACGAGCTGGGGGGTGAACGGCACGTCGCGCTCGTAGAGGGCAATGAGCGGCTTCCAGCAGTACAGCGCGAAGGGGTGCTGGTGCAGGACGACGCTCACGCCGGTACCTCCTGGGCGAGGAATGCCTGGAGCCCGTCGAGCAGTAGGCCCGTGCCGTGCTCGCGCTCGGCCGGGTCTTCCAGACCGTCCAGGAATGCACCGTGCTCGGTGAAGACCAGGTGTGTGCCGCCGCCGCTGTCGGGGTGCAGCTCGATGGTTGTCAGCGACACCGAGGTCAGGTGGCCGTCGGCGCGCATGTCGTAGGCAAAGATGATCCGCTCTCCGTCGACGATGTCGTGGAAGCGGCTGCGGAAATGGTGGTGGGTGCCGTTCTGATCGCGTCCCGCGTTGATCTCGCCGCCATCGACGCGGAAATCCAATGACCATTCCGCGTCCGTCCAGCTGTCAGGCACCCCGAACCAGCGCCGTCGGAGGTCGGGGTCGGCGAACGCCTGGAACGTCTGCTCCGGACGCTGACGCAAGCGCCGCTCAATGGTGAAGTCGTGCTGCCGGATGCTCATTGCTGCGATGTCCCTTCCTCGTCTCCGAACGCCTCGTCAAGGACGTCGCCCATCAGGTCGAGGCGACGTTCCCAGGTGCTGCGGTGCTCGGCGATCCAATGCTCGATCGAGCGCATGGGGCCGGGCTCGAGCCGGCAGGTGCGAACCCGCCCGACCTTCTCCGAGCACACCAGCCCGCTCCGCTGCAGCACGTCGAGGTGCTGCAGCACGGTCGGTAGCGACACCTCGAGCGGCGCTGCGAGCTCGCTCACCGAGGCGGCGCCGCGGGTGAGCCGCGCCACGATCGCACGGCGGTTGCGGTCCGCGAGTGCGTGGAACGTCTGATCGAGCTGCTGAGGGTCAGCGACCGGCACGGCGCGTGACCCTAGCACATTACTTAGGTACTCACCTAACTATTGCGAGCGGCTCGGGCTGCGTCGGCGATTGCCTCGCCGGCGCGCGCCAGTGGGATTCGGCCGCGCACGACGCGGGGCTCCCGGTCGGGGCTGCGCGGTCGTGCGATGCAGGCCGTGGTCGAGCCCGTGGTCGAGCCCAAGTCTTTCGGCCAGCTTGCCGATGTCGCGATGCTCGGAAGGACCGACGAGGGTGATGCCGATGCCCTTTGCGCCGGCGCGGCCGGTGCGCCCGATGCGGTGGACATAGGTCTCGCTGTCCGGCGGCGGGTCGAAGTTGATCACGTGGGAAATCCCGCTGACGTCGATCCCGCGCGCGGCGAGGTCGGTGGCAACGAGTGTGTCGACTGCGCCGGACTCAAAGCGGGCGAGCGCCTGCTCACGCTGACGCTGCGACTTGTTCCCGTGCATCGCGACCGCCTCGATGCCGTGGCCTCGAAGGCGTTTGACGAGTCGGTCGGCGCCGCGCTTGGTCCGCACGAACACCAAGGTGAGCTCACGGTCGCGACGCAACTCGTCGACCAGAGCCTCCAGCCGATGCTCATGCTCGACGCGCACGAACCGATGCTCGACGTCCTCGCTGGCGCGTCGCTCCGTGGGGCCCTGTTCGTGGACCACCGGCTCCCGGGTGAACTTGCGGGCCAGACGTCCCGCCTCGCCGTCGAGCGTCGCGGAGAAGAAGAGAGTCTGCCGCGTGTCGGGACAGGCCGAGACGATCCGGTCAACGGCAGGACGAAAGCCCATGTCCAGCATGCGATCGGCCTCGTCGAGTACCAGCATCTGGATGGCGTCAAGCGTGAACGCTCCGCGTGCCAGCAGATCCTCGAGCCGCCCGGGAGTCGCGACGAGCAGGTGGGAATGGGCAGCCTCGCGGGCCTGCTTGACGAGGCCCACGCCGCCGTACACGGCCGTCACCCGCAGGGCGCGGGAATGCGCGATCGCGCGGATGTCATCGACGATCTGCGTAGCGAGCTCGCGCGTGGGGGCGAGCACCAGCCCAGACGGGCGGCGGTCCTCGGCCGCGATCCGCTCCACGAGCGGGATCCCGAAGGCAAGGGTCTTACCCGAGCCGGTCGGTGACTTTGCGAGCATATCCCGGCCGGCGAGAGCGTCGGCGATGACGCGACGCTGGATCTCGAACGGCTGGGTGAAGCCCTGTTGGGCGAGAGAGCTGACGACGGCGCGCGAAACGCCAAGCTCAGCGAACGACTTATTGGACATGTGTCCTGCTCCTTAGCGGCAGAGATGGCCGCGAATGGTTCGGGAGGCTCTGGCTACCCCGAACCGCATTTGAGCGGGACCCAAGAAAGCTGCCTCGCGGCCGACGACGTCGACCGCGGTGTCGAAATTAGCAGGTCCGCCTCAATGCTCAGCGGTCGCAACGTGTCGTGTTGGCGTGAGATAGTCGCGTCGTGTGGCGGCGTCGCGGGCATGACACGGTCGCGCCGAGCGGGGCAATCCGCCGCGCGCAGATCTCCTTCGCTGCGATGTGGGCGAGTGAGGGCGCCTTCACCGTCGGGCTCGCCGTGGTGGCGTTCCGCGACGGAGGCGCCACCGCCGTCGGCATCGTCACCGCCGCCCGCATGGCCGTCGCGGGTCTGCTGGCGCCGTGGCTGGCGACTGTCGCCGACCGGGTGCGCCGTGAGCGGGTCCTGACCTGTGTCGGACTGATACGGGCTGCCGCGCTGGGCGGGGTCGCGGCGGTGACTGCTGATGGCGGCCCGACCACCCTGATCTACGGCTTGGCCGTCCTCGCGACGGTCGCGCAAGTGCTCTACCGGCCGGCCCACTCGGCGCTGTTGCCCGCGCTGTGCAGGTCGCCAGAGCAGCTCACGCGCGCCAACGCGGTGCGCGGCCTGCTCGACTCATCGGCCACGCTCGGCGGTCCCGCGGCCGCGGCCGTCCTGCTCGCGGTGAGCGGACCGGCGGCCGTGTTCGAGGCGTGCGCCGCTGCATCCCTGCTCGGGGGCCTGGTGGTCGTCGGCCTCTCCTACGACCCCCCGCCGCGCTCCGAGGCTGAGACGGGGGGCGGACGCGAGCTGCTGCGGGGGTTCACCGTCATCGCGCGGGATCGCACGTTGGCGCTGGTCACGTCGCTCGGCGTCGTGCAGACGTTCACGCGTGGCTGTCTGACGGTCTTCACGGTGGTGGTCGCCATCGACCTTTTGGGCACGGGGAATGCGGGCGTGGGTGTCCTGACCGCGGCCGTCGGCGCCGGCGGGATGCTCGGTTCACTGCTGGCGTTCGGTCTGGTGGGCCGCGGCCGGCTCGCTTCCTGGTTCGGCGTCGGCATCGCGCTGTTCGGGGCGCCGCTCGTCCTCCTCGCCGTCGTCGGTGGGCCAGTGCCCGCGATCCTGCTGCTGGGCGTCGTTGGCATCGGCAACGCTCTGATCGACGTCGGGGGTTTCACGCTGCTTGCCCGGCTGGTCGACGAGACCGTCCTCGCCCGCATGTTCGCCGGCTTCGAGGCGATCCTCACCCTCGGGGTCGCCGCCGGGAGCCTGGCTGCGCCACTGGTGATTGACCTGATCGGCCTCCGTCCCGCCCTCGTGGTGATCGGGTTGCTGGCACCACTGGCGGTGATCGCCGCCCGACCGCGGCTACGCACCATGGACGCCCGCCTACGCGTGCGCGACGCGGATGTGGCGACGCTGCGCTCGATCCACATGCTCAGCGTGCTCCCGCTCGCGACGATCGAGCAACTGGCAGGTGCGCTCGAGCACGGCGAGCTCGAGCCCGGGCAAACGGCGTTCCGGGAGGGTGACCGCGGTGAGCACTTCTACATCGTGAGGTCGGGTCGGGCCGAGGTCCTCCTCGGGGGGCGCGTGGTGACGACCCTCGGACCCGGGGAGTGCTTCGGCGAAATCGCCCTGCTGCAGGACCGACCACGGACCGCCACCGTGCGGGCGCCGGCCGATGAGCGCCTCGGGGTCAGCCGCCTGCGCCGGCGGGCGTACCTGACGGCGGTGACGGGGTACCCCGCTGCGGCGGCCGCGGGCGACCACCTCGTGACGAGCCGGCTTCAGGCCGACGCCCATCGGCGTGACGATTCAGGGCTCGGAGGCGATGCGCCGTGGGCGCCGGAGACCTAGCATGTAGGGCAGTCCGCGGCCGGCGACGTCGATGGTGCGACCGAGCCGCTCGACCCAGCCGGGATCGGGGATCGCGGGCACAGGACCCCCGACATTGGCGATGTCCGCGTAGTAGGTCAGGACGGGACCGATCCCCTCGAGCTCCTGCTCATCCTGCGCCACCGGATCGAACGTGTCACCGCCGTTTCGGTAGAGCTCCTCGGAGAAGAGGAGGTACTCCGGGACCTGCACGGAGTTCTTCAGGAGACGGTGGACCAGGATGACGTCAATGCCAACGAGCTTGCGGCGGTCTCTGATCGTCTGGGTCGCCACATCACCGACGTGCGCGACGAACTTGAGCTTGAGGTTATTCGCCTGCTCGCAGGCGTCGCACGGACACAGGTTGGTGGCGACGTACTGGCGCTCGCGATGAAACGCACGGTGCATGCCGCCGACGCTCTGGGTCAGGGCGGCGGCGGTCGCTTGGGCGTCGAGGGTGTCGGCCGGCCGGGAGAGGAACGCCGCATCGCCCTCGATCTCGATCAACTCGAACTCACCGGCCGCGTCGATCACCGCCTCGAGCAACCGGGCGGTGTTGACCTCGGCGTGGGCGAGGCTCATCCGGTGCGTCCGCATGTACTCGGTGTAGCCGCCGATGTCGGCGATCAGCAGTAGCGCCCGCTCGGATCCCACGATGGACAGATCCTAAACCGATACGTCGGGCACGGCCTCACGTATGGTGCGGCGTCCGTCGTAGGAGCCCCACCGGAAGCCGGTGGGGTGGGGCTCGGGCGCAAGCGGTGCTCGTGGCCGGCCGGCGAAGGCAGTCTGGAAGTTGTATTCCGCCGGCGCGATGTCGTTGGGTGCGTCTGGGTGGAACAACGAGGCGAGGTACTGCAGCTGCCCGCGGCCCGGGCCCTGCTCGAACATCCCGCCCCCGTAGATGGCGATGCCGTGCTCCGCGCAGTAGTCGTAGGTGTCCAGGAGTGCGCGCGCGCTGCCGAAGCGGGCGGGCTTGACGTTGAGCATGCGCGGTCGCCATGGCAGCGCCTCGATGTCAGCGACCGAGTGGATCGGCTCGTCCCAGGTGATCCGATCGCGATGGCGCTCGAGCAGTCGCTCATTGCCAGGCTCGAACGCCGGATCTTCAATCCATGCCTCGGGCAGGCCCTCGATGACCCGCTGGTACAGGCGTGCCTCCGGCTCCATCGCCACGGTGAGGTTGCGGTAGAACCCTTTGAGGTCGACGATGTCGACGCAGTCCAGGTGCGCGAGCTCGCCCACGACAGCGTCGTCCCAGCTCAGCGTCGGGTCCAGCTTGAAGCGCAGCTGCGGGTTCTCGTCCAGCAACGCGCGGAGGATGGAGAGGTCCGGCGGATCGCCAACCCTGATCGAGGCGACGAAGTTGACGGGCTGCGCTCGATGACCGACGGCGTCCTGGAGCGAGACGCCGTTCTGGCGCAGGGCAAGGTCGAGCGCTGCGCTTTCGAATGCCCACCGCCTGTAGAACTGCGCGCTCTGGCGGATCGGTGAGACCGGGAAGAGGTTGGCCAGCGCGAGCAGCCGCGAGAGCTCGTCGAACGTGCGCGTTCCGTGCAGCCAGCTGAGGTCACCGCCGCCGCGAAGCAGCTCGATCTGGTCGATCTGATCCCACGTGATGTCCTCGCCCTCACCGACATGGTCCCCGCCGCTGAGCCGCACGACGATCGAGATCTTGGTGAACCCGCTCGTCGTATCGCGCACGATGGGCCGCAGCTCACAGCGCTCGATTGTCAGCGGTAGCGGGGCGACGTACGCGTAGGTCTCATCTGAAGTCACGTTCGGCGGGCTTCCTGGCGCACGGGCGGCCGGACACTCTACCGACGAGTCATGGCGCGGCAGCCCAGCTCAGATCACCGGTCGCGGGGCTATGAGGCGGTGGTGCCTTCTGCGACGTCGGCTTCGGCGAGGGCCATCCACTCGCGCTTCTCGGCGCGCCATTCCTCGTCGGTACGACGCAGCTTCCAGTAGCCGCTGGCCGACAGGCGGTCGGTCGGCAGGCCGCGGTCCAGCAGCAGGTGGCGACGGAGAAGACGGACGGTCGTCGCCTCGCCGTGCACGAATGCGTGGCCGCGGCCGTCGGGCAGCTTCAGCGCCTTGACCGCGTCGAGCTGGAGCGAGGGGTCCTCGCCCGGCCCGGAACGCCGGTCAAGCCAGACCACCGTCAGGTCCCCCGGAGACTCGAGAGCCTGGCGATGCTCCGGTCCGTCGACCTCGACGACCACGAACGCCGGCACGCCGGCTGGGATCCTGGCCAGCGACACGGCGATCGCCGGGAGCGCGGCGTCGTCGCCGGCCAGCAGATGCCAGTCAGCATCGGGTGGGGGCGTGTAGGCGCCCCCAGGGCCCGCCATCTCCAGCGTGTCGCCGGGTTTGGCCTGGGCCGCCCACGGGCCGGCGAGGCCACGATCGCCGTGGACGACGAAGTCGAGCGTGAGCAGGCACTGGTCCGGATCCCAGGCGCGCACCGTGTAGGAACGGGTCTTGTCCCCGAAGCGGCATTTGACGTAGTGGTCGGTGAACTCCCCGGCCCCAAAACCGTCGAGGTCAGGGCCGCCGACGACGATGCGGACCATGCCCGGAGTCAGCCAGGCGGTGTCGGTGACGATGGTGGATAGGACGCGGCGTTCTGCCATGCGACTCCTTGAGGCTACGAAAGGATGAGGCGTCCGAGGATATTAGGGCACCCTAACTTGCTCATGTGGGCGGCGAGAGCCGGTCTACCGCTAAGCCCGCGCTGGGCCATGTAAACGGACCGAGGGGCTTGTGTGAACGACTTGTGAAGTGATAGACCATGCCGGGTCCGGTGTCCGAAGGCGGGGAGGTTCGTATGAGGTTGGCCAGGATTGCCGCGGCATGCGTCGCAATTGCCGCGCTGGTGTCTGTCGTGCTCGGCTTGGCGGGCTCATCCGCTCAGGGACCTTCGGGCGCCACTGCAGCACCGATGCCGGCCGCTGCGGTCCCCGCCGCCAAGCACAAGCCCGCCACCCAGGATGGGCTCGGCGTCGCCCCCGGGAAGATCAAGCACGTGTGGCTGATCATCCTGGAGAACAAGTCCTACGACGCCAGCTTCACGGGTCTCAACCACAACACCTACCTGTGGCAGACCCTGCCGCGTCAGGGGGTGCTGCTCAAGAACTACTACGGGACCGGCCATTTCAGCCAGGACAACTACATCTCGCTGGCCAGCGGTCAGGCGACTGAGTCCGACACGCAGGACGACTGCCCCTTCTACAACCACTTCGCCGGACAGGTGGATCGCACGGGGTCGCTGCGTACCAACCCCAACTTCGGCCAGATGACCTCGGCCGCCGGGCCCAACGCGGCTCCCGGCGCCAACGGCTGCGTCTACCCGAAGTCGGTGCCCACGCTGTTCAACCAACTGGACCAGGCACACGTGAGCTGGAAGGGCTACGCCCAGGACCTGGGCAACCCCGATCCGTCGGGCACCGCGCCCCACAGCGCCGGCACGAACGTCTGCGGGGCGCCCTTCGCCCAGCCAGGCTCGGCCGGCTCGACCACGGACCCCAGTCCCGGCAGCGCCGACGCGACCGACCAATACGTCCCCAAGCACTTCCCGTTCGTGTGGTTCGAGTCGGTCCTGCAGTCGGGTGACTGCAACGCCAAGCACATCACCAATGTCTTCAGCAAGAGCGGCGGACTGGCCCACGACCTCAAGCGCGAGTCGACCACGCCCTCGTTCAGCTGGATCACGCCCAACAACTGCAGCGACGCTCATGACGCGGTGTGCCATGGCAACAATCTGTCCGGCGGATTTGCCAACCCCACCACGCCGCGGGCGCCGGTCAACTTCACCGGCGGGCTGTATGCGGCCGACCTGTTCCTGGCGCACGTGGTCCCCGAGATCGAAGCCTCGCAGGCGTTCAAGGACGGCGGCCTCATCGACATCACCTTCGATGAGGCGTTCCCCCCGTTCACCTACACCGGGAACAGCTTCGCCAACTCAACGCTTGTGGCGCCCAATGCCCACACGTCGATTGAGGACGATTCCGCGGGCGAGACGTTGTTCGGCCACACCGTCCATTCGGAGCCGACCGGGCCCAACACGCCCCTGGCGACCGACAGTCAGGGCAATCAGTTGTTCCCGGGCCCCGGTTACAACTCGTTCATCGACCGCCCGAGCAACTGCGTCGCCCAGACCACGCCCAAGCAGCCGGCCGGAACGTGCCTGCTGGGTGGCGGCGACAGCGTTCCCGGTGCACGCACCGACGCTGGCGCCACCGCCGCCGCGGCCAGTTCCACGATCGATGACAACGCGGCCGTGGCCACCGATCCGGGACGCACCGTCACCGGCATCGGGATTCCGGCCGGAGCGCACGTTGGGAAGGTGACCGACACACCGGTGACCGCCACCATGGCCAATCAGGATGGCGGCTTCGCCGTCAAGGGCTCCTTCCAGCTCGTCGATGGCTCCGGCACTGCGATCACCACGACCGGGCCCGTCAGCGGCATCACGCTGGGGGCCGAGTCGCCGCAGACCGATCCGCTGTTCGACGCGAAGGATCCGACCACCGGGGGCGGCGACACGGGCAGCGTGCTGATCTCGCCCTTCATCAAGCCCGGCTCAGTCAGTAAGCGGTTCTACAACCACTACAGCTGGCTGCGCACGATGGAGGACCTGTTCTCCGTCTCCGCCCACTCGCGGGGCCTGGACGGCGACGGGCACATCGGCTACGCCGCTCAGCGCGGCTTGGCCCCGTTCGGCAGCGACGTCTTCACCAACCCCAAGGGGCTGTCGCATCACAGTGGCGGTCACGCGGTCGCCAGTTGGCTCCCCAGGACGACCGTCCCGGCCGGCGACCGGGTCGTCACCGCCACGCCGAGCAGGAGGCGGCTGGCTATCGAAGGTGACACTGTGGCGGTGCGTCTGCCCGGCGGCCGGGCGATGGTGACGGCAGTAGGGCCCGCGGTGCCCGAGGAGGGCCAGCAGCCGATTCCGCCGACCAGCCCGGCTCGGTTCACGTTCACTCTCGCCGCGGTGCACGGAAGCATCCCGTTGTCATCGCATGACTTCGCCTTCCTCGGCGAGCACGGCGAGCGCAACGGGGCCCGGGTGACCCTCCGCGGCGGCGGCCGCCTGCCGAGGCGGGTCGTCGCCGGCCGGCCGGTGACCCTGACGTTGAGCGCGGTGCTCCCGACCGGCAATGGTCAGCTGCGCTGGGCGCCTCTGGGTGCCAAGCCGGTCGTGTCCTGGGACTTCGACGTCGAGATCGACTGACACGGCCTCCGCGTGCGGCTGCGGTCCTCGGGCGGTGTCTGACCGCCCGAGGACCGTCGGTCTGCGACCCCGTCGCCTGAGCGCTCAGAACAGGCGGTAGGAGCCGATGACCGTCAGCGTCTGCACGTCGGCCGCATCGGCAAGCGCCCCGCCCACCTCCTCCTGGAGCTGTTGGAACTCGGGGAGGCTGGGGATGGGGTTTTCCACGCCGTCGTCGACCTGCACCACCGCGGCGAAGGTCTCGCCGTCGCCGAGCAGAACCCACGCGTAGCGAACGCCTTCAGGCTGCGCGGTGTCGAGCGCCGCGAACAGCTTCTGCGCTGACGTGGTGACGTCGGAGACGCGGTCGGTCTTGAGTTTGGCCTGGGCCATCTGCAGGCTCATGGATCACCCTTCCTTACTTTGAGTGTCGTCGTGGTGCCGTCACCACTTAGACACCGTGCGAGGCGCCGGCCGTGACACCCTCGGGTCAGTGCGAAGGGATCAGCTTGCGTCTGCGGAGCTCGTCGAAGAGGTCAAAGAACATGTCGTCGGTCTTGACGTGATCGTGGAAGCCGAGCCGCCGGGCCTTGCTTCCGTCGGCGATGAGGTCGTAATCCCACGAGAACACGGCGTCGCCGAACGCCCATGACGACACCTGCTCGTAGGGGGTTGGCGCGAGCTGGTGGCGGGCGACGATCTCGTTCCAGACCTCGGTCTTGTCGGTCATCGTCGTGTGCAGCGAGAGGGGGAGCGGCGGGGCGAGCTCGAGCCCGAAATAGTCGGCGAGCTTGGGCCACATCTCGCTCCAACGAAACAGGTCCCCGTTGTTGATGTTGAACGCCTGATTGGCGGCGCGCGGGTCGGTCGCGGCCCATACGGTCGCTCGTGAGAGCAGTCCCGCGTCGGTCATCTCGATCAGAGAGTCGTAGGCGCCCGGCTTGCCGGGGAACCGGAAGGGGATCCCGAGATGCTTGGAGATCGTGGCGTAGACCGCTACGACCATGATGAGGTTCATCGGGATCCCCAGCGCGACGCCGCACACCACCGCGGGCCGGAGCGCCGACCATGTCCAGGTCGCGTTCTGCTGGCGCGCTTCGAGGAACGCCTGCTGCTCGACGTTGAACTCAGGGCCCATGTGCGGCGGATCGTCCTCGCGCGCCGGGGTCTTGAACGGTCCGAGGTGGGCACCGTAGACCTTGTAGCCCTGCATCAGGCTCACGTGGCGCAGGTCGCGGGCGGCCGGCTCGATGGCATCGATGACATTGACGAGCATCGCCTGGTTGGGAGCGACGAGCTCGGCGAACGTCGGGCGGTCCTGGTAGGCGGCGTAGAACACATGCGTGACCTCGCTCAGGCCCTCGAGCTTCGCGCGCGTGTCCGCGGCGTCGAGCAGATCGACACTCACGTGGCGCAGCCCGGCGCGGTCGCTACCACCCCGCCGCGAGAGCCCGATCACCTCCCAACCGCTGAGGGACAGCAGGTGCTCGACCAGATCGCCGCCGATCACCCCGCGCGCCCCGACGACCAGTGCCACGTTCTCGGTCATATCCGAACCCTCCATCGTGATATCGCGTTTTACCGATGCCCTGTCACGAGGGTAGCATTACATCGGGAAAACCCGATGTTCCGATATCATTGAGTGGATGGCGACCACCGACGACGCGCAACTGCTCGAGATCTTCAAGGCCCTGGCCAACCCGACGCGCCTGCAGATCATGGGATGGCTACGGGACCCGACCGATCATTTCGAGCCCCAGCCTGACCCGATCGATGAGGTCGGGGTGTGCGTCAAGCAGATCCAGGAGAAGGCGGGTGTCTCGCAGTCGACCGCGTCCCAGTTCATGAAGACCCTCCAGCGCGCCGGTCTGGTGACCAGCCAGCGCCGAGGGGCGTGGACCTACTACCAGCGCGACGACGAGCGGATCGCCGGCCTCCCCGACCTGGTGCGCGCGGCGATCTGACTCGGGACTCCGGTGACCGGACGGTGACCGGGCGGTGACCGGCCTCCCGGATCCTGACTGTCCGTCACCGACCCAGTCAGGAGCCGCAGATGACCATGGTCAATTCACACCTTTTGAAAGCGATGGCCGAGGAGCGGAGCGCCGACCTCCGCAGCGACGCCTCGCCACGTCCGGAGCCGACGCAGAGGGCGAAGCGCAGGCGCCGACGCGGGCGAGCGCAGAAAGCCGTCCAGGCGCTTCCGGTCATCCGGCCGGGGCAGCGCTGAGCGTCGCTGCCTTGCGCGGAGTGCCAACCCTGATGTGCGACGAGCCGGAGGAGGAAGCAATGTTCGACGAGACCGAAGCTGATGTTGCGACGATCACGGTTGCTGTGATCGACGACGCTTACTGCGCCTGGTTCACAGCGGAGTCCGAGTGTCAGATGGCGCTGCGTGACTGGTTTCACGCCTCCAGGGACGGGCGGGAGTTCGCGTATCTCGCCTACGTGGCGGCGCTCGACCGTGAGGAAGCGTCGGCGCGCGACATGGCGCGGCTGTGGGATTCGGCTCGGTCCGCCTAGGGATTTGCCGCGAGGACCTCGAACGGGATGACCGCGACGCCGCGGGCGTCCTTGGCCTGAACGCCGTCGGCACGCACGACGCTGATGGGCGCGGAGCCGGGCGCGGCGTTGGCGGGGACCGTGACGGTGAGCCGGTCGTTGCCGAGGACGAGGTCGTGGGCGGTGACGACCGCCGTCTTGGTCCCAATCAATACGGTCGGGTTCACATCCTGCCCGCCCGGTGCCGCTGTCGCCGGCACCTCGAGGTTCCCACCGAAGATCTGCACCGACGCGCTCGGTGCTGCTGAGCTGGGAACCACCGAGATGAGCGAGGGGGCTGCCTGCGCAAGCAGCTTCTTGGCCGAGTATCCGCCCGCGGAGGTCAGCATCAACCCGGTGAGGACCGACGGCAGGAACGGAAGCGCCTCGGAGAGATGGCCGATGAACTTCCCGAAGAAGAACACCAGACCGACCACGTTGAAGAGCACGTACTGGAAGTCCCCCAGGTCCGTGTCCCCGCTGTCATTGGTGACGAGCTGGGACGGCGCGGCGCCGCCGACGGGGCCGGCCGTCTTGGAGTCCTGCTGCTGCGTCGTCGCGTACTTGGCGAGGACGGCCGCGGCGTAGGGACCGGCCAGCAGGAGCAGGTACTCGTCCTGCAATCCACGGCTCACCTGCAGATTCCAGGGCGTGCTGTCGCCCAGCCAGATCGCGACGATGAGCGAGAGCAGTCCGAACACGATGGCCAGCGTCCACGCGAACGCGACCGTCTTAGACGTCGAGATCCGGTGGTCCGTGCCCGAGATGATCGCCCCGAGCGCGCTGCGCCGGACGGGCTTGGACTGGATGTTCGCCGCGGTGGCTGCGGTGGCGTGACTTCTGGGGATCACGGTGCCGGACGTGACCGACACGGTGACCTTCGCATTGTCCGGAGCCCCCGGGCTCGTGTTGGGGATCTCGTAGGACCCGTTGGCCTGGGCGACAAGATCTTTTCGCCCAACGATGGCCAAGAACAACACGAGGCCCGCGAGAGCCAAGCCTGAGAGCAGCTGTGCTGCACCATCTGTTGACATCGAGACCCCCGGTGTACCCCTACCTCGTCGCCGCGGTAACTCCCCGCGAGCGGGCTCGCATCCGAACTGACAACGATACCCGAGCCGTGACCACGCCGGTATCGTCTCGGCGATGAAGCGGGGCCTCGGGATGGTCTCCTGATGCGCATCGACCGGTGGTTGTGGACCGCGCGCCTGTTCAAGACGCGTGGGCTGGCGGCGGAGGCGGTCAAGGGCGGACGAGTGCACGTCAACGGAGTGGCGGCCAAGCCCAGCCGTGAGGTGGAGCCCGGCGACGAGCTCGAGATCACCGTCGGCCCGCTACGGCGGACGGTGATTGTGCGCGGCGCGGCCGAGCGCCGGGTGTCGGCTGCCGAGGCCGCACCGCTCTACGAGGAGACCGCGGAGAGCCTCGCCGAGCGCGACCGCCAGCGGGAGCTGCGCCGACTCGCCGGCCCACTTGACCTCGGCGGGCGCCCGACCAAGCGCGACCGGCGCCGGTATGACGCAGGACGCCGCTCGCGGTAGTCCACCGGCGCTCGTGGGATCGCCGGACACAACGGCGATCGTGGAGAGACACGGCGATGCGCTCGCGCGGTGCGTCCGTGAGGCGTTTGGCAGGGTATCGGCGCACGTCAATTGCCTGCTGGGGAAGGAGTAGGTGTGCCGGCCGGGCCGGTGAGATTCCCTCCGTTTGCAGGGAGTTGTGGGAGATAAAGGTCGTCACAGGCCCCAAATCTCCCACAACCCGCGCCGAGGGGCGCGATCAGCGCGGAGGCCACCCCGCCCTGCCGCTCGATGGCCCGCCGTTGACGTGCGCCGATACCCTGCCGAGCCTCGCACGGACACCCAACCGCACCTCCGCGAGCTATCGTGCGCGCGGGCCTCGTCGGGGATCTGGCCCTCCACCAGGGGCGTGCGGACGTAGCCCGGGCATACCGCGGTGGATGGGCTGACGCTCATCGTTGGCGATCCGCGTCTTGGACGAAACGGACATCTCCCGGATCGCCCGCGAAGCTTTCTCCCGTCGCGACTGGCGCCGTGTATAGGGTTGCCCCGCATGAAGCGCATCCGCCTAACCGGGGTGGTGGTGATCGTCGCGATGATGACGCTGCCGGCGATCGCGCTCGCGGTCGCGACGGTCGCGCGGCCCAAGGCCGGGGGTTGGAAGGTGGATGGCGGCGGAGGGTTCACCGTCAACCACGCCCGCAAAGCGGTGTCGGGCTTTCACATCTCCGGGGCCAACTGCGATCTGGGTAAGCTCCGCGTGGTCGGCCAGCAGAAGCTCCGGCTCGCCACCGCCGCCGGCGTCTCGAACTGGATCGTGGGCTTCAACGATCCGAACCGGAAGAACCCGAACGAGATCAGCGGCGTCGTGCCCCAGCGCGTGAAGATCAAGGAGGGCAGCAAGACGCTCAGCGGCCGGCTCGACATCATCTTCGCCGTCCTGGGCAGCGCCGGTGAGAACGAGGGCAACGTCGTGATCAACGGGTGTGACATCCCGTTCAGCGCCAAGAAGTAAGGCGGCCCGTGGCAGCCGTGTCCCAAAGGGTGCTCGTCACGGGTGGTGCCGGCGGGATCGGTCTGGCCATCACCCGCGCCTTTGTCGCGACGGGCGCCCGGGTGCACATCGCAGACCCCGACGGCGACGCGCTCGTGGCGGTCACCACCTCCGCCGCGCCATCGGTCACCGGGACCGTCTGTGACATCACGGACACGGCCGCCGTCGCCACGCTCTTTACGGATCTCTCCCGCGAGCTCGGGGGCCTCGATGTGCTGGTCAACAACGCCGGAATCGCCGGGCCGACAGCTCCGGTGGACGCGTACGACCGCGAGCAGTGGGATGCGGTCATCGCCGTCAATCTCAGCGGCACGTTCGACGTGACCCGCCGCGCCATCCCGCTCCTCAAGGAATCGCGGGCCGGCTCGATCATCGTCATGAGCTCCCTGGCCGGCCGCTTCGGGTACCCCAACCGCGTCGCCTACGCGACGACGAAGTGGGGGCTGGTCGGCTTCACGAAGACCCTCTCCCTGGAACTCGGCCCGTTCGGCATCACCGCGAACTCGATCCACCCCGGCGGCGTCGAGGGCGAGCGCGTGCGCCAGGTCCTGCGCCGTCGCGCAGAGCGATCAGGACGCACCCCGGAGCAGGAGACCGAGCTCGCGCTCGACAATCAGTCGATCCGGCGTTTCACCGAGGCCGACGACGTGGCCGCACTTGCGGTGTTCCTGGCTGGCCCGCACGGGCGGTCGATCTCCGGCCAGATGCTCCCGATTGACGGGGACTCCAAGAGCGCCCAATAGCCAGGGCGCTGCCCCCACCCAGGCGAACGGGCTCGGCGATCGCCTCTGCCTGCCCGTGGCCGAGCATCTGCAGGGCGGTGGCGTCACCCGGATAGTTGTCGAGCGGCAGGATCGGCCCGGTGGCCAGGCTGAACTTCTCGCCGTACTGGCTGGTGAGCTGCTGGGCCAGTTGGCTGTTGAAGAAGTCGGGCTCAGCCTCGGACGTGTTCGACGACGAGTTGGTCTGGGCCACGCGCGGCGCCGCCAGGGCGTCGGACAGGCTCATGCCGAAGTCAACGTGGTTGATGAGCGTCTGGACGACGGTCTCAATGATGGTGGAGCCGCCCGCGGCGCCGATCGCGAACTGGGGCTGCCCGTCGTGCAGCGCGATGACCGGGCCCATGCTCGAGCGCGGCTCCTTGCCGCCGGCCGGGAGGTTCGGGTCGGTCGCGCCCGGCGAGGCCGGGGCGAAGTCGAAGTCGGTGAGCTCGTTGTTGAGCAGGAAGCCGTAGCCCGGGACGACCTGGCCGCTGCCGCCGAAGAAGTTGATCGTGTTGGTGTAGGCCACCACGTCGCCCCACTTGTCCTCGGTGACGAGGTTGTTGGTGTGATGGGCCTCCGGCGACGCCGAGGATGCCGACGACGACGATGCGTTGCTCCCGCCACAAGCGGAGAACGGGGCGAAGGGCGACCCGGCGGCCACCGGGGAGGTGGCGGCGGTGTTGCCGATGAGGCAGCGACGCTCGGCGGCGAACGCGGGATCGAGCAGCCCCGACAGGGGGACGTTGACGAAGTTGGGATCTCCGACGTAGGCGTTGCGGTCGGCGTAGGCCAGCCGCGAGGCCTCGATGTACTGGAACAGCGCCTGGGCGCGAGGCTCGGAGCTGAGCGGCAAGCCGTTGAGGATGTTGAGGATCTCGCCCTCGGTTGAGCCGCCGCTGGACGGCGGGGCCATCCCGTAGACGTCCAGCCCGCGGTAGTTGATCTTGGTCGGCGCGAGGATCCGCGTGCGGTAGGAGCGGAGGTCTCCCGTCGCCATGATGCCCGGCTCGGTGACCACGTTCTGGCCCGGGGTCAGGACGGGGTGGTCATCGGCCTGGACGATGGCCTGGCCGATCGGCCCGTTGTACAGCGCCGAGGGGCCACGGCGCGCGAGCAGCTCGTAGGTGCGCGCCAGATCCGGGTTGCGCAGCAGCGTACCGACCGGCAGTGGGTCACCGGACGGGGTGAGCAGCAGCGAGCGGCTTGCCGGGTAGGCCTGCAGCGTTGACAGGCTGGACTGCTCGAGCTGGTTGAAGTCGAAGTTGACCTTGAAGCCGCGGCGCGCCACCTGAATGGCCGGCTGCAGATCGTCGCTGAACGAGAGGCGGCCGAAGTTGCGCTGGGCGCTCGCCCAGGTCGCGACGTTCGACGGAACGCCGGTGGCCAGGGGTTGGTCGGAAGCCGTCGTGTAGTCCTGCGGCTGTCCCGTCTTGGGGTCGAGGAACATCGTGCTCGTGCACGCCGCGGGGCAGGTTTCGCGGCCGTCGACCGTCGTCACCGTGTGGGTGCGCGCGTTGTAGATGACCATGAAGCCGCCGCCGCCGGGGCCGGCGACCCACGGCACGGTGACACCCAGAGCGCTTGCGGTGGCCACGGCAGCGTCGACCGCGTTGCCCCCGCGCTTGAGGACATCGATGCCGGCTTGGCTGGCCCCGACGTCCATGGAGGCGACGGCGCCTCCGCTGCCGGTGGCGACCGGGGTGACCGCCCCCGCGGCGGCGTGGCGGTCGTGGTGGCCGCGGTGGCCGCGGTGGGCGGATGCAGCGGCCGGCGCTGCGGCGCACACCGCGACACACAGCATTGAGACAAGGGTTGCGATTCCACGTCGGCCCATCAGTCCACCCGCTCTCTCTCTCAGCCTCTGGATAGACGTCAGCGTTCCCCGGGGGGACCGGTCAGAAACCCGAGCGTCAGAGGTGCGGTTCGAGAGTGGACAGGGGTGGGGGCGCGGTGCGCAGCTGCCGGCCGA
>DASXDW010000040.1:0-45478 GCA_036490435.1 Solirubrobacteraceae bacterium
TGTTGATGGCGAACAGCCACGGCTCGGTGCGCAGGTGAAACGCCTTGAGCTGGGGGCGCAGGCCCTTGGAGGGCTGGTTGTCGACGTAGACCTCCTGGTGGATGAAGTCCACCTTGGTGCCGAACTTCTGCTGCAGCTGGACGGCGACGTCGGTGACCGGCCCGCACACGCGCGAGATGCACAGCTGCGGTGTGGAGAACAGCAGCGCGATTGGCTTCTTGCCCAGCACCTGGTCCAACGACTCGGCGGCCATGTGCTCGGGCGGGAGACGCGTGGTCAGCAGCGCCTGATCGCCGTGCACGGTGGCCGCGGTGTCGGTGGCGATGTCGGGCGGGCGCTGGCCTACGCCGGGGATCTGCGATGAGGCCGCGGCGGCGAGCTCGCCGGTGGCCCCGATAAGCCCGCTGGGCCCCTTGGTCAGCGAGAGCACGAAGTAGGTGCCCGCCTTGGGCACGGGCAGGTTGGCGGCGTAGATGGCCTGGATCCCGCCGGGGCCGGAGTTCTGCTTGCTGCGGTTCTGGGGCAGCACGCTCATCGGGTCCGCGGGGGCCAGGAACGGGCCCTTGGCCGGAGCCCCGGGGCTGGAGGCGATGTACAGCACCGTCGGCGCGTAGACGAACGTGCCCGAGCCGGTGGTCAGCGCAAAGGCGTAGCGGTTGGTCCCGGGGGTGAAGGTGCCGGTGGCAGCACCCAGCTGGACGCTGGACTTGGCCAGGGCGCCCAGGTCCTTGAGGCTCTTGCCGCCCGACGACGGGAACTGGGAGGCAGTGGGATGTTGGGCGGGGCCGAGCTCGGCCACCGCGGGAGCCGGAGCGCTCGTGCTCTGACTTGCCGACGTCGAGGTGGTGCCGTTGGTCGCCGCCGGCTGGGCGGAGGTCTTCGACGAGGACGAGGATCCGCACCCGGCCACCGCGAGGGCGGCGGTCAGGACTGCCATCAGCACCATCAGCGCGTGCGCGCTGACGCGCGGGCGAGCAGCCCGCACGACGCTCACCTGCCAGGACCGGGACTGCCGCACGTGCCAGAGCGTACCGAGGGGCTTGCCGGTGGGCGCTGATGCTGAAACCTTCACCTGCGCTTCACACGCCCGAATCAGGTGCGACCAGTTTTCCTGGGGTCGCTGCGGTTCGTCGCTGTTTGCACGTAAAGATCTTGTGATCATGGCGCGTGTGCTGGTCGGCGTGGGTGAGGGGTGGGTTAGAGTGCCGCCCATGTCGACTGAGCGCAGCGAGACGGTGCCCGGCTACTCGACCACCGCCCCCGCGCAGCGCGGCCAGAACCGCCTCCGCCTGGCCGTGCTCGACCGCGATCCGGGCTTCATGCAGGTCCTGTCCAAGAGGCTGGACGCCCTGGGATGCGAGTACCGGCCCTTGTCCGCGCCGCTGAACCCGGATGCCCTGGTGGCCATGCGGCTCAACGCACTCGTCCTGGATCTCGCCATCCTGGGCCCGACGGGGTGGGGGTACCTCGAGCAGATCTGCGCGCGGCTGCCCGGCCTGGCAGTGGTGGTGTGCACCGGACCATCCTCAGTGGCTCAGCGCGTCAGGGGCCTGCGTCTGGGCGCCGACGCCTGGATCACCAAGCCCTGCCACGCCGAGGAGCTCATCTGCGTCATCGAGGCCGCGGTCCGGCGCCATCGGCGCGCGGAGATGCCGGCGCTGGACTCCGCCGCCACGTTCGGCGAGATCACGATCCGCCCCGATCTCTATCAGGCCTACGTCAACGAGGCCAGCCTCGAGCTCACCGCTCGCGAGTTCGAGATTCTGCACCTGCTGACCGGCTCTGACCGGGTCCTGCGGCGCGAGGAGATCTACGAGCGGGTGTGGGGCTACGCGATGGCTCACGGGGACCGGTCGGTCGACGTGTTCGTCCGCAAGCTGCGCCAGAAGCTCCGGTCCGGCTCGCCGTCCTGGAATTACATCCACACGCACTTCGGCGTCGGCTATCGCTTCTCGCCCGAGCGGGAGAACAGTGTCGAGGCGGAGCTCGACCACATGCTCACTGCGGGCCGGGCCGACGACGGGCTCGATCGCGAACAGCTCGACTCGGCGCTGGCCGGCTGATCGTCCGCGGCTCGCGGCTCGCGGCGGGTCGGCGTACGGCTGGGGGGTCGGCGGGCGGGTCGGCGCGGATGCTGGGCGAGCGCGGGTGCCCGGGCGTTCACAATTGATTCACATCCTCGTCACGACCTGATAACGCGAGAAGCGGACCGCCGCAGCAGCATGCGAAGGTGTGACGCAGGCAGCTCAGGCACGGCAGGAGGTGCTGGAGGTGGGTCCGCTCCAGATCGTTCCCGACGAGCATCTGGCCCGAGCCGAGGGACGGGCGCTGATGCTCTCGATCCGCGAGCTGCGACTGCTCACGGAGCTGGCGCGTCGGGCTGACCGGATCGTGACGCGTGAAGAGCTCTTCCGCCTCGTGTGGGGACGGGAGATGCGGGTGCGCGATCGGTCCGTCGACGTCTACGTGCGCAAGCTCCGCGTCAAGCTCGAGGCGGCGTTGCCGGAGTGGTCATTCATCCACACCCACTTCGGTCTGGGCTATCGCCTCGCGGCGGATCGCCGACAGGTGATAACCGCGGGTTCACAAGTCATTAACACCATGGCGCGCCCCGGCCCCGAGACTCTGCCCGACTCGAACTGAAAATCAAGGAGATGACAAGTGCGTACAACTCGTCTCGGCGGGGTGGCGGTCTCCCTGGCCGCCGCCCTCGCTATAGCCGCTTGCGGCAGCAGCAATTCAAGTAGCAGCTCCGCTAGCGCCGGAGGAGGCGGAGGATCGACGGGGACCTCTGCGTCAGGCGGTTCGAGCAGCTCCGCGGTGAGCCCGGCGACGCTCAACGGCGCCGGCTCCACCCTGGCTCAGCCCATCTACCAGCAGTGGGGCTCCATCCTGAAGAGCAAGGGCCTCACCATCAACTACAACGGCGTCGGGTCGGGCACAGGCATCGCCGACCTCCAGACGGCCACGGTCGACTTCGCCGGCTCTGATCCGTCGCTGGCGCCCGCGGACAAGAAGGCGATGAAGGGCCCGGTTCTCCAGTACCCGGTCGCCTTCGGCGCGATCACCGTGTCCTACAACCTCCCGGGCGTCAAGAGCGGCCTCAAGCTCGACGGGCCCACTCTGGCCGACATCTTCAGCGGCAAGATCAAGACCTGGAACGACCCGGAGATCAAGAAGCTCAACCCGAGTCTGAGTCTGCCCAGCACGTCGATCACGGTCGTGCACCGCTCCGACTCCTCGGGCACCACGGCCGGTTTCACCCAGTATCTGTCGGACGTCAGCCCGAGCTGGAAGTCGTCGATCGGGACCGACAAGGACGTGAAGTGGCCGGTCGGCACCGGCGCGGCCAAGAACTCCGGCGTCGCCGCCGCGGTCAAGCAGACCCAGGGCGCAGTGGGCTACGTCGAGCAGGCCTACGCGCTGGAGAACGGGTTCACGTACGCCGCGGTGAAGAACTCCGGCGGGACCTACGTGCTGCCCACCATCCAGAACACCTCGGCGGCGGCCAACGGGATCCAGGTTCCGGCGGACCTGGGCATCTCGACGATCAACTCGCCCGCGTCGGACGCCTACCCGATCGTCTCCCAGACGTTCCTGGTTGCCTACCAGGACCCGTGCAAGGCTGACAAGGAGAGCGCGGCGACCGCCAAGGGCCTGAAGTCGTTTTTGGCCTACGCCTTCGGCGCCGGCCAGCAGACGCTCGGCGCGGGCGCGGACAAGCTCCCGTACGCGCCGCTGCCGTCGTCGCTGGTGACCAAGAACAACGCACAGCTGGCCACCATGACCTGCAACGGCTCGCCGATCTCCTAGGGATCGCGGACACGGACCCCGCCCACCCCCAGACGTCATGGAGGCAAGTGCCACCACCGTGACCGGCGGCCGCTCCGCGTTACAGCGGTCGCCGGCATCACGGCTCCCCGATCAGGTGCTGCAGGCGGGTCTCACCACCCTCGCGGTGCTGATCCTGATGCTCATCGGGTACTTCTTCGTCCGCCTCATCGGCGAGTCGACGAAGGCTCTCAACACGTTCGGTCTGAGCTTCATCTTCGGCAACGACTGGGACATCAGTCGCAACATCTTTCACGGTGCCCCGCTCGTGGTGGGGACGCTCATCACCTCGGCGATCGCTCTGCTCATCGGGGTGCCCGTGGCTGTGGCCACGGCCCTGTACCTGACCGAGCTGTGCCCTCGGCGTGCGCGGGCGCCGCTGGGCATGCTCGTGGACCTGCTGGCGGCGGTGCCGTCGGTGGTCTACGGCCTGTGGGGCGTCTTCGTGCTCGGGCCCAAGCTCGAGCCGGCCGAGAAGTGGGTTGCCAACACCTTCTCGTTCATTCCCTTTATCGGCGGGGGCGCCGACTCGATCACGCCGGGCAACTACTTCATCGCCGGGCTGATCCTGGCGATCATGATCCTGCCCATCGTCTCCGCGATCGCCCGCGAGGTGCTCGCCACGGTGCCTTCCGAGAACAAGGAAGCGGCACTGGCCCTGGGGGCCACCCGCTGGGAGATGATCCGGATGACGGTCCTGCCCTACGCCCGGCCAGGCATCACCGGCGGGGCGATGTTGGGCCTGGGACGCGCCATCGGCGAGACCATCGCGGTGGTGCTGACGATCGGCAACGCGCCGACGATCGGCAAGCACATCTTCGACCAGGGGTACACGCTGGCGGCCGTGATCGCCAACGAGTTCGGCGAGGCGGCCAACCAGCCGCTGCACGCGTCCGCTCTGTTTGCCGCGGGTCTGGTGCTGTTCGTGCTGACGCTGCTCGTCAACATCCTGGCCCGCTGGTTCGTGCGCCGCGGCACGCGGGGACTGCGAGTGCCCGAGCCAGAAGATGATGGCGGCTCTATCTCTTCCATCGGGGTACTGGGGGCGGCGTCATGAGCGCGACCGGAGGATCCATGCTGCTGGCCGAGACCAGCGCCGGGCGCAAACGCCGCGACAAGATCATGCGGGGCGTGCTCATGGGCGGCACCGGGTTGGCCCTCGTGCCGCTGGTGCTGATCATCTATTACCTGCTCTACAAGGGCCTGAGCTCGTGGAGTTGGTCGTTCTTCACCACTGACCCCAACGGCAACTTCTTCGGCAATCCCGGGGGAATCCGCAGCGCCATCCTCGGCACGTTGGAGATCGTGGCTCTGGCGACGCTGATCGCCGTCCCGATCGGCATCGCCGTCGCGCTGTATCTCACCGAGTACGGCAAGGACTCGTGGTTCGCCAACCTCGTGCGCTACTTCGTCGACGTCATGACCGGCGTCCCATCGATCGTCTTCGGCCTTTTCATCTACATCTCCCTGGTGATCTCCCACGCCGGGGGCAGCGGGTTCGCCGGCTGGAAGGGCGCGCTGGCGCTTGCGCTGCTGATGCTGCCGATCGTCATCCGCTCGTCCGAGGTGGTGCTCCTGCTCGTCCCCTCCACGCTCCGCGAGGCTGCCCTGGCCCTGGGCGCGCCGCGCTGGCGCATCATCTGGAAGGTCGTGCTCCCCACGGCGAGCTCCGGCCTCGTCACGGGCTCGCTGCTGTCGGTGGCTCGCGGCATGGGGGAGACCGCTCCCCTGCTGTTCACGGTGTCGGTGGCGTTCGGGCTCAGCGGCAATCTCAACGGGATCATGAACTCGCTGCCGATGCAGATCTTCGGTGACATCACCAGTCCGCGTGACGTGGTGGTGGCTCGCGCCTGGGGCGCGGCGCTCACCCTGGTCGCCCTGGTCCTCATCCTCAACCTCGTCGCGCGAGCCGTCTCGCGAAGGAGCCGCCTAACATGACCGGACCGGAAACGACCAGTAAGGAAGCCGAGAAAATGTCGAGTCCTCCTGACTCGGAGCGGGTCGAGGCGGCCCCTGATCTCTCCGCGATGGGAGAGCGCCGCACGGGGCACGGGGTGAAGGTCAGAGACCTCCACGCCTATTACGGGTCGGTGCACGCAGTCAGGGGCATCGACATCGACTTTCCCGCCAACGAGGTCACCGCCATCATCGGCCCGTCGGGCTGTGGCAAGTCCACGATGGTGCGGTGCATCAACCGGATGCACGAGGAGATCCCCGGCGCGCGCTCGGAGGGCAGCGTCACGCTGGACGACCTCGACGTCTATGGCTCTGATGTGGACGTGACTTCGGTGCGCCGCATGATCGGGATGGTCTTCCAGAAGCCCAACCCGTTCCCGACGATGTCGATCTTCGACAACGTCGCCGCGGGGCTGCGCCTCACCGGCACGAAGTCCGACAACCTGCGCGAGCGGGTGCACCGAGCGCTGCGGGCGGTCGGGCTGTGGGGCGAGGTCAAGAATCGCCTCAACGCTCCAGGGATCGGCCTGTCAGGCGGTCAGCAGCAGCGCCTCTGCATCGCCCGCGCGGTGGCGGTGGAGCCCGAGGTCATCCTCATGGACGAGCCCGCGTCGGCGCTTGACCCGATCGCCACGCTGAAGGTGGAGGAGCTCATCGACGAGCTCAAGAGCCGCTACACGATCGTGATCGTCACCCACAACATGCAGCAGGCGGCGCGGGTGGCGAAGTCGACGGTGTTCATGCTCGACGGGGAAGTGGTGGAGCACGCCGAGACGACCAAGCTCTTCACCAACCCGTCCGACGAACGCACCGAGCGCTACGTCACCGGCAAGTTCGGCTGAAAGGAGCTGATCTGCGATGCAGGAGACGCGCCACCAATTCCGCGAGGATCTCAGGGAACTGGAGCGCCAGGTCCTCGGCGGCCTGGACCTCGTGATCGGACAGTTGGACCGGGCGCTGGAGTCCGTCAGCTACCAGGACGTCGAGCTGGCCGCCATGGTCGTCGCTGACGACGACCGAATCGACGGGCGCTATCTGGAGGTCCACCAGGGGATCCTCTCGCTCCTGGCTCGTCAGTCCCCCGTGGCCACCGACCTGCGGATCGTGGCCGCGCTGCTGCACTGCATCCGCTGCATCGAACGCATGGGCGACCAGTGCGTGAACATCGCCAAGCTCGTACCGCTGTCGGGCCACGACGCGCCGAAGGACAAGGACACCCTGGATGCGATCGAGCGGATGGGCCAGCTCGCCCGCTCGGAGGTCTCGCAGGCCAAGGACGCCCTGCGCACCCGCAACGTCGAGCTCGCTCAGGACATCGTGCGCCAGGACGCCGAGATCAACCGGCTCAACCGCGCCATCTTCAAGCGCGCGGTGGAGATCGGGGACGATCTGGAGCTGCGCGAGTGGGGGATGTTCATGATCCTCGTGGCGCGCTGCCTGGAGCGGGTCGGCGACAACGCCGTGGAGATTGCCGAGCAGGTGGTCTTCGTGGTCACCGGGCTGTTCCGCGAGGTGGCCGACATCGGCGCTTCGGCGGAGACCGCGCAGAGCAGCTAGCGCCCCGCGCTCGCGCGGACGTGCGCCCGCGCGCACGCGCCCGTCTCCGCGCGCCCGCGTGGACGGTTTGGGTGGCTGAGTCTTGGCCACGAGGACAGTGACGGCGCCCGCCTTGGCCGCGACCCTTGTGGCCATGAGCGCACGTCCACCTCAGATCGTCGCCTTTGGCGGTGGCGGGTTCTCGATGGAGTGGGGCAACCCGCTGCTCGATGACCACGTCCTCTCGCTCACCGGGGTCGCCCGACCGCGGGTGTGCTTCCTGCCGACGGCCAGCGGCGATGCCGACCACTACGTCGTGCGCTTCTACCGCGCCTTCCCGTCGTCGCGGTGCATGCCGTCGCACATCTCGCTATTTCGGCGCGAGACGGGAGTGGGGGACCCACACGCACACCTCATGGCGCAGGATCTCATCTACGTGGGCGGGGGCAGCCTCGTCTCACTGCTCGGGACCTGGCAGGCCCACGGGATCGACCTGGCGCTGTATGACGCCTGGCGCGCCGGGGTGGTGCTGTGCGGAGGGTCGGCCGGCTCGTTGTGCTGGTTCACCGACGTCATCTCCGGCTTTCACGAGGGACCGGCTCGGCGACTGGAGGGCCTGGGGTTCCTGCCCTGGAGCAACGCGGTGCACTACACCGACGAGCCCGGCCGGCGCTCCGTCTTCATGACCGCGGTGGCCGGCGGGATGGGGGCCGGCTATGGCGTGGGCGACGCCGCGGCGCTGCACTTCGTCGACACCGAGCTGGCCGAGGTGGTGTCCTCGCGCCCCGAGGCGCGTGCGCGCTTCGTGTCCTGTGACGGTGCCGGCGCGGCCAAGGAGGAAGATCTCCCTGTGAGGTATCTCGGCGCTCACGAGCTGCGCCGCGCCGCGTGAGCAGCGGCGACGGCGACCGCCGGCGCATTCTCGCCATGGGCGGCGGGGGCTTCACCATGCAGGACCGCAGCGCCGCCCTGGACCGGCTGGTGCTCACGCTGACCGGTGTGGCGTGTCCGCGGGTGTGTTTCCTGCCCACCGCCAGCGGTGACGGGCGCGACCAGACGACCCGCTTCTACGAGCGTTTCAGTGCCTGGCCGTGCGAGCCGAGCGTGCTCTCCCTCTTTCACCTGGGCCGCGACCGGCTCGAACCCAGGACGCACCTGCTGGCCCAGGACGCCATCTACGTCGGGGGCGGCTCGATGCGCAACATGCTGGCCGTGTGGCGCGAGCACGGCGTCGACGAGACGATGCGCTCGGCGTGGGAGCGCGGCATCGTCCTGGCCGGGCTGAGTGCGGGGGCCATGTGCTGGTTTGAGAGCGGGATCACAATGAGCGGCGGCGCGCCCCGTCCCGCCGCCGGGCTGGGGCTGCTGGAGGGCAGCATGTCGGTCCATTTGGATGGGGAGCCCGAGCGGCTGTCGGCGTATCGGAGCGCGGTGGCCACAGGGGCGGTCCCGCCCGGATACGCGGTCGACGACTGCGCTGCGCTGCTGGTGTCCGGTACGTCGGTGCACTCATGCGTGAGTTCGCGGCCCGGGGCGCGGGTGGTGCGGGTCTCGGCTGACGGGGAGGGCGGCACCGTGGACGAGCCGCTTGTGGTGCGCGAGTTGCCGGGGGCGGTAGCGGCCGATGCGCCGGTGGGGGCCGGCGAGCCCCGGGGCGTGGCGGAGTTGCGGGCGCTGCGGGCGGGGCGGCACCGGTGGGATTGAGGCGTTCGGCGGCGCGGTAGTCGAACGTCAACGGCGGCTATCGCGGGGCTGAGCTGAGACGGACCTGGGATTCTCGCGTTATCCAGGTCGGCGCGGGTGGTGCGATGGCGGCGACGCCGGGGCCCCAGCGCCGAAAACCCTTCCCCAGCAAGTGCGGGAACAGGGCGCTTCAGCCGGCGGTGCTGGCCGTGCCCTGGCGCCGGCGCAGCACGATCAGCGCCGCTGCCACCAGCACGGCGGCGACGATCAGCCCGATCAGCAGCGGGGCGGTGGAGCTGCCCCCGCCCGAGGCGCCCGTCGAGACCCCGGCCACGCCCTTGACCGGGTGGCCGTCGGCGGCGGCGATCTTGGCCACGGCGGTGATCGCGGCCTGGGCGAGCGCGGCGCTCGTCTTGCCCTGAGGCGGCGCGAGCCCCTTGACGGCCGCGGCCGCCTTGGCGCTCATGCCCTGCACGCCGTAGCCGCCGGGCATGACCACGAGCAGGGGCTGGGGCCCCTGGAAGCTGATCTCCTTGTCCAGGAACTTGGCGTAGTTCTGAGGCTGGCCGAACAACTCGGGGATGACGCCGAGGTCCACTGCCGTCGCGATGAGGGCCACCTTGATGGGGAGTCCCGCCTTCTTGGCCGCCGCGGTCTCGGCGTTGAGCGTTCGCTGCAGCTTGCCCGGGACCGGGGGCGAATACGGGTAGTAGACGTTCTGGCCCAGCAGGACATCGCTGGCCGGATCCCCGTCGGCCAGGGCGAATCCGGACCCACCCACCCCCAGCGCCGCCGCCAGGATCCCGGCGGCGAGCAGCGTGGCGACACGGCGAGCCATCAGCGACATTATGCTCAGCGGCCTTGGCTCAGCGGAAGTCCACCAAGTCGCGCAAGCGACGTAGCCGGGGCACCGCTCCGCGGGCGGTCGCTTCGACGCGCCGCGACGCCCGCGTCGAGCGCCAGGCGCAGACCGCGGAGGAGGTCAAGCGCGGTGGGCGGGTGCTGGGGCGCGAGGGCGAGCGGCCCCAGGGCCCGTTCGGCGGGCTGCCGATCTCCGAGCTGGCCATCCTGCTCGGCCTCATCGCCGCGGTGATCGGGTTCATCCAGCACGGGGGGCCGGCGCTGATCGTCGGCCTGATCGTGTGCGCGCTGGGCGTGATCGAGATCACCGCGCGCGAGCACTTCAGCGGCTATCGCTCCCACGCCTCGCTGCTGGCCGCCATCCCCTCGGTGGCGATCGAGGTCGGGATCGTGCTGGCCTTCAAGCCCAGCCAGCGCGCGTTGCTGGTGCTCGTTGTGGTGCCGGTGTTCGGCGGCCTCTTCTGGTGGCTGCGCAAGCGCTTTCTCGTCGCCCGCCAGGCCCGCGTGGCCCGAATGCACCTCCGCACCCCGTCGCCGTGACCGGCGGTTAGCGACTCTCGACCGGTCCGACCGGTCCGACCGGCTCGCCGGGAGAGGCCAGCTGGTCTGACTCGGAATGCGTCGCGACGTCCTCGGCGGACATGCCTGGCAGGTGCAGGGTGAAGATCGCGCCGCCGTCGACGGCGTTGGCCACCGAGGCGGTTCCATCGTGCTGCTCGGCCACCTGGCGCACGATGGACAGGCCCAGGCCGCTGCCCTGCCGGCCGCGGGAGTTGCGCCCGCGGAAGAAGCGGTCGAAGACGTAGGGCAGGTCCTCGGGATCCACGCCGGTGCCATGGTCGCGGACCTCGACGCCGCTGGGCCCGACCTGGAGCTCCACGGTCCCGCCCGGGGGAGAGTGACGCGCCGCGTTGTCGAGCAGGTTGTTGATGGCGCGCGCCAGCCGCTCGGGGACCCCGTCGACGACGGTGGGGACGAGCGTGGCGTCGAAGTGGATGCCGGGGGCGTTGCGCCGGGCGCGGGCCAGCGACTCGGCGGCGACCCCGTCGAGGCGGACGTCGTCGGTCTCGGGGCCTGGCTGGTCTCCGCGCGCAAGCTCGATGAGGTCCCCGACCAGGGCGGTGAGCTCCTCGCTCTGCTCCACCACGTCGGCGAGCAGCCGGCGGCGGTCCTCGGGCTCGAGCTCCACCTCCTCGAGCAGGACCTCGATGTTGGTGCGCAGGCTCGTCACCGGCGTGCGCAGCTCATGGGAGGCGTCGGCCACGAGCTGGCGCTGGGCCCGGACCGAGTCGTCCAGTGCCTCGCGCGACGCTTCCAGGCGGTCGAGCATCGCGTTGAAGTTGGTGGCCAACTGGCCGACCTCGTCGTCGGCGTGCACGTGGATTCGTTTGGTCAGGTCCTCGGTCTCGCCGATCTCCTGGGCGACCTGGGCCACCTCACCCAGCGGGGCCAGCACGCGGCGCGATGCCATGCGGCCGAGGAGTCCGGCGAGGGCGATACCGCCGAGGAGCACCAGCAGCAGGACGAGCCGGAGGTCGGACAGGATCGAGTCGACGCCGTTGAGCGGGCGGGCCAACTGAATGGCGACGGTCTGGGTTACCTGGAACCCGCTGTTGTCGGTGTAGGACAACATGAGCGGGAAGGTCACCACGCGTAGGTCGGTGTTGCCCGACTGCGCGTCGGCGAGGTACTGCCCCGCACGGCCCGCGGCGATCGCGCGCGTGTGGGCGGTGCTCGGCAGGTTCGGGCTGATGCTCCCCTGGACGCCGAGGACCTGGCCGTTGGGCGACACCACCTGCGCGTAAGGGGCCGGGCCACCGGCGCTCGCCGGGATGCCGGGGAACTGCTGGGCGAGCGCGTGGTAATCGCCGCTCTTGATCACCTGCGCCTGTGTGGTCAGCTCGCTGTCGATCTGGTTGCGCAGCTGGCTGCGCACGACTGTGTAACAGACGACGACGGCGATCGTCACCGCGACTGCGACGGAGGCTGCAGCGATCCACGAGAGGCGCTTGCGCAGTGTCATTCGGCGCTCAATCGCGCAGCACGTACCCGATCCCGCGCACGGTGTGCAGCAGCCGGGACTCGCCACCGGCCTCCGTCTTGCGGCGCAGGTAGCCCATGTAGACGCCCAGCGCGTTGGAGGTCGGGCCGAAGTCATAGCCCCAGACGTTTTCGAAGATCGTGGTCCGCGTCAGGACCTGGCGGGGGTGGCGCATGAACAGCTCGAGCAACAGGAACTCGGTGCGCGAGAGCTCGACGAGGCGGTCACCGCGGTGGACCTCGTGGGCGACGGGGTCGAGCACGAGGTCGTCGTAACGCAGCGGCTCGCCGTCGGCGGTGCCGTCGCCGGAGCGGCGCAGCAGCGCCCGCAGCCGGGCCTGCAGCTCGCGTAGCGCGAAGGGCTTGACGAGATAGTCATCAGCGCCGACGTCGAGTCCCTCGACGCGGTCGTCGATGGCATCGCGCGCGGTGAGCATCAGCACGGGCGTGCGGTCACCGGCCTTGCGCAGCCGGCGGCACACCTCCAGGCCGTCGAGCTTGGGCATGAGGATGTCGAGGATGACCGCGTCGGTGGAGCCGCCGGCGAGGACGTCAAGTGCCTGCTCGCCGTCCTCGGCCAGGGTCACGTCGTGGTTGTCGAGGCGCAGGGCACGCTCAAGCGCCCGCCTCACGGCAGGCTCGTCGTCGACTACCAGTACGCGCGCCATGACGTCCATGATCGCGCGAGCGCGTAAACGTTGGTGAAGAAGCGCTGAGTCATCTCATCGTTGTCCCGCGCCGGCGAGGTCGAGCATCAGCGGCGCGTGATCGGACGGCTTTGTCCCCTTACGGTACTCGCGGTCGATGCCGCAGATACGCAACCGTTCGGCCAGGCCGGTGGACACGAGCGCGAGGTCGATGCGCATCCCCAGGCCCTTGTGGAAGTTGCCCGCGCGGTAGTCCCACCACGTGTACTGGACCTCGGTGGGGTGCAGGGTGCGGTAGGCGTCGACCATGCCCTCGTCCTCGATGGCGGCAAGCCGTGCGCGTTCCTCGATCGTGATGTGCGTGGCGCCGGAGAACGCCGCCGGGTCATAGACGTCGGCGTCGGCCGGCGCGATGTTGAAGTCGCCGGCGAGCACGAGCGGCGTTCCGTCGAGTTGGGCCACCCGCCGCGCGGCGGCATCAAGGAAGGCGAGCTTGCGGGGGAACTCAGGGCTGTCGAGCGCCCGGCCGTGCGGGACGTAGACGCTGGCGATGCGGATGCCGCCGACGGTCGCCTCACACCAGCGCGCTTCGCTGGGGACGGGATCCCCGGCCAGGCCGTTGAGCGGATCGGACAGCTCCATTCCCGCGCGCGCGAGGACCGCCACCCCGGCCCAGCGCCCACCGGAGTCGTGCACGGCGCCGTAGCCTGCTCCGGCCAGCGCCGCCACCGGGAACGCTTCGGGGGCGGTCTTGGTCTCCTGCAGGCAGACGACGTCGGGCTGGTGCTCGGCGAGCAGGTCAAGGACCCGCGGTAGGCGGACACGCAGAGAGTTGACGTTCCAGGTGACGATGCGCACGGTGAGCGGCGCGGCGGATCGTACTCAGGGGCGCCGATGGGCCATCATCGGCAGTGCGCCGGATGCCACCCGACAAGCTGCATAGCTACCGCGCCAAGCGCGACTTCGAGAAGACCAAGGAGCCCGCCGGCAAAACCGCCGGCCAGGACGGCGCCCCCCGCTTCGTCATCCAGGAGCACCACGCCACCCGCCTGCACTGGGACCTACGCCTCGAGCACGACGGCGCGCTGGCCTCGTGGGCCATTCCCAACGGGATCCCGGCCACGCCATCCGACAACCGGCTGGCCGTCCACACCGAGGACCACCCCCTCGAGTACCTCGACTTTCACGGCGAGATCCCCCGCGGCGAGTACGGGGCGGGCACGATGTCGATCTGGGACCACGGCACATTCGAGACTCACCTGTGGGACGACAAGAAGGTTGAGGTCACCTTCCACGGCGAGCGCCTGTCTGGTCGCTACGGGCTGTTCCCCATCGGCCAGCGCGGACGCGAGGGCTCCGAGAAGGACTGGATGATCCATCGCATGGACCCGCCGGCCGACCCCGATCGGGAGGCAATGCCCGAGCGGATCCTGCCGATGCTGGCCGGTGCCGGGGAGCTGCCCCCGCACGAGGACAGGTGGTCCTTTGAGGTCAAGTGGGACGGGGTGCGGGCCATCGCCTACGTCAAGCCGGGGCGGCTGCGTCTGGAGAGCCGCAATCTCAACGAGATCACGGAGACCTATCCCGAGGTGCGCGGCATCCTGCGAGACCTGGGGATGCGCGAGGCCGTCTTCGACGGCGAGATCGTGGCCTTCGGCGACGACGGGGGCCCCAGCTTCGAGCGGCTGCAGCGGCGCATCAACGTGTCGTCGGCCAGCGCGGTGCGGCGGCTGTCGGCGAGCACGCCGGTGGTCTACGCGATCTTCGACCTGCTCTACCTCGACGGGCACTCGCTGATGGCGCTGCCCTACGAGCAGCGGCGGGCGCGACTGGACGAACTGGGCCTCGGCGGCCCGGCCTGGCGGGTCCCGGCCAACCATCCCGGCCACGGCCGCGCCCTGCTCGACGCCACCCAGGCGCAGGGGCTGGAGGGGATCGTGGCCAAGCGCCTGGACTCCCGGTATGAGCCGGGACGGCGGACCGGTGCGTGGATCAAGATCAAGCACGTCCACCGCCAGGAACTGGTCATCTGCGGCTGGCTGCCGGGCGAGGGCCGGCGCACGGATCGGATCGGGGCGCTGCTGATGGGCTACTGGACCGACGACGGTCGCCTCGAGTACGCGGGGCGCGTCGGCACCGGCTTCACCGAGCGCACGCTCACCGAACTCGGGCGCAAGCTCTCCCCGCTGCGTCGCGACGACAGCCCCTTCGACGACGCGCCCAAGCTTCCGCGCAACGCGGTGTTCGCCGAGCCCGACCTGGTGGCGGAGATCGAGTTTCGAGAGTGGACGACCGAAGGGGTCATGCGGGCGCCGTCGTTCAAGGGCCTGCGTGATGACAAGGATGCGGTGGAGGTGGTGCGCGAGGACGCCCCGGCCGCGGGCGCGATCGCTGATCGCTCAGGCGATGACGCAGGGGCGGGGCGTCCGACCTCTCCCGAAACGCTCTTTGAGAGTGTCGAGCGGCTCGCGGACGGCGCGCTCGCCGTCGAGATCGACGGGCAGGAGGTACGGATCTCCAACTGGGACAAGGTGCTGTTCCCTGCGACGGGGTTCACCAAGGGCGACCTCGTGTCCTACTACACGCGCATCGCGCCCGCGGTCGTGCCCCACCTGGCGGATCGGGCGCTGACGCTCAAGCGCTACCCCAACGGCGTTCAGGCCCCCTACTTCTATGAGAAGCAGTCGCCCTCGCACCGTCCCGACTGGGTCCAGACCGCGCGCGTCGGGGACGTCAACTACACGCTGTGCCAGGACCGCCCCACGCTCGTGTGGCTGGCCAACCTCGCCGACATCGAACTGCACACGTCGCTGTCGCTGGCGGCGGCGCCGCAGACGCCGACCATGCTCGTCTTCGATCTGGACCCGGGCGCGCCGGCGGGAATCGTCGAGTGCTGCGAGGTGGCACTGGTGCTGCGCGGCCTGTTCAGGGCGCTCGGCCTCGAGAGCGTGGTCAAGACGTCTGGCTCGAAGGGGATGCAGCTGTACGTGCCGCTCAACGACCCGAAGGTCACCTACCGCCAGACCAAGCCGTTCGCGCGCCAGATCGCCGAGCTGCTCGAGCAGCGTCTACCCGAGCTCGTCGTCTCGCGCATGACCAAGAGGTTGCGAGGCGGCAAGGTGCTGCTGGACTGGAGCCAGAACGACGACCACAAGACCACCGTCAGCGTCTACTCGGTGAGGGCACGTGAGCAGCCCACGGTGTCGGCGCCGGTGAGCTGGGAGGAGGTGCAGGCCTGCCTGGACGCGCGCGACCCCGAGCAGCTCACCTTCACCACCGATGCGGTGCTCGCTCGCGTGGCCGCCGACGGTGACCCGTTCGCGATGCTGCTCTCCACGCGGCAACGGCTCCCGCGGGGGTAGCCCGCGCCTGCTGGTGGTCGCTACCAGTGGGTCTCCCGGGGCCGCCATTTCGAGCACAACGTTTGCGGGAGGCCCACTAGCATTGCCCTCGATGGACCAGATCCAGCTCCGCAACCGCCTGCTCGTCGCTACCGGCATGTGGAAGGAGGCGACGGGAGAGCCGCTGCCCCGGATGGCTCCCGGTGATCCGGCCGACCAGATCGAGAACTTCGAGCTGCGACTCGTCGAGCGGCTGTGGGAGACCGCCACACCGGAGAACGCGCGGGAGGTCGCCGACCGCACGTGGGACCTGGTCCACGACCGCACCGACGACGATCCGGTCAAGAAACGGGTCGTCGAATGCCACGAGGCCCTGGCGCGGATGACCCGGCTCAATGACTGAGCCTCCCGACTTCGAGCCGCTGGAGGGGACCCGCCACCAGCGGCACTACACGCGCGAGCAGGCCATGGCGGTGCGCGGCTGGGTCGCGCAGCGCGTCGGCTGGGTGCGCGATGCGCAGGCCCGGCTGGCGGCGCTGGGCCCAACGGCAGCCGAGGCGATCGAGGCTCTCGATGGCGACAGCGGCGGCGCCTACCCCGGCCGGGAGGTCGCGGGTGCGCTGGTGGAGATCAGCCGTGCCGTCGGCGAGCTCGACGCCGTGGAGATCGTCCTGCGCGACGTCAACCGTGGGCTCATCGACTTCCCGGCCATGCGCGATGGCGTGGAGGTCTACCTGTGCTGGCTGGTGGACAGCGAGGAGTCGATCGGCTTCTGGCACGAGCCCGAGGCCGGGTTCGCCGGCCGGCGCCCGCTCTAGTCTCCGGCTGGCCCGCGCTAATCGCCGGAGGGCGCAACGACCGCAGGCGCCTCCACCGGTTGGGCCTGGATGTTCTGGGCCAGGCCGGCCGCGTCGTAGGCCTCGTGCTGGTCGAGGGTCTCGCGGTCCAGCAGCGCGGCGACGAGTGCGTCCAGGTTGGCGCGGTGCGCACTGAGGGTGACCGTGGTCTCCTCGTGGGCCTGTTCGACGATCCGGCGCACCTCCTCGTCGACGAGCTGCTGGGTCTGCTCGGAGGTCTCTGAGACGCCCGGCAGCAGCGGCCCCTGGCCGTCGGCGGGCAGCACCGCGATCGGGCCCACGGCGCGGCTCATTCCCCAGCGCCCGACCATCCCGCGGGCAATCCGGGTGAGCTGCTGAATGTCTGACTCCGCGCCCGTGGTCAGGTCGCCGAACACGACCTCCTCAGCCACGCGGCCACCGAGCGCGACCTTGATCTGGGCCAGGAGGTGGCGCTCATCGAAGTTGAAGCGGTCGGCGTCGGGGGCCGAGAACGTCACCCCCAGTGCCATCCCGCGCGGGATGATCGACACCTTGCGCACCGGGTCGGCCCCTGGGGTGAGCATGCCCATGATGGCGTGGCCGGCCTCGTGGTAGGCGGTGCGGCGGCGGTCGTCCTCGGTGAGCATCACCTTGCGCGCGGCGCCGAGGACGATCCGCTCCAGGGCATCGGTGATGTCCTGGCGCGCCACCTTGGAGTGGTTGCGCTTGGCGGCCAGCAGCGCCGCCTCGTTGGCGACGTTGGCCAGGTCGGCGCCCACCATGCCCGGCGTCGCCGCCGCGATGCCCCCGAGGTCGACGTCGGTGTCGAGCGGGACCGAGCGGGTGTGCACCTCGAGAATGGCCTCGCGCCCCGCGCGATCGGGCGGCACCACGACCACGCGGCGGTCGAAGCGCCCGGGGCGCAGCAGCGCGTGGTCGAGGATCTCCGGCCGGTTGGTGGCGCCCAGCACGATCACGCTCTCGCGCGGGCTGAAGCCGTCCATCTCGGTGAGGATCTGGTTGAGGGTCTGCTCGCGCTCGTCGTGGCCGCCGGACAGGTTGGGGCCGCCGGAGGAGCGCGAGCGGCCGATCGCGTCGAGCTCGTCGATGAAGATGATCGCCGGCGCCGCCTCCTTGGCCTGATGGAAGAGATCACGCACGCGAGAGGCGCCGACGCCGACGATCATCTCCACGAACTCCGAGGCGGACATCTGGAAGAAGGGCACCCCGGCCTCGCCGGCCACGGCGCGGGCCAGGAGCGTCTTGCCGGTGCCGGGAGGCCCGGAGAGGAGCACGCCGCGGGGGATGCGCGCGCCGAGCGCCAGGTATTTGTCTGGCGTCTTGAGGAAGTCGACGATCTCGGTCAACTCCTCCTTGGCCTCGTCGATCCCGGCGACGTCCTCGAAGGTGATGTGCTGGTCAGAGGCCTCGACGCGGCGCGCCCGCGAGCGGCCGAACGACATCAGGCCGCCGGCCCCACCGCCCCCGCCGGCCGAGCGCCGGGCGATGAACACGAACAGCGCCACCAGCAGCAGCGTCGGCCCGAAGCCGAAGATGAGGCTCTCGATCACCGACGGGCCCTTGTCGGTGGGTTGGGCGTTGATCGTCACCCCGTCGGCGCGCAGCGACTTGAACAGGGACGCGTTGTCCGCGAACGACGGGATCTGCGTGGTGAAGGTCGTGGACTTGGAGCTCGCGCCCGCCGGGTAGGTGATCCCCTTTTTGAACGTTCCCGAGATCGAATCGCCGGTGGACGAGATCGTGGCGACGTTGTCGGTCTGGACCTGGTCCAGGAACTGCGGGCTATAGGGGATCTGGGTCGGCTTGTTGGGCTGGAGCGTCTCGGAGGAGACCCACAGGTTGATCGCCAGCAGGAACACGACGATCCCGGCGACGATCCACCACCGCGACCGCGAGGGCGACGGCGGGCGCTGCTGACCGCCGGCCCCACGCCCGTCAGGGGCGGGGGTGACACGCCAGCCGTTCTGGCCGGGCGCGGGGGGCTGCGCGCGGCCGCGCTGCTGGGTGGGTTGGCGGGCGGGCTGGTCGGCCATCACCACTGATTGTGGCAAGGCGCGCAGAGACGCTCGCCAGGGCCGCGCTCACGCCCGTGTGCCGGAAGGTCGCCTCGCGCGTACGCGCGCGTGATCAGTACGCGTCCAGCCGCGAGCGGAACATGTCGGCGCCCTGCACGGCCGCGCCGAGATGGTTCGCCTGGTCGGCCAGCCAGCGGTCCGAGGTGACCACGCGCACGAGACCCGGGTTGGGCTCGAGGCGGATGCGGCGGACGATCTCGTCGTCGGCGGCGTCGCGCCGTGGCCTGGGCGCGTGGGCCACCTCGATCACCGTGGAGCGGATCGGCGGCGAGGGCTTGCGCTCGAAGACGACGACGACGTCCTCGCCCTCGGCGGCGGCCCAGCGCTCGAGCAGGTCGACGAGGCGCAGCATGGCGGCGTCGCGGTCGCGCCACCAGCCGTCCGGCCGCGTTCCGATGACGTTCATCCCATCGATGTACCAGCGCATGCTCTCCTGACCTGATTCCCGCCCGCTCGCGTCAGCCGTCGTCCCCCGCGGGACGGCGGCGGTCGCGCTTGCGGTTGGCCTGCCGGCGCTTGGCCTCCAGTCGCTGCGTCACCGAACTGCGCGTGGGGCGTGTGGGGTGTCGGGTGCGCCGCGGCGCGAGCGCCCCGGCCAGGCGGTGGGCCAATCGCTGGAGGGCCAACTCGCGGTTGCGTGCCTGGCTGCGCTCATCTTGGGCCACCGCGACGACGCGCGAGCCGAGGCGGGACATGATCCGCTTCTTCTGCTCCTCTGACAGGGCCTCGGAGGCGGCAACGTCGAACGATGCCTCGATCCGAGAGGCCGTGGTGTTGGCGTGCTGGCCTCCCGGGCCCGACGAGCGCGACGCGCGTACGGTGATCTCGCGCAGGGGGATGGCGGTGCCGGGGCGCACGGGGAGGGGATCGTCCATGGTGGTCAGATGATGACCTGTGTTCAGGAGGTAAAGGTGGGCTGGCGTTTTTGGTGGTCTCCGTGCTACCTTGCCCGCCGACAAGGCCGAATCGGCTGAAAGTCGGTCGGTAAATATGCAGGTGCAGGCCCTGGGGGAAGCAACACCTCCGCGGTAGCAGCACTTCAAGCTACGGAGGGAACTCCCATGCCTAGCGGAACGGTCAAGTGGTTCAGCGACGAGAAGGGGTTTGGCTTCATCACGCCCGATGAGGGCAGCCGGGACCTCTTTGTCCACCACACCAGCATCCAGGCCGACGGCTATCGGTCTCTCGCGGAGGGCGCCAAGGTGTCCTACGAGGAGGAGGCCGGTCCCAAGGGACCCAAGGCCATCAACGTCCAGAAGATCTAGTCACCGGCGCCGGCGCGACTGCCCTCGCGCCTCGTCGCTGACCTCGCTCACGTCGCTGGCCTCACTGACGCGGCAGACATGTAACCCCAGCCCGGACGGTTCATGGCCGACTGGGTGACGATCTCCTCGCTGGCAACCGCCGGAGGCACCCTCGTGCTGGCGTTCGCCACGTTCAGCTCGGTCAAGTCCGCCAACCGGTCGGCGCGCATCGCCGAGCAGTCGCTGCTGGTCGGGCTGCGTCCGGTGCTCGTCCCGTCGCGGGAGGACGACCCGATCGAGCGCCTCCGCTTCGGAGACGGCCAGATCGTCCAGGTCCCCGGCCACGGGGGCGCTGCCGACGTCCACGACGACCAGATCTACCTGGCGCTCGGCCTGCGCAACGGGGGCAACGGTCTCGCCGTTGTGCACGGATGGCAGGCGCGCATGCGTCAGCCCCCGGCCAATCCGGGCGCCGGCCGCGCCACGGAGGTGCCCGATCCCGAGACGTTCCGTGAACAGCAACTCGACATCTTCGTCCCCGCCGGCGACAACGGCTTCTGGCAGGGCGCGATGCGCGATCCGTCCATTGCGGGCTATCAGGAGGTGCTCGAGGCACTGCAGAACGACGGCGCGATCGAGATCGACCTGCTCTACGGCGACCATGAGGGGGGCCAGCGCACGATCGTACGGTTCGTGATCGCCCCGTGGCCCACCGATGACGACCGGCCCCCGGTCGACCACCCCATGCGGGCGATCGCGATCAGGTACTGGACGGTCGACGGGCACGACCCCCGCCAGCAGGGCTAGTCGTCGGGGTCCTCGGGGTCGTCGGGGTCCTCGGGGTCGTCGTCCTCGTCTTCGTCCTCGTCGGGGTCGTCCCAGTCCGGCGTGGCCCCGGGAACGCCCGCATCGGCGCGCTTGCGCTTCCAGTCGTCGCGGACGTCGGCGATGCGCTCGCCGAGCCGCTTGTTCTCGCCGGCGAGCGTGTCGGCCCGGTCCTCCAGTTCATCGGCCAGCTTGCCGTACTGCTCTCGTTCGCTCATGGGGGGAAGCTCACCACTCGCGTCAAGCCGCAAACCAAAGGTTGGCGCCAGGCCCGACCGCCCAGGTGGCTAGACTTGGGCTCCTGAGAGGAAGGGACTGACGCAGGTGACGCGCACACGACGGCTGGGGGCACGATGACCAAGCAGGTCGAGGAACTCGATCGCGTCATCATCCGGTTCGCCGGGGACTCGGGCGACGGGATGCAGCTGACCGGCAGCCGCTTCACCGACGCGACCGCCGTCGTGGGCAACGACCTGGCGACGCTGCCGAGCTTCCCCGCCGAGATCCGGGCGCCCGCGGGCACCACGGCCGGAGTTTCGGCCTTCCAGATCCACTTCGCGTCCCGCGACATCCTCACCCCGGGGGACCACCCCAACGTCCTGGTGGCCATGAACCCGGCGGCGCTGAAGGCCAACCAGGCTGAGCTGCCCCGTGGCGCCACGATCATCGTCAACGAGGACGCGTTCACCAAGCGTAATTTGGAGAAGGCGGGCTACGGGGAGGCAAATCCACTGGAGGATGGGTCGCTGAGCGAGTTCCGCGTCCATCGTCTCCCGATGAGCACGCTGACCACGCGCGCGGTGGAGGGGATGGAGGGCGTCACCACCCGCGACGCCGGACGCGCCAAGAACCTGTTCGCGCTCGGCGTCGTCTCCTGGCTGTACGGCCGCCCCACCGACGTCACCACGCGGTGGGTCGAGAAGAAATTCGCCCGCAACCCGGCCGTCGCGCAGGCCAACCTCGCCGCCTTCAACGCCGGCTGGTCCTTCGGTGAGACCACCGAGTTGCTCGACGTCCAGTATTACGTGCCCCCCGCCACCGACGTGCCGCCCGGCACGTATCGCAACGTCAACGGCACCACGGCGCTGTCGCTGGGCCTGATCGCGGCCAGCGTGCGTTCAAAGCTTCCGCTGGTGCTGGCCAGCTATCCGATCACGCCTGCCTCCGAGCTGCTGCACGAGCTCTCGCGCCACGCCAACATCGGGATCTCCACGATCCAGGCTGAGGATGAGATCGCCGCTGCCGGCATGGCTCTGGGCGCGTCCTTCGGCGGCCGACTGGGCGTCACCGCCACCAGCGGCCCGGGCATGGACCTCAAGGCCGAGACGATCGGCCTGGCGGTGATGCTCGAGCTCCCGATGATCATCGTCGACGTCCAGCGGGCCGGCCCATCGACAGGAATGCCGACCAAGACCGAGCAGTCAGACCTGCTCATGGCGCTCTACGGCCGACACGGCGAGTCGCCGCTGCCGGTCATTGCGCCGACCACGGCAGGCGACTGCTTCGACGCCGCCTTTGAGGCGGCGCGCATCGCGATCCGCTACCGGACGCCGGTGATCCTGCTCTCCGACACGTTCCTGGCCTCCTCCTCGGAGCCGTGGCTGGTGCCCGACGTGGCCTCACTGCCGGAGATTGACCCGCAGTTCACCAGCACGCCCTCGAATGGCCATCCCTTCGAGCCCTACAGCCGCGACGAGCACATGGCGCGGCCCTGGGCGATTCCCGGCACTCCGGGGCTGCAGCACCGCATCGGCGGCCTGGAGAAGGCCGACATCACCGGCAACATCTCCTACGACGGCGCCAACCACGAGCGCATGACCGAGCTGCGGGCGGCCAAGGTGGCCGCGGTCGCCGCCGAGGTCCCGCCGCTGGTGGTCGATTCCGAGCCCGGCGCCGAGCTGCTCGTGCTCGGCTGGGGCTCGACCGAGGGCTCAATCCGCGCCGGTGTGCGCCGTGCCCGCGAGGCCGGGCACAAGGTGGCCACCGCCCAGTTGCGTCATCTCAGCCCGTTGCCCTCCAATACCGGGGACGTGCTGCGCTCCTTCGAGCGTGTTCTCGTGCCCGAGCTCAACTCCGGTCATCTGGCGATGCTGCTGCGCAGCCGCTTCCTGGTTGACGTCGAGTCCTACACCAAGATCCAGGGGCAGCCGCTGTTTGCCTCCGAGATGGAAGAGGAGATCGCCAACCGCCAATGAGCGCCACGCTGACCAAAGCCGACTTCCAGTCAGACCAGGAGACCCGTTGGTGCCCGGGCTGCGGGGACTACGCCGTGCTCTCGGCGGTCCAGCAGTTCATGCCCGAACTGGGCATCCCGCCCGAGCGGATCGTGTTCATCACCGGTATCGGCTGCGCGGGCCGCTTTGCGTACTACATGAACACGTACGGCATGCATGGCATCCACGGCCGGGCGCCGGCGCTGGCCACGGGCCTGGCGACCTCGCGCGATGACCTCTCGATCTGGGTGGTCTCGGGCGATGGCGACGCGCTGTCGATCGGCGGCAACCACCTCATCCATTCGCTGCGCCGTAACGTGCCGGTCAAGATCCTGCTCTTCAATAACCAGATCTACGGCCTGACCAAGGGCCAGGCCTCGCCGACCTCCGAGCTGGGCAAGATCACGAAGTCCACCCCGTTCGGCGTCGCCGACCACCCGTTCAACCCGGTGGCCCTCGCGCTCGGGGCAGAGGCGTCCTTCGTGGCGCGGACGATCGACCGCGACCGTCATCACCTCACCGAGGTGCTGCGCGCCGCCGCCACCCACGAGGGCGCGGCTCTCGTCGAGATCTACCAGAACTGCCCGGTGTTCAACGACGGCGCGTTTGCGGCGCTCACTGACAAGGAGACCAAGGACGCCAACCAGATTCGTCTGGAGGCGGGGAAGCCGATCCGGTTCGGCGCCGAGGACGAACGTGGCGTCATCCGAGGCCCCGACGGGTGCCTGACGGTGGTGGAGGTCGCCGACGTCGACGAGTCCCAGTTGCTCATCCACGATCCGGCGCGCGCGGACGCCGGCCAGGCGTTCTCGCTGGCCAAGCTCGCCGAGACGCCGACGGGGCCGACGCCGATCGGGATCTTCCGCGACGTCGATCGGCCCGTGTTCCGCCGCGGTGCCACCGAGCCCGCGACCGAAGAGCAGCTCTCGGATCTGCTGTTTGCCGGCGACACGTGGAACGTGGCCTGAGCCGCGTACCACCGCACGTCGAGTTGCTGTGGTGGGAGGGCTGCCCGTCGACGGAGCGGGCGCTCACGGAGTTGCGCGCCACGCTGGCCGCGCTGGGCCTGCCCGAAGACGTCGCCCTGCGCGAGATCCGCACCGACGACGAGGCGCACGCGGTGTCGTTCACCGGCTCGCCGACGATCCTCATCGATGGTGTGGAGCTGATGGCGGCCCTGGGCCGCGGCGCGGCCGACGAGCCGGCGGGCCTCAACTGCCGCGTCTACAGGCGGCGCGACGGTCGGGTGTCGCCCACCCCGGATCCGCAGGATCTACGCGACGCGCTGACCGCGACCCACGAGCGAGAGGATTGAGAGGCCATGAGCGTTGACATCGGCGAGCAGGCGCCGGAGTACACCTTGCCCGACACGGCGGGGGATGGGTGGTCGCTGACCGGCGATGGGACGGCGCCCACCGTGGTTGTCTTCACCTGCAACCACTGCCCCTATGCGCTGGCCTGGCACGACCGCATCGCCGATGCGGCGCGCGACTACGCCGACAGCGGCGTCCGCTTCCTGGCCGTCAACGCCAACGACGGCGAGCGCTATCCCCGGGACTCCTATGAGGCCATGCAGAGCCGCGTCGCCCGCGAGGACTGGCCGATGCCCTATCTGCACGACCCCACCCAGCGCGTCGCGCGCGAGTACGGGGCCAAGACGACCCCCGACGTGTTCCTGCTCGACGCCGAGGGGAAGCTGCGTTACCGCGGGGCGCCGGACTCCGCCTACGACGACCCGGAGCAGCGCGCCGCGTGGCTGCGCGAGGCGCTGGACGCCGTGCTGTCGGGCCGGGAGCCCGAGCGCACCGAGACCGCGCCGGTGGGTTGCTCGATCAAGTGGAAGCAGTAGGCGCCGCGATGTCGCCTTCCGATGTCGCGGCGCGCTCCGATGTCGCGGCGCGATATTGCGCCGCGATCAGGACGGGCGCTCAGCCGACGTCGACGTAGCCGCCGTCGGGCTCGAGCGGCAGCCCGGCCTCGTCCCACGCGAGTAGCCCGCCGGCCATGTTGTGCGCGTCAAAGCCGGCCTCAGAGAAGGCCTGGGTCGCCATCGCCGAACGCGCGCCGCTGCGGCAGTAGAAGACCACCGGCCGGCCCTGGTCGATCGTGTGCGCCTCGGCGCTCAGGTCGCCGAGCACGATCAGGCGATCCCCGGCGATCCGGCCGGCCTCGTGCTCGTGGTGCTCGCGCACGTCGATGAGCTGGATCTCGCCGTCGGCCTGGAGCCCGGAGACCTCTTGCGGGGTGTAGTCATCGCCCATGTTTCTGCAGATTAGCTTGCGGGGTAGGGGACCCGTCATCCACCGCGAATCTCCTCCGTGAGGAGGGTGCAAAGGATGGTGTGACAGACATCTTGCAGGTCGTGTAGGCTGCCCAGCCGATAAGCACCCAGCCGAATCGTCGAGGCCGTTACCGAGACGATCGGGGAACCCGCTGGGACCCATCCGGGTCCCTGGGGCGAATCGCCGGAAGTCCGGCGTAGCGCATCTCTTTCAGCGCGAGCCCGTCAGCTAACCCCGTAGGCGTCCGAAAGAGAAGGGTTACTTTTGTTCCGAGTCCGCGTCCGCGCCGTACCCCGCCTTGTGGGGCTTCTGGCGCTCACTGCTTTCCTACTTCCCACCTCTCCCGCCCAGGCCGCGTCAAAACAGCGCCTGGGGAGCCGGACCCTCCGTCAGGGGATGAGCGGCAGTGATGTGCGGACCCTCCAGGCCGACCTCACCAAGGCCGGCTTCAAGACTCCGGCGGTCGGGATGTTCGGCCCGATGACCGCGCGCAACGTCAAGAGCTTTGAGCGCAAGTACCACATGGCCGTCAACGGCCTGGTCAACTCCGCCTTCGTGCGCAAGCTGCAGTTGGTGCTCACGGATCCCAGCAACGCCGACAGCACGCCGGGCAGCGGCGGCACCTCGCTGGGCCAGGGCGGCCCGGCCGGCGGCAAGAAGCACGCCAAGCAGGCCGCCTCCGCCGATGACCCCACCAGCGTCATCTCCAACAACCCGGTCCTCGCCCCCGTCACTCAGGACGGTGGTTCGCAGCACCTGGGCGAGCGCACGCTGCACCAGGGCATGTCGGGCCATGACGTCCGGGTGCTCCAGGGCTACCTCACGCTCGCCGGGTTCCCGACCGAGGTCGACGGCGCCTTCGGCCCCGGCACGAAGGCCAACGTGGTCAAGTTCGAACAGGCCAACGGCCTCGCCGACGACGGCGTCCTCACCTACGCCCAGTCTCAGTCCCTACGCCAGGTCGTCGCCAAAGCGATGACGTCCGACGGCCCCGTCTCCAAGGCCACGCTCAACTCCGACGGCACTGTGACGCCGCCCGCCGGCGCGCCGCAGGCCGTCGTGGAGGCGATCAACGCCGCCAACTCGATCATCGACAAGCCCTACCGCGTCGGCGGTGGGCACGGCAAGTGGAACGACTCGGCCTACGACTGCTCGGGCGCGGTGAGCTTCGCCCTGCACGGCGCCAACCTGCTCTCGGCCCCCGAGGACTCCACCCAGCTCGAGTCCTACGGCAGCGCCGGCCAGGGCCAGTGGATGACGATCTACGCCGACTCGGCGCACACCTTCATCGTGATCGGCGGGCTCGCGTTCGACACCGCCCACTGGGGCCCGACGACGCCGAGCGGCACCGGCCCGCGCTGGCTGACCGCCTCCAACGTCCTCTCCAACCTGCAGGACGGCGGGCACTACATCATCCGGCACCCGTCGGGGCTCTAGACCGCGCCGCCCGCTCTGGCCGCTCCGGCCGCACCGCGCGGCTGACGTCGCGGGTGATCTAGCATCCACAGGGCACATGTCCGCCCTGTCTGAGCTGTACACGATCCCGCAGGAGCACCTCGACTTCCGCGACACCATCCGGGAGATCTCGCAGGAGCGGATCGCGCCGCGCGCGGCTCAGATCGATGAGGAGGAGGCCTACCCGCACGACCTGCGCAAGCTGCTGGCCGAGCAGGACATCCTGGGCCTCCCGTTCGAGGTCGAGCACGGCGGCACCGGCACCGGGACGCTGATGCTCAACATGGCGGTCGAGGAGATCGCCAAGGCGTGCGCGTCGACCGCGCTCATCCTCATGATCCAGGAGCTCGGCACGCTGCCGATCAAGCTGTTCGGGTCCGAGGAGCTCAAGGACCGCTTCCTGCCGCGGTGCGCCAGCGGGGAATGGTCCCCCGCGTTCGCCCTGTCTGAACCCGAGGCCGGCTCCGATCCCGGCGGCATGATCACCCGCGCGGTCAAGGACGGCGACGAGTGGGTGATCGACGGGACCAAGAACTGGATCACCAACCTCGGAGTCGCTGATTTCTATGTCGTGTTTGCCGTCACCGATCGCGAGGCGGGCCACTCCCATGGCATCACCGCGTTCGTGGTGGAGGCCGACCGACCCGGCTTCAGCGTGGGCAAGCTCGAGCACAAGCTCGGTATCCGGGGTTCGCCGACCGGTCAGCCGATCTTCGATGGTGTCCGCGTACCGGAGGACAACCTCATCGGCGACGTCAACGAGGGCTTCAAGGTGGCCATGGGGACCCTGGACCGCTCGCGCCTCGGCGTGGCCGCCCAGGCGCTGGGGATCGCCCAGGGCGCGACTGACTACGCCGCCGCCTACGCTCGGGAGCGCAGGCAGTTCGGCAAGCCGATCAACGCCTTTCAGGCCATCCAGTTCAAGCTCGCCGACATGGAGACCCAGTGCGCCGCGGGGCGCGAACTGCTCTACCAGGCGTGCGCCAAGATCGATCGGGGCGACGCGGACGTCGGCAAGTATTCCGCGATGGCCAAGCTGTTCTGCTCCGACGTGGCGATGAAGGTGACCGTCGAGGCCGTGCAGGTCCTCGGCGGGTACGGCTACGTGAAGGAGTATCCGGTGGAACGGATGCTGCGCGATGCCAAGATCACCCAGATCTACGAGGGGACCAACGAGATCCAGCGCCTCGTGATCGCCCGGACCCTGCGGTAGCGCGATGTCCACTCCTCCCGCCCCGCGGACCCCGTCCAGCCAGCCGCCGACACTGCGTCGCATTCTCCTGACCGCCGTTGCGGCGCTGACCATCGGCTTGGGCGCGGTGAGCGTTGTCACGGGCTTCAGCGACTCGCCGCCCGTCCGGCTGCTCCAGGGCATCGCCATCTTCGGCGCCGGGGTGGCGATCATCGGCAGCGTCGTGGTGCTGACCATGACCCGCATGGCCGATTGGCGCGACCCGGCCTCCGAGGAGGAGTTCGAGGCCATCGTCCAGCGCGCCGAGGAGCTGGCCGCCCTGGGCTACGAGGGCACGCCGCCCGACGCCTCGTACGGCGGCGGGGACGGCTATGGCGACGACGACGAGTACGAGCTCTCGAGCGACGAGGACTTCAAGGCGCTCGTGCGCTCCGCGCTTGACGAGCTGCCGCTGGAGTTTCACCGCGCGCTCGAGCACGTGGCCATCGTGGTCTCCGACGGCGGTCGCGCCCGCCGCGCCTACGGCCTCTACCAGGGCGACACCGTGGCCCACGACTACTTCCACGACCGGATCATCATCTTCCGCGACACCCTCATGCGCGACTTCGGCCACGACCCGGAGCTGCTCAAGGCGCAGGTCAGGCGGACCGTACGTCACGAGCTCGCCCACCATCTTGGGTGGGGCGAGACAGGCGTCCGGGGCCTGGGCCTCTGACCGCCGTACCGACCAAGGAGACACCCCCATGCCCGAAGCCGTGATCGTCGACGCCATTCGCACGCCCATCGGACGTGCAGGCAAGGGGTCGCTCAGGGCGGTGCGCGCCGACGAGCTGGCCGCGCTGCCGATCCGTACGCTCATCGAGCGCAACCCCGATGTCGATTTCGCCCAGACCAACGACGTGCTCATGGGCGCCGCGTCTGGCGTGGGGGAGCAGGGCTACAACGTCGGGCGCAACGCCGCCCTGCTGGCCGGGCTGGACCACCACGTTCCCGGCTGCACCGTCAACCGTTTCTGCGCCTCGTCGCTGATGACCATCCGCATGGCGTCGCACGCGATTCGCGCCGGCGAGGGTGACCAGTACATCGCGGCCGGGGTCGAGGCCGTGTCGCGCGCCGGGCTGGGCGCGGGGATGATGGAGGAGACCAAGAACCCCAAGCTCAACGGCTCCGAGGGCTCGCTCTACGACGTCTACATCCCGATGGGGATGACCGCGGAGAACGTCGCCGAGCGCTGCAAGGTCACGCGCGAACAGCAGGACGAGTGGGCGGTGATCTCCCAGAACCGCGCCGTCGACGCGCGCGAGTCCGGCCACTTCGACGTCGAGATCGTTCCGGTGACCGTTCCCGCGCACACCGAGACCGACGCCGAGGGCAACGAGGTGGAGGTCCCCGAGACGGTCGTGTCCAGGGACGACGGCCCTCGCGCGGGGACGACGATGGAGGTCCTGGGCAAGCTCAAGCCCGCGTTCAAACCCGACGGCACCGTGACGGCGGGCAACGCCTGCCCGCTCAACGACGGCGCGGCGGCCGTCCTCGTGATGTCGGCCGAGAAGGCCGAGCAGGCCGGGGTCAAGCCGCTGGCGCGGATCATCGCCTCCACCGTCGCCGCGATCCGGCCGGAGATCATGGGCCTGGGGCCGATCCCGGCGATCCAGGCGCTGCTCGAGCAGACCGGAATGACCATGGACGAGATCGACATCGTCGAGATCAACGAGGCCTTCGCCGCCCAGATCGTCCCCTGCAAAGATGAGCTGGGGATCCCCGACGAGAAGCTCAATCCGTTCGGCGGCGCGATCGCGCTCGGCCACCCGTTCGGGATGACCGGCGCGCGGATCATGACCACGCTCATCAACGGCCTGCGCACCGTCAACGGCCGCTACGGCATCGAGTCGATGTGCGTCGCGGGCGGGATGGGGCAGGCGATGCTCATCGAGCTGCTGTAGCTGTCCGCGGCTGGTGGCCGGCGGCCCGCGGCCTGGGCGCGCGGCCTGGGCATTTGGGCCCTGTCGCGTTTCCGCGGGGAATGGGCGCACGTCAACTGCGGCTCTCGAGTGCGGCATGGGCGGCCGCGGCAACCCGATTCGCGACATTTTTATGCGGTAGGCATAAAAAGCTCGCACATCGGGTCGCTCCGGCCGTCCGGACCCTTCTCCTCGATAGCCGCAGTTGACGTTCGCCGATACCTCGGGAAGACGTCTCACGGCAGCCCCTCGACCGCCGCCGAGCGCCACGCGTTAGTGCACTGTGAGCTTGCGGGTGGCGCTGCCCGGTGAGTACCCCGACCCCTGCGAGGGGTCGTAGTTGATCACGTAGGTGTGCCGGCCCTTGGTGTCACGGCCCGAGATCGTGAACGAGCCGTTCTTCGTCCGGACGATCTTGGGGCCCGCGATCTGCTCCACGTCGATCTTGGAGGTGAGCTCGCGGTCCAGGACCACCGTGGACCACCCGTTGGGGCCCTTCTTGCGCGCGACGGCGGGCCCGACGAAGCCGGAGATCGTCACGATGCCCCCCTTCACCGTCGCCTGGGTGATCTTCACGGTCGAGATTCCCTGGCCGATGAGCACCTGGGCCGAGCTGGCCGGGGTCGTCTGGCCCTGGGCGTCGCGCGCGGTGACGATGCAGACGACATCGAAGCCGATGGCCGACGCCGGAACCTTCAGCGTCTGCTCGCTACCGATCGTCGAGCCGCCGGAGATCGCCCAGGTATAGGAGAACGAGACCGCGTCGGGTGACCACGTGCCCTTGTTGCAGGTGAGCGTCTGGCCCAGGTTGGGCTTGCCGCTGATCGTCGGCAGCCTGCCGGTGACGGGCGCGCCCGTCGCCGCCGCCACCACGAGTCCGCTGAGCACGGCTGCCAGCGCCAGCCCCTTGACGATTGCCCCTCTCATGCGTGGCGCGGGAGCGTATCCGGATCGGTCGCAGCGCGGCATGGCCGCTCGCCAGGGCCGCGCGCCCGCTCGCCAGGGCCGTGCGCGTCAGCGCGGCGGCATCCGCAACGCGCCGTCGAGCCGGATGACCTCTCCGTTGAGCATCTGGTTCTCCACGATGTGCGCGGCCAGCGCCGCGTACTCGGACGGCTGCCCCAGTCGCGACGGGAACGGCACGGCCTCGCCGAGCGCCCGCTGGGTCTCCTCGGAGAGCTCACCCAGCAACGGGGTCTCGAACGTGCCCGGCGCGATCGTGCACACCCGCACCCCGCTCACCGCGAGGTCGCGCGCCGCGGGCAGCGTCATTCCCACGATCCCGCCCTTGGAGGCCGAGTAGGCGACCTGGCCGATCTGCCCGTCAAATGCGGCGATCGACGCGGTGTTGACACATACACCGCGCTCCCCGGAGTCGAGCGGGTCGTTGCCGAGCATCGCCGCCGCCGCCAGCCGCAGCACGTTGAAGGTCCCGATCAGGTTGACCGCGATGACGCGCTCGAACGGCTCCAGGGCATGCGCACCGCGGCGCCCGGCGACACGCTCGCCGTGGCCGATGCCCGCGCAGCACACGCAGATGCGTAACCCTCCGTCGGTGTGCCCAGCCGCCTGAGCGACCGCCGCTTCCACGGTCTCGGGCTGCGTGACATCGGTGTGCACAAACGACGCTCGCTCGCCCAGCTCCTCAGCCAGGGCCTCGCCGCGCTCGGCGTTGAGGTCGGCGATCGTCACGTGCGCGCCGGCCCCGTGCAGGTGGCGTGCCGTGGCCTCGCCGAGCCCCGAGGCGCCGCCCGCGACCAGCGCAGCACTGCCGTCGATCTGCATGGAGGCGAACCCTACCCGGAGGCCGCGGGCCGGGCCATGGTCACCGCGAACAGATCCTCGTCGTCGGTGAACCAGCGCTCGAGCTCAAGGCCCGCAGCCTCGAGGTCAGCCTCGACGTGGGCGCGCGTGAATTTGGCGCTGATCTCCGTGCGCAGCTCCTCGCCGGCGGCGAACTCGACGCGCAGGTCAAGGTCGGCGATGTAGACCGTCTGCGCACGGGTGGCCCGCAGCCTCATCTCCACCCACTCGTTGCGCCGGTCATAGAAGGCGATGTGCTCGAAGCTCTCGGGCTGGAAGTCGGCGTCGAGCTCGCGGTTGAGGACGTACAGGAGGTTGCGGTTGAACTCGGCGGTGATGCCGGCCGCGTCGTTGTAGGCGGCCTCGATGATGCGCGGGTCCTTGACCAGGTCGGTGCCGAGCAGCACGCGGCAGCCGGGGCTCAACAGATTGGCGATCTTGCTCAGCACGTTGCGCCGCGTGCCGGGAGGGAAGTTGCCGATGGTGCCGCCCAGCAGGGCGACGAGCCTCGGCACGCCCTCGCGGGCGGGGACGTGCTCCAGGTGGCGTTCGAAGTCGCCCACCACACCGTGGACCTCGAGGCCCGCGTAGTCCTCGGTGAGCGTACGCGCGGCGTCCTCGACCACGGTCTGGGAGACGTCGAGCGGGATGTAGCGGCGCAGGGTGCCGGCGTCACGCATGGCATCGAGCAGGACGCGGGCCTTGTCCGACGCGCCCGCTCCGAGCTCCACGAGCTCCCCGGCGTCCGTCATCGACACGATCGTGGCCGCGTTCTCGCGCAGGATGGCGAGCTCCGTGCGGGTGGGGTAATACTCGGGCTGCTCGGTGATCTGCTCGAAGAGCTCCGATCCGCGCGCGTCGTAGAGATGCTTGGCCGACACCTCCTTGAACGGCTTGGTGAGGCCGTCGAGCACGTCGTTGGCCAGCGAACGTTCGTCATCCTCCGACAGCCACGAGTCGACGTGGACGAGGGGTTCGGAGAGCGGCTCCATGTCAGAGGTCCTTTGCGATTCGCAGGCCAGAGAAGATCTGCCGCCGCTGGGGGAAGTCCCAGTTGCGGAACGTCGGGGTGGCAACGCGGGGCCGGGTGGCCCAGGCGCTGCCGCGCAGCACCTTGTACTGGTCTCCGAAGAACACCTCGGAGTACTCGGGGTAGGGGAACGGCGTAAATCCGTCATACCCGGTGAAGCTGCTCGACGTCCACTCCCAGACGTCACCGATCATGCCCAGCACGCCGGAGGGGGAGGCGCCGGCGGGCAGCGACCCGGCCGGAACGGTGCCGCCGGCGCGGTGGTCAACGTTGGCGTGGAGCCCTGGGACGAGTGGTTCGTCGCCCCACGGATACAGAAGGGAGGTCTCGTGCTCCTGGTCCCAGGTCGCCGCCTTCTCCCACTCGATCTCGGTGGGCAGGCGGCCGGCGTGCGCTCTGGCGAAGGCGTCGGCCTCGAACCAGGAGATGTGGACGACCGGACGACCCGGATGCAGTGGCTCGAGCCCGGACAGGCGCCACTCGGACCGAAGATCGGCCGTCCAGCCCTGTGGTCGAGTGATGTCGTAGTCCTCCTTCCACGACCATCCTTCGTCGGACCACCATTCACGCCGCTCGTATCCACCTCCTTCCACGAACGTCAGGTACGTGGCGTTGGTGATCGGCGTGCGGCCGATCAGGTATGCGCGGACATCGGTGTGGTGACGGGGGCGCTCATTGTCGTAGGCGAAGCCGGTTGCGCTCGCGCCGATGAGGCACTCGCCCGCCGGGATCTCGACCATCTCCAGGCCGGTGAAACCGAACCCACCCGCCCATCGTCCGTTGCCGTTGCCGTTGCCGTTGCCGTTGCCGTTGCCGTTGCCGTTGGCGTTGGCGTTGGCGTTGGCGCCCGTCGCATGCGCCGCAGCGGCGCCGGCGAACGACCCCAGCCCCTCCAATTGGGCGAGCTGGATCGTCTGCAACATCGTCTCGTTGTGCTGCTGCTCGTGGCGCAGGATGAGCTCAGCGATGACGCCGTCACCGATGCCCTGGCGCTCGATCACCTCCAGAGCCCGCTCGCGCACCTGCCGGAGGTAGTTCCGCGCCTCGGGCGGTCCCAGGAACGGCAGCTCGCCGCGGCCGGCCCGGGGGGTCTCAAAGGCGTCGTAGACGTCGGCCAGCTCCTCATGTAGGAGCGGCTCGGAGCCGAGGCGATGCACGATCCACAGGTCCTCGAACGCGGCGATGTGCCCGAGGTCCCAGACCAGGGGACTCATCAGCGTCGAGTGAACCTGCTCGAGCTGCTCGTCGGAGAACGGAGCAACCAGCGCGAGCGTCCGCTCGCGGGCCTCCCGCAGACCATCGATCACTGTCTGGGCGTCGCTAACTGCGACGGCTGCCTGGAAGCCGTCCATCCCTTAATAGTGACAGCCCCAATTCCAGCCCAAACGTTAAGTCTTCAGGGCGGCTCACAGCGCCCGTCGCCGGCGCTTGAGATCCGCCCAAACCGGTTAGGCTGATTCGACGATGAACATCAAGGAGCTCGACCGCGGTGAGCTGGTGGCCGTCGCGGGAGGAATCCTGTTGGGGGTGTCCCTGTTCTTGAGCTGGTACTCGCTAGGCAATAGCAATGCCGTGCTGGCCGGGTGCCGTGGCCCCAACACGACCTGCAGCGGCTGGGCCGCCCTCTCGGCGCTCCGCTTCGCGTTCCTGATCGCGGCCGCCGCGCCCCTGATTCTCTCCTGGATCATCGCGCGGGGGCATGCGCTGTCCTGGCCACGCGGCGAGCTCACTGCCGTCACCGCCCTGGCGGCGCTGATCATGACCCTGTTCGTCGGGGTGATCGACCATCCCGGCTCCCCATCGGGTGAGATCACCGTGTCCATCGGCTGGTGGGTGGCTCTCGCCGCCTGCCTGCTCATCCTCACCGGCTCGGTGTGGCGCTCCAAGGAGAGCGGCGCCGGCCGCAAGCCCCCGGGAGTCCTATGAACACGCCGCCGAGCCTGAAGCCCGATCGCAACCTCGCACTGGAGCTGGTGCGCGTCACCGAGGCCGCGGCGCTGGCGGCCGCGCGGATGGTCGGGCGCGGCGACAAGGAGGGTGCTGACCAGGCGGCCGTCGACGCGATGCGCTTCGTGCTCGACACCGTCTCGATGGACGGCGTCGTGGTCATCGGTGAGGGGGAGAAGGACGAGGCGCCGATGCTCTACAACGGCGAGCAGATCGGCGACGGGACGCCTCCCAAGGTCGACATCGCCGTCGACCCGCTGGAGGGCACACGCCTCGCCGCGCTGGGAATGCCCAGCGCCCTGGCCGTCATCGCGTTGTCCGAGCGCGGCTCGATGTTCGACCCCGGGCCGTGCGTGTACATGGAGAAGATCGCCGGAGGCCCGGACATCGCCGACCTGCTCGACCTCGACCGGCCGCTGTCCGACACGCTGGCGCTGGTCGCCGAGCGCCGCCATCGCGACATCCGCGACGTGATGGTGGTCATGCTTGATCGCGAGCGTCACCACGACGCGATGCAGCAGGTCCGCGACGCCGGCGCCCGCGTCCGCCTCATCACCGACGGCGACGTCTCCGCCTCGCTGCTGGCGGTGAGCGAGAACTCGCCCGTCGACCTCCTGTGGGGGATCGGCGGCACCCCGGAGGGGGTTATCTCGGCCGCCGCGATCAAGTGCATCGGTGGCCAGCTTCTGGGACGCCTGTTTCCACGCAGCGACGAGGAGCGCACCGCGGCGGTGGACGCCGGTTATGCCCTCGAGAAGGTGCTGACCTGCGACGACCTGGTCCAGGGCGAGAACGCGTTCTTCTCGGCGACCGGCGTCACCGACGGCGACGTGCTCCAGGGCGTCCGCTATCAGGGGGACCGCGGCGCGACCACGGAGTCGCTGGTGATGCGGTCGCGCTCGGGCACCGTGCGCCGCATCCACGCTCGCCACGATCGCGCCAAGATGCGCGCGATGGGCATCACCAGCTACGGCTGAGCCGGGGACTCACGGTTCAGGGCGGAGCGGGCGTGCGGTCCTGGGTGCGCTCCACCGCGGCGTCCCAGTCGGCCGGCCCGGGTTGATCGGCGAACTGCCCGACCTTGGAGCGAGCCAGGTCCAGCTTGGCCAGCGAGCGCAGGAACGCGTGCGTGACCAGCACGTGGACGGCGGACTGTGTCATCTCGTAGACGGGCTCGGAGAAGCCGACGGCGATCGAGGGATAGAAGTTCGCCACCTCGACCTCGATGAGCAGATCCTGTGGCGAGGCCGTCCCCGCTCCCTCCCGCGGCGGCTCGCGGCGCACGTCGAGGGACAGGAAACCTCCTTTGCCCCGGCCGGCGCGGGCCGCGAGGAGGCCGTCGCGGATGGGCCAGCGCACGGCGCCATGGTCGTCCTCGATGGTGTACTCGGGAGCCCCGAAGCGCAGCAGGGTGAGCGGGCCGCCCAGAAGCACGACCGAGCGGCTGTCGCTCGTGTACCTGACCTTGATGAAGCCGAGCGTCACGCGCGAGAGGAACCGCCAGTACGTGCGCGCCAGGTTCTCGAGGTTGGCGGGCGTCCAGAGGCGCTCCAGTTCGGGCGCGGCCATCGTCAGCACCGCTGACTGCACAGAGCGCACCGCGCCGTCCCGGGCGATCACCGTCGACTTGCGCGGCGACACGATCACCGATTGCGCCGGGAGACGGCGGCGCCGGTGTCGTCGGCGGATCGCGGCCGCCGCGGATACCACGAAGGCCAGCAGGGCCAGGGGGGCGATCACGGCGCTGATTCTGCCCGTTTTGGGCACGTGGCACGCTGCTGGCGCGCTAAGGGGCGGTTACGCATTTGGCGCTGAGCGTGACACGGTGCTCAGCTGGCTAGGGCGTGCAGCGCGACGGTGGCACCGCTGGCCACCGTGCCCTCGCCCATCGGGATGAGCGCCAGCGCGTCGGCGCCGAGCAGCGAAGTGAGGATGTGCGACCCCTGGGCCCGGTTGAGGTCAGCGCGCAGAACGCCGTCCTGGTCAGTCAGCCGCACACGGACCATCTGGTCGCGCCGGGGATTGCGCGCCAACTCCTCGCCCAGGACGGCGGTGGGCCGAGGCGGTTCGGGGGTGCGGGCGCCCTGCAGCACGGCCAGAGCGGGCGCCACGAACAGGCTGTAGGTCACCACCGCCGACACGGGGTTGCCGGGTAGGCCGAACACCAGCGGACGGCCCTCGGCGGGGACGCCGAACCAGGTGGGCTTGCCGGGCTGCAGCGCCACGCTCCAGAACACCTCCTCCACGCCGAGGTGGTCCAGGGCCGGCTTGACATGGTCGTGAGGGCCCACCGAGACGCCGCCGGTGATGATCACCACGTCTGAGTCCGTGAGTGCGGTGGCGATGCCCTGCGTCGTGGCGTCGCGATCGTCGGGGAGCAGGGTGGCGCGGCCGGCGACGGCGCCGGCCCGCTGGGCCAGGCCCGTGAGCATGGGTGCGTTGGAGTTGTGGATCTCGCCGGGGCCGAGCGGCTCGCCCGGCGCGCGGAGCTCGTCTCCCGTGCACAGAACGGAGACCCGCGGCCGGCGCGTGGTGATGACCGAGCCGACGCCGGCTGCGGTGGCCGCGCCGAGAGCCACCGGCCCCAGGCGCGTGCCGGCTGTGAGCACGAGGGTGTGGGCGCGCATGTCCTCGCCGGCGCCGCGGATGTGCTCGCCCGGAGGCGAGGGGCCATTGGTGTGGATCGAGTCGCCGCCGCTGACGTCCACGTTCTCCTGGGGGATGACGGCGGTCGCCCCGGGCGGGATGGCCGCGCCGGTGGAGATGCGGATGGCCTCACCGTCGGCCAGCCGGTGGCCGGACGGAGTGCCGGCGCGGGACTCGCCGACGATGTGCAGCGTGCGCCCGGCGTCCCCCGCGACCACCGCGTAGCCGTCCATCGCCGAGCACGGAAACGGCGGCACGTCGCCGGCCGCCTGCACGTCCTGAGCCAGGACACGGCCGAGCGCGTCGTCGATCGCGACGGCCTCGGTGGCCAGCGGTGACGTGGCATCGAGCACGCGCTGCCGGGCTTCGGTTATGGAAATGAGCGATCTAGGCATCAGGACGGGTGGCAAGGGCTCACCCTGGATCGGATTTCCAGCATATTGCGGTGAAGGCGCATGGAGTCGACAGGGGCGCGTGATAGAAGACGGCCGATGCCGCCCATGCCCCCACGGCGGCGGCGGGCACGGCCGGTTGCCGACGCTCCTATAGATGCGCTGCTTCCGCGGTCAGAGGATTTGGCCAAGGGGTGGTTACTCGCGTTGCTGGAGCAGGCGCCGCTGGACGACGCCCCCGCTATTTTGGCCACGGACCTCACCCGGGATGGCCCCCGCGTGTGTGACGCCGTGCTGCGCGCGATCGCCGACGACACCGATCTGCGCAGGCTCGAGCCCGGCGGGGTGCTGACGCCGCTCGTCGCCCGTGTGGGCGAGTTGGCCGGCGCCGCGGCGCCCGCGGCAGTGTCGCGCGCGGTTGACGCCCTGGTGGGCATCGTGTGGAGCGCCGTGCGCGACGAACTGCGCGGGGCGGACGCTGACCTCGTGGCCGAGCTGACCGAGCGCCTGGCGCTGATCGGGGAGCTGGTGCGCACCGCGGCGCTGGAGCGGTCGGGGTCCGCGGCGGTGGCTCCGGCGCCGCCACCGCTGTCGCCCGTGCCGCCGGTGGAGCCTGCGCCGCGGCCGGTGGAGCCCCCGCAGCCGGTGGAGCCCCCGCAGCCGGTGGAGCCTGCGCGGCCGCCGGTGGGGCCCCCACCGCCGGTGGCGAGCAGCCGGACACCGCCCCCGTCGCCCCCGCCACCTCCGCCGGCCCCTGAGGAGCGCGCCTGGCCCGGGCTCTCTGACGCGCCCACGCTGGACCCATCGCGCGCCCTGTGGGTCGGCGCCCTCGATGACGAGATCGTGCGCTCCGCTGGCGCGCCGCTGTCGCTGCTGCTGGCCGAGCTCGAGGACGCCGAACGCGTCACCGCCGTCGAGCCTCGCGCGCAGGCGCGCGCCACCTTCACCCGGTTTGCCGGCGCGGTGCGCAGCGCGGTGCGGCGTCAGGACATCCTGGTGTGCGAGAGCGACGCACGCGCCTGGATCATCGCGCGTGACACGGCCCGCGGCGGCGCCTACGCCCTGGGCGAGCGGATCGCAGCGGCGGTCAGGGGTTCTGAGCACTGGCACGGGGCGCCGCTGATAGCCAGCGTCGGAGTGGCCGTGTTCGGGGAGGACGGACGCACGAGCAGCGAGCTGATCGAGGCCGCCGAGGAGGCGCGCTTCGCGGCTGAGGCGGGCGGCGTCGAAATCCTGGGGAGCGACGAGCCCTGATGCAGGGAGTAGAGCTCTGACTCAGCGCGTGGGCAACGAGACCGCGGCGATCTGGGCGGTCCCCTTGATGCCCAGCGCCTTGCCGGTGGCGACGGTGAGGTCCCAGTCGGCGCCGTTGGCGTAGGGGCCACGGTCGATGACCGGTACGACCAGGGTCCTACCCCGGTAGTACACGGCCACGGACTCACCGCAGCGCAGCGTCCGGTTGGCCAGTCCGATCGTGCCTCGGCTCAGGCGCTGGCCGCAGGCCGTCTTCTTGCCGTAGAAGCCGGGCCCGTACTCGGTGGCCCGGGACGGCCGGTACACGGTGGTGGTCAAGGCCGGCGTCATCGATGCGCCCTCGGCCTGCGAGGACGTCGTGGCAAGCACTGCCCGCATCGCGAACTGACCGATGTGGTTGGTCTGCCAGAGGGCGCTGAAGCTCCCGTCGGAGCCGATGGTGGCGGTCACGGTGTTGGCCCAGGCCCAGTCGGTCTGGTGGCCCGATCGCTGGATCTGAATCGTCTGCCCGGCGAGCTGCGTGGGTGCCGTGCCCGAGAACGTCAGTCCCTTACGCAGGATCCCCGAGGCGTTGGTCTGCAGGGTGATGCCTCCACCGCTGGTGGAGACCATCACGTTGCCGCTCTGCACGGTCGGGGCCGGCCCTGTCGTGGTGGTGCCGGTGGTCGTCGTCTGAGTGGTGGTGATCGGCGACCCACCCGGCGAGAGCCCCACGCCGCCGCCCGACGACGCCAGCGCGGCGGCGGGGAGGGCCAGGGCTGCGGCAAGCAGCGCGGGCACGGCACGGGCATGTCGACGGCGACGGGTCACGGTGAAATTTAGGGTCCTACGTACCGATGTGCCTACGAGGTGAGCTGACGGGCTCGCGCTTTTTCGGCGCTACGGTCCTTTGCGGGACCGATTCGCCCCAGCGGATCTGTGAAGACCCGCAAGTGGTTCCCCCGTCGACCCCTCCCGGAGAAGAGGTCGTTCGGCTGGTGGCGCGGCAGTATACGCAACCCGGTCAGACGTTGTTATGTCCGACCGATGATCGCCGGCTACGGACGCGGCAGGCGCGATACGGCGCGCCGCAGGGCGCGGGCGCTGGCATGCAGGCCGATCTCGGCGAGTTCCGCTGCCGCCTGGACGGCGGTCTCGAGCACTCCGTGAGATGGGTCGGCGGACACGGGCGCGGGGGGCGGCGCCTCGGGCGTGTGCGGCTTCGGGCTGGCTGCCGTCCGCTTGGGTTTCGCGACCGTCTCGGCGGCCGACGCCGCGCGTTTTGGCTTCGCGGCCGCCCTGGCGTTCGCCGGCGCGCGCTTGGGCTTCGCGGCGGCCTTCACCACCTCGGGCTCGGCCGCGCTTTGGCTGTCGACGGGCGGAGCGCCGGCGGGCGATCCGGCGCGCTTGGCGCTGCGTCGGTGGGGCCTCGTCCGCGGCAGCGATCCGATCACTCCGGGCTCGGGCTCAGGGCTCATCGCGTCTCATGATGGCGCACCCGGCGGAAAAATCACGGACGGCCAAGAATTTCGTTCTATCTTTGAAACGACGCGGACGGTCCGAGGTACATACATGCAAGTGAAGACGCCAGGGTGGCGATACGCCCCCGATCGGCGCTTCAGCTGGGCCTGCGCAGGCCTCCCGCGGATTGACTTCACAAAATATAGTGACTATAGTCAGGCCGTATGTTTGAGTAGCGGTGGTACGCCCTGAAAGGGGCGTTTTACCGCGTTTTCTTTGTACTGCGACGGCACCGCTGGCGTGTCGGCGCCAACGACGGAAACGGAATCAGATGTCTGTAGCGGATCTGCAGGAACTGGAAGAGATCAAGGGCCTGGTCAACCGCGGCCAGCAGCTTGGGGTCCTGACCTACTCGGAGATCGCGACCGCGATCTCGGAGCTGGACTTGGACGAGGCTGACGTAGAGGAACTGCACGGCTTCCTCGAGCGCACCGAGATCGAGCTCGTCGAGGAGGTGGACCCGGCGCTCGCGGCCACCGAGGTCGAGCGCGCGCCGGACAAGCGCGGCCGGCGTAAGGCCAAGACGGCGCTGGATCTCAAGCCGGACATGACGACCGACTCGCTGCAGCTGTTCCTCAAGGACATCGGCAAGGTTCGTCTGCTCACCGCCCAGGAGGAGGTCGACCTGGCCAAGCGGATCGAGCGCGGCGACCTCGATGCCAAGCAGAAGATGGTGGAGTCCAACCTGCGCTTGGTCGTCTCCATTGCCAAGAACTACCGCAACCAGGGGCTCCCCTTCCTGGACCTTATTCAGGAGGGCACGCTCGGTCTGGTCCGTGCCGCGGAGAAGTTCGACTACCGCAAGGGCTTCAAGTTCTCCACGTACGCGACCTGGTGGATCCGCCAGGCGATCGCCCGCGCGCTCGCCGACAAGGCGCGCACGATCCGCATCCCGGTGCACGTCGTGGAGAAGCTCAACAAGATCGGCCGCGCCGAGCGCAAGCTCGTTACCGAACTGGGCCGCGAGCCGACTGCCGAGGAGATCGCCGAGGTCACGGGCATCGAGCCCGAGGAGGTCGAGTCGATCAAGCGCTCGGCCCAGGCGCCGGTTTCGCTGGAGAAGCCGGTCGGCGACGAGGAGGAGTCCGAGTTCGGGCAGTTCATCGCGGACGAGCGCGCCGAATCACCGTACGAGCGGGCGGCCGAGATCCTCACCAAGGAGGCCCTGCGCGAGGCGCTGGAGAACCTCAGCTACCGTGAGCGTCGCGTGCTCGAGCTCCGTTACGGGCTCGGCGGCGAGCACCCGCGGACGCTGGACGAGGTCGGGCGGACGTTCAACGTCACCCGCGAGCGCATCCGCCAGATCGAGAATCAGTCGCTCAAGAAGTTGCAGTCGCTCGCGGAGGCCCAAAAGCTCCGCGACGTCGCCTGATTCTTCGCGGAGCGACGGCCGCCGCCGGGTGCGGGGGCTGCTGAGACGACAATCTTCTGCCGCGCGGCGGCGAACTGCGCAACGATCTTGCGTGGACGCCGCCACGATGACGTTGTAGGTTGCCCGGACCGGTTTTCCAGGGCCGGAGCTACCTATGGGAGGGAGTCGGATGAGCGTGCGCTTGAAGCTGGCGGCCGTGGTCGGCGCCATGTCTCTGTTCGCGTTGACGCAGGTGCTGTCGGCGTCTGCGTCGTCGGTGTCTCATGCGTCAGGGTCGGCGCAGAGCGTGATCGTGGTGTTCAAGAATCAGGATCGCGCCCAGCCCGCGAACCGTTCGGCACTCAGCGCGCGCCGCAAGACGCTCGCGTCTGTCCAGGGGCCGGTGCTGCACAAGCTCGCCGCCGGCAACGCCCGTGACGTGCACACGTACACCACGCTCAATGCAGTGTCGGCGACCGTGTCACCGACGCAGCTCTCGTCGCTCAAGTCCGATCCGGCCGTGGCGGAGGTCGTTCCCAACGGCCTCGTCCACCTCGCGCCCCCGACGACTCAAGGCGCCGGCAGTGTCTCCGCCTCCGGCGCCACGCCGCTGCCCGGCGCCTGCTTGCCCAACGGCAAGGTCCAGCTCGAGCCCGAGGCGCTGAAGACGATGAGTGTCGACTCTCAGAACCAGAACGCCAAGACGGCGCGGTCGCTGGGGATCACCGGCGACGGGGTCACGGTCGGCTTCATCGCCGACGCGATCGACCCCAACAATCCCGACTTCATCCGCCCCAACGGCCAGCACGTAGTCGATTTGAAGGACTTCAGCGGCTTCGGCACCGCGGCACCGACCAGCGGCGCCGAGGGGTTCGGCGACGCCTCGGCGATCGCCGCGCAGGGCCGCGAGGTCTACGACGTCAGCCACTACAGCGCGCTGGCGCTCAACCGGGCGTGCAACATCCGCGTCGAGGGCGTCGCGCCCGGCGCCAACGTGGTCGGTCTGGTCGCGTTCGGCGCCTCCGACGTCGCGCCGGACTCGTCGATCCTCGAGGCGATCGACTACGCGATCACGACCGCTCACGTCAACGTTCTCAACGAGTCGTTCGGGATCAACAACTACCCCGACGACGGCGGCGCGCTCGACCTGGTCGCCCAGGCCGACGACCAGGCGGTCGCGGCCGGGATCACGGTCGTCGAGTCAACCGGGGACGCCGGTGTGACCAACACCACCGGCGAGGCGGCGACCGATCCCAACGTGATCTCGGCCGGTGCCTCGACCGACAACCAGAACTACATCCAGGACGGCTTCGGCGGTACTCGGTTCCCCGAGGTCAAGGGCTGGAGCAACGACCAGATCAGCTCGCTGAGCTCATCGGGCTTTGACCAGCGCGGACGCACGATCGACGTCGTCGCGCCGGGTGAGTCCGACTGGGCACTGTGCTCGACAGACCTCGACGAGTTCGGTGGCTGCGCCAGCCTGGCCGGCAACCCGTCGCCGGTCCAGTCGTTCGGCGGGACGAGCCAGTCCTCGCCGCTGACCGCCGGTGTTGCCGCACTCGTCATCCAGGCGTACGAGAAGACGCACCGCGGGACGGCCCCCACGCCGGCCCAGGTTAAGCAGTTGATCGTCGCCAACACCGACGACATCGGCGCTCCCGCCGACCAGCAGGGCTCCGGTCGCGTCGACGCCTACAAGGCCGTGCTCGCGGCCGAGAACGAGAACCAGCCCGCCAGCGGCGGCTCCGGCCAGGGGCGCAACGTCGGCGTGATGACGACGAGCCCGAGTCAGCTGAACGCGGTCGATCAGCCCGGGACTGCCGAGAACCTGACCGACACCGTCACCAACGAGAGCGGCTCGACGCAACACCTCACGTTCTCGGGTCGCACGCTCGGTGCCTATCGGTCGATCTTCACCTCGCAGTTCGCGCTGTCAGACAGCGACCCGCAGACGCCCGACTACGGTGGCGTGCCGATCAACTACCAGCGCCTGAGGTTTCGGGTGCCCGCCGGCGAGAACCGGCTCGACGCGTCGGCGGCCTTCCACTCAGCAACGCCGACCGCGTCGCTCAACGCGCGGGTGCGGATCTCGCTGATCGACCCCAACGGGACGTTCGTCGGGGACTCGCGTCCGCAGGGCCTCGGTAACTTCGGCGACCTCCAGATCGCGAACCCGGCCGCCGGCACGTGGACGGCGTACGTCTACAGCCGTGATTCGGACGCCGGCGGCTACGTCGGTCCCGTGGTGTTCGGCGTCAGCGCCGCGAAGTACACCTCGTTCGGGACCGTCACTCCCGCCGGCGCGACGCTGGCTCCCGGCCGGTCGGTGGCGGTCCAGGTCAGGACGCACACTCCGGCGCAGCCCGGCGACGCCAGTGGCGCGATCGTCGTGCAGTCCGCCCATGGCGGGTCGACGACCTCGACCACCGTGCCCGTCACGCTGCGCAGCCTCATTCCAGCCGGCAACCAGACGTTCTCTCAGACGTTGACCGGCGGCAACGGACGCGCCCCGATCAGCGGGCAGGAGTTCTTCTACCAGCTCGACGTGCCCGCCGGAAAGCCGGAGCTGAACGCAACGATCACGGTGCAGGATCCGGGCAACCAGTTCGGTGCCTACCTGATCGATCCGCAGGGAGAGGCCGTCGCCTACGCCACCAACATGGTGCCTGGTGCGACCGCGTCCTCGCCGCCCGATAACCAGGTCGGCGCCCAGTTGCACACGCTCAACCCCGCTCCTGGTCGATGGAGGCTGGCAGTGGTGTTCGCCCCGGTGGTCTCGGGGAACTCGCTCTCCTCGCCACTTGAGGTGAGCGTCAACCAGCAGGCCGTGCCGGCCTCCGGCGGTGGGCTGCCAAACGCCGCCTCCACGCAGCTGACCGCCGGCCAGTCGCAGACCTACAACGTCACCGTGAAGAACACGGGGACCGCGCCGGAGACGTTCTTCGGAGACGCGCGGCTGCCCGGGAGCACCCCGTTCATGCTCGGTGCCGTCAGTGGGGCGACGGACAACCTGCCCGACAACGACAACGTGCCCCTGTATCTCGTGCCGACCAACTCGACTCAGTTCCAGGCTCAGGCGACGACCACCGGGTCAACGCCGCTCCTGTTCGAGTCCCAGTTCGTCGGCGGGGATCCGGATCTGGCCTCGACCGTCGGCACCACGGCATCCCTGTCGTTCGCCGACAATCCGCTCGCGACCGGCGAGTGGGACGTACTGCCGGTCGAGTTCGGGACGTTCGGGACGACCGGTCCGCCAAGCGAGTCGGTCACGACGTCGGCGAGCGTTGTCACGAGCCCGTTTGACTCCACGGTCAGCTCGCCGACAGGCGACCTGGAGGCAGACAGCGCGAACCCCGCGACGAGCCTTGACTCGTTTGCGCCGATCACGGTCGGCCCGGGCCAGACCGCGACGATTCCGGTCACGATCACGCCAAGCGGAGCGTCGGGCACGAAGGTCACGGGAACGCTGTACCTCGACGACGTGGCCTCCTTCGAGTTCGGCTCGATCCAGGATGCGATCGTCAACTTCCCCCAGGCCGACCAGGTGGCCGCGCTGCCCTACCAGTACACGATC
>DASXDW010000090.1:0-57735 GCA_036490435.1 Solirubrobacteraceae bacterium
GACCGACGGCCTCGGCGCCGAGGCGATCATCGACTTCGTCGGCGAGAAGGGCGCGATCCAGGACGGCATCGACATGCTCCGCGACGGTGGCTTCTACTACGTCATCGGCTACGGCGAGAACATCGATATCCCCACGATCGACGTCATCAGCCGCGAGATCTCTTTCATCGGCAACCTCGTCGGAACCTACGCCGACCTGCACGAGTTGATGACCCTCACCGCCCAGGGCAAGGTCACGCTGCACACCACCACGTATCCGCTCGACGCCATCAACGACGCCATGGCCGACCTCGATGGCGGGCGTCTGCAGGGCCGCGGCATCCTCATCCCCGCCGGCGCCTAGATCGGAGCCATCTCATGGGCAAGATCCTCTACTTCAACCACGAGGCCCGCCAACTGCTGGCCGCCGGCGTCGACGAGCTGGCCAACACGGTCCGCGTGACCCTCGGGCCCAAGGGGCGCAACGTCGTCCTGGAGCGGTTGACCGGTGCGCCCATGATCACCAACGACGGCGTCTCGATCGCGCGCGAGATCGAGCTCTCCAATCCGCTCAAGAACATGGGCGCCCAGCTGGTCAGGGAGGTCGCCACCAAGACCTCGGACCTCACCGGTGACGGCACCACCACCGCGACGCTCCTGGCGCAGGCCATCGTCCGCGAGGGCATGAAGGCGCTCGAGGAGGGTGCCAACCCGATGCTGCTGCGCCGGGGTATCGAGGACGCGACCGAGCTCGTGGTGGCTGAGCTGCGGCGCAACGCGCGGACCGTCGTGGGACGCGACGACCTCATGCACGTCGCCACGATCGCGGCCAAGGAGGATGAGCGGATCGGCGGGGCGGTGGCCAAGGCACTGGATCGCGTCGGACCCGAGGGCGTGGTCACCATCGAGGAAGCCGATCTGCCGGGGATCGATGTCGAGTTCGTCGAGGGCATGCATGTCGAGAACGGCCACTTCTCGCCCTACCTCATTCAGGACACCCAGCGGATGGAGACGGTCTACAACGACCCCTACATCCTCCTCACCAACAAGCCCATCGCCCACATCCAGGACCTGATGCCCACCCTGGACGCGGTGATGAAGTCGCCGCGGCCGCTTGTCATCTTCGCCGAGAAGGTGGACGGTGCGGCCCTGGGGCTGCTGGTCCAGAACAACCAGCACGGCACGCTCAAGGCGGCGGTGGTGCGCGCCCCGGGCTTCGGTCATCGCCGGATCGCCCACCTCCACGATCTGGCGGCCTTCACCGGCGGTCAGGTCATCACCGAGGAGGCGGGCCTCACCCTCCAGCACGTCAAGCCCGAGACATTCGGCTCCGCCCGGCGCGTGGTCATCACCCAGGACGCCACGGTGCTCGTGGAGGGGGCCGGGACCGCTGACCAGGTCGAGGCGCGGCTGGCCCAGATCCGGATCGAGCTCGAGCGGGCCACCCAGGACACCGACCTCGAGGTGCTGCGCGAGCGGCTGGCCAAGTTGTCGAGCAGCCTCGCGGTCATCCACGTCGGCGCCTCCACCGGTCCCGAGCTCAGCGAGAAGCTGCGACGGTGCGAGGGTGCCCTGGCGGCGACGCGCGCCGCCGTGAGCGAGGGGATCGTCGCCGGCGGGGGTACCGCCCTGCTGCGCACCGAGACGACGCTTGACGACACCGGACTGACCGGCGACTACCTCCGCGGTGCCGAGGTCATCCGCTCGGTTCTGTCCGAGCCGCTGTACTGGGTCTCCACCAACGCCGGCTACGACGGCCAGGCCGTGGTCGACCAGGTCCGCACGATGCCGCCCGGGTACGGGCTCAACGCGCTCACCGGGGAGTTCGGCGACCTCTTCGCCGACGGCGTGATCGACCCGCTGCGGGTGACGCGCCTGACCATCGAGCACGCCGCGTCGGTGGCGGCGCTGATGCTCACCACGGAGGCGCTCGTCGCGGAGGAGCAGATTGCCCAGCCAGGAGCCGTGATCGCCCCCGGCTTCGGGGATCTGGCCGAGGGGCTTGCGCGGCCGTCGTCTCCCGTGTAGGCATTCTGACCGTCACGGGAGTGTGACGGACCGCACATATCGGTAAGCTCCGGCGCACCAATCCGGCCTGCATGGCGGATGAAGGCGCTCGAGGAGGAGCAACCCGATGCTGCTGCGCCGCGGCGTCGAGGACGCGACATGCCGGTTGCGTCCCAGCTGCGGCGCGGCGCCCGGGTCAGAGGATCGGCGCGTCGAGTTCAAGCTCGACCAGGCTCGAGGGGTCGAGCTCCATGAAGGCCCCCACCACCGACGGGTCGAACTGCCTGCCCTCCAGCGAGCAGATCTCCGAGATCGTGGCGTCGATGCTCCACGCCGTCTTGTAGGGCCGCGGGTGGGTGAGGGCGTCGAAGACATCGGCGAGAGCGACGATCCGCCCGGTGATCGGGATGTCGTCGGCGGCCAGGCCGTTGGGGTACCCCGCGCCGTCCCAGCGCTCATGGTGGGTGAGTGCGATCTGTTCGGCGGGCGCCATCAGCGGCGAATGGCCGCCGCTCAGGAGCGCCGCGCCGGTCGTGGTGTGTGTCTTGAGCTTCTCGAACTCGTGGTCGGCCAGCCTGTGGGGCTTGAGCAGGATCGAGTCCGGGATGGCGAGCTTGCCGACGTCGTGCAGCTCCGCTGCCTGCCCGATGAGCGACGCCTGGCTGTCGTCCATGCCCAACACGCGCGCCAGCTCCATCGCCGTGCGCCCGACGCGCTGGGGATGCTCGTGGCTGCCGTCGTCGCGGTACTCGGCGGCCACGGCCAGGCGCACGAGGCTCTCTCGGCGCGCCGCCTCGAGCTCGGCGATCAGGCGGACGTTCTCCATCGCCATCGCGGTCGAGTCGGCCAGCGCCTGGAGCAGCATCGTCTCGCGGTCCGTCGGCTGGTGGTGCGTGGCCCAGTAGTTGCCGATGGCGCCGATCGGGTCGAGCTTGCGGATGGGCACCATGAGCAGGCTCTTGACGAAGGTGGGGCGGTAGGCGTCGGCGGGGATCCGGTCGTCGGCGTCGACGTTGGGGAGCATCGCCGCCTGGCGGTTGAGCATCACCCAGCCGCTGATGCACGCGGTCATGGGGAAGCGCTGCCCCTTCCACAACGGCGCGATGGCGTCCTCGTCGGCGTAGTGGCAGAGGTCTCCGTCACGCAGCACGAATGTCGCGCCATCGGCGCCGGTCAGCCGGCGCGCGGTGTGGCGGACGATGGCCTGGATCTGCGCAACCGAGCGGGCCAGCGACAGCTGCTGGATCGATTCGATCAGCTCACCCTCCTCCCCCAGCGCGTGCATGGGGGTGAAGGTGATCAGCGAGGAGCGATCCTGGCCGGGAAGGGGTGGGGAAAGAGTCGTCGACACGGGGCGTACTGGGTGCGCGACGGGCCTTCTGGACCGCCGTCGCCCGGTATCTCGGTGTTTCCCGGTGGGTCTGCCATCACTCAGAAAACCGGCATATTGCACTGGTTCTGCTCTGAAGCGCTCACTCTTGTGCCGCGTGGATGCAAGATCGCTGGCGCCTTGTCCATCTGTAAGCGCATGGTCACAGCGGGATAACCCCGGGCGCTGCGCCCACCGCGAGCGCATCAACGCCGCCGCGGGCGCGGCGCTCGAGACCCTGGCCCGGGCGCGGGCCTCCTCGCCCTCGGCAGAACCTGACCCCTGTCCTCGCCCTCGCCGGCGTCTGCCGGTCGCACCCACGCGATCCTGAGCCTTGAGCAAGTAAACTTATAGGTGTACTTAATTAACCGGTCCGGCGGGCGGCGAGAATCCGGTGCATCCGCTGTGCTTCGTGGATCGCGGTCGCGGAGAGCCGGGCCGTGGTGACCCGGACGGTGAGGTACCCGTGCTCGGCGGCCACGGCATCCCGCTCGCGGTCTGACTCGAAGCTGCTGTAGCTCTTGTGGGTGTCCCAGTGGTCGATCTCGACGATGACCTTCTCAGCTTCAAAGAGTGCGTCGACCTCATAGCCGAAGAGCTTGACGTTGGTCCTGGGGGTGGGTAGGCCGTGGCGGCGGCAGAACGCCACGAAGTCGTCCTCCTTGCCTGAGCGGGTGGGGGCCTGTCGCGGGTCGATGAGTCGAGCTACAGGGGGCGAGGCCGCGAGGAGGTGCTCGAGCTCGGTCGCCCGCAGGTGCCCGTGCAGGCGAAGCTCGTTGACCGCGCGGATGAGCTGGCGGTCCGTGAGGCGCGATCGGATGTCCAGGATGGTGCGCGACGGACTGGTGACCCGGATGTTCCGGACGTGGCGGATGTCGCCGCGGGCGAGCGTCCCCGTGCGATGGCAGCGGATCCCCGGGCGTCGGCGTTCCTTGACCGCGCTCACCTCCGGGGCCTCCGGCCACCGGCGGATCCCCCACAGGGCGGCGGCGGAGTCGTGGCTGAGAACAGCCCCAGGGCCACAGGCCAGCACGGCCGCCATCGCCTGCGCGACCGGCGTTCGCTGCGGGCGGCCCACGGCATAGACCCCAATGTGCACCGGGATCAGCCGCCCGTTGTCGGTCCATCCCGCGATGGTCTGCGAAGGCAGGCCGAGCTCCAGCAGTTGCCGGCGCGTCACGTGACCGAACTGGCGGTCGGCCACGCGCGACATTTTTATGCGAATCGCAGAAAGATCTCGCAAATCCCTCTACAGATAAGAGCCTGCAGCCCGGTGGTTTTCACCCCCCCGGGCGTGAGAGAAGGACCCCGCGGCCGACCGCGCACCCGCCCGGAGCCGGCCGCGCACCCGCCCGGAGCCGGCCGCGCACCCGCCCGGAGCCGGCCGCCGCCCCACCGGCGAAGAAGCTACGTGAGCGCGGGCGCCTCGGGCAGCTCCGCCAGCGCCGCCTGCAGGTCGGACTCGGAGAACTCGGGGTCCTCGAGGTCGCCCGCCAGGTAGGCGTCGTAGGCGCTGAGGTCGAAGTGGCCATGGCCGCACAGGCCGAACAGGATCACTCGCTCCTCGCCGGCCTCGCGCGCTGCCTCGGCCTCCTCGATGACGGCCCGGATCGCGTGCGCGGGCTCAGGGGCGGGGATGATGCCCTCGGTGCGGGCGAAGCGCACCGCTGCGGCGAACGTCTCGTTCTGCCGGTAGGCCCGCGGCGCCACCATGCCGGCCTTGACCAGTGCGCACACCAGCGGCGAGTCACCGTGGTAGCGCAGGCCGCCGGCGTGCAACGGGGGCGGCACGAAGTCGTGCCCGAGCGTGTACATCGGCATGAGCGGTGTGAGCCCGACGGTGTCGCCGAAGTCATACGCGTAGACGCCGCGCGTGAGCGTGGGGCACGCCGCCGGCTCGGCGGCCACGAATCGTGTCCGCGCCCCATCCCGGATCACCCGGCGCAGGAATGGGAAGGTCAGGCCGCCGAAGTTCGAGCCTCCACCGACACAGCCGACCACGACGTCGGGGTACTCGCCCGCCATCTCCATCTGGGCGATCGCCTCCTGGCCGATGACCGTCTGGTGCAGGAGGACGTGGTTGAGCACGGAGCCCAGCGAGTAGTTGGCCTCCGGGTTCTGCGCGGCGACCTCGACGGCCTCTGAGATGGCGATGCCCAGCGAGCCGGTGGTGTGCTCGCTCTGGGCCCGCCCGGCCGCCGTGAGGTCAGACGGCGAGCGGTGCACGGTCGCTCCCCACGTTTGCATCATCGAGCGGCGGTACGGCTTCTGGTCGTAGCTGGACCCAACCATCCACACCTCGCACTCCAGCCCGAACATCTGGCACGCGAAGGCCAGCGCCGACCCCCACTGGCCGGCTCCGGTCTCCGTGGTCAGCTTCTTGATCCCGGCCTGGGCGTTCTCGTAGGCCTGCGCCACCGCCGTATTGGCCTTGTGCGAGCCCGGAGGCGAGCCGCCTTCGTACTTGTAGTAAATGTGGGCCGGGGTGTCGAGCTCGCGCTCCAGCCGCCGCGCCCGGAAGAGCGGGGTCGGCCGCCACAGCTTGTAGGCCTCGCGGACGGCGTCGGGGATCTCGATGTCGGGCTCGGCCGAGACCTCCTGGAGGATCAGCGACATGGGGAAGATCGGCGACAGATCATCCGGTCCGGCCGGCTGCAGGACACCATCCCCGCCCGCCCGCAGTGGGGGAGGGCCGTCGCCGGGCAGGTCGGCCATGAGGTTGACCCAGTGCGTCGGGATGTCTCGCTCGCCAAGCGTGAACTTGACCTGTGCGTCGCCCATCTCCCTCTCCTTCGGCTCGCTTGTGCGGCGATTCTATGCGCGGGGAGGCGCCGGACGGGCGAGGCCGTCGGCATCGGGCGCAGTCAGGGTCATCTGACCCACACCAGCAAGTCGGCGGCCCCCTCCGCCGTTGTTCTGACATCAATTACACGAATTAGGGGCGCCCGCGGCTCAGGCACTGGGCCTCGCGGTCGATTAAGCGGTGGATGAGAATGGACAATCACCCAACCGATCTGCATTTTGATCAGCCGGATCGCCGGCGCGCGCAGGCTCGCGCGCTGCTCGCCGAGCTGACCGTGCCGCTCGGCGTGGTCGCAATCGGCGTCCTCGTTCTCATCCTCGACGGACATGAGCTCACCTGGCTGGCGGGGGTCATCGCCGGCGGGGGCGCGGGCGCCTGGGTGGCGCTCCGGCGCGGTGGTGGGGGCGCGGGCGCCTGGGTGGCGCTCTGGCGCGGCGGCTGGTCCGCCCGCCGCGATTCCGGCGCTGAGCCGCGCGCCGAGAACCAGACCGCGACCACGCTTGCGCCACTCGAGGGTTCCGGTTGGCGCTTCCTGCACGACCTCCGTGGCTTCGACACAACCTTTGACCACATCGCCATCGGCCTCGGCGGCGTGATCGTTCTGCAGAGCATCAGCCCCGACGGAGTCGTGACCATCCATGGCGGCGAGCCGATTCTGGAGCGCACGTCGCGCGACGGAACCCGGCCGCGCCTCGAGCGGCTACGCCCGCGCGCCCTCACCGACGCCTCGTCCTTCCGCCATGACGTGGAGCGGCTCACCGGTCGCCGCCTGTGGGTCCAGGCGGTGGTCGTCATCTGGTCGGACTTCCCGGCGGGGTGCGTCACCGACGGCCGCTGCGTCTTCATTCACGGGCCGCGCCTGAGCGCCTGGCTCGCCCGTCGGCCGCACCAGCTCACCCCCGCCGAGACCGACGATGTCGCCACCCTGGTGGCGGCCCTCGTCGATTGCGGCGGCGAGCTCCCGCTGCCGCTCGCGGTGTGACGCCCGCCGGCTTCGTACTCGCTGAAGGTAAAAGACGGCCGGAACGGAGTCGCGCACCGGCCGCCATAAGCAAACCCTTACCCCCTGCCCGGGGGCGCACACTTCACTCGCCGGCCAGTCCCTTGGCGCGCAGTTCCTCGATCGCCGAGGGCGACTTCTCAAGGCCATCCAACCCCATGCCGCGCAGGACGACATCTGACTTAGAGAACTGCACGTCGCGATAGTCGACGATCTCGATCAGGTTGCCGCTGGGGTCGCGGACGCGCAGCGAGCCTGAGCGGCTGACCTCCTCGCCTGCGCCGCGCAGCGTGGCCCGCAGCGCCTCCTTGTCATCGACCACGAGGCCGACATGACGTCCGCCACCGGGATCGGCAGGACCGCCAGCCACTTCGCTGAGGGCCACGAACTGGTCGCCGAGGTCAAGCCACGCCATCGTCGGTCGTCGGCCGCGGATCTCGAAGGTGAACCACCGCCCCCACCACTGCAGTGCCTCGTCGAGGTCGCGCACCTCGAAGGCCACGTGGTTGATGCCAATCGCCCGGACGGCCATCCGCACACGATAATCGACGATCGCGGCCGCTCTGCTCACCGCGCCACCACCGCCACAAGGAGTGCCGACCCTTGGATCTGTCCATCCCCGCCGACGTGACCGAACTGCTTTCGTCGATCGACGCGTTCATCGACCGCCAGCTGGTGCCCATCCAGGAGGCCAACCCGGACCTGTTCGACCACCGCCGGGAGTTCGCCCGGACGGACGTCGAGCGCGGCGGGATCCCCACCGAACGCTGGCGCGAGGTACTGGCCCAGGCGCGGCGGCTGGCCATCGACGCCGGCTTCTACCAGTACCCGTTCCCGGCCGAGCTGGGCGGCAGCGATGGGTCCAATCTGGCCATGGCGCTGATCCGCGAGCACCTCGCCCATCGCGGGCCGGGCCTGCACGCCGAGCTTTCTCACGAGGCGTCGGTGGTGGCCAATGAGCCGCTCGTGCTGGTGCTGCAGGAGTACGGCACCCCCGAGCAGAAGCGGCGCTATCTGGAGCCGCTCGTGGACGGGCGCATCGCGATCGCCTTCGCGCTCACTGAGCCCGGTCACGGGTCAGACGCGACCTGGCTTCAGACGCGGGCACGACGCAGCGAGGACGGCGGCGGCTGGATCCTCGACGGCGTCAAACGCTTCATCACGGGGATCGACGTCGCCAACGCCGTGCTCGTCTTCGCCCGCACGTCTGGGCCCGACGGCAAGGCGCAGGGGATCACCGCGTTCCTGGTGGACGTGGATGTCCCCGGCCTGCGCGTCCCCTACTACCACTGGTCCTTCAACATGCCCACCGACCACGGCGAGGTGACGCTTGACGGCGTCCACGTCTCAGACGACGCGGTGATCGGCGAGGTGGACCGCGGTCTGGACTGCGCGCAGCTGTTCGTACACGAGAACCGTATCCGCCAGGCGGCCTCGTCGCTGGGCGCCGCCCAGTTCTGCATCGACCGCAGCATCGCCTACACCCGCGAGCGCGTCATCTTCGGCAAGCCGCTGGCCGATTACCAGGGCGTCCAGTGGCAGCTCGTCGAACTCCAGACCGAGGCCGAACTGGTGCGCAACACCCTCTACAAAACGGCGTGGGAGATGGACCAGGCCGGGGACGGCGCCTCCACTAGCGCCAAGACGCGCGTCTCGGACAAGGTGTCGATGGTCAACTACCGCGCCAACCGCCTGGCCTGCGACGCCGCCGATCGCGCCATCCAGGTCCACGGCGGGCTGGGCTACATGCGCGCGCTGCCGTTCGAGTTCATCTATCGCCACCACCGCCGCTACCGCATCACTGAGGGCTCCGACGAGCTCCAGCTCCGCCGGATCGCCGGCCGCCTGTTTGGCTTCACCGGCCGGCCCGCGTCGCAGTGACCCCGGCCGAAAACGACAGCCCAGCGTTGCGGACCGCGAGCAGGCGCGGCATCCCCGCCCTCCCCGCGCACCTTTCTGCGACCTACGGCATCGAGGTCGCCCAGATCGCCCAGCTCGACTTGGGCGTCTACCGCGTCGACCGTGCCGACGGCCCGGGCTGGGTCGCGCGCGTGTTCCCGCTGTCAAGGCCGCGCCGGTATGCCGACGGCGACGCGGACGTACTGCGGACGCTCGCCACGCTCGACTATCCCGCCGAGCGCCTTGCCGCCGACGAGCCAGTGTCGGTGCTGGAGGATCAGGCGGTGCTCATCACCGAGTACATGACGCAGGTCCCGCGCGCGCAGCGGCGCGACGCCATCGTGGCCGCGGGTGGCCTGCGCGCGCTCGGCTGGCTGCTCGGCCGCCTGCACAGCATGGACGGCGCCGACACGGGAGCGCTGGGCCGCCCCGGAGGCGCCTGGCATCACCTCGCCGATGGCGACCCGCCGGCCGAGGCCGCCGCACTGGGCGCGCTGGTGGAGGGCGCCGCGTCCGTTTCGCCTCGTGACCGTCGCCACTACGACGCGGTCCGCGCCGCCGTGGACGATCTCGACACGGGGGAGGGGCTCCCCATCGCCTTTAGCCACTCGGATTTCGTCATGGCCAACGTCGTCGTCCCCGGCGACGGCACGATGGTGCTCGTCGACTGGGCGGGTGCCGGCCGCGGCGCGCGCGCCTATGCGCTGGCCTTCCTGCTGTGGTCGGTGGGGTTCGGCGGCGACCTGGCGCGGGTGGATCGTGTCGTCGACGGCTACCGCCGGCACCTGACGCCCGAGGCCGAGGAGCTGGCCCGGCTGGACACCCTCGTCGCCGCGCGCCCGGTGGTGTTCGAGGTGTGGACGTCGGCCACCGGGCGCAAGCCGCTGGCCGACGCCGCGCGCGGCATCCCCCAGATCCGCCAGAGCGCCGCGGCGATCGCGCAGCGGGCCCGCGCCGCGTTCGCCGCGCCCCCGCCCCAGCCGCGGCGGCGCTAGCCGAGCAGCTCCAGGCCGCGGTCGAGCATCGGCGCGAGCGTCTGTGCCGCCAGCTCCAGTCCGGGATCGGGCTCGGTCTGGCGGCGGTTGCGCTTGGCCAGCACCGACATCGCCGCTCCGAGCTTGTAGTAACAGAAGGCCAGGAACCAGTCCAGGTCGGCTGGCGTGGCGTCCAGGTGGGCCTCGTCGATGTACTCGGCCAGCAGGTCGGCGCCCGACGGCATGGCGTCAGCGGCGGCCTGGTTGACGGCGTCGCGCTGCGCCACGCGCTGCTGGACGGGGTCGGTGAACGCCATCAGCCACGCCAGGTCGGTGCGAGGGTCGCCCACGGACCAGATCTCCCAGTCGATGATCGCGGCCAGCCGTTCGCCGTCGAACTGCATGTTGCCCAGGCGGTAGTCGCCGTGGAGGATCCGAGCCCCATCGGCTCCGAGCTCCGCCGGCACGCGGGCCGCGAGGGCATCGCGCAACACCGCCTCGTCGCCCCGCAAGTCGTCGCCGGCGGTGGCGAACAGCGTCCCCCACCGCTCGATCTCCTCGCTCAGGGTGATCGCGCGGTCATCGATTCCCACCGCTGCCGGCGGGACCGCCTGCAGCCGTGCGAGCATCCGGGCGGCGGCGTGGGCGCGCGCCCTGACCATCGCGGGCGCGGGCGGGGCGTCGCTCACATCCCACTTGGGCTCGTAGGCCTCGCCGGGAACGAAGGTCATCACGAAGAAAGGTGGCGACGCGTCGTCGGTGATGAGCACGTCGGGGACGCTGACCCCGCGCGCGCGACCCAGCGCCGCCATCACGCGGGCCTGGCGCAGCACATCGCGGTTGCGCACCGGCTCAAGACCCGGCGGGGCCACCTTGACCACCACTCGGCGACCCGTTTCACTCGTCGAGCGCAGCGTGCTGGCGTAGGTGAGGCTGGAGATTCCGCCCGGCAGCTGCGCGAGTGTCCCGACCTCGGCGTCCGGCCAGTGGCGCCGGGCCGCCTCGCGCACCCGGGCGGGGAGCGCCGCCAGCGCGTCCTCGGTCATGACTGGGCGTCGGTGCGCCCGCGGGCCACGCTGCTGGTCACCGACAGGAGGTTGAGCGTCATGCCCCCGTCGATGACGAGCTCTTGGCCGGTGACGCTGGCGGCGGCCGGCGAGGCGAGATACGCGGCGGCCGCCGCGACCTCGGCGGGCTCCACCATCCGGCCCGTCGGGATCCGCTCCAGCCAGGCGTCGACGATCTCGGGCGGCATCGCCTTGACCCCGGTACTGCCCACCAATCCGGGAAGGATGGCGTTGGCGGTGATCCCGAGCCCCGCATTCTCGGCGGCCACGGTCTTGACCATCCCGATCAACCCAGCCTTGCTCGCGCTGTAGGCCACCTGCGCGGGCATGCCGAACCGTGCGGCGAAGCTGGAGATGACCACGATCCGGCCGAAGCGCCGGTCGCGCATCCCGCGCAGGCACGCCTGCACGACGCGGTAGCTGCCGGTCAGGTTGACCGAGAGGTCGCGCTGCCACCGCTCGAGGTCCATCGAGTGCGCCCCGCCGACGATCGTGGCCAAGCCCGCGTTGGAGACGAGCACGTCGATGTCGCCAAGCGGCGGCAGCTCGTCGGTCACCAGGTCCACCTGGAACGTGCAGCCCGGCCGGCGGTCGAGCGTCACCACGTCCAGGCCGTCGTCGGTCAGCCGCTGGGCGATGGCCCAGCCGATCCCGCCAGGGTCTGCGGCGCCGGTGACCAGCGCCCTGAGCCGACCGTCCTCCGTCACCGCGGGGACCTTAGTGACCCCTCCCGCGCGGGAGCGGCCACTGCTCAGGCCATCGTCAGGCCACCGCTCACCGAGAGCGTCTGGCCGGTGATGTAGCTCGCGCCCTCGGAGGCGAAGAAACGGACCGCATGGGCGACGTCGTCGGGATGGCCGAGCCGCTTCATGGGCACGGCGCGGGCCAGGCGCTCCAGCACCTTGTCGGCGTCGGCGTGGGCCTGGGCGACGTCGCGCAGCATCTCGGTGTCGGTCGGGCCGGGGCAGACGATGTTGGCGGTGACGCCAAGGCGTGCCGTCTCGCGGGCGACGGTCTTGGTGAAGGAGATGATCGCGCCCTTGGCCCCGGCGTAGACGGATTCCAGCGACGAGCCGACGCGGCCGGCATCGGAGCTGATGTTCACGATCCGTCCCCAGCGGCGCTCGATCATCGCCGGGAGCAGCGCGCGTGTGAAGCGCAGGCCGCCCTTGAAGTTGACCTCCAGCACCTCCTGCCAGAACGCCTCGTCTGAGTCGACGAACGGCTTGAGCTCGTCCCACCCGGCGACGTTGACGAGCACGTCGACCTGTCCGTATTCCTGCAGTGCGCGCTCGATGCCGTCGGCCACGCTCTCGGGGCTGCGGACGTCCACGTCCAGCGCGAGCGCCCGCCCACCGGAATCGATGATGCGCTGTGCGTTGGCCTGGGCCTGCTCGGTGCGGATATCGGCGATGACGACTGGCATCCCGTCCTGGGCGAGGCCGCGCGCGATCGCCGCCCCGATCCCGCGTGCGCCGCCGGTGACCAGCGCAACGCGTCCTGAAGGGCTCGTTGACATGGCGGGGCACGCTACCCCCTGAAGCAAAGTGAGGGAACCCAAACCCCCCGATCGTGGGGGGTGCCGCCACGGCCGCCTCGACCGGCGACCGGCGAGCGGCGCAAATAGTTGGACGTCAAACTATCTCGCGGCTAACATGGCTGCCATGACCGTGCTGGACAACGTCCCGGTCTCCTATCAGGACTGGCGAGCGGCGTACGGTCTGACCCCGGAGCGCGACACGCCGTTCACCACGCTGTCGGGCGAGGAGATCAGGCCGCTGTACACCGAGCGCGACCTGCCGGGACACGATCCCGCCCACCCCACCATCGGTCTCCCGGGCCAGTATCCGTACACCCGCGGCGTGTACCCCTCGATGTACCGCGGGCGGTTGTGGACGATGCGCCAGTTCGCCGGCTTCGGCACCCCCGAGGAGACCAACCAGCGCTTCCACTACCTGCTCGAGCACGGCCAGACCGGCCTGTCGACCGCGTTTGACATGCCCTCGCTGATGGGCCACGACTCCGACCACCCCCGGTCGCTGGGCGAGGTGGGCCGCGAGGGGGTGGCGGTCGACACCGTGCTCGACATGGAGACGCTGTTTGCGGGGATCCCGCTGGACAAGGTCACCGTGTCGATGACCATCAACGCCCCCGCAGCGATCATGCTCGCCTTCTACGTGGTGGCTGCCGAGCGCCAGGGGGTCGGGCCCGAGCGCCTCGGCGGCACGATCCAGACCGACATCCTCAAGGAGTACATCGCCCAGAAGGAGTGGTGCTTCCCCGTCGATCCGGCGATGCGGCTCGTTGGGGACATGATCGAATGGTGCGCGGGGCACATGCCGCGCTGGCATCCGATCAGCATCTCGGGCTACCACATCCGGGAGGCGGGGTCCACCGCCGCCCAGGAGCTGGCGTTCACCCTCAAGGACGGGCTCACCTACGTCGAGCAGGTGGTCGCCCGCGGGCTCGACGTCGATGACTTCGCGCCGCGCCTGAGCTTCTTCTTCAACGCGCAGATTGACTTCTTCGAGGAGATCGCCAAGTACCGCGCCGCACGGCGCATCTGGGCGCGTGAGCTGCGCAACACCTTCGGTGCCCGCAAGCCCGAGTCGTGGCGGATGCGGTTCCACACCCAGACCGCGGGCGTGTCGCTCACCGCACAGCAGCCGCTGAACAACATCGTGCGCACCGCGATCGAGGCGCTGGCGGGCGTGCTGGGCGGCACCCAATCGCTGCACACCAACTCCTACGACGAGGCGCTGGCGCTCCCCACCGAGCAGGCCGTGCGCATCGCGCTGCGCACCCAGCAGATCATCGCCGAGGAGACTGGGGTGGCCAACACCATCGACCCGCTCGGCGGGGCCTACTTCGTGGAGTCGCTCACCGACCTCATGGAGGAGCGCGCCTATGAGTACTTCCGCAAGATCGACGAGCTGGGCGGGATGGTGGAGGCGGTCAAGCGCGGCTTCCCCCAGCGCGAGATCGCCGACGCCGCCTTCGAGCTGCAGACCGAGATCGACGCCGGCCGCCGCATCGTGGTGGGCGTCAACCGCTACACCGAAGGTGACGAAAAGGCCACGGAGATCCTGCGGATCGACCCGGCGCTCGAGCGCAAGCAGATCGACCGCGTGCAGGCGGTCCGCGCCAACCGCGACGAGGCGACCGTCGCGGCCTCCCTGGCCGCCATCAAGGAAGCCGCCGGCGACCAGACCAATCTCATGCCGCTGCTGCTCGACGCCGCGCGCGCCCACGTCTCTGAGGGCGAGATCGTCCAGACGCTCCAGCAGGTCTGGGGCGACTACCGCGAGCAGCCGGTCTTCTAGCCAGCGCAGGCGGGGGCGCGGTGGTTCGGTTGTCAGAATCAAGTGATGCCGATCACCTCTCGACTCTTCGGCGAGCGCGGGCGCAACCGCGCCGTCTCGCTGGGGATCGACCCCAACCGCCTGCCGCCCGGCCAGTCCCCGACGGTCAAGTGGCCCGTGCTCACCGTGGGCGACGTGCCGCGGGTGAGCACCGATCAGTGGCTGCTCTCGGTGGACGGCGCCGTCGAGGAGCCCTACGTCCTGGACTGGGAGGCGTTCACCAAACTCGCTCAGACCGATTGGAACGGCGACATCCATTGCGTGACGCGGTGGTCGAAGTTCGGGATGACCTGGCGCGGCGCAGACGCGCGCGGCCTGATCGCGCGCGCCCGGCCGAAGCCGGACGCCACGCATCTGCTGGCCCACAGCTACGGCGGCTACACGACCAACATGCCGCTCACCGACGTCACCGAGCATCCCGCACTGGTCGCCCACCTGGCCCAGGGGGCGCCGCTCGAGCCCGACCACGGTGGCCCGGCGCGCCTGCTGGTGCCCCATCTGTACTTCTGGAAGTCAGCCAAGTGGCTGCAGCGCCTGGAGCTGCTCGACCATGACCAGCTGGGGTTCTGGGAGCGCAACGGCTACCACCACCGCGGCGATCCGTGGCGCGAGGAGCGCCACAGCGTTGATGACTACGTCGCGCGCGCGATGCGCCGCCAGGCCCGGGCCGGCGGCCTCAATCAGTAGACAAGTAAACTTATAAGTTTACTTGTCTGGCGGTTTGTGCTCGCCGGTGAGCTTGGAGGTGAGCTCGTCGATGAGGTCTGAGACGCGGTGGCCCGCCGGCGAGTCGCGCGCCTCGGTGAAGCGCTCGCCCAGTTCGGCGGCGGCGTCGTCGAGAATCCGCGAGAAGCTGTCCTCGGTCTTGTAGTAGCCGAGGTCCTCGTCTGAGGGGCGGTCGCCGGCCATCGCGCGGACATCGCGGATCGTCTGCTCGGTGGCGCGCCGCGCCTCGCGAGCGGCGACCTCGCGGGCCTCTCGCGCACGGGCGAGCTCCTGTTCCATCGCGGCCAGGCGGGCGTCGAGATGGGGATCGGTGCCGCCCGCCGCGGACCCAGCCGCGCTGCGACCCGCCGCGGACCCAGCGGCGCTGCGACCCGCCGCGCCGCGACCCGCCGCGGGCCCACTCGCGCCGCCGCCCGCCGCGCCCGGGCCACCTGCGGCGCGCAGCCGACGCACCTCCGCATAGGCGTCCTGCACCGCTTCAAAGCGCCGCGCCGAGTCCACCGAGCCGCCGTTGTGGTCGGGGTGGTGCAGCTGGACGAGTCTTCGGTACGCGGCACGGATCTCAGCGTCCGTTGCCGAACGAGCCACGCCCAGAGTGCGGTAGGGATCTGGCGACGGCGCCATGGTGGCAATAGGGTAGGGGGCCGCCGCAACACCTGAGGGAGAACCGACACATGTCCGACACCGCCCGCCAGACCGTTCCCAAGACCCCCGAGGACATCACCGCGGACGTGGTCGCCAGTTTCGACGGCGCGCAGGACGCCCGGTTGCGCGAGATCATGCAGGCCCTCGTCCGCCATGTGCACGGCTTCGTGCTCGAGGTCGGGGTCACGCCGCAGGAGTGGGAGGGGGCGATCGGGACGCTCACGCGCACCGGTCACATCACGGACGAGCGCCGCCAGGAGTTCATCCTGTGGTCCGATGCGCTCGGCGTCTCGATGCTCGTGGACGCGATCGAGAACACCGTGCCCGCCGGCGCCACCGAATCGACCGTCCAAGGGCCCTTCTACGTTCCGGGATCCCCCCTGCGCGAGTACGGGGCCAATATCGCCGAGGAGCCCGACGCGGGCATCCCCGCGCTCGTTCACGGCCGCGTGCTCGACCTCAGCGGACAGCCGATCGCCGGTGCTGAGGTCGACGTGTGGCAGAACGGCGCCGACCAGCTCTACGCGGTGCAGCGCCCCGAGGCCGAGGAGGAACACCTGCGCGGGCGCTTCATCACCCGCGAGGACGGCAGCTACGCCTTCGTGGCGGTCCGGCCCACTCCGTACCCGATCCCCCACGACGGCCCCGTGGGCCGGATGCTCGACCTCACCGGACGCCACCCGTGGCGCCCCGCCCACGTGCACATGATCATCCGCGCCGACGGCTATCGGACGCTGACCACCCACGTCTTCGACGTCGACAGCGAGTATCTGGACTCCGACGCGGTCTTCGCCGTCAAGCCTTCGCTGACGCGCGAGTTCGTCGCCCACGCGCCCGACGACCCCGAGACCCCCGAGGGGGTCACGACCGAATGGGTCTCCGTGGAGAACGATCTCGTCCTCGCGCCGCAGACCTGAGCCTGCGCTCGGGCAGCGCCGCGGCCAGCTCGCCGCACCCCGCGGCGGGGCTCTCGTCGCGCTCGAGCGTCCGGCGCAGCTGGACGAAGGCGGCGCTGCCCAACAGCGCGGGCAGCCACAGCGCGAAGGCACGGTAGGCGAGGACGGAGACCGTCGCCGTGGCCAGCGGCGCGTGGTAGAGCGCGAGCAGGCCGATCAGCCCGCCTTCGGTGCCGCCGATGCCCCCGGGCAGCGGGACCAGGCCACCGAGCTGGCCGATGATGTAGGCGACGACGATGATCGGCAGCGCGGGGGTGTGCCCGAAGGCGCGGAAGCAGAACACCAGCGCGGCGATGTCAAAGCCCATGTAGCCGAAGGAGCCGATGAGCACGCCCACCGGACGCCGGCGAAGGAGAAACAGCGAATCGCGCACACCGTCGACGATCGCGTTGCGCGCATGATGTAGCGCCACTCGCACCCACCCAGCGTCGTCGCTGAGCTCCGACCGCGGCGCCAACCACCCGCCGATCACCGGGAGCAGCAGCACGAGCGTCGCGACCGCGAGGCCGGCGGCTCCGAAGCCGTAGGTGAGCGCCTCGTTGGTGTCGCCCCGGATGAGGTTCGTCGCGAACAACAGGGCAAACAAGACGAGCGTCCCCACGTTGGCCAGGCTGGTGAGCAGGAAGAAGGCAACCGACCGGCGGCCGATATGCGTCCCGCTCATGCCCCCGCGGTTCAGCGCCCACGCTCCCAGGGCCAGCCCGCCGGCACCTCCGGCCGGGAGGATCGAGTTGGCGCCCTGCTCGGACATGCCGATCTGGTAGCTGAGGCGCCAGCTCATCTTGGCGCAGAACACCGTCCGGAAGACGACGATGTAGGAGAGGATGGAGAGCAGCTCCAGGACGCCGGCGGCCACTAACCAGCCGGGGGAGGCGTCGCCCAGGCGGTCGCGCAAAGACCCGAGCCCGGGGCCCACGAGCACCGCCACCACGACCACCAGCCCGACCGCCGCGAGCTGCAGCAGACCGCGACGCAGATGGCGCGGGCTCAGCTCATCGGGCATCGCGTCGTTCAGATTTGCCACTTACCAATCATAAGCAGACGCTCATGTCGGCCGGTCGCCCTGCGCCATCTCAAATCATCGCGCAGCGCCATTACCGCCCCCTCAAACATCCGTCTACGGCGCCAGCGTTTCTGGGCGCTGCTCCCGATAACCACGGTATGTGGCTGCGTAAGCGGCATAGACCCGTGCGCATCGCGGCGGTGGCGGCGACGCTGCTGCTCGGCACCGCGACGGCCGCCCAGGCCCGGCCGTCAAGCCTGAACCTGCGCCAGCCGCTGGGCCTCGGCATCGTCCATCACCAGCCGGGCGTACGTGCCCAGGCGCCCAGCCCGCAGGGGCTGGCCGCCTCCGTGCAGGAGACCGCCGGGGTCCCCGCATCCGAGGTGACCGCGGTCAACGTCTGCGCTGCCCCCCAGCCGGGCCATGCGGCCTGCGCCGCCCAGGAGCTCGTGCTGCGCTCCAACCACCGCCTCGTGCACCCGCACGTCACGCGCCGTGAGACCTTCACCCAGGTGGTCCCGCGACACCGCTCCAGCGCGCCTGCAGCGGCCGGCGCGGCCAACCCGCAGGGCTCGATGTCCTCAACGCCGGCGAGCGCTCCCGACGCCGGGACGCCGGCCTTCCTCCAGCAGGCCTACGACCTCACCTACCTGTCGCAGACCGCCGGAGCCGGGGACACCGTGGCCGTCGTCGACGTCGGCGACGATCTCAACGCCCAGGGGGACCTGGCCACCTACCGCAGCACCTACGGGCTGCCGGCCTGCACCACGGCCAACGGCTGCTTCACCAAGGTCAACGGGAGCGGCGCCGCGTCGCCGCTGCCCAGCCCGGCGGGCTCGGACTGGGAGTCTGAGATCTCACTTGACCTCGACGCCGTCTCGGCGCTGTGCCCCAACTGCCACATCCTGCTCGTCGAGGCCAGCAGCTCGTCGACCACGGCTCTTGACGGCGCCATCGCGTCCGCGATCAGCCTCGGCGCCAACCAGGTCTCCAACAGCTGGTCGGGCACCTCGAGCCTGCCCTCCGGTGTGGGGAGCTTCTCAGGCGCCGCCGTCATCGCTGCCACCGGCGACCATGGCTACCCCGGCGCCGGCGTGGACAACTACCCGGCGGCGTTCCCGGGCGTCACCGCCGCGGGCGGCACCACCCTCGCCGGGGCCGCCGGGGGCACCAGCACCCGCGGCTACACCGAGTCGGCGTGGTCGCTGAACAGCTCCGGGACCGGCTGGGGCGGCGGCTCGGGCTGCGATGTTCACGAGCCCAAGCCCGCCTACCAGGCCGACACCGGCTGCTCGGGCCGCGCGTACTCCGACATCTCGGCCGACGCCAACCCCGACACCGGCCTGCGGGTCTTTGACTCGGGCAACGGTGGGTGGGTCATCGAGGGCGGCACCAGCCTGGCCACGCCGCTCATCGCCGCCTTCGAGGCCCTCACCGGCGTCAACGGCGCCAGCGCCCAGTGGGCGTACGACGACAGCGCGCTGCTCAACGACCCCGTGAGCGGGTCGACGGGGAGCTGCGCCGGGGCCATCGCCTACATCTGCAACGCCGGCACCGGCTACGACGGGCCCACGGGCATCGGCTCGGTCTCGGGCGCCATCGTCCCCGGCGCCCCCGGCATCGGCGGTCCGGCGATCGGCGACGGGACCACCAACAGCTACACGCAGACAGTGGGGTCGACCACCGCGACCCTCGTCGGCGGCGTCTACCCCAACGGCCTGGACACCACCTACCACTGGGAGTACGGCACCTCGATCGCGTACGGCCACCAGACGACCGCGCAGGACGTCGGCTCGGGCACGGCGCCGGTCACCGCCCAGGCGAGCCTGAGCGGTCTGACCCCCGGCGTCACGTACCACTACCGCCTGGTGGCCACCAACAGCGACGGCACCGACTACGGCTACGACTACACGATGGCGACGCCGTCGGTCAGCACCATCGCGCCGGTCAACACGGTTGGGCCAGTCCTCTCCGGCCAGTCGGTGCAGGGCCAGACACTGACCGCGTCGACCGGCACCTGGAGTCCCACGCCCACCAGCTTCACCTACCAGTGGCAGCGCTCGACCGACAGCGGCACCACGTGGGTCAACATCGCCGGCGCCATCACGTCGAGCTACGCCGTGACAGGCAGCGACCTGGGGGCACAGATCCGCGTCGTCGTCAGCGCCACCAACTCCTACGGGACCAGCGCCGCGGGAACCAGCCCGGTCACGATCGGCTCCGGCGCGCCCGCCGCCACCACCGGGCCCACCGTCTCGGGCCACGCCAACCAGGGCCAGATCCTCAGTGCCACCTCGACCTGGAACCCCTCCGGGGCGTCGTACAGCTACCAGTGGCAGGGCTCGACCGACAACGGGTCCACGTGGACGAACATCGGCAGCGCCACCTCCTCCACCTACACCCTCGCGGCCTCTGACCTCGGCGATCTGGTGCGCGTCGCCGTCACGGCCGTCAACGGCTTCGGGACGACCACTGCGTCCAGCGCCGGCGTGGGGCCGGTTCTCAACAACGCTCCCATCAACAGCGCCGTCCCGACCCTCGCCGGGACCGCGCAGCGCACAGGCGTGCTCACCACCACCGCCGGCACGTGGACAGGGCTGGGGAACACCATCACCTACCAGTGGCAGCGATCGGCCGACGGGAGCGCGTGGTCGAGCATCGCCGGCGCCACCTCCTCCACCTACACCGCGCAGTTCGCCGACGAAGGCGACCAGGTCCGCGCGCTGGTCACCGCCACCAACCCCTCGGGTGTGACGAGCAGCCCCACCACGCCAACCCAGATCATCGCCCCCTTCCCGCCGGCCAACACCACGCCGCCGACGATCACCGGGCTCGCCGAGCGCGGCGTGATCCTCAACGCCTCCCTCGGCACCTGGACGGGGCCAGACAACGTCTACTCCTACCAGTGGCAGCGTGACGCCGGCGAGGGCTACGTCAACATCGTCGGCGCCACTGCGGCCGCCTACACGCTCGACACCGCTGACGAGAACGCGACCGTCCGCGTCCTGGTCACCGCCACCGACCCCGACGGCACCATCACCCAGGCCGGCGCGGCGACCTTCCCGGTCACCGACGCGCTCCCGGTCAACACCGCGGCGCCGCAGATCACGGGCACCATCCAGCGCGGGTTCACCATCGCCGCCACCACCGGCTCGTGGGCGGGGATCGGCAACAGCTACGCCTACCAGTGGCAGCGCTCGGCCGACGGCGTGTCGTGGACGAACATCTCCGCCGCGACCGCGCCGACCTACGTCGTGGGCAAGGCCGACGAGGGCGACCAGCTGCGCATGATGGTGACCGCCACCAACCCTGACAGCGCGGCGTCAACGCCGAGCGCGGCGACGATCGTCGTTCCCGTCTCGCCGCCGGCGGCCACGACCGCGCCCTCGTTCACCGGTACCGCCCAGCGCGGCGCCGTGCTCTCGGCCATGCAGGGCATCTGGAGCGCCGTCGCCAACGCCTACACCTACCAGTGGCAGCGCTCCCCCGACGGAACGACCTGGACGAACATCTCCGGCGCCACCGCCCTCACCTACACCGTGCAGACCGCCGACGAGGCTGATTTCGTGCGCTTCACCGTGACCGCCACCAACCCTGACGGCACCACGAGCGCTTCGAGTAGTCCGTCCAACGTCGTCGTCTCCACTCCGCCGGTCAACTCCGCCGTCCCGACGATCATCGGCACGCCGGCGCGCAGCACCAACGTGAGCGCCACCGCAGGGACCTGGAGCGGCATCGGCAACACCTATACCGTCCAGTGGCAGCGCTCCTCCAACCAGACGACGTGGACGAGCATCGCCGGCGCCACGAGCTTCAGCTACACCATCGCCGTCGCCGACGAGGGCTTTGCCGTCCGCGCGCTCATCACCGCGGTCAACCCCGACGGCACCGCGTCGCAGGCCTCCGTGGCCACCCAGACGATCTCCTCGGCTCCGCCCGTGGCGGTCGTCAGCCCCGTGATCACCGGCGCCCCGCTGCGCGGCGACACCCTCAACTCCACGCAGGGCACCTGGACCGGCATCGGCAACGCCTACTCGAACCAGTGGCAGCGCTCAGCCGACAACGGTGTCACCTGGACGAACATCACTGGCGCCACGAGTGACAGTTACACACTGACCACCGCCGACGTGGGCGACCCGGTGCGCCTGGTCATCACCGCGGTCAACCCCGACGCCACCGTCCTGGCGCCCAGCAATGTCACCACCGCGGTGAGCGCGACGCCGCCGGTCAACACCGCCGTGCCGGGGATCGCCGGCGCGCCACAGCGCGGTCTGACGCTCAACTCGGCCGTGGGGACGTGGAACGGCATCGGCGACACCTTCAGCTTCCAGTGGCAGCGATCGGCCGACAACGGCTCCTCGTGGATCACCATCACCGGCGCCACCGGCGCCTCCTACGTGCTGACGACCGCCGACGAGGGCGACATCGTCCGCATCCTCGTCACCGGCGCAAACGCCGACGGCACGAGCTCGGCAGCCAGCCCCGCGAGCGCGAATGTGGCGTCCACGCCGCCGGTCAACACGGTCCCGCAGGTCATCACCGGAACGGCGCAGCGCGGCCAGACGCTGCTCTCCAGCGCCGGCACCTGGCTGGGCATCGGCAACAGCTACGCCTATCAGTGGCAGCACTCCGCTGACGGCGGGGTGACGTGGACCAACGTCGGCGGGGCCACGGCCCCGACCTACCCGCTGGGCACCACCGACGAGAGCACCCAGCTGCGCGTCGTCATCACCGCCAGCAACGCCGACGGCTCGAGCAGCGCCACCAGCGCGCCCAGCGCCACCGTGCCAAACGCCGCGCCGGTCAACACGGCGGCGCCGACGGTGACCGGCACCGCCCGGCGCGGGTTCATCCTCACCGCCACCTCCGGCACCTGGAACGGGATCGGCAATACGCTGGCCTACCAGTGGCAGCGCTCCACCAACAACGGCAACACATGGTCGAGCATCGCGGCCGCGACCTCCAACACCTATACGCTCGGCGTGGGCGACGAGGGGGCGATCGTCCGCATTCAGGTCACGGTGTCCAACCCCGACGCCACCGTCAGTGCCTCCAGCAACCCGACCGCGACCGTCGGCGGCTCGCCGCCTTCCAATAACAGCCTGCCCACGATCCGTGGCATCGCCCAGCGCGGCAACACCCTGTCCTCCACCACCGGCGCATGGGCCGGCACCGGCAACACCTTCACCCTGCAGTGGCAGCGCTCGGCCGACAACGGCACCACCTGGACGAACATCACCGGCGCCACCGGCGTCAGCTACACCATCCAGGCGCCCGACGAGAGCGACGTGCTGCGACTGATGGTCACCGCCGCCAACCCCGACGGGGGCGCCAGCGCGGCCAGTTCGGCCTCCGCGACGGTGATCGCCTCGCCGCCGGTCAACACCGCGGCACCCGTGGTGACGGGCACTCCGCAGCGGACAGCGATCCTCAACGCGACCTCGGGGTCCTGGACCGGGGCTGGAGTCACGGTCGCCTATCAGTGGCAGCGCTCGGCCGACAGCGGCACCACCTGGACCGACATCGCCGGGGCGATCAGGGCCGCCTACACCGTCGCGGCCGGAGACGAAGGCGACGTGGTTCGCGTTCTGGTGACCGCCACCGACGCCGACGGCAGCGTCGCGGCGGGCAGCGCGCCGACGCCGCTCATCCAGGGCGACCCGCCGATCAGCGTCGCCGCGCCGGTCGTGCTCGGGACCCCGAGCCTGGGAGGCACCCTGTCCACCGACAACGGCAGCTGGACGCCGGTGGGCGACACCCTCGCTCTCACCTACGCCTGGCAGCGCGGCGATGCCACCAACGGCTACTCCACCATCGCCGGCGCCACCGGGGCGACGTACACCACGGTCGCCGCCGACGTGGGCAAGAACATCCGCCTGATCGTCACCGCCACCAACATCGACGGCTCGGTGAGCGCCACCAGCACCGCCACCCCGCCCGTCCAGCCGCCGCCGGTCAACACCACCGCGCCCGCGGCGCCGGCCGGGACCTACCTCAACGGCTTCATCCTCACGCCGGACAACGGCAGCTGGGACAGCCAGGCCACCTATAGCTACAGCTGGCTGAGTTGCCCCGGCACGGCCGCTGCGGTGACGGCGGCGTGCACCTCGGTGTCCACCAAGGCCAGCTACGCGCTCACTGTGCCCGACATCGGCAACAAGATCGCGGTGATCGTGACCGCGACCTCGCTCGGCGGCTCCACGCCGGCGACGAGCGCCCTGACGCCGGTCATCCAGGGCCAGCCGCTGACCCAGCTCACGCCGCCGAGCATCTCGGGCAACCCCCAGCCCCCCAACACCCTGTTCGCCAACCCGGGGTCCTGGACGGTGAACCCCACCGCAGTCGACTACGACTGGGATCGCTGCGATCCCGACGGCGTGTCCAACTGCACCCTCGTGGCCGCCGACACCGCGCATTACTCGCTGACCTCCGCCGACGACGGTCACGCACTGGTGCTCATCGCCAACGTCTCCTCGCCCGGCCGTGTGGCCACCGGTCAGAGCGCGCCGCTGGTGGTCCAGGATCAGCCGCTGCCCCAGGCCACCGTCCTGCCCACGGTGAGCGGGACCACGCAGCGCACCTTCGTGATGGGCGCGACCGGCGGTGTGTGGACCAACAGCCCGACGGGGCTGTCCTACCAATGGGAGCGCTGCAACGCGTCGGGTCACAACTGCCTGGCCATCCCGGGCGCCACTCGCCCGACCTACCAGCTCACCAACGTCGACGAGGGCTCGACGATCACCGTTGCGGTCAGCGCCACCAACACCTCGGGGACCACGACGGCGGTTGCCGTCCCCTCCGGCGTCGTCACCGCGATGCCGCCAGTGGCCACCGGGCGCCCCGCGCTCAGCACCCAGGGCGTCCAGCAGAGCGTGCCGGTCACGGTCACCAACGGCACCTGGCAGGCCACCGGTCCCTCGACGTACACCACCGTGTGGCAGCGCTGCAACAGCGCGGGCGCGTCCTGTGCGGCGATCAGCGGCGCGACCCAGTCCAGCTACACGCCCGCCGCCGCCGACGTCGGCCACACGCTCGTGGTGATCGTCACCGCCACGAACGTCGACGGCTCGGTCGCCTCGACCTCCTCGCCTTCCGACGTCGTCCTGCCCGCCGCGCCGCGCTGGCGCGACCTGCCGGTGCTGAGCGCCAACGACGGCTACGTCGGTGGTGTGCTCAGCGTCACCGACGGGGTCTTCACCGGGCCGGCGGTCGCCACCGACGTCACGCAGGTCATGCGGTGCACCAACGCGTGCGCGCCGATCACCTCCGCCGCGAGCTACACCATCGCCAACGCCGACATCGGCGCCATCCTGCGCGTGCGCGAGACCGCCGCCAACGCCGGTGGCACCGTGGTCGTGTGGTCAGCGCAGTACGTCGGGCCGGTGGCCTCCTCGGCGTCGGCCTCGGCCGTCCTGGGGGTGGGCCAGGCGGTGCTGCGCAACCGCGACGGCGTCCCGCTGGCCACCGTTCAGCTCTCCACCAGCGCCGCGGAGTCCGCCGCCGCCCTGTTCGCCCACGCCACCGCCGCGCGCAGGTCCGGCGCGGTCACGCGCGTCATCACGGTGCGCCGCGCCGCCAAGGTTCGCGGCCCGCTGCGGGCCTGGGTGTGCACCGCCGCCGGCGCCCGCGGCAGCGCGCCGTCGCCGTGCAGCCGCCAGGTGACGATCCGCGGCGCCTCGGCCAAGCTCAAGCTGCCCAGGAACCTGACCGGTCGCGTGCGCGTGGTCGTCGTCCGGCGCGGGCACTGAGGGCGGCGGCTCAGCCCACGATCGCGGAGTCCGCCTCGGCCGCGGCGCGCTGCTTGCGCCGGTAGCGCGCGGGCGGCAGCCCGAGCTCGCGCTTGAACGCCTTGGAGAACGCGTACTCTGAGCCGTAGCCCACGCGTCCCGCGATCGCATCGACGGTGGCATCGGAACTCTGCAGCAGCCGCGCGGCGAGCGTCATGCGCCACCACGTCAGATACGTGAGCGGCGGCTGGCCGGCCAACTCGGCGAAGCGGCGGGCGAACGCCGCTCGCGACAGCCCGCCCTCGGCGGCCAGCGACGCCACCGTCCATGGCTCGGCCGGGCGCTCCTGGATGGCGCTCAGCGCGGCACTCAGTGACGGGTCGCGCAGCGCCCGCGCCCAGCCGGTGGCGTTCTCGGCGCTCTCGAACCAGCTGCGCATCGTGTACAGCAGCAGCAGGTCCAGCAACGCCGGCACCGCCGCGGTCAGCCCGGGACGCTGGCGGTCCATCTCGGCGCCGAGCAGTTCGATGACCGTGCGGACCGTCGACGCCGCACCGATGCGCGCCGGGAGGTGGACGACGTCGGGAAGGCTGTCGAACAGGGGGTGGGGGCGGGTTCCGCTCAGGTAGTACGTGCCGCCGATCAGCACCGTCCCTGGCGTGCCCTCGTCCAGGGCCGACCCGTCCTGCGGCCAGTGGTCGGCGTCGCGGTGCGGTGTGTCCGCGCCCACGTCATACAGCGGCGTGCCCGGGTCGTCAGCCAAGCCGTGCATCCTGCCCCGCCGCACGAGGGCAACGTCGCCGGCGCTCATCAGGATGGGCTCGCCGTCGGGGGGCAGCAGCCACGCGGTGCCCTTGAGGATCACGTGCACCCCGGCGGCGCCCGCGGCCTGGAAGCGCAGGCCCCACGGTGCGACGAGGAGCGCCCGCGCCGCCTTGGGGCGGCCGGTCCGCATCGCGCTGATCGCCTCGCCGATGAGATCCATGACGCGACCAACCGTATCGCATCGCTGTGAGACGATCGGACAAGCAATCGAGCTTGTAAGCCATTGGAAGTCTTGTCAGCCAGCCGTACCGTGGCAGCATGAGCAATTCACACAACCCCCACCGCAACGCTCTCATCCTGACTGTGCTGGCCGCCGCCGGCACCACCTTCGCCCTGCTCCAGGCCATCGTCGTCCCGGCGCTGCCGACCATCCAGCACGCGTTCGGCGTGAGCTCGGGCGACGTTGCCTGGATCCTCACCCTCAACCTGCTCAGCACCGCGGTGCTGACGCCGGTTCTCGGGCGTGCCGGGGACATCCACGGCAGGTCGCGCGTGCTCACCGGGGTGATGGCGGTGCTCGCGGCCGGCACGCTGGTCGCCGCGCTCGCCTCGTCGCTCCCGGTGCTGCTGGCCGGCCGGGTCATCCAGGGCGCGGGCGGTGCCGTCTATCCGCTGGCCTTCGGCATCGTTCGCGATGAGCTTCCGCCCGAGCGGGTGCCCGGCGGGATCGGGCTCGTCTCCTCGCTGTTGGGCATCGGTGCCGGCCTCGGCCTCGTCGTCCCCGGCTTCATCCTTGCGCACCTCTCCTACCACTGGCTGTTCTGGCTGCCGCTGATGGTGCTCGTCCCCACCACGGCGCTCACCGCCCGGTGCGTCCCGCCGTCCCCGGCGGGGATTCGCGCACCCATCAACTGGGTTTCGGCGCTGCTCATGAGCCTCGGGCTGGGCGCCGTGCTCCTGGCGATCTCACAGACGGCCACCTGGGGCTGGGGGTCACCGCGCACCCTTGGGCTGGCCACCGCGGGCGTCGTCATCGTCGCCGTCTGGGTGATCAACGAGATGCGCGCGTCGGAGCCGCTCGTGGACATGCGCATGATGGCGACGCGCGGCGTGTGGACCGCCAACCTGGCCGCGTTCCTGCTTGGCGTCGGGATGTACTCGTCGATCGCCGTGATCCCCGTGCTGGTGCAACTACCGCGCATCACGGGCGCCGGGTTCGGCGGTTCGGCGGTCACCGCCGGGTTGTTCATGCTGCCCACCGCGGCGATCCAGCTCCTGATCGGGCCGTGCTGCGGCCGCATCGACGCGCGCGTGGGCGCGCGGGCGATGCTCCAGACCGGGATGGTGTGCTCGCTGGTCGCGTACGTGATCCTCGTCGCCGGCCATGGCACGTCGGCGGAATTGGTGACCGCGATGGTCATCCTGGGGCTCGGTCTGGGGCTGGGCCTGAGCTCACTCGCCAACCTGGTCGTCCGTGCCGTGCGCGCGGAGCAGACCGGCGTGGCCACCGGGATGAACACGGTGATGCGCACCCTGGGCGGGGCGTTCGGCGCCCAGCTGGCGGCGAGCTGCATCGCCTCGAGCCACGGCGCCGCAGGGCTGCCCGGCGACCAAGGCTTCACGCTGGCCTTCGCCATGTGCGCGGTGGCGTTGGCCGCCGGGGTGGCCGGGGCGTGGCTGGTCCCGAGCCGTCGCGCCCGGCGCCCGGCGCTCGCTCCCGCGACGGCCTAATCCAGCGTGGCGAGGATGCCCTCCAGGAGGTCGAGGGCATCCTGGAGCCCGTCTTCCATGCCCGATTGGACGTGGGCGTCACGATGCTCCTTGCGCTCGTGGTCGACGAGCACGGTGAGCGTCGTGCGCCCATCCGTCTCGGTGAACGTCTCGGTGCTCAGGGCGCCCGCGTCCGGGAACGCCTCGTAGATCTCGGTGCGGACGATCCGCTCGTTGGGGGTGAGCTCGCGGAACTCGCCGTGGAAGGCGACCTCGAACTCTCCGTGGGCGATCATCGCGTAGCGCCACCGCCCGCCGACGCGCAGGTCGACCTCGGCGACCGTCACCTCGCCGCGGCAGGCGCTCCACCACTGCCTGATGAACTCCGGCGTCGTCCACGCGCGGTACACGAGGTGCCGGGGAGCATCGAACTCCCGCGTGATCAGGATCTGGGTGTCGGTGGGCAGGGTGACCACCGCGGAATGCTTAGCCGTCGCCGCCATCGTTGTTCTCCTTGTCCGTGAGTTGCTCGAGGACCGCGTCCATCGCGGTGAACCGGTCCTCCCAGGTGCGCTCGTAGGCCTTGACCCAGTCGTGGATGGGCTTGAGCGCCGGTCCGTTGAGGCGGTACAGCCGCCGCCGCCCGTCGTCGCGCACGTGGACCGCGCCGACCTCCCGCAGGACCCGCAGGTGCTTGGACACCTGTGGCTGCGTCAGGCCGAGCCCGTCGACGAGCTCGGTCACCGAGCGCTCCCCACCCGCCAGCACATCGAGGATCCGCCGGCGCTGGGGCTCGGCCACCGCGTTGAAGGCATCAGCCGTGGTCGCTGCGCGGGCCACGGGTAAATCATATTCCGATATCAGCATGTGTCAAGTGATGACACCATGTGCGTATGAGCGAGACAGGCCGCGTGGCGGTCGTCACCGGAGCCGGGTCGGGAATCGGGGCCGCCGTGGCCACGCGGCTGGTCGCCGACGGGTGGCGCGTGGCGCTCGCCGGCCGGCGTGAGGCGGCCCTGGCTCAGACCGCATCGACGGCGACGTCCGCTGACGGCGAGGCCCTCGTGGCGCCGACCGACGTCACCGACGCCGACGCCGTGCACGCGCTGTTTGCCCGGGTGCGAGAGGTGTGGGGCCGGGTTGACCTGCTCTTCAACAACGCCGGGGTCTTCGGGACGCCCGCACCGGTGGACGAGTTCGCGCTCGATCAGTGGCGCGCGGTGGTGGACACCAACCTGAGCGGGTGCTTCTACTGCGCTCAGGAGGCCTTCCGTGCGATGAAGGCCCAGCAGCCCCAGGGTGGACGCATCATCAACAACGGCTCGATCTCCGCCGCGGTGCCGCGCCCCAACGCCGTCGCCTACACCGCCACCAAGCACGCGATCACCGGCCTCACCCGGGCCATCGCGCTAGAGGGTCGCCCGTTTCAGATCGCCTGCGGCCAGATCGACATCGGCAACGCCGCCACCGACCTCGCCGCCCAGATTGGCCGGGGCACGCTCCAGGCCGACGGGAGCGTCGCCGCGGAGCCGATGATGGATCTCGGCCACGCTGCCGACGCCGTGATCAACATGGCCAGCCTTCCACTCGACGCCAACGTGCTCTTCATGACGATCATGGCCACGGCCATGCCGTTCGTCGGCCGTGGCTAGCTGGCGCGCTCGTGCGCGCGGTGGATCAAGGCCCTGTGTGGCCGGCCGGGTGTCGCGTGCTGCTCAGCCGATGCTGATCGTGGTCTGACCCTCGACAGAGAGTGGCACAGGCGCTGCGCCCATAGGTGGTGGGGTCGCCCGGGCGGGGAAGTCCACCTCGACCACCAGCCCCCCACCGGGCCGCGCCCGGACAGCGAGCTGGGCGTCGTGGGCGTCGGCGATGCCCGCCACGATTGAGAGCCCGAGGCCGAGCCCCAGCCCGTCGCGGTGAGTCGTCCGGTCGGGGGAGAGGCGCTGGAAGGGCTGGACGAGGCGTTCGACCTCCTCCTCGGGGACCACCGGTCCGGTGTTCGCGACGGTGAGCGTGGCGCGACCGCCGGACCGCACCGTCACGTCCAGGCGGCCGGCGGCGACGTTGTGGCGGATGGCGTTGTCGACGAGGTTGGACACCAGGCGCGCCACCAGCCGTGCGTCGCCGGAGATCGTGGCCGGACCGAGCGATGAGCGCATCTCCAGGCCGTGCGCGGCGGCCATCCCCTCCCGCGAGTCCACCACGGCGCCGGCCACCGCCCCCAGGTCGAACGTCTCCGCGTGGGCGATGCCACGCTGGCCCTGGGCCAGGGTCAACAGCGCCTCGATGAGCTGCTCCTGCTGCTCTGATTCCTCCAGGACCTGCTCGCACGTGGCGCGGAACGTCGTGACGGTGGCCGTCGGATCGGCGAGGACCATCTCCAGCAGCGCACGTACCGCGGTGAGCGGCGTCCGCAGCTCGTGTGACGCGTTGGCCACGAACCGGCGCTGCGCGTCGAAGGCTCCCTCCAGCCGGCCCAGCAGCCCGTCGATCGTGTCGGCCAGCTGGCGCAGCTCGTCGCGCGGGCCCTGCATGGCCAGGCGCCGGTTGAGGTTCTCCTCGGAGATCTCCTGGGCGGCGGCGGTCATGGTGCGCAGCGGCCGCAGGACCCGCCCGGCCACCACCCAGCCCAGCGCCGCCGAGATCAGCGCCATCACCGCGAGCGCGAGCGCGGACTCGATGATCAGCTGGTGCATGTCGGCCACCCGCTGGGTGACCACGAGCTCGCCGAGCGCCTTGGCGCCTTGACGGGTGCGCAGGAGGTGTGCGATGGGGGGCGGCACCCGTTTGGCGATCCTCTGGCTCGGCTTCACGGCGTTGAAATTCGGTAGCGCGGCCTGGTTGTGGAACCCCTGGCCCGGTCCCACGAAGGAGAGGGTCGAGCGCTGTGGGAACACCACCGCGTTGTCCACGAGCGTGTAGGTGATGGCCAAGAGCGCCGCGCCCGAGACGAGGAACAGGCCGCCGTAGAGCAGCGTCAGCCGCCACCGAACCGTGGTCCTGGGGTGGCGCAGGCGCCGCGCGATGCCGCTCAGCGGGCGCAGCGCCCTCACGACGCGTCACCCATCCGATAGCCCACCGGAGTCACCGTGGCGACCACCGGCGGGTCGCCGAGCTTGCCCCGCAGGCGGCTGATCGTCATCCGCACCGCGTTGGTGAACGGGTCGGTGGCATCGTCCCACACGTGCTCGAGGATCTGCTCGGTGGAGACGACGTCGCCCTCGCCCGCCATAAGCAACTCGAGCACCGAGAACTCCTTCGGGCTGAGCAGCACGGGGCGCCCGCCGCGGCTGACCGTCCGCCGCGCCGAGTCCAGCTCGAGGTCCCCGTGCACGAGCGTCGGCGGGCGCACGGCGCGCGACCGGCGCGACAGCGCGCGGATGCGCGCCACGAGCTCGGCCAGGTGAAACGGCTTGGACAGGTAGTCGTCGGCCCCAATGCCCAGGCCCTCGACACGATCGGCGACGGTGGTCGCGGCGGTGAGCATGAGGACGCTGCCCGGCGCGCCCGTCGCCACCAGCGACCGGCACACCTCGTCGCCGTGGACGCCGGGAAGGTCTCGGTCAAGCACCACCACGTCATAGGCGGTCAGGGCGATGCGGTCAAGCGCCTCGCGACCGTCGAACGCGAGGTCGACGGCCATGCCCTCACGGCGCAGCACGGTGGCCACCGTTTCGGCGAGGCGCGCATGGTCCTCCACGACCAGCACCCTCATCCGTTGCTCCGCACGCGCTTCACCCGTTCGCCTCGTGGTGCGCCGGCGCGGTGAGACCGCGCCGGCGTCTGCCCTGAGGATGCCGGATGCCACATAACAGCTGCATAACAGCGTTACAGCCGCGTTACCGGCGGGGTCGTACAACGTCGTCGGCACATGAAGACGCACGCCGCGCAAGCGATGAGGGCACTGGGGTGGGCGGCGCGCCACCGGCGCGGCGGGTTGGCGGCGCTGGCCCTGGCGGTCGCTGCCGGTGTCGTCGTCGTGCTGGTGCTCGTCGCCGGGTCGCCGTCGCCGACGGGTGCGGCGGGCGCCGCCAAGACCCCGGCCGGGGCCGCGACCGTACGGCGGCGCAACCTGGTCCAGACCGACACCGAGGCGGGGACGCTCAGCTACGCCAAGCCCCAGACCGTGTATGACCGCCTCAGCGGGACGATCACATGGCTGCCGGGCGTGGGGCAGGTGATCAAGGCCGGCGGCACGCTGTTCCGCGTCGACGGCGCGCCGGTCCTGCTCATGGACGGCGCCACGCCCGCCTACCGGACCCTGTCGTCGGCCGACAGCGACGGCCCCGACGTTCTCGAGCTCAACCGCAACCTCGCCGCGTTGGGCTTCAACGCGAACGGGATCGTCGTCGACGATGAATGGCAGGAGGCCACGACGCTCGGCGTCGAGCTTCTGCAGGAGTCGCTGGGGGAGAGTCCGACGGGAAGCCTCTCCCTCGGCAAGGTCGCCTTCCTGCCGGGTCCGCAGCTCGTCTCCACGGTGGACGGCACCGTCGGCGACACCGCCAACGGGGGCGGCACCGGGACCCCCGCCTCGGTCCCCGCCGACCCGCCGCCGCAGTTCGTGAGCCTGACCACCCCGGGGGCGTCACTGACCACGACGACCGGGACGCCGCTGACCACCACTCCGACCACGCCGTCCCCCAAGCCCCACAAACACAAGAAGCAGGACGGGTCTCAGACCCCGTCGCTCGCGGCGCTCCTCGCTCTGCTCAAGGCACAGAGCGCCCAGCTCAAGGCCGAGACCGAGCAGCTGAAGGCCGCCGCCCAGCACCAGAATGGCAACACTGGCGCGCCGTCCAAGTCCGCCTCGCCGTCGGGGGGCGGCGCCAAGAGTGGTGGCAGCAGCAGCGGCGGTGGCGGCGGCGCAGCCGGACGCAGCGGCGGCGGGAGCGCGGGTGGCAGCGCCGGCGGGACCGGGACCGCGGTGTTGGAGACGACGTCGACCCACCTCGTCGTCACCGTCGACCTCGACGCCTCGGTCCAGAGCGAGGCCAAGGTGGGCGAGCGGGTTAGCGTCCAGCTCCCGGCGGGCAAGACCGTGAACGGGAAGGTGACCGCGGTCAGCTCGGTGGCCGAGAACCCGAGCTCCGGCGACAACAGCGCCGGCGGGGCCGGTGGGGCCGGCGGCGCTGGTGGAGGCGGCGGTGGCGCGGGCGGCGGTGGCGGGAGCGGCTCGGGATCCTCGTCGACGATCCCGGTGACGATCACGCTCCTGGGCCGGGACAAGGGCGCCGGGCTCGACGAGGCCGCGGTGAGCGTGAACTTCGCCCAGCAGCGCGCCAGGCACGTCCTGTCGGTTCCCGTCACCGCGCTCGTCGCCGTCCCGGGCGGCAACTACGACCTCCAGGAGGCGGCGGCGCCGCACACGATGAGCCCGGTCACCGTCGGGCTGTTCGCCGCCGGCTACGTGCAGGTCTCCGGCGCGGGCGTCCATCCCGGACTCCAGGTCACGGATTCCCAGGGATGAGCGCGGCGCTCGCTCTGGACGAGGTGGTCAAGGAGTACCCCGGCGGGGTGGTCGCGCTGCGCGGCGTGACCATCGACATCGCCGCCGGCGATCAGGTGGCTGTGGTGGGGCCGTCGGGCTCGGGCAAGACGACGCTCCTCACCGTCCTCGGGACCCTGGAGCGGCCCAGCCGCGGCGACGTGCGCGTCGCCGGCGTCGAGGTCACGACGGCGTCGGACCGCCGGCTGGCCGGGCTGCGCGCTCATGCGATCGGCTTCGTGTTTCAGAGCTTTCACCTCCAGGAGTGGATGACTGCGCTCGACAACGTCGCCAACGGCATGCTCTACACGGGCGCGCGCAGCCGCGACCGGCGCGAGGCGGCGCGCGTCGCGCTGACCCGGGTGGGTCTCGGACACCGCCTCGACCACCGCCCGGGGCAGCTCTCAGGTGGCGAGCGCCAGCGGGTGGCCATCGCGCGGGCGCTGGCCAAGCGGCCGGTGATCATGCTCGCCGACGAGCCGACGGGCAACCTGGATTCCACCTCGGGCGCCGAGGTCGTGGCGCTCCTGCAGGACCTGGCCTCTGACGGCGCGACGCTGGTGCTGATCACCCATGACCCGGGCATCGCCGCCACCTTCGAGCGGCGCGTTCAGATGCGCGACGGCGAGATCATCTCCGACGAGCGGCGATGACGAGCCTCGCCGCCCCCGCGCCGCCGCCACCGCCCCCACGGCCCCGGCCGGGCACGCCGGGCCTGCAGGCGGCGCGGCTGCCCCCGCGCGAGCTGTTCGGCGCGGCGCTGCAGGGCCTGCGCACACGCCGGTTGCGGGCGGCGCTCTCGGCGCTGGGTATCGCCATCGGCATCGGGGCGATGGTCGCCGTCGTCGGCGTGTCGGCCTCCAGCCAGGCCCAGCTCCTGGCCGAGATCGATGCGCTGGGCACCAACCTGCTCACCGTCACGCCCGGGACGACGTTCGCGGGCAACAACGAGATCCTGCCCGCCACCTCGGTGCCGATGGTGGCCGGCATGCACTACGTCGACAGCGACGTGGCCGTCTACCAGGTCTCGGGCGCCACCGTGCTGCGCAGCCCGTACGTGCCCGCGCAGGAGACCGGAGGCATCGGCGTCGACGCGGCCGGTCAGAACCTGCCCCAGGTGATGAGCGTCTCCTTGGCTGCCGGGCATTTCCTGAACGCGGTGAGCGCGCGCTACCCCGAGGTGGTGCTCGGCGCCCAGGCGGCCGGCGTTCTGCAGATCGAGTCGGTGGGCGGTCACGTCGAGGTCGACCTTGGGGGCACGTGGTTCACGGTGGTCGGGATCCTGGAGCCGGTGCTGCTGGACTCCACCCTCGACTCCACCGCCTTCATCTCCCTCCCGGTCGCCGAGCGTCTCTTCCGTGTCGCGCCCAACCCGTCAGAGATCTACCTGCGCGCCAATGTCGATCACGTCCCCGCGGTGGCCAACCTGGTGGCGCCGACCGCCGACCCGCAGAACGCCTCCGGTGTCGCCGTCAGCCGCCCGTCGGACGCGCTCGAGGCCCGTGCCGCGGCCAAGGGTCAGTTCACCACGCTGCTGTTGGGGCTCGGCGCCGTGGCCCTGCTCGTCGGCGCCATCGGGATCGCCAACATCATGGTCATCTCGGTCCTCGAGCGCCGCGGCGAGATCGGCCTGCGCCGCGCGCTGGGGGCCACCCGGCGCCACGTCAGCCTCCAGTTCCTCACCGAGTCCGCGCTGCTGGCCGCGCTGGGGAGCCTCGTCGGTCTCGGCCTGGGGGCTTCCGCCACGGAGGTCTACGCCCTGGCCCAGAACGAGCCATTTGTCGTGCCGCTGTACGCGCTGATCGCCGCGCCCGCGAGCGGACTGGTCATCGGCGCGCTGGCCGGGCTGTACCCGGCGGGCAAGGCGGCGCGGCTGAGCCCGACGGAGGCGCTCCGGGTGTAACGCGAGCTACGGACCACGACGAGGGTGAATTGCATCACTACGAGGCAATTTGCCCTCCTCGACGCCGGGGGCCGGCCGCCGAGAGCTCGCCGCCCGCCGGAACCTCGCCGGCCGCCGGGAGCTGGCCGATACCCCGCCACGCACAACAACCGGGCAGAGGCCCCGCCGCCCGCATCCGTGCGAACAGCAGGGCCCTCCGGAGCGCAGCTCGGACGACACCTCAGTTGCTGGGCACCCCCGACGTCGGCGGCGCCGGCTGCGGCGTCGTGTAGGGGGTGATCGGCGAGCTCGCGTCCGGCGACGTCGTCAACGGCCCGCCGAACAGGACGATCTTGCCGCCCTGGACCTTGCCCATCTCAGCGCCGCCGAAGCCGCCGTGCTGCGTCCCCTTGTAGCGGTAGGGGACCAGGCCGGGCCCGGTCCACGTGCCGCCTTCCTTGGAGACGGCGTTGACCAGGTCCTGCCGGGTGAGGTTCTTGCCGGCGGCCTTGAGCGCCTGCACGAGGGTGTACGCGTTGGCCATCCCGTACTCGACGTTGCCGTCGAACGGCGCCTTGGCGTCGTACTGCGCGTGGATCTTCGCAAACAGCTTGATCCACGGGTTGGACACGTCGGTGTTGGACGGCAGGTAGCCGTCGGTGATCGCGCCCTCGATGAGCCCGGTGCCCGACACCTTGCCCTTGGACACGGACTTGAGCAGGCCGCCCACGGTGATCGGGTCGATGCCGACGTTGGAGACCACCAGCTGGGGCTTGTAGCCCAGGGTGAACGAGGTCAGCTGCGCGATCGCGGTGTAGATGGGAACGGTGAAATCGACCATCACCTTCGCGCCCGAGGACTTGATCGCCGTCACCTGCGAGGCCAGCGTGGTGGTGCCCGACTGGTAGGGCTCCTTGGCCACGATCGAGCCGGCCGGCACCTCGTCCTGGATGCCCTGCAGGCCGCCCTTGCCGAAGTCGTCGTCCTGGTAGAGGACGCCGATCTTGGCGCCGGCGAAGTGCTGCTTGAGGTACTGGCCCAGGATCTTGCCCTCGATCGTGTAGTTGGGCTGCCAGCCGAACGTCTCGGGCTGCGAGGCGCCGTTGTCCCAGCACGGGCAGCCGGAGGCCACGAACAGGTCAGGCACCTTGGAGGCGTTGAGGAAGCTCACGACCTTGGTGTGCGTCGGGGTGCCGAGGCCCTCGAAGACCCCGAACACCTTGTTCTGCAGCACGAGCTGGTGCACCACATTGACGGTGTTGGTGGGGTTGTAGGCGTCGTCCTTGATGATCAGGTGGATCTTGCGCCCGTACACCCCGCCGTGGGCGTTGACGTAATTGAAGAACGCCTGGGATGCGGGGGCGATCTCGCTATAGCCTGGCGCTGCCGGCCCCGTCAGTGGCTGATGGGTGCCGAACGTGATGCTGGTGTCGGTGACTCCTGGGCTGGAACCTCCGCTGCTGCTCGACGATCCGCAGCCGACGGCCACCACGGCCAGGCCTGCGGTCACCGCGGCGGCGATCAGCCGCCGGCGTTTGACAGCTCCCATCTCACTCCTCCTCCACTTGTTGGTGACCTTCCGCCGGCGCCCCAGAAGCGGGCCTTCGCCGGCTGCCCGAGCCCACGGGAGGGCTCGAGACAATTCGATACGTTTTCCCTTGTGTGTTTCAAATACTAAGGTTGAGGCATGAGCGCTGCAACCGAGTCCCGTCAGCCTCGCCGCGGACGGCCCGCCACGGCCAGCCGCGACGATGTGCTCGCCGCTGCCCGCGCTCAGTTCATGGGCGGGGATCGCGTGGACCTCACCATCGTCGCCCGGGACCTCGGGCTGGGACGCGCCACCATCTACCGCTGGTTCGGCTCGCGTGAGCGCCTGCTCTCGGAGGTCATCGCCGACGAGTCCGAGGTGCTCATCCGCCGTCACCGCCGCGACGTCCGCCGCCGCGGCGTGCAGGGCCTGCTCGAGGTCTTTGACCGGATCAACCGCAGCCTGGCGCGCTCGATGCCGCTGCGACGCTTCGTCGAGCAGGAGGGCGCGGCGGCCCTGCGCTTGCTCACCTCGAGCACGGGCGCCGTGCAATGCCGCAGCGTCGCGCTCATAACCGAGATGATCGAGGCCGAGGTCGCCGCCGGCCGCTTCGATCCGCCCGCCGATCCCGAGACGCTCGCCTACGCCATCGTCCGTCTGTGCGAGGCGTTCCTCTACAACGACGCAGCGTTCGGGATCCGGGGCGATCACGAGCGGCTCCGAGCGGTCCAGGCAGCATTGCTCGGAGTCCCCCACGTCGCGCCCCCGAAGCGTCGACGCCAGGCCACGCGCACCACCCGTTCAGGCTGAGCCCCGGGCCGCGGCGCGGCGGCCGCTGCGCAGGCGTCCGAAGATGGCACGCAGGCCCCCCTGGATCCCGCTCGGCCACACGATCATGGCCACGATGAGCACGATTCCGTAGATCGCCAGCGGCAGATTGGCCGAGACCTTGGTCGATAGCGAGAAGGAGTGCGCGAGGTCGGTGGTCCAGTTGGGCAACAGGGTGAGCAGCGCGGCGCCCCACACGGCCCCCACCAGCGAGCCGAGGCCCCCGAGGACGACCCCGGTCAGCAGCGACAGCGAGAGCTGCAGGGGGAACGCCCCGGGTTGCGCCAGCTGGAGCACCACCGCCAGCAACGCGCCCCCCAGCCCGGCGCACCCCGCCGAGAGGATGAACGCCGTCGTCTGCGTACGCCCCACTGACAGTCCGCACAGCGAGGCGGCGATCTCGTCGTCGCGCACGGCGCGGAATGAGCGACCCGCGCCGCTGGCGATGACGTTGTAGAGCACGAACAGCACCACCACCGCGCCGGCGCCGGCGATCCACGCCTCCCAGCGCTCGAGCGGGAAGTCGGCGCCCAGCCAGGTCGGCGGTATCGGTGGGTTGATGGTGAGCCCGTTCTCGCCGCCCAACAGGCCCGAGAACTTGTCGGCCAGCGCCGGCAGCCCCACCGCGAAGGCGAGCGTCGCGCCGGCCAGGTACGGGCCGCGCAGGCGGCTGGCGGCCGCTCCCACCGGGATCCCCACGATCACGCTGACCGCCACCGCGGCCACGATGGCCGGCAGCAGCGCCCATCCCTCGTCGCCGATGAGCAGCGCCACGGTGTAGGCGCCAACCGCCATCAGCGCGCCGTGCCCCAGCGAGATCTGGCCGCTCTGCCCGGCCAGCACGGTGAGCCCGGCGAGTGCGGCGAAGTAGTAGGCGCCGGTGGCCAACTGCAGGTCGTTGTACGCGCTGATGAAGTCAGACACGACCACCAACAGCACCGCGGCCAGGACGGCCCAGGCCAGGGACCGGGCCAACGTGGTGCGCGCCAGGACGCCGCGCATCGCGGTCACACGTCCTCCGCTCAGGCGCACCGCGCTCATACGCGCCGCTCCACGCTCATACGCAGGCGCACAGCGCTCATACGCGCCGCTCCACGCTCATATGCAGGCGCACCGCGCTCATACGCGCCGCTCCGCGCTCGCCGCGAACAGCCCGCCGGGGCGGAGCATCAACACCGCCACCAGGATGACCAGCGCGGCCAGCGGCACCAGGGAGGACCCCACGTACCCCGACACGTAGGAGAGCCCGACCCCGAGGGCCAGCCCGCCGATGACCGCGCCCGGCGGGCTGTCCAGACCGCCGAGCACGGCGGCCACGAAGCCGCTGATCAGGATGGGGTCAAAGCTGTTGGGGCCCAGGAAGACCGACGGGGCGACGAGCACTCCGGCCAGCGCGCCGGCCACCGCCGCCAGCGCCCAGCCGACGGTGAACATCCGGGCCACCCGCACCCCGAGCAGACGCGCCACCTCGGGCGCGAAGGCCGAAGCGCGCATCTGCAGCCCCAGCGCGGTCAGTCGAAACAGCGCGGCGAGGCCCACGGCCACTCCGATGACCACCAGGACGATGAACGTGTCATTGGGGGTGAAGAGCAGGCGAGTGCCGCCGACCTCGTACCCGCGCAGCGAGAACGCCGGCGGGAACGAGCGCGGCGTGTTGCCCCAGATCATCCCCGCCACGGCCACCAGCAGCGTGTAGAGCCCCAACGTCAAGATGACGGCGTTCAACGGCGGGGCGGACTCCACCGGCCGGATGAGCACCCGCTCGACCAGCGCCCCGAAGACCAACCCGGCGGCGAGGGCCACGGCGAATCCGAGCCAGTAGGAGCCCGACGACGAAATGACCGCCGAGGCGATGAACGTGGTGATCATCAGCATGGCGCCCTGGGCGAAGTTGACGATCCGGGTGGCGCGCCAGATGAGGACCAGGGCCAGCGCCACCGCCGCGTACACCGCCCCGTCGGAGATGCCGCTCAGCGTGAGGTCGATGAACTTGGTCACGTGCGCTCCCTAGAACCCGAGGTAGGCGTGGCGCAGTTGCTCGTCGGCGGCGAGCTCTGAGGGCTCGCGGTCGGCGACCACGCGCCCGAGGTTGAGCACGATCCCGCGGTTGGCGATCGACAGAGCGCTGCGGGCGTTCTGCTCCACCAGCAGCACCGCCAGACCGAGGTTGTCGGCCAGGGACCGGATCATCGCCATGATCTGGGCGACGATCACGGGGGCCAGGCCCAGCGACGGCTCGTCGAGCAGCAGCACCTCGGGGCGGCCCATCAGCGCCCGGCCGATCGACAGCATCTGGCGCTCGCCGCCCGACAGCCGCGAGGCGGGCTGGTGCTCGCGTTCCCCCAGGCGCGGGAACATCTCGTAGATCTCGCTCAACGGCGCTGCGGCGCTGCGGCGCCACAGCCCGCCCAGGCGCAGGTTCTCCTCCACGGTGAGCTCGGCGATGACGCCACGCCCCTCGGGGACGTGGGCCACGCCGCGGCGCACGATCTCCTCGACGGCCATCCCGGTGATGTCCTCGCCGCCGAACTTCACCCGGCCCGACCGCGGGGCCACGAGCCCGGTGATGGTCCGCAGCAGCGAGGTCTTGCCCGCGCCGTTGGCCCCCAGCACTGCGGTGACGGTGCCCTCCCGGGCCTCCAGCGACACCGCGTCCACGGCGCGCACCGGGCCGTAGTCGGTGGTGAGCTCCTCAACGCTGAGCATCGGCCGTCTCGCTCGCCACCGTCGTGTTGGCCTCCTCCGCGTCGCGCCCGAGGTAGGCCTCCAGCACGCGCGGGTCCTGCCGTACGGTCGCGGGATCGCCCGCTGCGATCACGCGCCCGAAGTCCAGCACCACCATCCGGTCACACACCGAGGTGACGAGGTCCATGTGGTGGTCGACCAGCATCACCGCGATCGAGCTGCCCAGCGAGCGAATGGTGTCGGCCAGCGCTCCCATCTCATCGCTGTCCAGGCCGCCGGCCGGCTCGTCGAGAAGCAGCAGGTCGGGCTCGCACGCCAGCGCCCGGGCCAGTGCCACCCGCTTCTGCGCCGCGTAGGGCAGCTCGCCCGGCCGGGCCTCGGCCATGTCGGCGCAGCCCACCCGATCCAGTGCCGCCAGCGCCCGGTCGCTCAGCGCGCGTTCGTCACGGTCGGCGCGCGGGCGTCCCAGCATGGCGCCCACGAAGCCGGCTCGGCGGAAGCGCTGCGCCCCCACCATCACGTTCTCACGGACGGTGAGCCCGGCGAAGAGGCCGACGCCCTGCAGCGTCCGGGCGATTCCCAGTGAGGCCAGCCGGTGTGGGCGGATCCCGTCCAGTGACTCCCCGCGCCAGCGCATCACGCCCGAGTCCGGCGTCACGAAGCCGCAGATCACGTTGAACAGCGTCGTCTTGCCCGCGCCGTTGGGGCCGATGATCCCCAGGACCTCCTCTTGGCAGGCCTCGAGCGACACGCCGTCCAGGGCGGTGATCCCGCCAAAGGACACGGAGATCTCGCTCACCGAGAGCTTGCCGCTGGTCTCCTTGACCGGCACGGGGGCCAAGCTAGCGCAGGGTGGCGACGATGCCAATAGTGATACACGGCATGCTGTGAGTTCTTAATAAAACACGACTCCCACCCACCCATGCGCCGGTACCCGGCATGTCGGGACCCGCCGACCGCCTCTACAGCACCGGCTCGGAGTCCCGGTACAGCGGCTGCACACCGGCCACCGCGAGCATCTCGCAGTAGCCGATCACGTAGTCGCGCGGGCGCTCCATCGGCTCGGCGTACTTCGGGGTCAGGCAGTAGGTGCGCTCGGCGAGGTGCGGGCCCTGCCAGCCGTGCAGGATGTTGGCGGCGGTGGCGCCGCGCAGCATGGCGCGGATATCGCGGTCGATCATGGCGCGGGAGGGGTAGGGGACATTTCCCCCCTCGTTCTTCCCGATGGCAGGCGCGTTCACACACCTGCGCGACAATTCTCACCGTGACCGGACTGCCCCTGCTTCTCGCCCGGCACGGGCAGACCGCCGACAACGCCAACGGCCTCATCCTGGGACGGCGCGACCCGCCCCTCTCTGACCTCGGCGCCCAGCAGGCGGCGGGGCTTGCGGTCCACGCCCGGGCCCGCGGTGTCGTCGCCATCTGGTCCTCGCCGCTGCTGCGCGCCCGTCAGACGGCGGCGGTCGTCGGCCAGGGTGTCGGGTCCGAGCCCGTCGTCCTCGAGGATCTGATCGAGTCAGCGCGCGGCGACTGGGAGGGGGTCCCGCAGACCGTGCTGGCTGTCCGCGAGCCCGAACTGTTCACCGCCTTCGAGGCCGGCGACCCGGACTTCGTCTTTCCCGGCGGGGAGTCGATCCGCTCTCAGGTGCTGCGCACTCGCCGCGCGCTGAGCCGGGTGGCGCAGGGGCCGCAGCCCTCGCTCGTGGTCGCGCACGCGGGCACAATCCGTGCGGCGCTCATCGCCACCGGGCAGCCGGTCGGACCTGAGCGGGCGCTCGTCAACGGAGAGACGGTCGCCCTGGACTGGGTCCAGGACGACCGCCCAAGCTGACGGCTGCCGTCAAGCCGTGACGGCAGCCGCTGCGCCTGACGTTTAGAAGATGCGGACCGCCACCTCGGCGGGCGCGTCGAACAGCTCGTTGAGCTCGTCATCGAGCTTGACCAGCGTCAGCGACGCGCCGGCCATGTCCAGTGACGTGCAGTACTCGCCGACGTAGCTGCGCGTGACGTTGATGCCCCGCTGGGCGAGCTGGTCATGCGCGCGCCCGTAGAGGATGTAGAGCTCCGAGATCGGCGTGCCGCCGAGCCCGTTGATCATCAGGGCCACGTCGTCGCCTGAGCTGTAGGGCAGGTCGGAGGCCACGGCCTCCAGCAGCTCATCGACGATCGCATCGGCGTTGGTCAGCTTCTCCCGGCGACGGCCCGGCTCGCCGTGGATGCCGACGCCCATCTCCATCTCGTCATCGCCGAGGTCGAACAGCGGTGAGCCCTTGGCCGGCGGAGTGCACGAGGTGAGCGCCATGCCCATCGTGCGGGTCACGGAGTTCACCCGCTCGCCGAGCTTGACCAGCTCGTCGAGCTCCGCGCCCTTCTCCGAGGCGGCGCCGACCGCCTTGATGACGAAGAAGTTGCCGGCCACGCCGCGGCGGCCGACGGTGTAGGTCGAGTCCTTCACGGCCACGTCGTCATCCACGATGATCGTCGCGATCTTGATGTCCTCGGCCTCGGCGAGCTCGCGGCCCATGTCGAAGGCCATACGGTCGCCGGTGTAGTTGTTGATGATGTGCAGGACGCCCTTGGGGCTGGCCATCAGCTTGGTCGTCTCATACACGTAGTCCGACGGCGGCGCCGCGAACACATCACCCGGGCAGGCGGCGTCGAGCATGCCCTTGCCCACCACCATCACGTGCGCCGGCTCGTGTCCCGAGCCTGACCCCTGGACGATGGACACCTTGTTCTCGTTCGGGGCGTCCGCTCGCATGATGAGGTTGTACTCCGGCACGTACTTGAGCTTGCCTGGGTTGGCGAGCTGGATCCCCTTGAGCATCTCAGGGACGAACTGCTGCGGGTCGTTGACGAACTTCTTCACTGTCTCTCCTCTCGAATGACCTGCCCATATCCACGCGTGGCCAAGTGCCCCGCGCGCCCTTCCCCCTCGCTTGCGTGAGCTCAGGCTCAGGCCAGCTCCAGCTCGGCCTCCTGCCACGCCTTGCCCACGGCTTCGAACATCACCGCGACGCCGACCGCTCCGGCGTCGACCGAGTCGCGGCTGCGCTCGCCCGTGTAGGACGCGCGGCCGCGCTGGGCGAGCATGCCATTGGTCGCCTCGGCACTTTGGCGCGCCTGGACGGCCGCCTTCTCGATGGCCGTGCCCGCTCCGTTGGGCAACTCCGCCTCCAGCACGTCGACGGCCGGCACCAGCGCGTCGAGCAGAGTCTTGTCGCCCAGGTCGGTGTTGCCGCGCTGCTTGATCCCTTCGATGGCGGCGCGGAAGGCGGCGATGACATCCTCGCCGGTGGGCTGCGGCTTGTCGGTCAGCGATCCGCCGGCACGCAGGAACGCGGTGCCCCAGATCGGGCCCGAGGTCCCGCCGATCCGCTTGGTCAGCGTGATTGCGGTCTTCTTGAGCAGGCCGGAGACGTCGGAGTACTCCATCGCGTCCCAGTCAGAGACGACGATCTCAAAGCCGCGGGCCAGCGAATAGCCGAAGTCCCCGTCACCCACCACCGCGTCGAGCTCGCAGAAGTACGTCTCGTTGTCGACGGCGGTCTGGGCGATCGTTCGCACGACGAGCTCACCCCGGCTCAGTGCCGTGTCGCTCATACAGCCTCCTTGTCCAGTATGGGTTGGGTCCGGCACGCGTCGAGGTCGGCCAGCGTGACGAGCTCGCCAACCGACACGCCAACCCGGTCGGCCAGGACGACCGACGGGTCGCCGGGGTCTCCGAGGCTGGTCACCACCAGCACCGCCTCGCTCATGTCCTCATCGGCGGTGTAGCTGGAGAGTGTGACCACGCACCGCAGCCCCGCGCGGGCCGCGGCCAGCAGACCGTTGCGCGAGTCCTCGACGACGATTGCATCGCCGCGCCCGATCTCCAGCTTCTCGATGGCCAGGTCATAGATGGCGGGGTCGGGCTTCTTGGCGGGCACGATGTCGCCGGCGAACACGGCAAAGCGCGACGCGTGCTCGGCGCCGACAGCGTGCTCGAGCACGGCACGCACTGACTCCTCGGCCGAGGTCGAGGCCACCGCCAGCGTCCACCGGGCGTCGATCGCCTCGCCCACCACCCGGGCGATGCCGGGGCGCCCCGGCAGCCGTCCGGCGCGGACCATCTCCTTGTAGCGGGCGGTCTTGCGCTTGTGCCAGTCGGCCAACAGTCCCTTCTGGCCCTCGGGGTCGGTCGGAAGATCGTTGGCGGTGACGAACTCGGGCGTGAGCAGCGCGGCCATCCGTTCCTTGCCGCCGCCGATCTTCAGCTTCTCCGCGTACTCCTCGACTGACCAGTGCACCGGCACGCCGACCTCGTCGAAGGTCTCGTTGAACGCGGGCCGGTGACCGTCGCGCTCGGTGTCGGCCAGGACCCCGTCGCAGTCGAAGATGAGCGCGGGCACCGCGGTCAACCGGCTGACGCGGAGAGCGCGCCGGCGCGCCCGGCGGAACCGAACATGCCGATGTGATGCTTGGCCATCTCCAGCACCGCTGAGCGCACGTGCTTGAGCATGGAGGGCGGATCGTGCTTGCCCGGGTTGGCGTCCAAGTACTCGCGGTGGGCGTCCACGAACGCGATCTTCAGCGCAGTGGAGATGTTGACCTTGGCGCAGCCGCGCGCGATGAGGTCGGAGAACTGATCGGCGTTCAGTCCGGTCCCGCCGTGCAGCACCATCGGGATCGGGTGCAGCTCGACGATCTCGGTGACGCGCTCGGGGTGCAGCTCCGGCGTGCCCTTGTACAGACCGTGCGCCGTCCCGATCGCCGGGGCGAAGGAGTACACGCCGGTGCTCTCGATGAACTGCGCTGAGACCTCGACGGGGTGCACGAGCCCGGCCTCGTCGGAGCCGACGCCGTCCTCGACGCCGAGCACGCTCTCGATCTCGCCCTCCACGTGGGCGCCGTGGCGCTCGGCCTCGGCCACCACCTCGATCGTCTGGCGCGTGTTCTCGGCGACGTCGAGCTCGGAGGCGTCAAACAGGACGGAGTTCCAGCCGGCGTCCAGGCAGGTGGTGATCCATTCGCGGTCGGGGCAGTGGTCCAGGTGCAGGGTCACCGGCACCGGCACCTCGTCGGCCCGGGCGCGCCACATGCTGTACAGCGCCTTGGCTCCGACCGACTTCACCGTCTTGAGCGAGGTCTGCACGATCAGCGGCGCGTCCATCTCGGTCGCGGCGGCCAGCACCGCCTCGAGGGTGAGGTCGTCGACGACGTTGATCGCCGCCACTCCGTACCGGTCGGCGAACGCCGGATCGAGGATCTGTCGGATTGGCACAACCGGCATCAGACAACCTCCTTCTTGGCCCCGACCGCCACCCCGGTATGGATGCGGCCCACCAGCCAGGTCGCTACAGACAATTTACCGCTCAAACGTTTATCGCTCAAGGATCTACCGGCCCCGGCGGCGCGAAAAGTCCGGTGCGCCTGCGCGGATTGGCGATGCGGCGGTTTATGGGGTCTAGACCCCATTGGCCGCCACCAGCGCGACGGATAGGTTGCCCCGTGCAGACCTCATCGCTCGGGGCGCGGTGCGGGGACCGGGGGTGGGAGCCGCGCGCGTCACCCCGCGCGCGGCCCCCGTTAGCGTCAACGCATCGGCGGCAGCGCCCCGAGCGGTGTGGCTGCCCAGGTGAGTCCGGTCTAGGGCTCAACCAGGCCCTGCCGGATCGCGTAGCGCGTGAGCTGGACCCGATCATGCATGCCCAGCTTCTCCAGGATGTTGGCGCGGTGGCGGTCGACCGTCTTCTCGCTGATCACGAGCGCGTCGGCGATCTGCCGGGTGCTGTAGCTCTCGGCGATGAGCTTGACCACCTCCTGCTCGCGCGGGGTGAGCGGGTCGGCGCGGACGGGCTCGTTGTCACGCGCCTGGCGCAGGTAGTCGCGGATGAGCGAGGTCATCGCCCCCGGGTACAGGAACGACTCGCCCCGCATGGCCGCCCGGCAGGCCTCCACCAGATCGCGGTCGGCTGCGGTCTTGAGCACGTATCCGGCCGCGCCGGCCTTGAGCGCCTCGTACAGGTAGCGCTCGTTCTCGTACATCGAGAGGATCAGCGACCGCAGCTCGGGGCGGCGCTGGTGCAGCTCGGCCACCGCCTGCAGCCCGGTCATGCGCGGCATCGAGATGTCCATGATGGCCAGGTCGATGTGGTCGGCGAGGGCCAGCTGGATCGCCTCCGCGCCGTCGCCGGCCTCGGCGACGACCTCCAGGTCGGGTTCGGCGTCGAGCACGAGCTTGAGCCCGCGCCGCACGAGCGCGTGGTCGTCGGCCAGGAGGATCCGCGTCTTGAGTGGGGTCATGCGTGGGCCTCGGCGGCGACGCCCTCCACGCGCAGCGTGACCGCACAGCCGACGCCGTCCTCGTTGGGCCCGACATCGAGCGTGGCACCGATGAGCGCCGCGCGTTCGCGCATGCCGCGGATCCCCGTCCCCGGCTCGCCGCCGGCGCCCAGGCCCCGCCCGCGATCGGACACCGTGACCGTCAGCCCGTCACCGCGCGCGCTCAGGCGCAGCTCGGCGCGCTCGGCGCCGGAGTGGCGGGCGACGTTCGTCAGTGCCTCCTGGGCGACGCGGTAGACGACCAGCTCCTCATCACGGCCCAGGTCGGGCAGGTCCTCGTCAAAGCGCTGAGTGACGTCCATGCCGGTCCGCTGGGCGAAACGCTCGCACAGCACTGCCAGGGCGCTCACCAGCCCGAGGTCGTCCAGCGCCTCGGGGCGCAGCTCCAGCGCGATCCGCCGCACGTCCTCCAGGCTGGCGCGCACGGCCTCCTGGATGTCCTCGACATCGGTGCGCAGCGGCTCGTCGGACAGGCTGCGCACCCGCGCGAGGCCGAGCAGCACCGCGGTCAGCTCTTGGCCGACCTGGTCGTGGAGCTCCAGCGCGATCCGCAGCCGCTCGGACTCCTGGGCCTCGAGTACGCGGCCCGTGGCCTCGCGGCGCTCGGTCTCCAGGCGGGCCAGCATCTCGTTGAAGGTGAGGGCCAGCTCACCGGCCTCCGAGGTGGCACTGGCGCCGGGCATGCGGGCGCCCGGCCGGGTCAGGTCGACGCGACGCGCCAGTGAGGTGAGCGTCTCCAGGGGGCGGACGATCCGCCGCAGCAGGGTGAGATTGACCAGCGCCACCAGCACCAGCGAGGCGGTGAGCACCACCGCCTCGTCGAGGGCAAAGGAGGAGAACTTGCGCGGGGCCAGGACGACGAGCGTCACGGCCACCGTGGCCACCAGGACCAAGGCGTTGATGCCCGCGACCCTATAGACGAGGGGCACGTACCTTCTCCGGTGGTGTGGTTCGCTCACAGCGCGTCGAGGATTGAGTCAATCCAGCCTCTCGAGCTTACGCAGCATCGCCCACTGGCGGGTTTCGATCTCGGTGACGTCGACGTGCAGGGTGCGCGCGATCTCGTCGCGGGCGATGCCGGCCAACAGCAGACCGAAGATCGCCTGCTCCAGGGAGTCAAAGCGCCGGCGCAGGCTGTCGGCCAGGGTGGGGGCCACCGGCGGCAACCGGCTCCGGCCCGTCGCGGCGCGCCGGATCGCGGTGTAGAGGTCGGAGCCCAGCGCCGACTTGCTCAGCAGCCCGTCGGCCTCGGCGACGACGCAGGCTGCGGCCAGCATGTAGTCCGAGAAGGCCGAGTAGATGAGGACCGCCGGCGGCTCCGGAAGGCGCTTGAGCTTGCGGCTCAACCACAGGCCGGAGTGGCCGGGCAGCTGGTAGTCGACGATGGCGACGTCAAGCGCCACCTGCTCGGCGCGCTCGGCCGCCGCCTCGGCGCTGTCGAGGGCGTCAACGAGATCGAAGTCGGGTTCGGAGGCGAGCAGGCCGCGCAGACCGGCCAGGATCGCGGGATGGTCGTCGACGACCAGACACCGGATCGGGGACTGTGCGGTCTCGCCCGCGCCGGCGCCGTTCTCGCTCACGACCGGCTGCTGCACGCGGGTAACCATTTTTGGGGTCCTTCCGTGACGTGGGTGTCGCCAGAGGTTGCTGCGACGGGCACGGACTCGCAATGGGGGCGATCCCCCATCTCCCCATGAGGGGATGCATTTTACACAGTCTCACTGTGTAAAATGGCGGCATGGCCTACGTGATCAACGAGCCCTGCATCGGCGTCAAGGACAACTCGTGCGTCGAGGTGTGCCCGGTCGATTGCATCCACCCCACGCCCGACGAGTCCGACTGGGACGCCCACGAGCAGCTCTACATCGATCCCGACGAGTGCATCGACTGCGACGCCTGCGTCGAGGCCTGCCCGGTTGACGCCATCACCCCCGAGGACCAGGTCCCCGAGGAATGGCAGCCGTTCACCGAGATCAACGCCGCGTACTTCCGCAACCGCGGCACGTAAGAAATCCGCGCCGGACGCAGCTAACGGGGTGTGCGTACCGGAAACACCCCTTCGCCCAACTCCGCCGGCGACTCCGCGGGGGACTCCCCCAGCGATCGCGAGCGCTGGGTACGGTGGCGGGAGGGCCGCCTGCGGAGTGCCGGATTCGGCCCCGACCTCGCTGACGTGCTCGCCCACCAGGAGCAGGTCGACCTGCACGAGCTGCTCAAGCTCGTCGACCGCGGATGTCCCCCGCATCTGGCCGCGCGGATCCTGGCGCCGCTCGATGCGCCGGTTCCGGGACCCGACAGCGAGGGCGAGGGTGGCTGGTAGCGTGCCCACGGTGTGGCGCACCACCGCACCGGCGAGGCTTGACCGGGAGGCCGACGCCCACGCCTGGCTGGCGGCGCTGCGCGGCACCGGCGAGGAGCGTGAGGACGCGACGCGCCGCCTGCACGCGCTGCTGCTGAGGGCGGCGCACCATGAACTGCGGCGCCGCCGCGGAATGCTGGCCGGCACCAGTCGCGACACCGTCGAGGACCTCGCCATGCAGAGCGCCGACGACGCGCTCAGCGCGATCCTGGCCAAGCTTGATGACTACCGCTTCGAGAGCCGCTTCACGACGTGGGCGTACAAGTTCGCGATCCTCGAGGCGGCGGTGCGCACGCGGCGCCGCGCCTGGCAGGAGCGCGAGCTGCCGATGGACCCCGAGGCCTGGGCCACTCTCCCCGCGCAGACGCTCGGCCCCGCCGAGGATCTCGAGAACCGCGACCGGCTGCGCGCCATCATCGAGGCGGTCCGGACCGATCTTTCGCCCCACCAGCGGGAGGTGCTCGGCGCACTCGTGCTCGCCGAGGTCCCGATCGACGTGCTCGCCGAGCGACTGGGCACCACCCGGGGGGCGCTCTACAAGACTCTGCACGACGCGCGGCGCAAGCTGCGCACCGCCACTGGAGCCGACACATGACCGAGCCACGCCGCAGCCGCGAGCGCATCGTGGCCGGGCTGCTCGGCCCCTCAGGCGCCGAGCTCACCTGCGAGGAATGTTTTGACCTGCTCGACGTCTATGTCGACAGTGAGCTGGCCGGTGAGCATGCCGACGCGCAGGTGCCGGGGATGCGCGAGCACCTGGCCGGTTGCCCGGCGTGCGCCGAGGAGCACGAGAGCCTGCGAGACCTGCTGACGGCCTTGGGGTGAGTACCCGCCGTCTACAAGCGGTGGCGGCCGAGGGCCGCCGCGTTGACCTGCCCGCCGCCGAGCGCGCCGCCCGCGACCTGCTGGTCGCCCTCGGGGCTGACCCCGAGAATCCCGGGCTGGCCGAGACCCCGCGCCGCGTGGCGGCGGCCTACGCCGAACTGCTCACGCCCGAGCCGTTTAACCTGACCACCTTCCCCAACGACGAGGGCTACGACGAGATCGTCGTGGTGCGTGATATCCCTTTCCAATCGCTGTGCATGCACCACCTGCTGCCGTTTCACGGCATGGCCCACGTTGCCTACCTGCCGGCCGAACGCATCATCGGCCTCTCCAAGCTGGCCCGCGTGGTGGAGCACTACTCACGCGACCTACAGGTGCAGGAGCGCCTCACCAAGCAGGTGGCCGGCTGCATCCAGGAGCAGCTGGCGCCCAAGGGCGTCGGCGTGGTCCTGGAGGCCGAGCACCTGTGCATGTCGCTGCGCGGCGTGCAGAAAGCCGGCGCCCGGACCGTGACCTCCGCGTTGCACGGTCTGGTGCGCGACGACCCTCGCACCCGCGAGGAATTCCTCAGCTTGACCGGAGGTAGGACATGAGCAAGAAGACATTCGTGATCGTGGGTGCCAGCCTCGCCGGCGCCAAGGCCGCCGGCGAGTTGCGCGAGCGCGGCTTTGACGGACGCGTGGTGCTGATCGGCTCCGAGTCCGAGCGCCCCTACGAGCGCCCGCCGCTGACCAAGGACTATCTCCAGGGCAAGTCAGAGCGTCAGGGGGCCTACGTCCACGACGACGGCTTCTACGACGAACAGGCCATCGAACTGCGCCTGGGGACGACCGCGGAGTCGATCGACACGGGCTCCTCGACGGTGACGCTGGCGGGCGGCGAGTCACTGTCCTACGACGCCCTGCTGCTCACGACGGGCGCGCACCCGCGAGCGCTGTCGGTACCGGGAGCCGATCTGGACGGCGTCCACTACCTGCGCACGTTCGCCGACTGCGACGCCCTGCGCGAGCGCCTCGCTGCCGGCAGCGGCCGCGTCGCGGTCGTCGGCGCGGGCTGGATCGGCTCGGAGTTCGCCGCGTCCGCCCGCGGGGCGGGCCTCGACGTCACCGTGATCGACCCGCTGATGCTGCCCAACGAGCGCATCTTCGGCACCGAGATCGGCACGTTCTACCGCGACGTCCACGTCAGCCATGGCGTGGAGATGATCCTGGGCGAGGGGGTCGACGCACTTGAGGGCGACGGCTCGGTGAGCGCCGTGCGCACCTCCGACGGCCGGCGCGTCGAATGCGACTTCGCCGTGGTCGGGGTGGGTGTGATCCCGCGCACCGGCTTGGCCGGGGCCGTGGGGCTCACCGTGGAGAACGGCATCCAGGTCGACGCCGCCTGCAAGACGTCGGCGGCCAATGTGTTCGCCGCCGGCGACGTGGCCAATGCGTGGCACCCGTTCTACGAGCGCCACATCCGCGTCGAGCACTGGGCCAACGCGCTCAACCAGGGCCCGGCAGCGGCGCGGTCGATGCTCGGCGACGCGGTCAGCTATGACCGCATCCCGTACTTCTTCTCTGATCAGTACGACGTCGGGATGGAGTACTCCGGCTACGCCGTCGAGTGGGATGAGGTCGTGATCCGCGGCGATTATGAGGGCGGCGAGTTCATCGCCTTCTGGCTCACCGGCGGGCGCGTGGTGGGCGGGATGAACGTCAACGTGTGGGACGTCAACGAGCACGTCCAGACGCTCATCCGCTCACGCCGGCAGGTCGACACCAACGCGCTGCGCGATCCCGACACGCCGCTGGAGTCGCTGGCCGGCCAGCCCGCTGGCTAGTGGCCGCTAGAGGCGGGCGCCGCGCACGGCCTTGAGCCACTGAAACGGCAGCCGCGCCAGCCGGCCCTCACGGACGCCGACAGCGACCGCCTCCTCGAAGGTGCCCTCACGCCATTGGTCGGCGCGGGCCAGGGTCGCCAGCCGCTCTGAGGGCATCGGGCCCAGTTCGCGGAGGCTGCGCTCCAGCTTGCGGATCTCAGCCGCGACCACCGCCTCGTGACGGCGTCGGTCACGGGCGCTCTGGATGCCGTGGTGGTCTGACTGTGGCTGTTGCATCCTCGTGTCCCGGGTACCCGGCAATCAGCGGGTGCAGCGGGCGATGTTCGCGGGCTGACAGAGAGTTGCGCACCAGCGGCTCGACGCGGCCCCGGGAGCCGCAGCGCGGGCAATACGCGCGGTCGGTGAGTGGGTTGCGGCTGCGCACGGACAGTCCGCACGTGCGGCAGCTCAGATACGGCACGTCAGTGCGGCCGGGCGGGCGTGGGACGCGCGTCGGTCGGGTCATGCAGCGCGTTGGCGACGGTGCCGGCAGAACGGCCGCGGGTGGGGTCGTACAACGGGTTCTGCACGGTGCCGGCGGAGCGCCCACGGGTGGGGTCGAAGATCGCGTTCTGCGGTGTGCCGGCCGAGAGGCCGTTTGTGATGTCGTTGTGATGCATGTGCATACTCCTTTTGAAGCTCTCTACAAGGCATACCTGATCCTTCGCCGCACTCCTGCCACGCTCGTCATCCGTCGAACCAGGGCTGTTCGCCAGCGGACACGCCTGTGATGCCAGGGGTAGGTTTGAGGTGTGTTGACCCAGCTTGACCCTCGCCACACGGTCGCCCTGCTCGACGCCGACCCCGACCTCGCTGTCGGGGTTCCGCCCGACGAAGCCCACGCTGCTCGCAGTCGCGCCGTGGCGGCGGTGATGGAGCTCGAACCGCCGACCTGGGACACCGCGCCGACCGTCGCGCGCGCCGAGCCGGGCTGGCTGGGCCTGTTCGTGCTCGACGGGCTGCTGCTGCGCCGCGTCGAGGTGGGCAAGCGCTCCGCCTGCGAGCTGTTCGGCCCCACGGACCTCATCCGCCCGTGGGACAGCGACGGCGAGTATGACCCGCTGCCGATCTCGGTCAGCTGGCTGGTGCTCAAGCGCACGCGCGTGGCGGTGCTTGACACCGCCTTCGTGCTGAGGATCGCGCGGTGGCCGACGATCACCAGCCGGATCGTCAGCCGCGTGGCCCAGCGGGCGCGCTACCTGACGTTGACCCAGGCGGTCACCCATCTGCCCCGCGCCTACGTCAGGCTGCTCATCCTCTTCTGGCTGCTCGCAGAGCGCTGGGGGAGGGTTGGCACCGAGGGGGTGTACGTGACCCTGCCGCTCACCCACGAGGTGCTGGCCATGCTCATCGGGGCGCACCGGCCGACGGTGACGATCGCGCTGCAGCGCCTCACCCGCGCCGGCTTCCTCATCCGCGAGCGCTCAGACCGGTGGCTGCTCACCAACAGCGCCATCGAGACACTCGAGCACCCCGAGAGCATGGGGCTGGTCGTCGACGCCGAGCCGTTGTACGGCGACGAACAGGACGCTCCCGGTTCGTGAACCCGGCCAGGCGGTGAGGGGTACCGTCGGGAGGGCGATGTTGTCTCAAGCCCTCGACGACGCGCTCATCGAGTATCTGACCGACGCCCACGCACTCGAGCAGATGGGTCTGCGCGTCCTCGAGGAGGGGTGTCGCCTGGACCCCGACGAGACGACCGCCGACATCTACCGCGCCCATCACCAGCAGACGCGCGGGCACCTGCGCCTGATCCACGAGCGGCTGAGCGCCCACCACGTCTCACCGCCGGTACCGACTGAGGCGGCCGTGCGCGTGGCCGCGTTGCAGATCGAGTTCGCCCCCGGCGCGACGTGTACCCCGGCCGAGCTGGCCATCAGCGCCTACACCCTCGAGAACCTCGAGATCGGCGTCTACCACGCGCTCCGGGGTCTCGCCCGTCGCCTGCACGACCACGAGACCGAGGTCGTCGCGCAGCAGATCCTCGAGCAGGAGGAGGATGCCGCCGAGCTGGTGGCGAGCCGGATCGACCGGGCCCTGCCGGCCTAGCGCGCCACGTCCGGCAGGCGGGTCCATCGGCGAGGGTGAATTGCCTCATAGTGATGCAATTCACCCTCCACGCGGGAGCGTTGCCGTCGAAGCGCGTACGTACTCGATCAGCCTGGGGTCATCGGAGGAACGCCGCTCCACGAGCTGCCCAGTGCACGTGCACATGTCCAGCAGCGCCCGATTGTCTGAGAGCTCCACGACGCGCCAGGTGGCGCCGAAGAGCTCCCAGCGCTCGAGGTCGGCCAAGGTGAGCGCGGCGTCGGTCATCGGTACGCAGAGCGTATCCCGACGTCGCCGCCGCGATTGACTAGTGGCCGCCGCGACGGTGTCGGTGCAACTCCATATCTGCGAATGACCCCTGGCGCTGTCCGTCGGGCGTTCCCGCATAGCCGCCGGCGGCCTGCCAGCGGCGGCGTGCAGGCCCCGCGTACTTGCCGAAGGGGTCCGTCGGCGACACCGGGCCGGCGAAGCCCCCCACCCGCTCCTTGCGGACATCGTGATGACGGGGATCTGCAGCGTTGGGCATGGTGATGCCTCCTTGGAATCGTGCCACGATATCGTAGCACGATATCTTAGGCGTGCGAGGGCCCGGCGGGTCCCGAGGGTCCCGGGGGCCGGGAGCGCCGTGGGCGCCGCGGAATCGAGATCCGGCGCGGCTGGAGCACCCGCTCGCGCTGGCGCTCGTAGAGCAGGTCGCGCAGGTGGCCCTGGAGCAGGTCCTCGACCGTGATCAGGCCCACGATCTGGGTGGGGTCGCCGCGCGAGACCACCACCGCCGTGGTCACGTGCTCGGAGGCAAAGCGCCGGGCCAGGTGGCGGAGCGTCTCGTCGGGGAAGGCGGTGAGGGCGGGAGGCAGCGCGGCGTCGCCGGCCAGCATCGCACCGCGGCCGTCGAGCTCCATGAGCTGCCGGCGCGGGATCACGCCCAGCAGGCCGGCGGACTCCCCCATGACCGGGTACAGCCACTGGCGGCGCACGTCGGCTCGCGCGCTGAGCTCGGCCAGTGATTCTCGGCCGCGGGCGATGACCGGCGCGGTGTGCATGACCTCGTCCACGAGCAGCACCTCGAGCGGATCCACGGCGTACTCACGCGAGAGATGCAGGCCGCGGCGCGCCACCTTCTCGGTGAGCACCGAGCGCTTGAGCAGCAGCGCCGACACCGTGTAGGCGGCCGTGGCGGCGATGAGCAACGCCAGCAGCAAGGGCCAGGCGTGGGTCAGCTCGAGCGGGAACACGACTCCGGTCAGCGGGGAGCGCATGACGCCGCCGACCACCGCCGAGAGCCCGATCAACGCCCAGAAGCCCGGGGTCACCGACGGCAGGATGTGCGCCTCCAGCGCGCCCAGTGCGCCGCCGATCATGAACACCGGAGCGAGGACGCCTCCCGAGGTCCCCGAGCCCAGCGACAAACCCCAGATGAGCGTCTTGACCACCAGGATGCCGATGATGAGCGACATCCCGGCACGACCGGTCAGCAGCTCGTCGATCACGTCGTAGCCGACGCCCAGCGCCCGCGGCTGGATCAGCCCACCGATGCCGATGATGAGGCCGCCGATCGCCGGCCACCACATCCAGTGAAACGGCAGGCGGGAGAATGCGTCCTCCGACGCGTAGACCAGGCCGGTGGCCGCGATCGCCAGCAGCCCTCCGACGGCGCCGGCCGGGACGCACAGCAACTGGTCGCCGGCGGTGAGGTTTAGGTGGGTCAGCGTCATCGCGAACAGCGCGCCGTGACCGATGAGCTGCCCGCGTAGCAGTGTGCTGGTGACGACCGCGGCGACCACCGGCACGAGGCTGCGCGGCCGCCATTCGAACAGCAGCAGCTCCACCGCCAGCAGCACCGACGCCAGAGGCGCGTTGAAGGTCGCGGCCATCCCGGCGGCGGCGCCCGCCACGAGCAACGTCTTGCGCTCGTCGGCGGACATGTGCAGCGTCTGGGCCAGCACCGAGCCCATCGCGCCGCCGGTCATGATGATCGGTCCCTCGGCGCCGAACGGCCCGCCGCTGCCGATGCTGATCGCGGCCGAGATGGGCTTGAGCACGGCGACGCGGGGATCGACGCGGCTGCCGCGGATGAGGATCGCCTCAATGGCCTCGGGCATGCCGTGGCCGCGGATCTTCTCTGATCCGAACCGCGCCATCAGGCCGATGATGAGCCCCCCGGCGACGGGGGCCAGCAGGATGAGCAGGGGCTGGTGGTGTCCGGCGCCGGGTGCGACGAGCCGCGTGTCGAGGCGCTGGTAGAAGACGAGGTTGGTGATGAGCCCGATCAGCCGCAGCAGGGCCAGAGCGGCGATCGCGCCCGCGGCGCCGATCGGCACCGCCCAGGCGGTGATGGTCAACACGCGACGCCCAAGCGAGAAGTCGCCCAGGTGATCGATGCGCTCTCGGACCGGCGCGCTCAACGCGCCAGCCGCATCAGCAGCAGGTCCGCGCGTTCGCTTTCGGTGAGGGCGCCGAGCAGCGCCTGCATGGTGGGCGCCAGCTGCGCAAGCTCGCGCAGGTGCATCTCGGACAACGCACTCAGGGTGAGGGCGCCGAAGTCGGTGAGCTTGAGGTGGACCACCGACTGGGTGTCGGGGTCTCGCTCACGGGTGATCAGGCCCTTCTCCTGCGCGCGGTCGATCAGCCCCACGGCGCTGTGGTGACGGATGATCAGCACCTCGGCGACCTCGCTCACCGTCGCGCCGCGCGGGTCCTCCGAGGAGCGGATCGCCAGCAGCAGTTGGTGCTGCGTCGGTGTGATGCCCGCGCTCCGGGCCTGCTGCTCGCTCCAGTGCAAAAAGCGCCGCAGGCCGTAGCGGAACTCCGCCAGGCGCTGGTAATCAGCGTCGGTCAGCTTGGTCTTGGGCCGGGCCATGTCGCATCACGATATCGTGCCGCGACCTCCCGCGACCTCCCGCGACCTCCCGCGCCGCTCGACGTCGGGGCCGGCGGGCGCCGGGGCGCCGCCACCGGCCGTCCGGGAGGTCAGGCTGGGACGGCCTCGTCCGCCGTGGCCAGCCACGGGTAGCGGCCCGTGTCCTTGCCGGCGTAGTCGGGATCCAGGTAGATGAAGCAGCGCTGGATCTGCCAGTCGCGGATCTCGAACACGTCGCACCACCGGCCGGCGCCCCACTCGGGGATGCCGGCGCGCCAGGGCCCGTCCTGGTGCTCGCCGTAGCTCGTGCCCTCGCACACCACGGTGTCCGAGCCCGAGAAGACCCAGTTGAAGTTGGCGTAGTCGTGGCGGATCGACGTGAGCGTCGCGCCGACGTCGCCGAACATCTTGCCGATCTCCTCGCGGCCGTTGGCGATCCCCCACTTGGGGAACATCACCTGAGCGTCGACGGCGAACAGCTCGAGGATGCTCTCGCCCGTCGAGGTGATGCCGCCGTTGTCAAACGCCTTGAGGTATTCCAGGGCGACGGACTTGCGCTGCTCGTCGGTCATCGTCTGACGCGTCAGGGTCATCGAGTGAGCTCCTTTTAGCCAGTGTGTTTGCCTACCCGCGCACGGTGCCCGGATCATCTCAGACGCCACGCTGTGCGTTTGCCGTTCGGGAGACGGTGGGTATGCCTTCAGACGCCACCGAACTTGAGGGAGGAAGGATGTCCGGCACGACGACCGCGTTGGGGGCGACGCGACGCACGCTGGGGGCGACATGCTGCGCATTGGCCGCAGCCGCACTGCTTGCAGCCGTCCCGATCGCGTCCGCGGCGACGCCCGCGCCCCAGGGGGTCCAGCCCTCAGGTCAGGCCCCGGGCGGCCCGGGTGCCCAGTCCTTCCTCGACGTCGCCCGCAAGGATTGCTTCGGCACCGCGCGCAACACCACCTCGAAGGTGTGGTTCACCGTCGCCGGTGGCGTGCTCTCTGACGTCTTCAGCCCCAACATCGAGGCCACCAACGTCAACACGGTGCAGTACATC
>DASXDW010000213.1:0-65703 GCA_036490435.1 Solirubrobacteraceae bacterium
CTCGCACTCCAGGACGCCCGTGTCGGCAACCTGGCCGCCGCCGGTGGCGTAGAACGGCGACTCGACGAGCTTCACCAGCACGTCGCCGTTGTCGGAGATCGCTGCGCCGATCGTCGTCTCGGCGTCGGTCGTCTCGTAGCCCACGAAGTCGGTGGCAAACCCGGCACGGCCCGACAGCGCCGCCGCCCGCTCGCGCACGACGTCGACGCCGCCACCTCCGCGTGAGCCCTCGCGGGCCCGTGTGCGCTGGTCCTCCATGAGCACCTCGAAGCCCCCCTCGTCGACGCCGAGGTCGTGCTCGGCGATGATCTCCAGGGTGAGGTCAATGGGGAAGCCGTAGGTGTCGTGCAAGAGGAAGGCGTCTGAGGCGGCGATGCCCTCCTCGTCGTTCTCGCGGGCCTGCGCGATGAGGTCGTCCAGCCGCTTGAGGCCCTGCTCCAGCGTGCGCCCGAAGCTCTCCTCCTCGGAGGCCATCCAGCGCCGGATGGTGTCGCGCTGCGCGCTCAGCTCCGGGTACTGGGAGCCCATGAGCTCGGTGACCACGTCGGCGTAGCGCTCCAAGAAGCCCGACTCCAGCCCCAGCCCGCGGCCCCGCTGGATGGCGCGGCGCATGATGCGGCGCAGGACGTAGCCGCGGTCCTCGTTGGAGGGCACCACCCCGTCGCCGAGCAGGAAGGTCATGGCCCGGCCGTGGTCGGCGAGGACGCGCAGCGCCCGATCGGTGGCGAACTCCTCGTCGTAGCGGCGGCCCGAGAGCTCCTCGCCCAGCTCGATGAGCGGCGCGAACTGGTCGGTCTCGAACACCGTCGCCTTGTCCTGGAGGATGCAGGCCATCCGGTTGAGCCCCAGGCCGGTGTCGATGTTCTTGGCCGGCAGCGGCGTGAGCACGTTGATGGGGTTCTGATCCATCTCCATGAAGACCAGGTTCCAGTACTCCATGAAGCGCTCGTTCTCGCCGCCCGGCAGATCGTCGGGCTTGCCGTGCTCGACCCCGCGATCCAGGTACAGCTCCGAGCAGGGGCCGCACGGACCGAGCGGCCCGGACTGCCAGAAGTTCTCCGAGCGCGGGCACTCCACGATCCGCTCGCGCGGGACGCCGATCTCCAGCCACGCGTCGATCGCCTCCTGGTCGGGGCCGAGGCCCAGCTCCTCGTCGCCCGCGAACACGGTGATCCAGATGTCGTCGGCGTTGAAGCCGAACCCCTCGGTCGAGAGTCCCCAGGCAAACCGAGCGGCCTCGCGCTTGAAGTAGTCCCCGAAGCTGAAGTTGCCGAGCATCTCGAAGAAGGTGAGATGGCGCGCGGTGGTCCCGATGATCTCGATGTCCCCGGTGCGGAAGGTCTTCTGGCAGGTCGTCACCCGCGGGTGCGGCGGACGCTCCACCCCGGCGAAGTACGGCTTCAGGGGATGCATCCCTGCGATCGTGAACAGCACCGACGGGTCGTGCTCGGAGGGGACCAGCGAGGAGGAGGGCAGGCGCAGGTGGTCCTGGGACTCGAAGAACTCGAGGAAGGTGCTGCGGATCTCGTCAGAGGTCATGGGCGTGGGAGTTTAGGTATGACCCCGGCCCACTCGCCCGTCGATCGTCCCCCACCCCACCACCACGTCGCCGTCCATCAGGCAGGCCAGCTGTCCGGGCGCCGCCCCATCAGCCGGCTCGGCCAGCTGCAGCGACAGGCTGCGGTGGCGACCCTCGCCCGGATCCCCCGCCACGCGAGCGGTGAGCGGCCGCTGGCGGTAGCGCAGCTTGACCCGGTCCACGCGGCGCCCGTCGCGGTGCAGGCGGGCGGCGCGGATGGACACGCAATCGGTGCGCAGCTCGTCGCGGGTGCCGACGGTGACCCGCCCGGTGCCCGCGTCCTTGTGGAGCACGAACAGCGGCTCAGTGGCAGCGACGCCCAGCCCGCGGCGCTGGCCGACGGTGAAGCGGTGCTGGCCGTCGTGGCGCCCCAGGGTGGTGCCGTCGCTGGCGACGATCTCCCCCGGCCGGCTGGCGATCGCGCCGTGGCGCTCCATGAAGCGGGCGCGGCTGGTGCCGGCCAGGAAGCACAGATCCTGGGAATCGACCTTGGAGGCCACCGGCAGCCCGGCCTCTGAGGCGATCCGCCGCACCTCGGGCTTGCGCAGCTCGCCCAGGGGAAAGCGCATCCGCGCCAGCGACTCGGGCCTGAGCGCGGCCAGCATGTACGTCTGGTCCTTCGCGGTGTCGGCGGCGGCACGCAGCAGCGGGCCGCGGGCATCGTCGGCTTCGGCGGTACGCGCGTAGTGGCCGGTGGCCAGGGCGTCGCAGCCCAGCCGGTCTGCGAGCGCGAGCATCGCGTCCAGCCGGACGTGGCCGTTGCAGCCCACGCACGGGTTGGGCGTCTCCCCGGCCGCGTAGCCGGCGATGAACGGGTCCACGACTCCGGCGCGGAACTCGTCGCGCAGGTCGATGGTGACGTGTGGGATCCCCATCAGGTGGGCCAGCGAGCGGGCCTGGGCGACCGCCGTGGCCGAGCAGCAGCTGCGCTCAGCGTCGTTCTCGGCGTCGGCCCACAGTTCGAGCGTCACCGCCACGGCCGGCCCCTCCTGCGCGCACAGGTGCGCGGCGACGGCACTGTCGACTCCGCCGCTCATCGCCACCAGCGTGGCGGGCTTTGCCGGATTGCGCGGCATGTGGGCGTGGGCTCGGACCGCTCCGCCCAGGGCACGAGCCAGCGCGTCGGCAGCGAGCTCGGCGGCGTGCAGCTTGCCGGGACTCAACCCTCCGAGCTCCTCCGCGATCTCGGCGGTTGAGATCCGGGCGGCCTCGAGGATGGGAGCGCCGCAGATGAGGGTGACGGCGGCACTGGCGGCCGCCGTGGAGGCGCCGCAACCGCGCGCCGTGAACCCGGCGCCGGAAACGCGGTCGCCGTCGACGGCGACGGTCATGGTGATCTCGTCGCCGCAGACGTAACCTCCGGCGGTGCCGGCGTGACCCTGGGCGGGGCGGTGACCCTGGCCCTGCGGGGAGGTGAGGTGGTGCTCGAAGGCGAGGGCGTCCATGACCCTGTCCAGGTTAGGCGGCGCCCTACCGGAGACGGAGGCCGAGCTCCCGCAACTGGATGTCATCCACGGGCGCGGGCGCACCGGTGAGCGGGTCGGCGCCACTGGTGGACTTGGGGAAGGCGATGACCTCGCGGATGTTGTCGCGCCCGGCCAGGATGGCGACGATCCGGTCGATCCCGAAGGCGATCCCGCCGTGCGGGGGAGCGCCGTACTTCAGGGCGTCGAGGAGGAAGCCGAAGCGGGCCTGGGCCTCCTCCTCGTTGATGCCGATGAGCTCAAAGATCCGCGATTGCACGTCGGTGCGGTGGTTACGGACCGAGCCGCCGCCGATCTCGTTGCCGTCCAGGACAAGGTCGTAGGAGCGCGAGAGCAGCGCCGCGGGGTCGTCCATGTCGGCGGCGGTGGCGGGAGCGCCGTCGGCGGTGGCGGGCGCGGTGAACGGGTGATGCTCGGCGTCCCAGCGCTGCTCTTCGGGCTTGTAGGTGAACATCGGGAACTGGATGACCCAGCGGATGTCGTGCACGCCCTCGGGCACGAGGTCAAAGCGCCGCGCCATCTCCAGGCGCAGCGCGCCGAGGACCTGGTTGGCAACGGTCGCCTGGTCGGCGACGATGAAGAGGACGTCCCCGGGCGTGGCGTCGAGCGCGGTGGTGATCGCGCCGAGCTCGGTCGCTGAGAGGAACTTGGCGATCGGCGAGCGCCACAGGCCGTCGGTGGGCGGGTGGGACTGGTTTACGTCCTGGACGAAGGCCCACACCAGGCCCTTGGCGCCGTGCTGCTTGGCCAGTTCGGTGAGCGTGTCGAGGTCTGAGCGCGTCAGCTCGCGCGCGCCGGCGTTGATGCCGCGGACGACGCCGCCGGTCGCCAGCGCCCCGGAGAACACCTTGAACTCGCTGTCCTTGACCGCGTCGCCGAGGTCCGTGAGCTCCAGGCCGAAGCGGGTGTCGGGCCGGTCAGACCCGAAGCGGCCCACCGCCTCGGCGTGGGTCATGCGCGGCCACGGCGGCGCGGGCACGTCGAACCCGGCCCGCGCGAAGACGGCGCCGATGGCAGCCTCGCTGGTGGTGAGGACGTCCTCCTCGTCGACGAAGGCCATCTCGACGTCGAGCTGGGTGAACTCGGGGAGGCGGTCGGCCCGCGCGTCCTCGTCGCGGAAGCAGCGCACGATCTGGTAGTAGCGCTCAAAGCCCCCGATCATCAGCAGCTGCTTGAACAGCTGCGGTGACTGGGGCAGGGCGTAGAACGACCCGGCGGCGATCCGCGCCGGGACAAGAAAGTCGCGCGCCCCCTCGGGCGTGGAGCGGGTGAGAAACGGCGTCTCGATCTCGAGAAAGTCGCGCTCGTCCAGCACCTCGCGGATCGTCTTGACCACCCGGTGGCGCAGGGCCAGCGCGTCCTGCATCGGCGCGCGGCGCAGGTCCAAGGTGCGGTGGCGCAGGCGCAGGTTCTCGTCCACGGCGCCGTCCTCGTCAACCGGGAACGGGGGCGTCTCGGAGTCGGCGAGGATCTCCATCTCGGTGACGGCGATCTCGATCTCGCCGGTCGCGAGGTTGGGGTTGACATTCTCGGGCGCCCGCTTGTTGACCGTGCCCGACGCCGTGATGACGTCCTCGGAGCGCAGCTTGTGCGCCTCGGCGTGGGCCGCGGCGGCGGTGGCAGGGTTGAAGACCAGCTGGACGATCCCCGAGCGCTCGCGCAGGTCGATGAAGATGAGGCCTCCGTGGTCACGGCGGCGGTGCACCCACCCTGAGACGCGGGCGCTCGTGCCCGATCGATCGGCATCCAGCTGCCCGGCCCAGCTATCGCGAAAGGTGTTGGCCCGGGGCGCGTGCTTCACGCGATGCGGCTCCCGCGCAGGATCGTGGGGATGACCGCCTCGGGGGCGAGCTCGGTCTGGTCTCCCGCTTCCATGTCCTTGAGGCTGATCTGCATGGGGTCGCCGATGATCGCAACGTAGCGCGCTCCGAGGCGGTCTGCGTGCTTCAGCTGGCCCTTCAGGCCGCGCCCGGCGAGCTCGAGCTGGGCGCTGAGGCCGGCGCGGCGCGCGTCATTGGCGAGCTTGAAGGCGCTCTGGCTCGCTCCGTCGGCACTGTGGGGGACGATGGCGACGAACAGGTCGACGACGTTCGCCGCGACGGGCAGCTCGCCGGCGGCGAGGAGCATCCGCTCGACGCCCGCGGCCCACCCCACCCCCGGTGTCGGCGCGCCGCCGAGCTGCTCGATGAGGCCGTCGTAACGCCCGCCGCCGCCCACCGCCGACTGGGCGCCCAGGGCGTCGGAGGTGAACTCCCACAGGGTGCGGGCGTAGTAGTCCAGGCCGCGCACCAGCGTGGGGTCGAGCTCGTAGCGGATCCCGGCGTCGTCGAGCAGTTCCTTGACGCGCTCGAAGTGCTCGGCATCCTCGGGCGCGAGCCGATCGAGCAGGATCGGTGCGCCGCGCATCGTCTCCCTGGTGCGGGGGTCATCGGCGTCAAAGGCGCGCATCGGGTTCAGATCGATCCGGCTGATGACCTCGTCGGACAGGCCGTCCTCGTGCGCGTGGAGATAGGCGGCCAGCTCCTCGCGGTATTCGCGGCGCGTCTCGGCGGTCCCGAGACTGGAGAGCCGCAGGTGCAGGTCCTTGACCCCGAGCGTCTGCAGGAGGTCGGAGAGCAGGACGATGAGCTCGGCGTCGGTCTCCGGGCCGGCGGCTCCGATGGCCTCGGCGCCGACCTGCCAGAACTGGCGATAGCGGCCCCGCTGGGGCGCCTCGGCGCGGAAGAAGCTCGACAGGTACCAGAGCTTCACCGGCTGCGGGAGCTTGTGCATCCCGTGCTCGAGGTATGCCCGGCACACCGGCGCGGTGCCCTCCGGACGGAGCGTCAGGGAGCGCCCGCCGCCGTCGTCGAAGCTGTACATCTCCTTCTGGACGATGTCGGTGGCCTCCCCCACGCCGCGGGCGAACAGCTCGGTCGCCTCGAAGGTCGGGGTCTCGATGCGGCCGTAGCCGGCGGCCCCGAGAATGCGTCGGGCGCGCTCCTCGAGCACGAGGCGTCGCGCCGCGTCGGCTGGGAGCACATCGAAGGTGCCTCGGGGAGCCTGGAGCGAGCTCATGGCTGCCCTTGGAGGCTAGGAATGATGCGCGAGTTCGCGCAGGAACGGGTTGGTCTCGCGCTCGACGCCGAGGGTGGTGAGGCCCATGTGACCCGGGTAAACGGTCGTCTCGGCCGGATAGGCCTTGATCAGCGAGTCGATCGAGCTCAGCAGCGTCGGCCAGTCGCCGCCGGGGAGGTCGACACGGCCGACGGAGCCCTGGAAGAGCACGTCGCCCGAGAACAGCGCCTCGTGCTCCTTGGCGGCGTAGGCCACGTGGCCGGGGCTGTGGCCGGGCACGAAGGACACCTCGAACTCGATGCCCGCGAACTCCAGGGTCTCGCCGCCGGCGACGGTCTCGTCGGCGTCGTAGCTCTCGAAGGGGCCAAAGCCGGGCAGGCGCATGTGGCCGTTGATGTCGGCGAGGATGTGGGTCTCCAGCTCCGGGCAGTACACCGGGGCGCCGGTGGCCCGCGCCACGGGCGCCACCGCGCCGACGTGGTCGAAGTGCGTGTGGGTGAGCAGGATCGCGTCGACCGTGTTGATGTTCAGCGCCTCCAGCGCGCCGATGAGCCGCTCGGCCTCGTCGCCGGGGTCGATCATCACCGCCCGATCGGCGTCTGGAAGCCGGACGATGTAGGAGTTCTCCTGCACCGGCCCGACGGTGAACATCCGGGCGTCGATCACGTCTTCTGCTGCTGCTGCTTGCGCACGTAGCGCCGGTACATGAAGCCATCGAGGTAGTACCCCGACGGGATGTAGAGCAGCATGGCCAGGACCGCGAACACCAGCGCGGGCACGACCTTGCCCTTGTTGGTGACCAACAGGAAGATGAAGATGAAGGCAGTCGCCAGGCCCGCCTTCTTGAGGGCAGAGCTCCACGTCGGCGGCTTGGGCACCCGCGCCTGGGCGCGCTTGTTGCGGTCCTGCTTCTTGCGCTCCTCCGCTGTCGGCGGACGGCCGGTGCGACCGCGGACCTCGACATTCCCGGCGGCGTTGCCGCGGTGCTTGGTCCGGCGCTTGCGCTTGGTCTGTGCCATGAGTGGATGAGAGCTTACGCGTTACGGGCGTGGCGGTGAAGCGTTTCTTCGATCGTGGCGTAGCCACGGAGCGGGATATCTGTCGGGAATTGATCAAAGGCCGCCTCCGGAGCGAGTCCCACCAGCTCCGCAGCCTGCACGGAGGCGTGCCGGGCGACGGCCTCGACGACCGCACGCAGCGGCGTGGCGCGATGATCCTCGACGTTGGTGGAGACCTGGGCGAGATGCGACTGCGCCAGCCACAGACCGATGGCGCGCAGCTTGGTCAGCCCCTCGTCGCCTCCCTCCCTGATGTGGGCCGCGATCTCCTTGGCCTGCTCGAGCGTGGCCGGCGGTGCGAGCTCCACGTTGAAGGCGACGAGCGGCGGCCGGGCCGCCACCAGGACGGCCCCCGCCGTGGGATGGAGGTTGCGCGGCCCGAAGTCGGGCGTGACCTCGCCGGCGTCGATGCGGCGCTGCAGCTCGGCGGGACCGCCACGTCTGAGCTGCGCGCGCGTGCGCCCACCGGCGAGCACCCCGTACAGGAACACGGGGAGCTCGAGCTGCGTGGCCAGGCTGTCGGCCAGCACGAGCGCCTCGGCGACCGCGGCGCCCCGGTCCTCCTCGCTGAGGTAGATGATCGGCGCGACGTCGACGGCGCCGACGCGAGGATGGACCCCCTCGTGGGTATCGATGCGGACCGCTTGTATGGCCTCGTGCGCTCCGTTGACGACCGCCTGGGCCAGCTCGCCGGGCGCCCCCGCGAGCGTGTAGGCGCTGCGGTGGTGGTCGATGTCGGAGTGGACGTCGAGCAGCGCGGGACCGAACCCCTTGCCGATGCGGTCGATGACGGCACGGTCCCGGCCCTCGGAGACGTTCGGGTAGGCCAGGAGCGTCGTCACGGGCGCCGGATCATAAGCCGCGCTGCTCGCCGGCAACGCGCTCTGGCGCGCGCGAATTTGCTCACGTAGCTACGAAGATCGCGCACCTGGCGCCGTGGGCGCGGCCGGGAAGCGAGCCGCCCATGGCTCGAGGGTGACGCGCGCCGCGTTCGTCACGTACGCGATCGTGCGGTACCAGCCGGCGGTGACGATGAGCTCCAGGAGCTGCTGGTCTGAGTAGCGGCCGGCCAACTGCGCCCACAGCTCGTCGGACACGGTGGCGGTGTCGTGCAGCTCGTCGGCCAGGCGGAGCAGGAGCGCGTCCTGCTCTGACCAGCTGGGGTCGTCCGCCGCGTCCACCCCGGCCGCGGTGGCCGCGAGCTGCTCGGCGCTGAGTCCGACGGCCTGTGCGAACGCGACCGCGTGCACCCCCCACTCGTACTCCGCGCCCGCGCGGGCGCACGTGCGATGCAGGACGATCTCGCGGTCGCGCGGCGCCACCTGCCCATGGTTGAGGATCCCCGAGCCCAGCGGTCGCATCCGTGACATCAGCTCGCCGTGGACCGCCAGCGTCCGGAACAGCGCCAGCGGCTCAGCCTCCGCGCCGGGCGGCATCCAGCGTTTGAGCATCTCCCCCGTCTCGGGGTCATACGGCGGCTCGAGAGGTGCAATCCGGGGTGTCAGGTCCATCGCCTATGCTCCTTTGTGCTTCGAAAACCAAAGCGGGTGTGTTGACACGATGATAGCTTCGAAATCCAAAGCACGCAAGAGCATCCCGGCGCCGGGCCAGGCTGTCCGCGGGTCCACCACCGGACGCCCGATCATGGCCCTACTCGATCTGCTGGGCCGCCGCTGGACCCTGCGCATCCTGTGGGAGCTGCGCACCGGCGAGAGCCTCACCTTCCGCGAGCTCCAGGCCCGCTGCGCCGAGGTCTCGTCCAGCGTCCTCAGCGACCGCCTGCGCGAGCTGCGCGACGCCGGCATCGTCACCGCTCGGCCGGGCCAGGGCTACACATTGACGCGCGAGGGAGCTCGGCTGATCGAGGACCTGGACCCCCTCGACGGCTGGGCCAAACGCTGGGCGCGCCGCACCACCCGCGCCGCCCGGGCCAGAGCCACGCCCAAAGGGCCGCCGATACACTCCGCCCCCTCCCCGCCGGAGTAGCTCAGTCGGTTAGAGCAGCGGAATCATAATCCGCGTGTCGGGGGTTCGAGTCCCTCCTCCGGCATCATTGTAGTTGCAGGAAAACATCTCGTTTGCAGCGGATTTGATGGATCTCGTCTGAGGCAACGCGACCACAATGGACCGCAACCGCCCGCTGGCTGACAGAACGGCAGCCAATCTGCAGGGAGCGACGACTATCCAGCGGGAGACAACGCTTTCACGCGTCCGGCTGCTCGCGATCAGGTCGATCGCTCGGGATGACTCAAGATGTTGAGGATATTGCCGGAAGGGTCCCGAACAAAGAAGCGGCGCACACCCCAAGGCTCATCGGTCAGGGGGTGGACGATCTCACACCCGAGGCGTTGAGCCGAAGCGTAAGCCGCGTCGGCATCGTCGACCTCGATCGATGCCGCCGGCACCACCGCTGCGGTCGCATCCTCGCTCAACACGCTGATCTGCGCGGACGGGTTGTCCGGGGCGGCGAAGGTCACGATCCACCCGAGATCCATTACTGGCTCCAGACCCAGCACTTCGGCGTAGAACTCCGTGCTGCCTGCGGGATCTGCGGACTGGAAATCGGGCACCACGCGCCGGACGCTCATACACAAAGGATGACGGCAGGGCCACCAGGGTGATACGACACCCGTAACCCGAGCGACCAGCCGCGCTGCCGGACGCATACACCTGTCACGTGCTGGCTTATGGACTCGGCGGCTTGTCGGTCGCCTCGATGGCTGCAGCCGCGGGCACAAGCCCGCGAATGCTCATTTCGCCACCGTCGTTGTTTCACGGCGTGGGTATCCGGTTTGAAACGTGGAGGTAGTCGAATGCCGCGGTTAGGTCGTTGCTGATGCCAGCCCCATTGAACGCGAACAGGCCGACCTTGACGTTGCGGAGACTCGCTCCGACGTCATAGATCTGCACGAAGTCCGTCCCGTCGGTCGAGTAGTAGGTCGTGTACCGCGGACCGTCCTTGACCATCCGTAGCCACACCGTGTCGCCGTTGACCAGGCCGGCGGTCGGGATGGTCGTCAGCACCTGATTCACAGGAGCCCCTGACAGGCTGTCCTCAGTCGTTTCGCTCAGGCGCGCCGCGCCCGCGCTGAACTCCCAGTCCAGCTTGAGGTAGTTGTCGTCGTCCTGGTAGGCGATGAGGCCTGCCTGCTGGGTGGCGGCGTGCGGCGGCGAGCTGAGGGTCAGCTTGGTCTGGATGGTCCAGTTCCCCAACGCCGGCTGGACGAGGATATTCTTCGCCGTGTTCGTCGTGCCGGTGAGGTCGCCGGTCTCAGGAGTGATCGTGAGCGACCCATTCGCGACCTGCTCGTTGGCGGGATCGTGCCTGATCCATGTCCACTGAGGCCCGACGTCGGTGCCGTCGAACCGATCGCTCTGCGCGCGGTGCGCGAAATACACGGTGTAGGTGGTGGTCACGGCGTCGGGCCCCGTGATGGCGATGGTCCCCGTGCCCGGGACGGCGGTCGGCTGGGTGATCGCCACCGTCGCGCTCCGGTCGGGGGTCGTCGCGGACAGCCGCGGAGTACCGCTGGCATCCGGGGTGATCACGTCATAGCCGAGCGTGTCGGGGTGGAAGCCCAGTAGTGGTAGGCCGTCGACCTTGATCCCGCTCAGCTCAGAGAGGACGCGGACGACGAAGCTCGTCGTCTTGCTGACGCCTTGGAGCGTCGCCGTCGCCGTGACCGTGGCGACGCCGTTCACACCGGTCGTGATCGTCCCGTCGCGGCCCACCGAGACGACGCTCGGATGATCGCTGCGGAACGAGAACCGGGTCCCGCGGGGGAATGGCCGGCTGCTGCCGGCCTTGATGTAGCCGTAGAGCGTGTCGTTGCTCATCGACGCGGTCAGCTGCGGGAGCACGGTGACGTGCTCGGGGAACATCACGCGCTCTTGGATGCCCCGCGCCGGATCGCCCTGCATCACCGGCTTGGCGCTGAGGACGTTGAGCTCCGGGGTCAGCACTCCGCTGACATCCACGTCGCTCTTGAGCTGAATATCGGAGTCCGCGCTGGAGCTGCCGACCTGGATCGAATAGCGCCCGTCGTCGACCGACCACCGGCTGGCGTTCTGATCGAAGAACGCCAGCGCCGGGACCCGAAGCGTGAACGTCACCTGCTTGGTCTGCCCCGGGTCCAGGGAGACACGCTGGAAGCCTTCCAAGCGTTTGATCGGACGTTGCAGCGCGGCTGGCGCATCCGGCTCGCCGACGTACAGCTGCGCCACCTCCGTGCCGGCGGCGTCCCCGCTGTTGGTGACGTCCGCGCTGACGTGGAGGGTGTCGTTGGCGTTCACTCGCGTCTTATCGATGTGGAGCTTCGAGAACGAGAAGGTGGTGTAGCTCAGGCCATAGCCGAACGGGTACCGGACCGCGCCGTCCGCGCCGTCGTAATACATGTACGTGCGTCCCGGATTGGTCCCATTCGGCCTGATGCTGTAGTCGGTGATCGGCTCTGGCACCTGGCCGAGTGACGTAAACCAGGTCGCCGACAGCCTGCCGCTCGGGTCGTAGCCTCCGAGCAGCACGTCGGCCAGCGCCGCGCCCTGACGCTGGGCGTTGTAGGAGCTCCAGACGATCGCCGAGACGTTGGGCTCAAACGAGGTCACGTCCATCGGCCCGAGCGTCTGCAGGTACACGATCGTGTTCGGATTGACCGCGGCCACCTGATTGATCAGGCTCGACTGAGCGCCGGGCAGCGTGATGGCGGTGCGATCGCTTGACTCAGTGCCGCAGCCGACGCACGTCGGGCTCGCCGAGCTGCCGTCGGTTCCTGCGACCACGACGACCGCGTCATAGCCGCCGTTCTGGATCGCGGTGAGCGCCGTCGGATCGATCGTCGAGCAGCAGTTCGGCGTCGTGTCGGTCGTCCCCGTGAATCCGCGGATGAAATCGACGGTGGCGCCGGGGTTGACCGCCTGGACGGCGTTCCGGATGCCGGTGTAGGCGTCGACGTCGTTCGCCTGCCCCGCCGTTCCCTGGATGCTGGCGTAGTCGCCGAGATACAGGCTCGCCGGAGCCGGGTGCGCGAGCGTGCCGACGACGGCGATCTTGTAGGCGCCGCTGGTCGGGACCTTCAGCGGCAGCAGCTTCCCGGTTGTCCCGTTGGCGTTGCCGGTGCTGTTCTTCAGCAGCACTAGCGCCTCGTCGGCCGCGGTCCGCGCCAGTCCGAGCCGATCAGGCGTCTCGGTGACCGCGTTGTTGGCGTTGGAGTTCGTCCAGGTGCCCTGCGGGAGGCTGGCGCGCGCCTTGGTGACCCACGGAACGTCCTGGGCGGGATCAAAGTCGCCGGTCTCCATCCGCGCGGTGAACAGGCGCGTGAGCGACGTGTCGATGTCGTTGGCGTTAAATGTGTCGCTTGCGGTCGGGATCCCCTGGCTCGCCGCGGTCGGCAGCGAGTTGGCGTAGCTGAAGGAGTCGTGGAACCCCTCCTGGCAGTCGAGGTCCTCGCCCGCGGCCATCGCCAGCGCGTGGCGCTCGGTGTTGTTGACGGGGCGCGACCAGCCCGGCGGCTGCCAGTGGTGGCCATTGGTGATCTCAAAGATCGCGTCGCAGTCAGACGTCATGTACCCGTTGAAGCCGATCGTCTGGCGCAACAAGGTGTCGTTGAGATACTCGTCCGCCGGCGCCGGCGTGCCGTTGACCTCGTTATAGGCGCTCATCACCGACCCCGGATGCGCCTGGTCGACGACATCACGGAACGCCTCGGTGTAGTACTCCCGTAGGGTCCGATCGTCCATGTCCGACGAACCGGTGAGCCGGTTGACCTCGCTGTTGTTGGCGGCGAAGTGCTTGATCGTGCTGATCGTCTTGAAGTAGCCGTCGCTCCCGGGCAGCAGCTGCCCCTGCTGAGTCTCGCCCTGCAGGCCGTCGACGAACTGCGACACCTCCTGGGAGACGAGGAATGGATCCTCGCCGTAGGTCTCGTCGGTGCGGCCCCAGCGCGGGTCGCGCTCCAGGTTCATCGTCGGCGAGTAGAAGTCGAGGTTCTCGGTGTTATTCGTGACCACCTCGCGAGCCTCGTCAGAGATCGACGACGCGACCTTGTAGATGAGGCTCGGGTCCCACGTCGACCCAAGCGATTGATCGTCGGGATACGAGGTCGTGTTCGTCAAGGTCGTCGCGTTCGCGTTGTTGAGCAGCTGCTCGCGCGCCACTCCGTGCAAAGCCTCGTTCCACCAGCCCCATTGGGGCACGCCCAGGCTGGGGATGGCGGGAGCAAAGCTGCTGTTCATCTGTGACGCCTTCTGCGCCAGAGTCATCCGCGAGACGAGGTCGGCGGCGCGCTCGGCGAACGAGTAGTGCCGATTCAGATAGATCGGCGTGGGGGCGGCCGCGGTGGTCGCGCTGTCGGCGGGGACCGCGAGTCCCAGCCCGATCAGGAGCCCCGCCACCGCCGCGACGAGCAGTGTCTGCGATGACGCGCGCTTGCTACGCATGGTCTCTCCTCCCTGCCGAGGCAGCCATCGAATGAAGCCGTGGACGCTTTTACTCCGTGACGAGGGCGAAGTCAAATCGATTGAGGCCTATCCACAAGCGGAACCCCCTACAGGCCGCCGGGACGGTGGCGCTGGTGCACGAGATGACGCCCTGGATCGTCGTCACATACCCCTCGGTCGGGTGGCGGGCGTCTCGACGAACGAGTGAGCAGAACATGGCGGTTCGCGGTCAGGCGGCAGAGGTAGGATCCGCGGGATCTAGCCTGCGACAAGAGGAGCCGCCGTGCCTGCGAGAGACACGCTGTTCGCCGATATCGACTCGATGGCGCCGGACCGGTTCGTAGCGCACCTCGCCGAGGATGTCGCCTTCCGGTTCGGCAACGCGGATCCAGTCCACGGACGGGCCGCGGTCCGCGCTGTGTGGGGCGAGTTCTGTGAGACGGTGAACGGCGTCCGCCACGATCTGGTGGCCCAATGGGACACCGGCGACGCTGTGATCGCGGAATCCGACGTGACGTACACCCGCAGGGATGGTGGGCAGGTGACCGTCCCGGTTGTGACAATCTACCGGCCCGCTGACGGCCCGATCGAGGATTATCGCGTGTTCATTGACCTGGTCCCGCTCTTCGCAGAGTCCTGACCGCCCGTCTTCATTGGGACGGTCTGCGATCGGTTCCCAGCAAGCCTGCATCTCGTCGGCGACATGAAACCCGGCGCCCGGGTGTCACACGGCGAGACGTGGCCGCGATCCCTCTATTCGGTGACATCGGTGAACCCGAGGCGCCTCGAGGGTCGCCCGCAGAGCCGCGAGCACCGCATCGATGACTGCTCCTGACGATCGATGCGGGGAATCGTCGCAATCCGCGCACAATCGTGCCGTATCGCGGTGGTGGGCGGCAAGTCAACGTTGACCGCCGAGCGGGAGGACTTAGTATGCCCCCATTGTGGTTGCTCGACGCCGAGGAGACGTCGAAGCGACCGGTCTCGATCTTAGCTAGGCGGATCACACCGACTGGTGCCGGGACCCGCTGCCTCACTGGCGACGGCGCTCGGACCGGCGGACAAATCGACAAGTCTCCGGGCTCGTCCATGACAGTTCAACCGAACACCGCTCAGCTCCAGCCGGGCCCGAGTCACTCGCCCGAACATCGGTTTCGCGCCCCGCGTTTCTCGGCGATCTGGGTCGCCACGGCACTGCTGTTTGCCGTCAGTCCACTGTTGGCTCACGGCAGCGTGGATCGGAGCGCGCTCCTGTCGACGTTGCCATTCGCCGCCATCCTGGCCATTGCCTCGATCGGGCAGACGCTTGTGGTTCAGCAGCGTGGCCTGGATCTCTCTGTCCCAGGGATGATCACGCTGTCCACAATCATCGTCACCAAGTATCCGAACGGCCACGACGCTCGCCTTCCGGCGGCGATCGCATTGATTGCCATCGCCTGCATCGGGTCGGGCCTGCTGAGCGGCATCGCAATCACCCGGTTCTCGGTCACGCCTCTGGTGGCGACGCTGGGGGTTAACGCGGTGCTCACGGGCGTCGTCCTTCAGATCACAAGCGGCTCGGCGACCGCCGCCGCCCCACCTGGGCTGGCGCGCTTCGCGCTCGACAAGACACTCGGGATCCCCAACACGGTCATCGTCGCGGCCGTCGCCATCGCCGTCGTCGCCGCGGCCGTGCGCACCAGCGTCGTGGGCCGGCGTTTCGTGTTGATCGGCGCCAACGCGCCCGCGGCGAACGCCGCCGGCCTGAGGGTGAGCGCATACGTTCTCTGCACCTACATCCTGGCCAGTCTGGTCTACGGCGCCGCCGGGATCCTCGTCGCCGGCTTCCTCGGCACGCCCGGGATCAGTGCCGGCAACGATTACCTTCTGCCTACCATCGCCGCGGTAGTCCTCGGTGGGACCTCGCTTGGGGGTGGAACCGGGAGCGTCGTCGCCACCGCGGGCGGAGCGCTCTTCTTGACCCAGCTCGAACAGGTCGTACTCGGCTCGGGCGCCGGCGTGTCGGGCCAGTACCTCATTCAGGGCGCGATCATCGCGCTGGGGATGGCGCTCAGAAATCTTTCGCGACGGAGTGTCCTGGGCACAGGCGCTCGATTTGCAATACCGACGAAGATCGGTCCCGGTGCGAAGGGACCGCCAACCGGCGGTGGTCACGTTGAGTGACCAGCTCAAATCACGTCCGAGGGCTGTCAGTTGTGCGGGGAAGGGATTGTTGACAGGCAGGCCGTCGGGTTATCAATAAGTGCAAGGACCGAGGAGGTCCAGATGAGGAACAAGAGCGCTCGTAGCGCCTTATTGTTGGCGGCCATTGCGATCATGGCCTGGAGTGTCGCCGCATGCGGTAGTTCCAGTCAGTCCACGGGATCGGCGACGACGGCATCGTCCTCCGCGGCGGGCACGTCTGCAGCGAACACCGCGGCCCAGTCTGCAACCGCAGCGCAGGAGATATCCGACGTCGGAGTCTCCAGCAGCACGTCATTCTGTGGCACCAAGAAGATCGTGCTCGGCATCCACGACGGGTTCGGGGTCAATGCGTGGTCACAGGAGTCGCTGGCGGCGGTGCGATCCGAGGCAGCGTTGTGTCCCAACGTCAAGACCGTCGTGGCGATCGGTGGCGGTGACCTCCAGAAGTCGATCTCGGACGTCAATTCGATGGTCGCCCAGGGCGTCAACGCACTCGTGCTCATTCCGGACTTCGGTCAGGCCCAACTCAAGTCGATCCAGAACGCAACCAAAGCCGGCGTGAAGGTCGTGCCGTGGGGCGCCAACCCCGGCGGAGTGCCGGGCAAGGACTACGTCGCCTACGTCGACTGGAGCGCCCCGGCGTCCGGCACACGGTGGGCCAAATGGATGGTGGAGGCTCTGCACGGCAAGGGAAATGTGATCTTCACCGGCGGTCCGGCGGGCAATCCGGTCGGGGCCGAGCAGCTGGCGGCGATCGTCGCCGTGTTCAAGTCCCATCCGGGGATGAAGTTGCTGACCGGCGACACGACCTGGCCGGTCACCAATTGGGACCCGGCCACGGCGCAGAAGGTCACATCTGCGCTCCTGGCGAAGTACCCCAAGATCGACGGGATCATCTCGAACTATGGGACCGATGCGCTGGCGAGTGCTCGTGCTTTCCAGGCGGCTAATCGCAAGCTCGTCCCGATCGCGACCCTGGACGCCAACGGCCTGAGTTGTATCTACAAGAAGGCCGGCGTTCCGCTGGCGACGATCTCGTCGCGGAACTGGCTCGGGCGGATCGCCGCCCGGAAGGCCATCGCCGCGGCGGAGGGGCAGCAGGACAACGAGCCCAGCACCTACGACCTGCCGTTCTTCGAGGACAGCCTCCACGGCAAGCCGCTGCAGTGCAGCGCCGCCGAGGCGCCCGATTTCTACCCATCGAACAAGATCACCGTGGCCTCCATCCAGCAGTACGGAAAGCCGTAGGGGTAATCATTGTCGCCTCCTCGCGTCGTTCTCCGCCTGTCGGACGTCGTCAAGACGTTCCCGGGCGTGGTCGCTCTCAAGGGTGTCAGCCTGGATGTCATCGAAGGAGAGGTCCACGCGCTGGTCGGAGAGAACGGCGCGGGGAAGTCGACCCTGATCGCCGTCGCCGCCGGCTCGACGTTGCCCGACTCAGGCATCGTCGAGATCGGCGGCGTGCCGGTCACGCAGCCGTCGCCCGCAGCCGCCCAGGCGCTTGGGCTGGCGGTCGTGTATCAGCATCGCGCCATTCTCGAAGACCTCACCGTGGCCGAGAACATGGTCGTTGCGATGCCAAGCGACTCGGCCCCTCGGATGGCCGGCGCCGCCCCGTGGATACGAGCCAAGCTGGCTGCGATCGGAGTCACGATCGATCCCGCCGCGCGCATATCCGAACTCAGTGCGCCCGAGCGGCAACTGCTCGACATCGCCAAGGCGCTCGCGCTCAAACCCAAGGTGCTGGTTCTCGACGAGCCGACCGAGTCACTTGCGCCCGCCGACGCCGATCGGCTGTTCGAGCAGATCAGGGCGATCACCAAGACCGGGACCGCCGTCGTGTACATCTCCCACCGGCTGCCCGAGATCCAGCGCATCGCTGACCGGATCACCGTGCTACGCGACGGCGAGACGCGCGGGACGATGGCCGCTGCTGACGTATCAGAGGAGCAGATCCTGAACCTGATCATCGGGCGCTCGGTCGATCAGGCCTTCCCCGCCAAGGGCATCGCTGACGGCACAGGTCCGCCGCTGCTGGAGACGCACGGATTGAGCGGTCCCCGCTTCCACGACGTCACCGTGCAGGTACGGCCGGGAGAGATCGTTGGCCTCGCGGGCGTCGAAGGCAACGGCCAAGGGCAGTTCCTGCGTGCACTTGCGGGACTGCTTCCGTCGCGCGGCTCGCTGACACTGCGCGGCGAGGTTGTGTCGCTCAGCGACTCCACCCGGGCGCACGGATCTGGCCTCGTGTTCATGCCAGGTGACCGGCACGCTGAAGGCGTGTTCCACGACCTCAGCGTCCGCGAGAACGTGTCGCCGCTCGTTTTGAACCGGATCGCGAAGCGCGGCATCGTCCGGCGAGCGGCCGAGTCACGGGTCGTCGCGCGAGAGATCGAGCGGCTGGCTATCAAGACGCCGAGCCCCGAGACGCCGGTCTCGGCGCTCTCCGGTGGCAACCAGCAGAAGGTCGTCTTCGCCCGCGCGCTGCTCGCCCAACCAACTGTCCTGCTCGCCGACGAACCGACGCGCGGTGTCGACGCCGGCGCACGACTGGAGATCTATCAGTTACTGAGAGAAGCAGCCGACTCGGGACAGGCGGTCGTCGTCCTCTCCTCCGACGTGATCGAGCTTCAAGGGCTGTGCGACCGCGTGCATGTCTTCTCGCGCGGCACTGTCGTGCGCGAGCTGGCGGGCGACAACATCACGGAGGAGAACATCACAGGCGCCGCGATCACCGCCACCGGCCTCGACAGCGGTCACGCCGCCCCGCCCGCACGCGCCGCGCACGCGCTCAGGGCGCTCCGGTTACGCCGGTTCGTCGCGGGGGATTACCTTCCGGCCGCCGTTCTCTTGCTGCTAATCCTCGGCCTCGGCATCTACACCAGCGCCTCGAACGGCCGCTTCCTCACAGCGATCAACTTCCAGGGAATGCTGTTGCTGGCCAGCGCGCTTGCGCTGATCAGCTTCGGGCAGTTGATCGTGCTCCTGACCGGCGCGATCGACCTCTCGGTCGGACCGCTCAGTGGCCTGGTCGTTGTCGTGTTCTCATTCTTCGCAGCGGAGGGTCAGAGCACCACACGCCTCGTGCTCGGCGTACTGGCGGTGATTGGCGTCGCGCTGGCAGTCGGACTCATCAATAGTGTGCTGGTGCGGGTGTTCGGGATCGCCGCCGTGCTGGCCACGCTTGCGACCTACATCGCCATTCAGGGTGTGTCGCTCGCCTTGCGACCCCAGCCGGCGGGCTACCTCCGCGCTTCGGTGACAGATACGCTCACAAAGAGCTGGGGCTGGATCCCGGTGGCGTTCCTGATCGTCTGCGCACTGGGGGTCGGAGCCGAGCTCGTGCTCCGCCTGACACGCGCGGGCCTGCAGCTTCGGGCGGTTGGCTCGGATGACAGGACCGCGCACCGGCTGGGCGCGCGTGTCAACCGGACGCACATCGCGGCCTATCTTCTGTGCTCGCTGTTCGCGGCGGCAGGTGGACTCATGCTCGCTTCCCAGGTCGGCGTCGGGGACGCGACCGTTGGCGTCAGCTACACGCTTTCGAGCATCGCCGTCGTCGTCCTAGGGGGAGCCAGCATATTCGGCGGCCGCGGCTCGTTCATCGGGGCGCTATTCGGTGCAGTACTGCTCCAGGAGATCATCACCTCAACCACGTTCTTGAATCTGGGCGTCGCCTGGCAGTCTTTCCTGTCCGGCGGGCTCATCCTTGTCGGCGCCTGCACCTACTCATGGGCGCGGCGCAGGCGTTCCGGGGTGCCCGGCGCCGAGCAGCCGGATTGGTCTGGCTCCGCGTCAGATCTCACGTGATGCGAGCCCGCCACACTCCATATGTCCAGCGCGCGCCGGTGCCCGCGGCCGGGTGAGGGCCGAGGCTAGTCCCATCCTGTGATCTCAGTCCTCAGGGATCAGACCGGTGACGGCGTCGACGTCATGCGGCTCGAGTTGGATCGCCGCGGCTTGGATGTTGGCCGTGAGATGGGAGAGTTTGGTCGTACCGGGAATGGGGATCGTGATGGTAGATCGGTGCAGCTGCCACGCCAAGGCGATCTGCTGGGGGGTGGCGCCGTATCGCCGGGCGATCTCTTCGATGAGCTCAAGTGCTCGGGGGGCATCCGGGCCTTCGTTGAGTCTGACGGGATGCCATGGTGAGAAGACGGTGCCGGCGCGCTCGGCGGCGACCAGCAGCGCAGCGCCTCTGCGAACGCTCACGTTGTAGTGCGCGGTCACGGCGGCGATCTCGACGATCTCGCGCGCGGCCTGGAACTGTTCAAGCGTGACGTTGGAGAGGCCGATGTTGCGGATCAGCCCCTGCTCGCGCAGCTCTGCCAGCGTCGCGACCTGGTCGACGAACGGGACGTCGGTCGCCGTGCCGCTGTGGAGGTAGTAGAGGTCGATCTGCTCGACCCCGAGCCTCCTGGCGCTCATGTGGGCGGACTGGCGCAGGTAGTTGGGGTTGCCGACTGCACCGAGCGTTGAGTAGTCGTAACCGCCGCGAACAAACCCTCCCTTGGTGGCGATCACGAGCTCGTCGGGATAGGGGTGCAGCGCATCGTGGATGAGGATCTCATTGCTGTGCGGGCCATACACGTCGGCCGTGTCGATGAACGTAACGCCGCTCTCGACGACACCTCGGAGCAGCGCGATGGCGCCATCCCGATCGCGATACTCGCCCCAGACATGGTCTCCGGTGAGCTGCATCGCCCCGTAGCCAATGCGACTGACCTCGAGGTCGGCGGCGATCGTAATCGTCGCGAGCTCCGGACTCGATGAGGCGCTGCTCGTCATGACGGAATCTCCATCGGTTCGGTGTGGGCTTGACGGGTGGTCATGGCTGCTGCGTGTGTCGGCTCGGACCGTGAGTCGGACGATCGAGCCCCTCGGATCAGCCACCGAATAGCCGTAACGATCGTTACGTGAAAGACTACCGACATGGGACGACACCCGCAACCCGAGCGACGAGCCGCGCTGCTGGACGCGTGCACCTGTCACGTGCTCGCTCACGGACTCGCCGGTTTGTCGGTCGCCTCGATGGCTGCCGCCGCCGGCACAAGTCCGCGGATGCTCATCTACCACTTCGCCACCAAGGATCAGCTTGTCTCTGAGGTGCTCCGCGACGCGCGTCGCCGCCAGCGCGCCTTGTTCGATGGACTCATCGAGCCCCGCCCCGGGGTGCCCTATACCGCGGTCATCCATGCCGCGTGGCCCAGGATCAGCGGTCCAGAGGCCATGCCCTACCACAACCTGTTCCGCGAGCTTCACAACCTCCCACCAGAGACGTCGCCCTGGCGGAACTTCGCCGCCCAAGCGGCCGACGACTGGATCCCGACGATCACGGCCGGGCTACGCGCCGACGGCTACTCAGATCCCACCTCGATGGCGACCATGATCCTGGCGACTGTCCGAGGGCTGCTTCTCGACCTCCACGTCACCTCCGACCAGGCGCGCGTCAACCAGGCCCTCGACACCTTCATCGATCTCCTCGATCAGCCCATCACACGACGCGGAACCGCCTGAGCTCCTCGCATCCGGGCCAAACGACCGGTCCGCGACTAGCGCCGGGCGGCTGCGTTCCCGGGTGTCGTTGGCCGCGCAGAGCCACGCCTCACGAATGTCCGATGATCCAACGCCACGCGGACGGGCGGCGCGCTATCGAGCGAGGACGACGTTCAGTTCAGCGCGTCAGGCGGCAGGACGAACCGAGCCGGCGGTTGCGGACGTGCTCTCTCGCCGTCCACCCGCGCGCCGTGGAGACCGCGCGTCGACCTGGGCGCAGCCGCTGCTTCGGGTTGGCCGGCATGATCGGCGATCCACGCCATAACCGCTGGGTAATCCGCGCCCTCGGCCAGAATCGCGGCACGCTCGAGGACCCGGCCTCCAGAGGGGTGAGGGCGAGCTAGCCGCGTCACCAAGGCGAGAATCGCATCATCGTCCACAACCACACCGTACTCGCATCCGCAATCGTCGCTCCGCTGAGCCACCCGCCCGAGCGGCTGGTCCTATCCCGGGGCGTCTCTCGGCCTCACCTTAACTGGACCGGGCCGTCGGCCCGTGGCTAGGTCATGACGAGGTCGAAGAGCGCACGGTGCGAGGGCCCGGCAGCGTCACGCTCGCGCGTTCCGTTTGGAGTAGTTGGATGAGGCGAGAGTGCGCATCATTCGCGCGGGTCGGCAGGACGGTGGTGCCAGTGGTCGGCATTCGCGCGAGGTGGTCCCCTCGGCGGTACAGCGCGATCGGCGTGGGACCCGCGGCGAGTCTGACTGAGCGCGCCCAGGTTGCGACGGCCTCGTCGGCCATATGCCCGCCCGCGATCACAATCAGATCCGGACGGTGTGCCTGCACTGCGTCACGGATACCCGCGACGCCGCGGACCGACAGACTCATCATGTTGGCCTCGGCCCGCACACAGAAGAGCTCCAATGCGCGAATGTGCGGCGCGTCGGGGTCCAGGTCGTCTCGCGACGCGTCGCCGAGCACGATCGACAGCGAACGCGACCGCGCTGTCGCCAGCCGGGTTGCGCGGCGCAGCCAATCGGCCCCCCACTGCGCAGCGAACGCCCATGCGGCCGAATCGAGCGTGCGCTCCCGGGCGATTCGTTCAAGCGCGGGGAGGAGGACCTCCTCCACGCACCGCTGCACCGAGCGTGACCCGAGCGCGGCCTCCATCGCGACATCCGCCCGCCCGCGGTCGTAGTCGCCGAGCGCATCGATGAGTGATCTGTCCCGAGCGGCCAGCCCCTCGCGCGCCAGGCTCACCGCTGACGAGATCGAGACACAGTCCTGGAGCGTCCCGCGCAAAGCAACCACCTCGGCATACAGATACATCCGGTGATTACCCGCGGATCGTTGCGGCGTTGGGAAACCGAATCTCGACTCCCACGCCCGCAGGGTGTTCGTGGCTACGTTGAGCAGCGCCGCCGCTTCACTTGTCTTCAGATATCGCATGTCACTGCCGGTGTGGGTCGGGGGTGCCTCCACACGCGCGAGGGCAACCGGGGCCGACCAAGCTACCCCCTCGCGTTCATCTCCCCGCTATTTGGGCGGGATTTATCAGGCGCAGGGAGCAATTGCACACCTTTGTGCCCTGAAAACGGAGCTGTCCACCCAGATGTGGGCCACCGAAGGACCCGCCGACCCCGGGCATGCCGCAGCACACTGCTCGCGCACCGTTCGCGGTCGTCGCAAGAGCGGAATCCCTACCTGGGACGGGGCTTTCGGCTCGTGAGGATGTGGGTGGCCGGCGGAGACGGGGGGTAGCTCCACGTGCAGAGAGAGATCAAGGAGGGATCTGACAATGGCAACCGCGGTAGCCCCCACCGAACAGCTCGGCACGATCGAAACCAACATTCCGGCGCGCCTTGACCGGCTGCCGTGGTCACGCTGGCACTGGAAGATTCTCATCGGCCTGGGCACGGTCTGGATCCTCGACGGGCTCGAGGTGACCATTGTCGGCTCGATCGCGGGCGCGATTTCGGCTAAGGGCAGCGGCATCAACATCTCCGCGGGCGAGATCGCCGGGTGGGCCGCGTCCCTGTATGTCGCGGGCGCGTGCGCGGGCGCGCTCCTATTTGGGCGCCTGACGGACATGTTCGGCCGCAAACGGCTGTTCATGATCACGCTGGGGGTGTACCTGGTGGCGACGATGGCGACCGCTTTCGCGCCGACGGCGCTGTTCTTCTTCGTCTGCCGGTTCGTAACCGGTATGGGTATCGGCGGTGAGTACTCCGCCATCAATTCCGCGATCGATGAGCTGATCCCGGCCGAGCATCGCGGCCGGATCGACATCCTCATCAACGGCACCTACTGGGCCGGTGCGGCGGCCGGCGCGCTGCTGTCCGTGCTGGCGTTGCACCTCTTCAGCCCCCTGCTCAGCTGGCGCGTCTGCTTCGCGCTGGGATTCGTGTTGGGCACCGCGATCCTGATCGTCCGCCGCCATGTGCCCGAGAGTCCGCGCTGGCTGTTCATCCACGGCCACGAACGGGAGGCAGAAGAGGTCACCCGCGACATCGAGCGCCAAGTGGCTCAGGACACCGGAGCTCAGCTTGACGACCCTGACGAGACGATCACGATCAGGCAACGCAAGTCGATCGGCCTGTGGGAGATCGCCCGGGCGATCGTCGCGACTTATCCCAAGCGAACCGTGCTGGGCCTGTCGCTATTCATCGGGCAGGCGTTTCTCTACAACGCGATTCTGTTCGGTTACGCGACGCTCCTGAGCACCTTCTTTCATGTCGCGACTGGTGACGCCCCGTATTACCTGGTCGCCTTCGCCGTCGGGAACCTGCTCGGGCCGGTCGTGCTTGGCCCGCTGTTCGACACCATTGGCCGCAGGCCGATGATCGCCGGGACCTACATCGTCTCGGGGGTACTGCTGCTGATCACCGGCTACCTCTTTGACCAGCACGCTCTGACCGCGACGACCCTAACCGTGGCGTGGTCGGTGGTGTTCTTCTTTGCTTCGGCCGGCGTCAGCGCCGCCTATCTCACCGTCAGCGAGATCTTCCCGATGGAGACCCGCGCGCTGGCGATCGCGCTCTTCTACGCGGTCGGGACCGGTATCGGCGGCATCATCGGGCCGCAGCTCTTCGGCCGACTCATCCCGACCGGCAAGACATCTGATGTGTTCTTCGCGCTCGCGATCGGCGCGATCCTGATGATCGGTGGGGGCCTCGTCGAGATCGTCTATGGCGTCAAAGCAGAACGCAGAGGGCTGGAAGGCATCGCCACGCCACTCACCGCGGTCCAAAGCGATACGACACACACCGGGAGTGCGACAGCCTGAGAGCAAGTTCACAGGGCTGTCGCCCGGCACCGGGCCTCGGTTTGTGTGACCGCGAGCTCGCCGCCGCCAACGACGTGCAAAGCCACCTTCGGCGCAGCCCTCGGCGTCGACGTAGACATACATCTCAACGCGCCGCCGACGCGGACCTCAAGGTCCCGCGACCGGCCCCGGTAGCGCAAGGGCGGGGATCAGCGGACCGTCGACGCCGGCGTGGCGCCCGTCGTCGTAAAGGACGGGAGACGGCTTGAAGCCCTTGACGATCAGGTAGATGCCCAGCGACAGCTCCCAGGCCGCCTCGGGCAGCGTCAAGATGAACGAGGCCCCGGAACTCTGGTCATATGCACCGAACAACACGAGAAGCGCCGTGACCAGGGCGAGGGAACCGCCGGCGATGCCGAACTGGGCAAAGCGCCGCGGGACAAGCCCGGACCTCAACATCAGGTAGCCGAGGATGAGGCCGTTGCCGATAGCCGCGCAGAATGCGGGGCCAAGCAAGAACGTCGCGTCATGAACGGCGATCAGCGACCGGCCGCTGAGGATGAGCGACGCGTGGTCAGTCCCGGCGGCTCCGGCGAGGTCCCGTCGCAGCGTCACCACCGCGAGCAGGCTGACGATGCCCACCGCGATGAGGCAGGACTCGACCACGCGCACGGTCACATAGCCCAGCGCGAGGCTTTCGCTCTGGCGCCTGAGAACCGGGTAGAGCGTCACCGCCATACCGATGCCGGCGATGAGAGTGAGGATCTCGAACAACGCTCCGACATACACGCGCGCGTCGCCGCCGGCGCCGACGACGAAGTTCGTGTGATGGAGCACCTGGTCATACAGCGGCAACGCCGGGATGGAGATAAAGGTGATGACCATGAAGATGCCCGCGATCCGCGCGACCCTCCTCGACGGCGGCTCCCCGGGTCGATGATGCGGTGTGCGGAGCGCCTGCTCCGGCGGTGCGGAAAGGGTCATTACCGGCTCCTTGGTGTGAAGTGCGCGGACCGCTGACGGTCGACATGCCAAAGGCCGGCCAGGAGTGGGAGCCGCAAGGGCCGCCTCTCACCCAAGGCGCAAACCGACCATACACCCAAAGAGCCGAGCTCACACGAAAAGCAAACGGCACCCCACGGCACTCGCCTAGCCCGACATCCGGCCGTCCACGTGCGATGGCCCCAGCGGAGCGCATGTTCTGTCACCAGTGCGCGCGTCGGCCGTGTCACTCATGCGTTTCGGGACCCTGAGAGCCGCTGCGGGCGCGAGCCCGACCTCATCGCGTTACCGCAGCAGCAGCGCGCGGCTGGTGTCAGCGATCCAGGCTTCGATCCTGTCAAGCGTCCACCCATAATTCTCGTGGAGCACGAGCGCGAGCCGGAAGTCGGAGATCGCGGCGAGCGTGTCGACGGCTTCGCGGCGATCGACGGACTGGTTGAGTGCGCCCAGATCCTCCAGCGTCGCGACGACCGAGGCGGCGCCCGCGCTGTGGCGACGCTGGCCTTCGGCCAGCACCGCGTCGAGGTCGGGCTCGGCCGCGGCGCCCGTGACGAGCGCGCGAATGACATCGCCGCTGTGCTCGAGGATCGACCTCGTGATCCTCGCAGGCGTCGCGACGATCTCCGCCGGGTCGGTCGAACGCGCGGATTGCATCGCGATCGCATCCACCCCGGCCTCGGTATCGGTGGTGTCGTTCAGTCGCGCGACGAGCGCCTGCTTGGAACCGATGCTGTCGTAGACCGTTTGCGGGGAGACGCCCGCCGCGTCGGCGACGTCGCGGACGCTGGTGCGCGCGTAGCCACGCTCGGCGAACAGGCGCCTCGCCGCACGGAGGATCTCCTCGCGCGTCTGCTGCGCCTGACGCTCCCGCCGGCTTGGTTGCCCCATTCCAGTGACTATGCGGCGCTGAGGACATGAACCAATTCAGTGGGATGCGGGCCGACCGGTGGTGGTCAAGGTCAGCGCCGGTGGGAAGCACGCTCCACCGCGCCCGCGTGATGCCTCTCCCCCGTCTGAATTTCGCGCCGCGACGCGACGGCCTGTCGAGAACGGATCCTGACCGCACGCCGCGAGACGCCCGCGCTGCTCAGCCCGTCGCAGCGTGTGCGGCAGCGGCGTCCACGTTGGAGGCCGCCTGGGCATGATCGCGGCTGTCCTTTGAGGAGATGAGCAGCATCGTGAGGATCGCTCCGAGGACCGCGAACCCGGCGCCGATGAGGAAGGCACGGTCGAACCCCTTGGTGAGCGCGACGGCGGTGTTGTGGACGCCGGCGTTCAGGATGTCCTGAGTACGGCTGTTGGCGACGGTGGCGAGGATCGCGAGCCCCAGCGCACCACCAACCTGCTGAGAGGTGTTGATCAGACCTGAGGCGAGGCCCGCCTCCTGGGGCTCGGTTGCGGTCACGGCGGCGATCGTCACGGGCACGAAGGCGAAGCCGAGGCCGACGGCGGCCAGGAGCGACGGACCGAGGATGTCGGAGAGGTAGGCGCCGTGAGGTGCGGGCACCTGGGCGAACCAGAGCAGAGCGGCGGCGATCAGGATCATCCCGATGGTCAGGGGGATCTTGAAGCCCAGCCGCGTGACGAGCTGGGAGGCGATCCCCGCCGAGACGATGATCCCGACGGCCAGCGGCAGGTAGGCGATACCGGTCTTGATCGGCGTGTACCCCATCACGTCCTGGAGGTACAGCGAGATGAAGAAGAACATCGAGAACAGCGACATGCCGATCAGCAGCCCGACGATGTTGGCACCGCGCAGCGTGCGCAGGCGGAAGATCGAGAACGGCATCAGGGGGTCGCTCTGGCGCATTTCGATCACCACGAATGCAATCAACAGGAGCACCGCGACAGCCAGGCACGCGATCGTACGGGTCGATCCCCAGCCGACGTTGACTGCATCGACGACGGCGTAGACGAGCAGCGCCAGGCCCGCCGTAACGGTCACCGCGCCGGGGATGTCAAACGTGCTTCCGGCCTCCTCGCGGCGGCTCTCGAGCAAGATGCGCGGCGCCAGGGCCGCAGCGATCAGCCCGATCGGGACGTTGACGAAGAGCACCCAGCGCCAGCTGAGCCCGCTGGTGAGGATGCCGCCGAGCAGCACGCCGGCGGCCCCGCCGGCGCCCGCGACCGCGCCCCAGATACCCAGTGCGCGGTTACGCTCCGCGCCGTCGGCGAACGTGGTGGTGATGATCGACAGTGCCGCCGGCGACACGATCGCGGCGCCCAGCCCCTGGATCGCGCGAGCGGTGATCAGCCAGGTCTCGGATTGCGCGAGGCCACCGCCGAGCGATGCCAGGGAGAAGACGACGAGGCCGAGCATGAACATCCGGCGACGCCCCAGCAGGTCGGCCATTCGCCCACCGAGCAGCAGGAAGCCACCGAAGGTCAGCGTGTAGGAATTCACCACCCAGGTGAGGTCATCCCGGGAGAAGTGCAGGTGAGCTCCGATCGACGGCAGCGCGACGTTGACGATCGACGCGTCGATCACGACCACGAACTGGGTCATCGCGAGCAGCAACAGTGCGAGGTTCTTCGCCCGTTGCGTGGACAGGGACGGGCTATCGGTGTAGCTGAGCGATGACATGGAAGCTGACCTCCGGTTCCGTTTGCATCGACGACTATAGTGAACCGTGATTCCGCTTGTCAAGGATTCGTGTGAACACACCGTGACCACATCGTCGAACCAGAGCGAGCGCCCGCTGCGCTCGGATGCGCGCCGCAACCGCGAGAGGATTCTCAGCGGTGCCCGGACGGTATTCGCCGAGTACGGCAGCGAAGCGCAGATGGATGACGTCGCCCGCCGCGCCGGAGTCGGCGTCGGCACCGTCTATCGCCACTACCCGACCAAAGAGGCGCTGCTGGTCGAGTTGGTGCGCGAGAAGTTCAGGCTCTTCGCGGCCGAAGCGCGGGAAGCGCTGGAGCGCGACGGCGAGCCGTTTCAGGTGTTGGCTGACCTGTTGCGCTCCAATGCCGAAGCGCTCGAGCGCGATGCCGGCACCCAACAGGTGCTCGCGGGCGCCGGCGAGCACATCTGGACCCATGCCGCAGCCGAGCAGACCGAACTGCTGGAGCTGACGACACGGCTGATCGATCGCGCCCGGCGCGCCGGAACCATCCGCGCGGACGCGACCGCGACCGACATCGGAATGCTCATGTGCGGCCTCTCGGCGACGATGGCCCACCCCGCGGCTGGGTTTGACTGGCGCCGGCACCTCGATCTGCTGATCGACATGCTCCGCCCTCGATAGACCAGAGAACCCTCAACGGGCACCTGGTTCGCCATCGCGTAACTGGCCGGCGTCGCGGCGGGCGGCGTCCTCGAGAAGCGACCGGACGACCTTTTGATGTGTCGGGGTGATTCGGACCCATAGGGCCCGGGCCGTGGCGTTGTTCTGTTGGATCAGTGTCGCGAAGAGCAAGCCGCACGGCTCGGTTCTGAACAGCAACTCAGCTTGAAGGCCGAGGATCGAGTCAGCGGCGAGGAGCATGACGCCGGGGCTGCTGTGCTGCACCCTCCAGCCGAGAATCCGGGGCGACGACGAGGGTCGTGCGAGGTTGAGACCCAGCCCGGTCCAGCCTGACACCAGGCGCGTGCGCACCGCGAGGGGCGCGTCATTGAACACCGCGCGCGCCCACTGCTCCGCGGTTCGCCGGCCGGCAGCGTCGACGATGAAGGCGTCCTCGTAGTCGACTCGCGAGAGGGTGCTGAGCCGTCGGGCGTCGGGCGGGAGCAGGACCTGGCTTACCCGACTTGGCGTGCCGGCGCGATCGGTCTGTGTCGTCGTCGTCATCATCATGCCTCCATATATACAGTGCTGTATATATGGAGGCTAGGCATCATCAACGGTGATGTCAACCGCCCCGCCAGCTCAATAGCGCACGCGATGGCCCCTCCGACCCGCACCCCCCGCGCGACCTGGATCGAGGCGGGCCTGCAGGCACTCGCTGCCGGCGGCCCCGACGCCGTGCGCATCGAGCCTCTGGCCAAGTCCCTCGGGGTGACCCGAGGCAGCTTCTACGGGCACTTCGAGGACCGCGGCGCCTTGCTTGACGCAATGCTCGACACCTGGGAACAAGCCGCGACCAACGAGGTCCTCGAGCAGGTCGAACACCGCGGCGGCGACCCGCGCGCAAAAATCAGGCACGCCGGCGCGCTCACCTTCAGCGAAGAGCTGCTGCCGATCGAGCTCGCCATCCGCGACTGGTCACGACGCCAACCCGCCGTCACCAAGCGTCTACGAGAGGTCGACAACCGGCGGATGGAATACCTCCGTTCGCTGTTCGGAGACTTCTGCTCCGACGAAGGGGAGATCGAGGCCCGCTCAGTACTGGCGTTCTCCCTCGCGATCGGCCACCACTTCATCGCCGCCGACCACGACCCACACACCCGCGCTGAGGCCCTCGAGCTCGCCGTGCGCCAACTACTTCGCTGACACCACACTGGTGACGAGTACCCTTGCGCTTGAAGTCAGGTTGAAGTCAAACGCGGTGGGGACGGCAAGCGAGATGTCGCATGAGTTGGCGATCGGAGAGGTGGCTGAGCGGGCAGGGATGAGCACATCCCGGATCCGTTACTACGAGGCGCGCGGGCTCCTGCCCGAGCCGGAGCGCACGGCGGGAAAGCGTCGCTATCGCGAGGACGTGTTTCGACGGCTGGCGATCATCGACGCGGCCCAACGCGTGGGCTTCACGCTGGACGAGATCCAGGAGCTCCTCGGCGCACGTGACGGGCTGGCCCATGAGCGGCTGCGGCAGTTGGCTCTCTCGAAGTTGCCCGAGCTGGAGGACCTGATCGCTCGGGCGACCTCGGTGCGGCGGGTGCTCAAGATCTGCAGCCGCTGCGATTGCGAGTCCATCGACGTGTGCCGCATCTTCGATGAGCGCGTGCTGCCGCTCCGCGAGTCCAACGCCGCGGGCGCAGCCCGCGGGCGCAGACGGGGCAGCGTTACCCGCGCTTGACTTCAAGCCTGGTTGAAGTGCAACAGTCCTTCCGACCAGTTGCGCCTGCCATGAGGATGAGTGCATGACGTACGTGATCGCCGAGCCGTGCATCGGCACCAAGGACCTCTCATGTGTCGAGGTCTGCCCGGTGGACTGCATCCACCCCAGCCAGGACGAGGAGGGGTTCGATGACGCGCCGCAGCTCTACATCGACCCCGAGGAATGCATCGACTGCGACGCCTGCGTCGAGGCCTGCCCCGTCGACGCGTGCTTCGCCGAGGACCAGTTGCCCGACGAGTGGCAGACGTACATTCAGATCAACGCCGAGCACTACCAACGCTGACCCTCTGGGCATTTGACGCGGCGGCGCATATCCTCGCGACAAGGCCAAGTTCGGCCGGCCAAGCGCGGCGTTAGTCGTCCTCGTCCTCTTCGTCGGATTCATCCTCGAACGGCGCGAGTTCACCGGCGATCAAGCGTCCATGGGCGGCGTCCCAATCGACCGGCACCGGCAGGAGCGTTTTGAGCACTGCGAGGTCCTCGTCGAGGACGAGAACGTCGTCTAGCAACTGCTCGCTCGCGTACTCGTCAAGCTTGGAGGCGTGCGTCTCCAATTGGTGCGCGATGTTGGCGATCGTGCCGCTCGCCTCGGCCATCAGCCACCGCAGCCGCCGGAGCGGCTCGTCGGCCCTTGACTCGTTGGGCGCCTGAAGGCTCGGCCACGGACTCGGCGTGAGCGGAGGTGGCTGCTGGCGCTTGTGGACGGTCAGGTGGATCTCGACCGCGGTCACGTCCTCACTACCGAACGCCTGGCGGGCCTTCTCCCACACCTTGGCGAGTCGATCGGTGCCGTCGCGGCGGACCGGCGCGAGCGGGCCGGCGTGAGACGTCATCGTGGGCGCCGGACCATCGACGCCCGCGGGCGGTTGGGCAGCTGCCTCAGCGGCCTGGATGAGCTCTTGCGCAAGCGTGCGGCTGATCCCCCATCGGTCACGCACGTAGGCCTCGAAGGTTTCGTGGGTGGCGCGGTAGAGCCACGTGTCGTTGATCTCCGCCAACGCGTTCCCAACCTCGAGGTCGGCGTCGAGACCGCGTCGCACGATTGCCTCCAGCATGTTGAGGTGCTCGACCTCGGCGCTGGACCGGCTGTTCTCAGAGTTGGAGCTGCTCATCGGGTGACGTCTCGTTCAGATCGTGCGCCCGAGCGTCGTGCGACCTCGGGGCGATTTGTCGTTACTGCTTTACATATCGCGCGAGCGACGAGCAGTTACCGCTGCGATGCGATGATTTACGCAACTCATAGACGCGCGAGGCCCTGCGATCACCCTCTGCGGGTGATGTCCGCCAACCCTGACGCCGAAGAGAATGCCTGCGTCCGAAGGAACCCAAATATGCGCTGCCGCGATCGAGATTCCGTCCCGGCGGCGCCTGGATCGCCCGGGAGGCGACATTGACCGTCCTAGCAGCTTCGAACTATCCGTTCCTCAACATCTTCTGGACGATCCTGATCTTCTTCGCCTGGGTGGCGTGGATCTGGATCGCCATCACCGTCCTTATCGACCTCTTCCGCCGGCGAGATCTCGGCGGATGGGCGAAGGCCCTGTGGGTGGTGTTCGTGATCGTGCTGCCGTTCCTCGGCGTACTGGCGTATCTCCTCATCTACCACGATGGGATGGCTGAGCGCAACAACAAAGACGCCGCCGCCTCCCAGGCCCAGTTCGATGACTACGTGCGCCGCACCGCCGGGTCCGGCGGCGCAGCGAGCGAGATCGAAAAAGCCAAGCAGTTGCTCGACAGCGGTGCCATCAACCAGGCCGAGTTCGACGCAATCAAGGCCAAGGCGCTCGGCTCCAGCCCCGCGTCAGCGTAGGCAGGTCCGAGAGACACGCGCAAGACCCACCCAACTGCAGACCAGTCAGCGAGCGATCAATCTCTAGGATGCACCCGGAGCTGTCGCGGTGTGAGGTGGTCAGCCAGCCTGGCTGACCACCCGGCGCCGGACCTGAGCAACGTCCAGGAGTTGATCATCACGATGACGAGACGCAGCGATGGATAGACCGGTGTTGTTCTGCTACGACGGCTCTGAGGGCTCGAAGGCCGCTCTGACGGTCGCGGTCGAGCTCGTCATGCATCCCGCCGATGCGGTGGTGCTGGTTGTGTGGACGCCGGTAGCGATCCAGCTCGCCAGAGGAGGTTCACTGCTGGCTGTCGTCCCGAATGAGGGTCAGCTCGACGAGAACGAGATCGCCGTGGCACAACGGATCGCCGATGAGGGCGCTGCGGGCGCCCGCGGCCGTGGCTACAACGCGTCAGCGCGCGTCGCGGAGGCAACTGAATCGGTGGCCAAGACGATCAGCGAGGTCGCTCGGGAGATCGACGCGCGACTGATCGTCTGCGGTCAGCGGGGACGGGGAGCGTTCGCCAGCGCCATTCTCGGCAGCGTCTCACACCAGCTCTCCGCCCACGCGCAACGCCCGGTGCTGATCGCGCCGCAGCACCCCGCTGCATAGCGACCGTTCTTCGCAGCCTCACGGTCACCGGCGGCCGGACGGCGGATGTCGAAGGTCCGGAGGCCCATCTTGGTCAGGCGGCCCCTCTGTCTGCGGCAGCGGTCGAGCGCTCATACGAAGGGCGTGAGTCGCGGCCTCGGCCGCGGCCTCGAGGTGGTGCGCGTAGGCGATGCCGCGCGACAGCGCCGTCCTCACACTGCACTCGTGAGCCCCGGCCTTTGACGGCAGGATGACCAGCGCGCCCACGAGACCGGTCGCGAAGATGCCCGCGGCCCACCAGAATCCCGTCGCGTAGCCATGGATGGCCGCGAGGCCGGCCAACCCAGGCACGCCGACATGATCGCGGGCGTAGCCGGCGGCGGCGCTCGCCGAGACCGTGCTCAACAGTGCGAGGCCAACGGCGCCTCCGACCTGCTGAGAGGTGTTGACCATCGCCGAGGCCACGCCGGTCTCGTGTACCGAGACGCCGAGGGTGGCGGTTGCGATCGCCGGCGCGAAGATGCACCCCATCCCGACCCCGATGATGAGCAGCCCCGGGAGCACATGGGTCACGTACGCCCCATCGGCACTGAGCCTCGTGAAGACGATCATCGCGATCACGCCGAGCGTCATCCCCGCGGCCACCAGCGGCTTGGCGCCGGTGCGCGGCAGCACGCGGGTCTGCGCAGTGACCGAGGTGACGACGAGGAGGCCCGTCATCGGGAGAAAGGCCAGCCCGGTGGTCAGCGGCGAGAAGCCGAGGCTCAACTGCATGTAGTAGGTGAGGAAGAAGAACACTCCGAAGAGGCCGGCGGCGGCGAGAAGCACCGAGACGTATGCACCCCCACGAGCCCGGTCGCGCACGATGTGCAACGGAAGCAGCGGGTCCTTGACGCGGCTCTCGATGAAGACGAAAGTGGCGAGCAGAACCGGGCTGGCGACGAGCGCGACGATCGTCGCTGGGGCGGTCCACGATTGGGTCTCCGCGTTCGAGAAGCCGTAGACCAGCGCAAACAGTCCCAAAGATGAGGTGAGAAGCCCGGGCACATCGATGCTGCCCCGCTCGGGGTCTCGGTGGTTGACCAGGAGCCGCAGCGCGAAGATCGCGGTCGGCACCGCGATCACCAGGTTCACGTAGAAGCACCACCGCCAGGACAGCACCTGGGTGAGCGCCCCGCCGAGAACCAGACCCACTGACGCGCCGCCCCCCGCGATCGCGCCAAAAATCCCGAACGCCTTCGGGCGGTCAGGCGAGGCGGCAAACGTGACCGTGAGCAGTCCGAGCGCAGACGGTGCCAGCAGTGCCCCGAACGCACCCTGCAGAGCCCGAGACGCCACCAGCATCCCGAAACTCTGCGCCATGCCGCCGATCGCCGAAACGATGGCAAAGCCGATCAGCCCGGCGACAAACGTCCACTTGCGCCCGAACAGATCACCGAGCTTGCCCCCCAGCAGCAGCAGGCTGCCGAACGCCAACGCGTAGGCGGTCACGATCCATTCCCTGTCGGCCGTCGAGAAATGAAGAGCCAACTGCGCCGACGGCAACGCAATGTTGACGATCGTTGCGTCGAGCACCACCATCAACTGCGCGGTTCCGAGGAGCGCGAGCACTGCCCACCGGTTGGCTTCGGCAGCCCTCGGGGCCCCGGACGCCAGGCTCGTCATGGTCGTCACCGTACGCCATCCCCGACCCCATGCCAACTGAAAGACGAAACCGCGTGATTGCGGCGCGGTGTGCTCCAGGTTTATCCTGGGCACCGTGGAGGTGGGACAGCCGATCAGCTACCGGGCGCTCGAGATGGGCACACCCGTGTACAGCGCGGACGGAGAGAAGATTGGCACCGTGGGGCACGTGTTGGCGGTAGAGGCCGAGGATGTCTTCGACGGAATCGTGATCTCAGAGCACGTGTTCTCCGCGGGGCATCGCTTTGCCGACGCCGACGAGATCGCACAGATCGGCGAGCACGGCGTGATCTTGAAGCTCAACCGCGAGGAGTGCCGGTCGCTCCCGGAGCCGTCCGCCAATCCCGCGGTCATGCGCGACGACCCCGCAGAGTCCCGCTCCGAGGCCCGCAGGGACAAGCTCCGCCGCGCCTGGGACTACGTGTCGGGCAACTACTAGCGCTGTTTCGCCGTCGAAGACGAGGACGGGCGCGCGCTCAACGAGGTTCGGCCGCCGGTGTCGGAAGAAACCGCGCGGCGATGAGGATCTCGGCCAGGTCGGTGAACCGGTGCAGGTCACACCCGGTGCGCTCGGCGATCTTGCCCAGCCGATAGTGGGCCGTGTTCACGTGAATGTGCAGGTGCTCGGCGGCACGCCGGGCATTGAGATCGGAGGCGACGTATGCGCTGAGGGTCGCGATCAGGACACCGCCCTGCCGGACGTCCTCGTCGACGAACTCCTGGATGGGACGCGGGATGAGGCGGCGCGCTGTGGGATCGCGCGTCAGCGTCAGGTAGTCGAACGCGCTCATGCCGCTCAGCGCGACGAGCCCGGGAGCTGAGTCCAAGGACGTGCGGGCGAGCTCGGCTTCGCGGTAGGCGTGGGCGATCTCGTCAAGCCCGCTGACCACGGTGCTGACGCCGATCGCCAGTGGCAGACCGCCATCGGCGAGCCGGCGCTGGGTCCGCTCGAGCCGTTGCCGCACTCCGTCGAGGCCCCGCTGGGGCGCCCGCGCGACGAGGTCGATCTTGCCGTGGCGCACCACCGTCAGCGGCGCGAGCGTTCCCCCGACCGCACGAGCCAGCGCAGTGGCTGCGCTGCGCAGCAGCGACTCGTCATTCGGAGCCGGCGATGCGGCCGCCGAGACGACCAGGCACGGGATGCCCGGCTCCAGCCCCGCCGCTCGCGCGGCATCCATGCGTGGGCCGGCCGCCAGCGGCGCACCGGCCACGAGGTCCTCGATCAGGTCGCGGCGGATGCGTTCTCCGGTTGCCGCGAGTTGCTCCTCGGCCTCGATGTAAACCTCCGCGGCATGCGTGGTGGCGACCTCGAAGTAGCGCGGCAGGTGTGATGCGAACACCAGAGCAGCGCGGCGAGACTCATCGTCGTGCGCCGAGGCGAGCGCCGCCTCCCACAGCACGCGCTCACCTACATAGAAGGCATTGACGAACTCGGCAATCGGGATATGACCGACGCGCCGGGCGGCGTGGCCACGGACGAACAAGAGCTCCTCGCGGGTGACCGGGCGCGCCTCGCTGAACGTGCTCATGCTGATGCGCAGGTGCGAAAGCACGTGCGCGCGCACGTCGTCGCGGAACGCCGGCGTCGCATCTCGATAGGCGGGGATCTCGGCGAGGATGAGCTGCGTCGCTTCGTCGGCGAGGTCATCGAGACGCGCGTGGAGCACGTCGTGCAGCGCGGCGATCGCCGTGGCCGGGGCGTCCACGACGAGGCCGTCTGAGCTGTGCGGGGTTTGCGCCCGGGTCACGGTCACTGGGACCCTCTCCGCGCCGGATTGTATGCGGCTCACAAAGGCACGCCGTGAAGTTGGTGGCGCACACCGATGTGCGAGCGGGCGCACTGCGGGACGCTGTGCCGGCAGCGTGACCACCACACGAGCGGACGGACAGCGAATGAGCGAGAACCTTGCCCTCAACATGATCGACAGCGCCAAGCGCGGCGCCGAGCAGCCGGCGGTGCGGCTCGACGACACCGTGCTCTCCTACGGTGCCCTCGACGACCTCACCGCCCGCGTCGCCGGGCTCCTGCGGGCCCGCGGCGTTCAACCCGGGGACCGCGTGGGCCTGATGCTGCCCAACGTCCCGCAGTTCGCCGTCGCCTATTACGGCATCCTGCGGTCTGGGGCGATCGTCGTGCCGATGAACGTCCTGCTCAAGCGGCGCGAGGTCGCCTTCTATCTCGGCGACCCGGGCGCCAAGCTCGTCTTCGCCTGGCACGAGTTCGCCGCCGAGGCCGAGGCGGGCGCCGCCGAGGCCGGCGCCGAGTCCATCATCGTGCGCCCCGGGGAGTTCGAGCAGTTGCTGGCCGGCGCCGCGCCCGTGCGCGAGGTCGCCGACAAGGTCGGCAGCGACACTGCCGTGATCCTCTACACGTCGGGGACCACCGGGCGGCCCAAGGGCGCGGAGCTCACCCACGCCAACCTCCGTCGCAACGTCGAGGTGATGGTGCGCATCTTCTCGATCGGCCCCGAGGACGTGGTGCTCGGCGCGCTGCCCCTGTTTCACGCCTTCGGCCAGACATGCGCGCTCAACGCGGCGATCGCGGCCGGCGGGTGCCTGTCTCTCATCGCGCGCTTCGATGCCGGCACCGCTCTGGAGATCATCGAGCGCGACCGGGTCAATGTCTTTGAGGGCGTGCCCACGATGTACTCGGCTCTACTGGCGCGCGCCGACGCCGACGAGCACGACGTGAGCAGCCTGCGACTGTGCGTCTCCGGCGGCGCGGCTTTGCCCGTCGAGGTTCTGCGCGCCTTCGAGGAGCGGTTCGGTTGCATCGTCCTCGAGGGCTACGGGCTGTCGGAGACCTCGCCGGTCGCCTCCTTTAACCATCCCGACCGCGAGCGCAAGCCGGGCTCGATCGGCACACCGATCGACGGCGTCGAGATGAAGCTCGTCGACGAGACGGGCGCCGGCGCCCCGGCCGGAGAGGTCGGAGAGATCGCCATCCGCGGACACAACGTCATGAAGTCCTACTGGCAGCGCCCCGATGCGACCGCCGAGGTCATCTCCGTCGACGGGTGGTTTCGCACCGGCGATCTCGCCCGGATCGACGAGGAGGGCTACTACTTCATCGTCGACCGCAAGAAGGAGCTGATCATTCGTGGGGGTTACAACGTGTACCCGCGCGAGATCGAGGAGGTCCTCTATGAGCACCCGGCGGTACATGAGTGCGCGGTCATCGGGATCCCCCACCCGTCACTGGGCGAGGAGGTGGGCGCCGCGGTTGCGCTCAAGCCGGGCGCCGACGCGACCCCCGACGAGTTGCGCGCCTACGTCAAGGGTCAGGTGGCGGCGTACAAGTACCCGCGCCACGTTTGGCTGGTCAGCGAACTGCCCAAGGGCCCCACAGGCAAGATCCTCAAGCGCGAGATCACGCCGCCGGCCGAGCTGCTGAGCACGCCCGCCACGGTCGAGGGGAAGGCGTGATGGCCACCCCCACCAGCCAACGCACGCGCGCCGGTGAAGCGGTGCGTTCCGGGTTCGACGTCATGCTCACCGACGCCGCCGCCGGAACGCCGCGCTTCTTCGCCCCGGGCCCGGCGGTCAAGGTCGCCGCCGGACTGGCCCGCCGCCCCACTGGGGTCGCGCGCCGCGCCGCCGGCCTGGGTGCCGAGCTGACGCGGGCCGCCACCGGCCGGTCGCAGCTCGCGCCGGCCGGCGGAGACCGTCGCTTCGCCGACCCGGCCTGGCAGGAGAACTGGCTGCTGCGCGACCTGCTCCGGGCTTATCTCGCTGTCGGCGAGACGGTGGACGGGCTCATCTCCGACGCCGGCGTGGACTGGCGGACCGAGCGCCAGGCGCGGCTGGCCGCCGGGAACGTGATCGACGCGCTGGCACCGACGAACTTCCCGTGGTCCAATCCCGCGGTCCTACGCGAGATCGTCAACACCGGCGGCACCAGCCTGGCCCGGGGCCTGCGCCGGATGGCCGGGGACGTGTCCAGCGCGCGGCTCCCCTCGACCGTGGACACGAGCCGGTTCGAGGTGGGGGAAAACCTCGCGGTCACGCCGGGGTCGGTCGTCCTGCGCACCGAGGTCCTGGAGCTCATCCACTACCGGCCGACGACCAAGCAGGTGCGCGAGACCCCGCTCCTGCTCGTGCCACCGACGATCAACAAGTACTACATCCTGGATCTGGCACCCGGCCGCAGCCTCGCCGAATACCTCGTCGGCCAGGGGCAGCAGGTGTTCGTCATCTCCTGGCGCAACCCCGATCAGGAGCAGGGCCACTTCGACCTGGACACCTACGCCCAGGCGATCGCCGATGCCCGGGAGGCGGTCTCTGCGATCTCCGGCCAGGACGCCGTGCACGTCGCGGCGGCGTGCTCGGGCGGGATCGTCGCCTCGGGGCTGCTGGGGCATCTCGCCGCCGCCGGCCGTCTGGGCGAGATCGCCAGCCTCACGCTGATGGTGTGCGCGTTGGACAACGCCCAGGCCGGCACGGTGTCCGCGCTGGCGTCGCGCGATCTCGCCGCGGCGGCGGTCGCCGAGTCCGCCCGCAAGGGCTATCTCGACGGCCAGGCGCTGGCCGGCGTGTTCACCTGGCTGCGCCCCAACGACCTCGTCTGGTCCTACGTCGTCAACAACTACCTGCTGGGCAAGGCGCCGCCGGCTTTCGACATCCTCTACTGGAACCAGGACACGGTGCGCATGTCTGCCGGTTTGCACCGTGACTTCATCCACATCGGCCTGGAGAACACGTTCACCCAGCCGGGCGCGCTCGAGCTCCTCGGCACCCCGGTCGACATGTCCGCCGTCGACCTCGACGTCTACGCCATCGCCGGCCTCAGCGACCACATCGTGCCCTGGGAGAACGCCTACCGGAGCGCCCAGCTCTTCGGCGGTCACAAGCGGTTTGTGCTCTCGCGCAGCGGGCACATCCAGGCGCTGGTCAATCCGCCGTCCACGGACGCGGCGCCATCGCGCGCCAGCTACCGGGTCGCCGACGACCTCACCGCCGACGCCGAGACGTTCCTCGATCAGACTCCGAAGCAGGCGGGTAGTTGGTGGCCTGACTGGGACACGTGGCTGGCGGAGCGCTCGGGCGGGCTGCGCGCCGCCCCGACGTCACTGGGAAACCGTCGCTTCCGCGCGCAGGCCAAGGCACCGGGCAGCTATGTCCTCGCACGCTGAGGCCACCGAGGGCCGCTGGTGGGGCAGGCCGCTGGCCGAGACCCGCTGGCAGCTCGAGCTCGGGCGGCTCATGGTCGACCCGGTGCTGTGGGGGCGCGATGTGCCCCGCGGCGACGGCCGCCCGCTGGTGCTGGTGCCCGGTTTCGGGGCCGGCGATCAGACTCTGCTCGTACTCGCGGCATGGCTCTGGCGCATGGGCTATCGCCCGTCGACCTGCGGGTTCGTCGCCAACGTGCAGTGCTCGGACCGCGCCGTCGAGCGAGTCGAGCGACATGTCGAGCAGGTGTACCGGCGCCACGGGCGGCGGGTGGCACTCATCGGCCACAGCCGTGGCGGGCACTACGCCCGCGCACTGGGCAGCCGGCGTCCGGACCTGGTGTCCCACGCGGTGTCGATGGGCGCCGGGCTGCGAGAGATGCTGGCAGTGAGCTACCCCACCGGGGCCGCGGTGGCCGCCGCCCGCAGCGCCGCGCACCGGACAGGCCAGGCCCGGTCCACCCGCTGCCTCACCGAAGGCTGCGACTGCGCATTCGCCCGCAACTTCACCCAACCGTTCCCAACCGAACTCGTGCGCCTGACCAGCATCTACTCCAAGGGCGATGGGGTCGTGCGCTGGCAGTCAGCGCTCGCCCCCGACGCTGAATGCGTCGAGGTGACCGGCAGCCACGTTGGGCTCATCTTCAACCGCAAGACCTACCGCGCCCTCGCCAACGTGCTCGCCACACCCGAGCTGGTCCCAACCGCCCCGGGCACAGCCGCCCAGACCACGCCCACCCAGAACAGGACCAGATCCACATGACCACCAGCACCTCCCCCACCCCGCCGCTGTTCGAGAACCTCGGCCACGCGCTGTCGACCGACTACTTCTTCCTGCGCGAGCAGCTCACCGAGGAAGAGCTGAAGGTCCTGCGCCGGGTCCGCGCCTTCGTCGATGACGAGGTGCTTCCCGTCATCGGTGACTACTGGGAGCGCGCGGAGCTGCCGTGGCCGCTGATTCGCCGCCTCGGCGAGCTGGGCATCGTCGGCGAGGAGCTCGAGGGCTACGGCTGTCCCGGCCTCAGCCCGATCGCCTGCGGGCTGATGCACATGGAACTCAACCGCGGCGACGGCAGCCTCGGGACCCTGTTGGGCGTGCAATCGGGCCTGGCCATGAAGTCAATCGCGATGCTCGGATCCGAGGAGCAGAAGCAGCGCTGGCTGCCCCAGATGGCCCGGTTCGACAAGCTCGGCGCGTTCGCCCTCACCGAGCCCGACCACGGATCAGACTCCGTCGCGCTTGAGACGACCGCCCGGGAGGATGGCGACGTCTACGTCATCAACGGGGCCAAGCGCTGGATCGGCAACGGCACCGTCGCCGACGTCGTCATCGTCTGGGCCCGCGGCGAGGACGGTCAGGTCCAGGGGTTCTTGGTGGAGAACGGCACCCCCGGATACGACGCCAAGGTGATCGAGGGCAAGGGCTCCCTGCGGGCGGTGTGGCAGGCTCACATCACCCTCACCGACGTTCGCGTGCCGCTGGCCAACCGCCTTCCGGGCGCCCGGACGTTCAAGGACACCGCACGTGTTCTGGCGGGGACCCGGAGCACGTGCGCGTGGGCAGCCCTGGGGCATGCCGTCGCCGCCTATGAAACCGCGCTCACCTACGCCAAGCGGCGCCAGCAGTTCGGCAAGCCGCTGGCCAGCTTCCAGATCGTGCAGGACAGACTTGTGCGCATGCTTGCCGAGGTGACCGCGATGCAGCTCTACTGCCTGCAGATCGGGCGTCTGGCCGAGCGCGGGCAGCTCAGCGACACGATCGCGGGGCTCGCCAAGCTCAACAACACCCGCAAGGCACGCCAGATATGCGCTGAGGCACGCGACATGCTCGGCGGCAACGGCATCCTCCTCGAGAACCACGTCATCCGCCACATGGCCGACATCGAGGCCATCCACACCTACGAAGGCACCGAGACCATGCAGACGCTGATCGTCGGGCGCGACATCACCGGGATCGGGGCGTTCGTCTAGACCAGCGCTCCGCGCGCGGCCTCACTCCGGGATCGGCTCCGCCAGCGCAGCTCGAGCGGGGGACGCCGGGAAGGGATCGGCGAAGTACTGGGTCTCATGCGTGACGAGGCCGTCGTTGAGCTCCATGACGCTCAGCGAGTACGTGGGGGCGCCGTCGTAGGTGATCACGCACTCGCTCACCCAAAGGTCGCCGCCACCCTGGATCCGGCGGACGGTGAAGTGCCGCTCGGCCGGGTGTCCCCCCCGTTGTGCCTGGATTGTTGACCGGCCTCTGAATCGCTCCCCGGACTGGGGATAGTCCAGGATCCCGTCGTCGGCGTAGATTGCGTGCTCAGTCTCGACATCCCCGCGTTCGGAGGCCGCCCAGTGCTCCTCGATCCGGGCCCTCGTCTGGGCGTCACGATCGCTTGCGCTGTTCATCGCCTACCTCCTCGGGCTTGATGCAGAATCCGATCAAGCGTTTCGCGGGTCATCTTCCGGCGCCAGGTATTCGAGGCCGAGGGGGCCGATGGCTGACACCTGCGTGACGTAATCGCCGGACCTGGCCCAGTGGAAGTGGGGAGTCCCGCCGGGCAGGACGACGACCGCGCCGGGCGGATATGCCTCCAGCTTCTCGGCGTCGAAGCGTTCGCCCACCCCGATGTAGAACACGCCGGAGATGACGGTGTAGACGCGATCCTCGGGGTGCCGGTGCGGCATCAGCTTCACGCCGCCGGGCAGCTTGACCCTGATCGTGTACAGGCCCGGCTTGGTGGGGTCGCCGACCAGGACAGCGAGGCGCGCCGACGGCGGGAATGCGGGAAACGGCCTCCAGTCGACGCTCTCCGGTAACACCGATTGCAGGCTGTCCACACCGGCTGCTTGCGTGCTCATCTTCGATCGACCTCCTCATCGGCCGGCAATCTGAAAACCGGTTCACGTCGCGGTCAACCTACCGGCGAGGCGTTCCGGTCACCCCGGCCTACCCAGGTGCGAACCGGACCTTAACGCTACGGCAAACTGTTCCGCCTCCGGACGGGGCGGAAGCAACGGCATCAGGTCTCCGTTGCTCCGGTATTCGGCCGTCTGTGGTCCTGCAGGGATGCGGAGCCATGGATCGGCTGTGTCAGCGCTCGCCAACGGCAACTCAAGGGTTGCCGACGATTTGGGGCGCGCCTAGGCGACCATCTAGAGGAGAAGCTCTACACATGCGAGGACTTTGGACAGAGGCGACCAGCGCGACGCGCATGACGTCGCGACGGCTGGTGCTGCTTGTCGCAAGCGCGATGCTGATCTCGCTCGCGTTCACGGCGGGGGCCCAAGCCGACACCCAACCCAACGGCTACCTGCTGCAGTTCGGCAGCCCCGGGTCGGACAACGGCGATTTCGGCTCGTACGGCCCCATCGGCGTGGCAGTCGACAAGAGCAACAGCGACGTCTACGTGACCGACTACATCGGGGACCGAATCGAGAAGTTCGACTCGGCGGGGAAGTACGTGTCGCAGTTCGGGGGTCCCGGTAGCGGGCCCGGTCAGCTCAACGGCCCGATCGGGATCGCCGTGGATCAGACCGACGGCGACCTGTACGTCAGCGACTATTTCAACGACCGGGTCGAGAAGTTCGACTCTTCAGGTCAGTTCCTGTCCCAGTTCGGGACGACCGGGTCCGGGCCCGGCCAGTTCATCGGTCCCAATTGTGTGGCCGTTGATCCTGTCACCGGCGACGTCTACGTCACCGACAAGGTCAATGGTCGAGTCGAGAAGTTCGACTCCTCAGGTCACTACCTGACGCAGTTCGGGACCGAGGGCGATGCACCCGGACAGCTTCACTGGCCCCTTGCGGTGGCGGTTGATCCGGCCAGCCAGGACGTCTACGTCACCGACTTCTACAACGACCGGGTGCAGAAGTTCGACAGCTCAGGCACCTATCTGTCGGGGTATGGGGCCCTCGGGACAGACACCGGCCAGTTCGACGGCGACTACGGGCTCGCAGTCGATCCGGCAAGCAGCGACGTCTACGTCACCGACTTCTACAACAACCGGGTGCAGCGGTTCGACGCGTCTGGCAACTACCTCTCGCAGTTCGGGACCGCCGGATCGGGACCCGGCCAGTTCGCGAATCCGATCGCGGTCGGGGTCGATCCCTCGAATCGCGACGTCTACGTCGCCGACTTCGATAACGACCGGGTCGAGAAGTTCGCGTCCGAGGTGACCCAGAGCCAGAGCAGCACCACGCTGACGAGCTCGACCAACCCCTCGCTCTACGCCCAGCCGGTGACGCTCACCGCCACCGTGTCGGCGCAAGCCGGCGGCACGCCGGGCGGCTCGGTGACCTTCAGCGACGGCAACACCACGCTGGGCAACTCCACGCTGTCGGGCGGAGTGGCCAAGCTGACGGTCTCGAACCTCACGCTCGGCGCGCACTCCATCACCGCCACGTACGGGGGTGACGCCGGCGACGCCGGGTCGGCCTCCAGCAAGCTCACGCAGACGGTGCGCGAGACGCCTACCGGGCTGTGCCAGCTGACGGTCAGCTACTCCGAGGGGAGCGCGAAGTACCAGGCGCTCCCGCGGATCGGCAAGGCCACCGTCAACCTGATCCTGAACAACACGTGCAACCAGCTGGGGACGATCGTGCCCAAGCTGAACTCCAAGCAGCTGGCCCTTGCCGGGGCGACCTACAACGCCACGGTCAAGGTGCTGACCAGCGGTGGCTGGTTGACCTCGACGCAGGCGAGCACGCTGACCTCCCTGGTGAGCAACCTCACCCTCGTCTAGGGCCTCACCTCCCGGGCGTTGCCCTTGGCGTTCGCCAGGCGGCATCGCCAAGTGATCATCGGGTCTCCTCGTGGATGTCCTCACGAGGGGGCCCGATAACGTTTAAGCGAAAGCGGGGTGCGCCTCAGGCGCCCGCGCAGCCCATGCGATTCGCGATCTCCATCCCCCAATACGCCCGCGACAGCCGCTTTGACGCGGCCGCCTTCCGCGGATTCCTGCACCGGGTCGAGGAGCTCGGGCTGTTTGAGAGCGCCTGGGTACAGGAGCAGGTGATCGGCGCGGCGGGCAGCCTTGCCCCCCTGGAGACACTGACCTACGCCGCCGGGTGCACCAAGCAGTTGCGGTTGGGGTGCGCGGTGTTCGTGCTCCCGCTCCACAATCCGCTGCACCTGGCCAAGGCGATCAGCTCGCTGGACTGCCTGAGCCATGGCCGTGTCGAGGTGGGCCTCGCGACTGGCGGGAAAGGCCGGCCATTCAGCGCCTTCGGCGTTGACGGCGACAGGCCCGTCGCCCGCTTCAACGAGGCCCTGGCGCTGATGAAGGCGTGCTGGGCGGAGCCCGAGATCGACTTCGACGGAGAGTGGTGGAAGCTGCAGGGCGTCTCGATGGAGCCCAAGCCGGTGCAGAAGCCCCACCCGCCGGTGTGGTTCGGGGGCAGTGCGCCCGCCGGCATGCGCCGTGCGGTGCGCCACGCAGATGGGTTCATGGGCGCCGGCTCGCAGACAGCGGCCCAGTTCGCCGAACAGGTCAGCATCGTGCGCACGGAACTGAGCGCGCAGGGGCGCGACCCGGACACATTCCGGATCGGCAAGCGCGTCTATGTCTATGTCGACGACGATGCCGCGCGAGGGCGCGCGCGGATGGAGGACGCGCTCACGCGCCACTACGGTCGCAGCGGCTGGTCAGAGCACATCCTCGCGGGCCCGGCACAGACGTGTGCCGCCGGCCTGCGGTCTGTGGCCGACGCCGGAGCGGAGCTGCTGCTCCTCAACCCGCTCGTCGACGACCTGCAACAACTCGAACGCCTGTCCGCCGAGGTCATTCCGGCGCTCAGCTGACTCGATACGCGGCGACTGCACGGGGCGCTCAGAATGCTCCCGGTAGGCGTTGAGCGCCGGCTGCCCGCCGAGCGGCACGTCGTGCGCGGAGTCGCTGGTCATCGGCACCGATACGATCCTGCCACAACACTACGAGCCTGGTGAGGTTGATCACTGATGGGGTTTCTCGGAACGGCGGAATCGCAGGAGGGGCTCGTCACAGATCGTGCCCGGCTGGAGTCGATGGCCTCCGAGCCCAACCCACTGACGCCGGAGGAGTGCATGGAGTGGGCGCAACGCGCGGCACAGGCGTTGGACGTCTCCGCACTCGACCGTGTCAGTGCGGGTGAAGCGTTGCTGCTGTGGCGCGGCGATGGCTCCGAGGCATGGTTGAACCTGTGGTGGCAGCCGCGTGACACCGGATATCACGACCACGACGGGTCATCCGTCGGCGTGTACGTGATCGAGGGCGTCGCCCGCAATGAGTCGCTGGTGGTGAGCGGACCGCGGCGGGTGCGCGAGTACCACGCGGGCGATCGCTTCGCGTTTCCCGGGACTGGGATTCACCGGATGGAGCACGAGCGCGGCGCGATCACGATCCACGTCTATTCCCCGCCGATCCGCTCGATCGGCGAGTACGAGCTCGAGGATGGACAGCTGCGCCGTCGGCCGGTCGCGCCCGACGAGCCGTCCGCGGCAAGCCCGCGGCTGCTCGCAACGCTCCAGGCCGGCGAGGACCAGTTGGCCTGACCGACGTCACACGCGCTCACACCGCGATGAGCACGACGCCGAGCGCGACGGCGATCGAGGGCAGCAGCCGCCGCCGGGCAAACGGCTCCTTGAAGAGCAGGGTGGCGATCAGCGCAGCGCTGATCACACTGGTCTCCCGTAGGGCCGAGACGAGGGCGAGCGGCCCGCGGGTCTGGGCCCACACCACGATCCCATACGCGAGTACCGAGATGGCGCCGGCGGCGACGCCGGCGGGGACGTTGCGCAGCAGCCGCCGGTTCAGCCGGTGGCGCAGGCGGTAGCCGGCGATGGCGAGGACAGCCGGCGCCTCGAGGATGAAGAGCAGCGCGAGGTAGCCTGCCGGATTGTGGGCGTGGCGCACACCCAGTCCGTCGACGACCGTGTAGGCGGCGATCGTCACCCCGGTCAGGAGCGCGGCGGCGGTGGCGGGCAGGTCGGTGCGCCTCAGCCGCCCGCCGGCGAAGACGATCGCGGTGAGCGCCGCCGCGATCGTGCAGGTCCCGGCGATCTGGAGCGCGGTGAGATGCTCGCCGGCGATCACCCACGCCCCCGCTCCGACGAGCAGCGGCGCGGTGCCCCGCGCCAGCGGGTAGGTGCGCCCGAACTCACCCAGGCGGTATGACTGCAACAGGGCGCCCGTGTAGGCGACGTGGATGACGGCCGAGGCTGCCGCGAACGCCACCGCCCCCGAGCGCGGGAGGCCCACCATCGGCAGCACGACCACGGCGATGATGGCCTGAGCCACGCCGATGAGAGCGAACGCCACGGTCTTGTCGGGGATGGCTGACGCGATGGCGTTCCAGCCGGCGTGAAGCACGCCCGCGCACAGGACGAGGGCGACGACGGTGAGGGTGAGTTGGCGTGCCGGCATCAGGGAGGCTCTATGAAACAATATTTGGCATCAACGCACGAAACGAAACTTATATTCTTCAGGCGGGCCCGTCGACCCAGCTGCGGGCGGGGCTGGCCGAGCTACCCGACGCCGAGCGGCGCGTCGCCGAACTCCTGCTCGCCCACCCCACCGAGGCGGGCTACGACAGCGTCGGCCGGCTGGCGGAGCGCGCGCACGTCTCGCCCGCGACGGTGGTACGGCTGTCCCGGCGGCTGGGGTACGCGGGTTATGCCGCGTTGAAGCTGGCCATCGCCCATGAGGCCGGCCGCGCCGACCAGTTCGGCCACGGGCGCGCGCGCGGCGATGCCGGGACGCTGCTCCACGAGCGGGTCATGGCCGAGGATGCCCACAGCCTGCGCGGCGGCGCCCTGGCGATCGACGCGGCCGCGTTCGAGCAGGCGTGCGCAGCCGTCGCCCGCGCCGAGCATGTGATGTTCGCCGGGGTCGGCGCGTCGGCCGCGCTGGCCGCGCTGGCCACGTTTCGCTTCTCCGCACTCGGGATCCGGGTGACGAGCGCGATGGACGTGCTCGTCCAGCACCTCCACGCCGACACTCTGCGTGCCGGGGACGCGTGCGTGGCCATCAGCCACACCGGCGAGAGCCGGGACACGATCGAGGTGGCGCGGGCCGCCGCCGAGGCGGGCGCGGTCACCATCGCCGTGACGAGCTCGGCGGGGTCCCCGCTCACCCAGGCGGCGCGGATCGCGCTGGTGTGCGCTGACCAGCATGATCCGGCGGCACGCGAGCTGTTCGCCAACCCGGTCGCGATCGTGTCCGCTCTCGGTGCGCTGCACGCCGGCGTCGCTGCGTTGCTGCCGGCCGGGGCGGCGCCGGCGGCGGCCGCCCGGGCCATCACCTCACATCAGTACTGAGGGTCAGCTGGGCGCGGCGACCGCGGTGCCCACGACGTCGCAGCCCGGCGTGAGCGAGTCGGCCCCGACGGTCAGGTCGGTCGAGATCGTGCGGGCGTCGTTGCGATAGATGACCTCCAGGGTCGTCCCCCGGTTGCCACCGATGAGGTCCGCCACGGACAACGCCTGGAGGTTCGCACCGAAGATCGTGCCGCTGTCCACCGCGACGGTGCCGGGATTGTTGAACTGCGTTCCCCCCCAGTCCAGGATCCCGGTCGGCGCGCCGAACGCGACATAGACGCGCACATTGTTGGCGCCGGCGTTGATGCAACTCGCCGTCACGGTCAACTCGTCCAGGCTGAGGATCGTGTGGGCGCCGGGCGCGGCGCCGCCGCCGGCGGGCGCGGGATCGGTGCCGGTGGCGGGCGTGAAGTCGATGCGCTTGGCCCCGTTCTCCGCGGTGCCGGCGCTGGCCGCGGTGTCGGCACTCGCCGCGTGGCTGGCGTTCGTCGCCGCGGCCGCGGTCAGGGCATTGGTGGCCTGCGTCGCGGTCTTGGCGCTGTCGGCGCTCTTCGCGCTGGGCACCTTGCCCAGCTTGCTGAGCTTGATCTGCTTGCCCGTCAGCGTGTGGTTTCTCAGCCGGTTGCCCGACAGCGAGTTGCGCTTGATCAGCTTGTCGCCGCCGACCAGGTGGCTCGCGGCCACCGCCGTGCCCGACGCGGCAATGACCAGCGCCACCAGCGAGATCACCAGCGACGCGGACGGCCGACGCCTCGATTTCTGCAACATCCCGCAACCCCCCTTGCTGTTCTGGAACGTTGAAACCGTAAAGCGCTAGCCGATGACCATGCCCGCGCCCTGCAGCGCCGGTCGCGCAGAGGAGCGCATCCGCCTCAGGACGCGGCTCGAGACCGGCGCCACGTCGGGGTGGATCCCGCCGTTGGCCTCCGCCGCCGCCCTCCACGCCTCGGCGCGGCGCGAGGCTTCGCCGGCGTCGTCGAGCTCGAGGCAGTCCATGCGGTCGGAGTTGACGTCGATGACGATGGTGTCGCCGTCGTGAATCAGCGCGATTGGCCCCCCGAGGCTCGCCTCCGGCGCGACGTGGCCGATCACCAGCCCCACCGACCCGCCCGAGAAGCGGGCATCGGTCATCAGCGCGATCGTGATCTTGCGCCGGCGGCACAGGGCGGTGATCCGCGACGTCGGGTCCAGCAGCTCCGGCATTCCCGGGGCCCCGCGCGGCCCCTCGTAGCGGATCACGACCATGTCATGGTCCGCAAACGAGTCGGGATCCTGCTCGAGCGCGTCGATGAGCTGCCGTTCGCTGTCAAAGACGCGGGCCCGGCCGCGGAAGACGCCATCCTGCAGCCCGCCTTCGATGCCGGCGATCTTGAGCACCGCGCCGCCCTCGGGGGCCAGGTTGCCGTTGAGCAGGCGCAGCCCGCCGGTGTCCTTGAACGGCTTGGCGACAGGATGGATGACGTCGCCGTCGGGCGCCGGTGGGTCGAGCCGGCGGACCTGCTCAGCCAGCGTCTCGCCGGTGCAGGTGACAGCGTCGCCATCGAGCAGGCCGGCGTCGAGCAGCTCCTTGACGATGACCTGCAGCCCACCCTTGGCGTTGACGTCAACCATCGAGTAGAAGCCGAACGGCCGTAGGTTGACGAGCACCGGGAGCCGGCGCGAGAGCGTGTTGAACTCACTCTGGCTGACCACGTCCTGCCACAGGTCAAAGCCCGCGGCGCGAGAGATCTCGACGCTGTGCAGGAGCACGTTGGTCGAGCCGCCCATCGCGACCGTGACCGTCAGCGCGTTGCGCACGGAGGCCGGCGTCACGATGTCGCGCGGGGTGATGCCGGCGTCGGTCATGGCCACCAGGCACTCGATCAGCTGGTCAGGGAACTCCTCCAGGCGCCGAGGGTCGTCCGACGGCGGCGCCACCATCTGCAGTGGCTCCATCCCCAGCACCGCCATGAAGGTCTGCATCGTGTTGTAGGTGAACATGCCTCCGCAGCTGCCCTGGCCGGGGCAGGCATGCAGCGCGATGCGCCGGCGGATTGCCGCGTCGGGGTCACCGGCGAACTGAAAGCCCGTCACCAGGTCGATCCGCTCCCCGGTGTCGGGGTCGGTGCCCGGCTTGATCGATCCGTCGGACAGCAGCACCGCCGGCACGTTGTGCTCGAGGATCGCGGCCAGCGTCCCGACCGGTGGCTTGTCACACGCGACGACCGCGATCAGCCCGGCCATCGAATTGGCGTTGAGATGCAGGTCGATGCTCTCGTTGACCAACTCGCGGCCGATCAGCGAGAAGCGCATGTTGGGGGTGCCGTTGAGCTGTCCGTCGGAGATGCCGATCGTGTAGGCGGGCGCGATCAGTCGCACCGCCAGGTCGTCGCTGCGCACGCGCTCGGACAGCGCCTTCTGGATCGCGGCCACCTTGCCCAGCACGCCCAGGTAGCACTGGCTGTCGCCCAGGCTGCCCGTGACTCCCCACACCGGGTCGTGGATCTTGTCCACGTCCTCGCCGAGGAACCGCGCCGTGCCGACCCGCTGGACGTCGCGGCCGGGATTTGCGGACTGAAAGCCATCCGTGCTCAAGGTCGGGCCATTCTAGGCGTCCGGGTCCTGAGGCAGAGGCCGCCTATCCGGTCAGCTTCGCTGGGCGGCCGGCGTTCCGGCGGCAGACGAAGAGGACCGTGCTCATCATGAGGGATTATTTCGCTGTGAGCCCACCGGCCGCTGACCACACCATCCGCCCAGCGCGAACCGAGGACCTCGACGCCGTCGTCGAGGCCTACAACGCCGGCATCGCCGAGCGCGTGGCCACGTTCGAGACCCGGCTGCGCACCGTCGCGGACGTTGCCGGATGGCTCAGCGACGGCCGGCCCTTCGTCGTCGCCGAGCGTGCCGGTCGCGTCCTGGGCTGGGCGCGGGCCGGCGCCTACTCCGACCGCTGCGTCTACCAGGGCGTGGGCGAGCACGCCGTCTACGTCCACCCGGACGGCCGCGGCCTCGGCCTGGGCCGCTGCCTGCTCACCGAGCTGAGCGCCGAGTCTGAGCAGCGCGGCCTGTACAAGCTCACCAGCCGGGTCTTTGCCGACAACGCGGCGAGCCGCGCCGCCCATCGGGCGGCTGGCTTTGACGAGGTCGGCATTCAGCGGCGCCATGGCCGCCTCGACGGCCACTGGAAGGACTGCGTGGTGGTGGAGAAGCTGCTCGGCGACGCTGCCCGCGACGGCTAGTAGGCCGCGGCGAGCGTGCGGCGGGCCTGGGCGAAGGTCACCAGCCGGCCGGCCTGCTCGTCCCACAGCTTCAGCCGGACACTGCGAAGCCCGTCCCACAGCGAGAGCGTGGGCACGCCGGCGAACATGGGACTTGCCGCATGCGCACGCGGGAGGTTGTAGTTGGGGACCCGGGCGTTGAGATGGTGCACGTGGTGCAGCCCGATGTTGCCGGTGAAGAACCGCAACACCGTCGGCAGCTTCAGGTAGGAGCTCCCCCGCAGCGCGGCGTCGGCGTAGCTCCACTCGTCGCTGCTCTGCCAGTAGGCATCCTCGAACTGGTGCTGGACGTAGAACAGCCAGATGCCGATCGACCCTGCCAGCAGAGCAGCGGGCGCCCACACGATGAGGAAGGCCTGCCACCCGATGAGCCAGCACACCGCCCCAACGACGAGGACCAGGGCAACGTCGGTCCCGAGCACGCTGTTGCGCATGCGCCGCCGCGCCCCCTTGGCCACGATCCGCGGGCCGATGACCATCGCGATGACCGGGCCGAAACCGAACATCACCAGCGGATTGCGAATCAGCCGGTAGGCAACCCGGCCCCGGCGCGAGCGCGCTTGGTACTCGGTGATGGTGAGCGTGATCACGTCACCCACTCCGCGCCGGTCCAGGTCACCCGACGTCGCGTGATGGACGGCGTGATCATGGCGCCAGCGCCGGAATGGAGAGAGCACGAAGAGCCCAAGGACGCTGCCGACAATGTTGTTCGCGCGCTTGGAGGGCAGCAGCGAGCCATGCGCACAGTCGTGAAAGACGACGAACACTCGGACCAGGAACCCGGCAGCCGGAATAGCCAACGCGAGCGTCAAGAGGTGCGAAACGCTCAACGTGAGATACATCGCCACGCACAGGGCGACGTACGGCAGCGCCGATGTCGCGACTGAGAGCAGGCCACGACGGACGCACGGCACGGCGAACGGCGCGAGTACCTCGCGCCACGGCGAGGGGTTCTGGGTCATTGGCGCTCCAATGGAGAGAGGTAGAGGTGTAGTGGGTGCGATAGCCCGTAACGGATGCGGTGCGCCGCGTGATGGGGAAAGGCAACCAGCGTTTGCCACCATCGCCCGCCCGTTCGTGCTCTCGCCGCCGGTGAGCATACCCGTGAGCGCAACCCCCAAGCGTAAGAATTGCCGAACGGACGGGGACACCCGAGGCGACGCGATGGTCTACCAGTCGCGCCCGAACCAGCGCTTGATGCGACTCGAGCCGAATTGGGCCTTGTCCGCGGCCAGTTCCGACGACGGGCCGATGAGCTCGCCGGACCGCTGGTCCCCGAAGAAGGTGACGTCCACCATCGCGACCTGGTCGGCGCCGAACTCCAGGTAGCAGACTCCGCGGCCGCCGTATTGGGCCGAACTCGTCGTGCCCCGGATGCGCGCGGCGATGTGTTGTGCGGCGATGGCCGCGTGCCCCTCGGCAAACACGCCGGCGCGTGGCGTGCCGACCGCCGCCACGTCGCCGATGGCGTACACGCCCGGGAAGGCCGTCTCGAAGGTCACGGGATCGATCTTGATCCAGCCGTCGGTGGTCAGACCGGCCTCCGCCACGACGACCGGCGCCCGATGGACGGGGACGGCGAGGAAGAGGTCATAGGGCATCTCGCCGCCGTCGCGCAGGATCGCAACCTTGCGGCCGGGGTCCAGCTCGCACACCTCGCGGCTGGCGTGCCATTCGATGCCACGCTCCGCGAAGACCTCGAGCAGCGCCGCGGACGCCGCCGGCGACGGCGGGATCGGCCGCCCGAAGTCGATGATGAGCGCAATCTCCGACCGCTCGCGGAGTCCGCGCGCCACCAACTGCTCGTGCAGCAGCAACGCGGTCTCGCTGGGCGCCGGCGGGCACTTGTACGGCGTGGAGAGCACCCCGATGATCACGCGGCCACCGTTGAAGCGCTCGAGGACCTCGCGCGCGGCGAAGCCACCGGCCACGGTGTAGAACTCGTGCCCGCCCTCCTGTAGGCCCGGCGTCGATGCCGGGTCCAGGTCCGCGCCCAGGGCGACCACGAGCACGTCAGCCTCGAATGCGCCGGCGTCGGTCTGGACGATGCGCGAGCCCGGGTCGATCGACCGGATCGCCGTCTGAACAAAGCGCACGCCGGGCTTGACGATGTCCGCATACGGGTGGCGGACCTCTTCGGGCACCGCGCGGCCGAACATCACGTCGAGCTTGGAGAAGCCGAACACGAACGCGTCGCTCTGGTCGATCAGCACGATCTCGACGTCGTCGCGGAACTCCTCCGAGAGTCGCGTGGTGAGCTCGAGTCCGGCGAATCCGGCCCCGAGCACGACGATGCGCGTGGGCCCGTCGGTGCGGTCAGAGGTCATCGTGGCCCCCTGTGTCGCTGCATGTGGTCACCGCTCTTCCTGCATTGGCTGGTCCCCCTCACATCGCCCCGGTCCGCTTGGCCGCCCACACTGTATCCGCGCGCGGGCACCCTGAACGGCACAATCGAGTCGGCCCGGCCGCGGGCACCTACCCTCCGATCCCCAGGACGCCGAGAACCATGCGCAAGATCCAGAGCCAGGGCGTGCACCACATCACGCTCGTCGGAGCCGACCGCCAGACCTCCATCGACTTCTGGGAGGGCGTACTCGGGATGCCGTTCGTGTTCGAGCAGCCCAACCTCGACAACGCCGGCGAGAGCCACCTCTACTTCGACCCGGGCGACGGGCGTCTCATCACCGTGTTCACCAACGAGGATCGCGTGGGAGACCCCGAGCGCACGCCCACCGACCCCGGCTGCGTCCACCACCTGGCCTTTGCGCTGTCGCAGGCCACCTTCGCCCAGACCGTCGAGCGGCTGGACGAGCGCGGGATCCCCCACTCCGGGGTCAAGGACCGGGGGTTCATGGACTCGATCTACTTCAGTGACCCGCTCGGCCTGCTCATCGAGCTCGCCTCATATCGCTTCGAGCCGCCGGCCGGGCACACCCACGCCGACGTCCTGCTCGCCGGCCACCGGTTGCGCGTGGAACGCGGCGACTACAACATCGCCCCCATCCACCTCGCCGACGCGATCGCGCAGCTCAGCGACCAGCGCGAGTCGCTGTCGGTGGACCGCGCCCCCAAGGACCCGTACCGGGACGCCCGCCCGAAGTCAGTCGACACGCCTGACGAATAGCGCGTGGCCCGTCGTCTGTCCCCGCGACCATGACGAGGACAAGCGACGGCCCCCGCCCCCCGGGCGGCTACTTGGCGGCGAGCACGTCGGCGGGCATGATCTCCGGAGGGGAGGCCAAGAGCTCGTCGGCCTTGGCCATCAGGGCCGCGGCGATCGGCCCGTTGATGTGGGCCTGGCGGGCGTCCTCGGTGGCGAAGGTGTCGAAGATCCAGAAGGTCGTCTCCGACGTGCGCGCGGCATACCAGTCGACCGTGCCCTCCTCGGCCTGCGCCAGCGGCAGCGCGCCGGCGAGCAGCTGGGAGACCTCCTCCGCCTTGTCCGGCTTGGCCTCGATACGGGCGACGAATGCGTATGGGGTGCTCATGTCCGCTCCTGGGTGGGGTGCCGTGTGGGCGGGACGGTAACCGGTCACGCCCTCCCGCCCTCCCGGTTCTAGATCCTGCGCCCGGCCTGCTCCCAGTATCGATCGCGCAGGCGGCGCTTGAATATCTTGCCCGACTCCTCGCGGGGCAGCTCGTCGTCGAAGACGACCACCTGCGGCACCTTGTAGGCGGCCAGTTGCGACCCGACGTGCTCGCGCACCGCATCTTCGGTGAGGCCGGCGGACGGCTCGGCGTCGACATGCACGGCCAGGGCCTCGCCGAAGGAGTCGTCGGGGATTCCGAACACGGCGACGTCGCGGACGCCGGCGAGCGCCAGCAGGCAGGCCTCGATCTCCGCCGGGTAGATGTTGACCCCGCCGGAGATGACCATGTCACGGGCGCGGTCTGACAGGTACAGGTAGCCGTCGGCGTCCACGTGACCGACGTCGCCGATCGAGATGTAACCGTCCCGCTCGATCTCGCGGCGCTTGTCGTCCTGGCCCAGGTACGTGAATCCCGGCCAGTAGTCGGGCGGGCGGATGAAGATCTCGCCGGTCTCGCCGACATCCAGCAGCCGGCCGTCGCCATCGTGCACGTGGATGTCCGAGCCGCCGAAGGGATGGCCGACCGTCCCCTCGTGCGCCAGCCACTCGTCGCTGTCGCAGACGATGACCACCCCGATCTCGGTGGCGCCGTAGTACTCGCGGATCACCGGCCCGAACCAGTCGATGATGCGGCGCTTGACGTGCGCCGGGCAGGGAGCGGCGGCGTGGACGACGCACTCCAACGAGCTCAGGTCATACCGGGAGCGGATCTCGCCGGGGAGCTCGAGCAGGCGCACGAACATCGTCGGCACGGTCTGAGCGTGGGTGACGGCCTGCTCCTGGACGAGCGCGAGGAAGTGCTCAGGGGTGAAGCGGGGCATGATCGTCAGCTCGATGCCGAGGGCAAGCGCGAAGAGGGCCTGCGCATTGGGGGCCGAGTGGTACATCGGCGCCGTGACCAGGGTGTGCATCTCGGGCGCCAGTCCCATCGCACGCAGGGTGGCGGCGGCGACGTCGCGTGACTGCTCTGGGGTCATGGCGTCACGGATCACCCCCTTGGGCAGCCCGGTGGTGCCTGAGGTGTAGATGACACTCATCGGCGCGGCGTCCAGTGGCTCGGCGTACGGGTCATGGGCCCCGATCCAATCTGCGAAGAGCGGCCGGCGCCCGCTGAGCGGCGCGGGGCCGTAGTGGGCGGTCAGCTCCTGGGGCACCGGGACCTCCACCAGCGGGACGCCGTCGGGGAGGATCTCCTCGACGTTGGCGACGAAGTCGGAGTGCGCGAACACGACGCGCGACCCGGAGTGCGCGATGACGTGACGCAGCTCCGGGCCGTGCCAGTGCCAGTTGACCGGAACGGGGACCGCCCCGATCAGCCCGCAGGCGGCGCTGAGCGACAGGAAGGTGGGCTCGTTACGAAGGACCAGCGCGACGCGGTCACCGTGGCGCACGCCGGCCTCGACGAGCCCGGTCGCCGTGCGTGCCGCCTGCGCGCGCAGCTCCTCGTGCGCAATCTCGCGCTCCCCGTATCTCACCGTCGGTCCGGTCATGCCCGATCTCCCTTTAGTTCGCCCCTGCGGGTTTCGTGCCATTGCACCACATAGGATCAAGGACGTGACCCTCCCGCGCGCACTGGGGCTGGCGGTGGCGGCAGCACTGGCCGGCGCCCCGCTCGCCGGCGCACACGTGCTCCACGTCGGGCCCGGTCAGCGCTTTGACCGTCCGTGTCAGGCGATCGCGGCCGCGCGCACCGGTGACACCATTGAGATCGACGCTCGCGGCAACCGCGCCTATCGCGGCGATGTGTGCGCCTGGTCCACCAACCGTCTGACGGTCGTCGGCGTGCATGGCCGCGCGCACATCGATGCCGCCGGCGCCAACAGCGAGGGCAAGGCGATCTGGGTCATCGCCGGTAACGACACCACGATCGAGAACGTCGAGCTCTCGGGCGCACGCGTCCCCGACGACAACGGCGCCGGCATCCGACAGGAGGGCGCAGGGCTCACCCTGGAGCACTGCCGCCTTGACCACAACCAGGAGGGCATCCTCGCCGGCGACAACCCGGCGTCGGACATCGTCATCAACTCCAGCGTGTTCGCCGACAACGGGGCCGGCGACGGCTTCTCGCACAACATCTACATCAACCACGTCCGCAGCTTCACCCTGCGTGACAGCTACTCCACCGACGCCCGCGTCGGGCACCTGGTCAAGTCGCGCGCGCTGCGCAACTACATCCTCTACGACCGGCTCACCGGTGAGCGCGGCACCGACAGCTACGAGCTCGACCTGCCCAACGGCGGGCTCTCATACGTCATCGGCACTGTCCTTCAGCAGGGCCGCGCCACCCAGAACCCCAACATGCTCGCCTACGGCGAGGAGGGTTCGCTGAACCCCGACTCCCACCTCTACGTGGTCAACGACACCTTCGTCAACGACCTTCACCGCGGCGCGGCGATCCTGGTCGGCCCGGAGGCCCGTGCTCCGGTGACCGCTGAGAACGACATCAACGCCGGTAGCCCGCAGTTCATCACCGAGGCCGGCGCCCGCGCGCGGCACAACTGCACCACCGCCCACCCCGGTTTCGTCGACGCGGCCCACTACCACTACGCGCTGCGGCCCTCGTCACCATGCCGGCGCGCGGGCCGCCGCCCGGGCCGCGCCCGGGGCTTCTCGCTGGTCCCGCGCTTCCAGTACCTGGACACGGCCCGTGAGGTGCGCCGCAACGACGGCGGTGTGATCGCCGGGGCCTTCGGCCAGACCGCGGGCTAGGCGCGCGGCGCGAAGGCCACGGCGTCGCCCGACACCAGCGGTAGCTCCGGGTCGGCGGCGATCTCGTTGCCGTTGAGGCTGGCTCGCACGTCGGCGCCGAGCGTGAGCTCGAGCGACCCGGCCAGGTCCCCGAGCGTCCACGCGCTGACCGTCGCCCATGACGCCCCGGACCCCGGCTGCCGGCAGCGCTTCACCCGGACGGCCGGCGGGGGCAGCGCCTGCGCTCGTTCGTACGCGGCGGGGTCGTTGACGTTGAGCGCCGACGCGAGCTCTGGATCGCCTCGCGCCACATCTGCGTCGGCGAGCATCCCCGCCGCGTCGAGGATCCGCACCCGGCCGCGCTCGGTGAGCAGCCCCAGCCGCAGGCTGTCAGCGCCGATCAACTCCTCGACGGTGGGCAGAAGCGATACCCGGTAGGCGGCCGCCAGGAGCTGGCGATGTCCCGCGAGCTCAGGCACGGCGACGTCCACGCCTTCGCCGCACGCGCGCACCACGCACCGGACGAACGCCGGGTGCAGCAGCGGCACGTCGGTGGAGGAGGTGTAGGCGACCTCGGCCCGGTCGCCGATGGCCTCAAGGCCCGCCGCCAGGCCCTGCAGCGGTCCGCGCTCCGCACGCGCATCCTCCACGACGTCCACCGACAGGGGCAGGGCGGGCAGCGCCTGGCCCGCCGCCCGGACCACGATCACCGGGCCGTCGACGGCCCTCGCGACAATCCCCGTGACCCGCCGGAGCAGGGTTGAGCCGTGCCAGTCCAGGCTGGCCTTGGGCGAGCCCATCCGCGAGGACCGGCCCCCGGCCAGGACGATCGCCGCCGCATCATTCATCGTTGGAGATGCTAGGTCCACAGCCTCAGATCGCCCCGCAGGCGGTAATCTCACCGGTCACACCATGATGACCGGTGAGGGGCTTGATCTGGACGGGCGGGCGGTGCAGCCCGGCGGCCGCCAGCCCGCCCCCGGGACGCTGGCGCTGGCGCAGGCCTACATCAACTCGTTCTTCGACCTGGAGGGCGAGTGGGGCGCCGATCTGTTCGACACGCCCGACCGGCTGTCCGGCTGGCTGTCGGTGCGCCGGTTGTTGCCGGCCGGGACCGCCCTGCGCGATCGCGACCGCACCCGCGCCGTCGCCGTGCGCGAGGGCTTGCGTGGCCTGGCCGCGGGCAACAACGACGCCTCTCCCGAATTGGTCGCGACGAGCCTGGCCGAGGTCAACCGTGCCGCCGCCGGGGCCCGGGTGGAGGTGCTGCTGGAGCCCGACGGGCCCCGCTTCACCGCTACCGGGAACGGGCTGGACCGCGCGCTGGGCGTCGTGCTCGCGGTCACCGGGACGGCGATGCTGGACGGCACCTGGCAGCGGCTGAAGAGCTGCCCGGGCCACGACTGCGGGTGGGCGTTCTATGACCACTCGCGCAACCAGACCGGGCGCTGGTGCTCGATGTCGGTGTGCGGCGGGCGCGCCAAGGCGCGGGCGCACTACCAGCGTCGCCGCGAGGAGGATGGGGGCCGCTGAACCCGCCGCGGCCCGGGCGCCGCGCGAGGCGCCGATGAGAACCGTGGGGCCGCCGGGGCTCATGGGCACGCCGCCCACGCGCTCGGGTCGACGAACTGCAGGGTCGGCCTGGCGCGCGGCGTGGGCGGCGAGAAGGCACCGAGGTACATGTCGGCGTCGCGACCGGGCAGGATGAGAGGCGTGCCGCCGAAGGTGACCCGACCCAGGTAGTAGCCGGGCTGCCGGGGCGGAGCGAACGTCAACGAGCCTCGCCCGGCGCGGTTGAGGGTGACGCTGCGGCCCAACACCTTGCGGAGTCGCACAGTCCCTTTGCGCGCCGACAGGCAGGTGGCATGGCTGAGCGTGACCGTGAGCTTGCCGTGTGCGGCGGGCACCGCATCGGTCTTGATCGCCGGGATGGTGAGGCGCATCCGGCCACGAGCGAGGCGCCGCAGGACGGTGCGGCTCTGGTCACGGACGAACTCGCCCCTCACCGTGATCGTCGCGGTAGTCGCCCACGGCGTGCCGAACTCATTGTCGATGTTGTCGCCGCTGAGGGCCTGCACGGAGCACGCCCACCGCCCGGGCCCAGTAAAGGCATCGCTCTCGCCCACCGGCGACGGCGTGGTCCCCGCGCTCGTGCCCGAGGCGCTCGTGGTGTCGGTGCCTGTGACCGAGCCGTCGGGGCCGACGACCGGGTCGCGAGCGCAGCGCCACTTGTAGCCCTGGTTGCCCGTGGGCAACTCGAGCACAGGCCCGTTGTCGCCGTGGGCCTTGCGGGTGCTGCGCGGGATGAGCGGCGTGCCCGCCATGCGTAAGGTCGGCATCGCGTCAACGGTGAGGCTCGCCGTGGTCGTCGGGCCGCCGCCGCAGGTGTTGCCTGCGAACGCGCTGTGCTGGGCGTCGGTGTACATCGAGACGTTCAGCACGTATGTGCCGTCGCCGTGGAAGTACAGCTGTGCCCCGGTCGGCTCGATCGTGCCCGGCGCGCCGGCGACCGCCTCGCAATATGGGGCGTACGGGCTGTACGAGCTGCTCCAGGCGCTCGGCACGGGTCCCCCCGGCTCGGATGCGAGGTCGACCTGTACCGCCTGGCGGTTGTACTCCCCCGCCGTGGCCTGCAGCGCGACACCAACGTCGTAGGGGCCCATCGACGAGAGCGTGGCGCTGAGCGGCTGCCACGGGCTGGCGCCCACGGTCGCGTTGTTGGGATCGACGAGGGCCCGCCTCCACCCGTGGGTCGATACCCCGAAGCTGGCCTGACGCCTTGAGCAACCGCTCCGTGGACCCGTATCGTGTTCACCGTGCTCCTCACCCGCCTTGACCGCCGCTCGGCGACGCTCGTGCGCCGGGCCGGGCTCGTGCTGATCGGCTGGTCGCTGTTCCACGCAACCCACCATCCCGACGTTCACGGCCGTGGCCTGGTCGTCGGCGTGCTGTTCGCCGCAAATGCCATCGCGTGGCTGTCGTGGACGGTCCGGCTGCTCGACCAGCACACCATCACCCCCGACCTGTGGGTGATGGCCGGCGCGGGCGGCCTGCTCGCCGCATGACCGCGCGCCCTCCCTTCGACCGCGCCGGAGAGGGGCCCTCGGTGATGTTGGTGCACGCGGGGATCGCAGACCGCCGCATGTGGGGCCCCTACCTGCCGTGGCTGGCCGCGCATGGCCGGCAGGCGATCGCGCCCGACCTGCCCGGCTTCGGCGACCACGTGCCCACGGCGGATGCGCCGGCGCCGTGGGAGTACCTGTCCGACGTGCTCGACGAGGTCGGCGCCGACCGGGCGGTGGTCGTCGGCTGCTCGTTCGGAGGCGCGGTGGCCCTACGGCTGGCGGTGACGGCGCCCGAGCGCGTCCAGGGCCTGGCCGTCATCTCCTCCCCTGCGCCGGGGCTGGACCCCTCGCCGCGGCTGCAGGCCGCGTGGGCCGCCGAGGAGGAGGCGATGGAACGCGACGATATCGATGCCGCCGTGGAGGCGGTGGTCGGGGCGTGGCTGGCCCCCGACGCGCCCGCGGAGCTGCGCGACCTCGTCGCCACCATGCAGCGCCGAGCCTTCGAGCTCGATCCGGAGGGCACGATGCCCGAGCCGCCCGACCCCTTGGAGGACCAACCCGAGCTGCTGCGCGCCATCGACGTCCCCGCCCTGATCGCGGCCGGCGAGAATGACATGCCGGACTTTCTCTGGAGCGCCCACCAGCTCGCTCAGGAGCTGCCCCACGCCTCGCATCACATCATCCCCGGCGCCGGCCATCTCGCTGCGCTCGAGACCCCCGAGGCCTTCCGCGCCCTGCTGACCCAGTGCCTGGCCGACGCGGCCTGACTCACCTCACCCCAGGGGATCGACGTGGATCTTGGGGCCGGCGCCGGCGCCGGCGGGGCGCCGGCCTGCCAGAACGTCACCCACCTCGGCGAGCCCCACGGTGGCGGCGACCAGCGGGCGGGGATCGACGGACCCCTTCGCGTAGGCATCGACGGCGCCGGCCAGCGCCGGTGAGCCCGACAGGACCCCGACCGCGGTCACATCCTTGAGCAGCAGCGAGCGTGTGTCGATCGTGCTCGGCGTGCCCGAGATGCCGATGTAGACCACGCGCTTGCCGGGCTCCACCAGCTCCAGCGCCAGCGCGGGCAGCGACGCCGCAGTCGAGGCGTCGATCACGGCATCGAAGGCCAGACGCGGAAGATCGCCCGCGTTCCACACCCCGTCGATGCCGAGCGAGCGGGCGAAGCTCAGCGAGGGCTCGCGCTCGCCCAGGACGTGAACCTCCGCGCCCGCCGCGCGCGCGAACTGGGCGGCGAGGGTGCCGATCGTCCCGGGCCCCAGGACCAGCACGCGGTCGCCGGGGTGCAACTCGGCGGCCCACACCGCGCGCAGGGCGTTCGCTCCGGGCTCCACCATCGCTCCGGCGGCGTCGTCGACGACGTCAGGGAGCGCAACGAGCGAGGAGGCGGGAACGGCGAGCTGCTCGGCCAGCGCGCCCGGCTTACCGTTTCGGATCCCGACCTCGAAGCGGTCCGCGCACAGGTGCTGGCGTCCCGAGCGACAGCGGTTACAGTGGCCACACCCCAGCATCGTGTCGCCCGCCACGCGCCGGCCCAGCCAGGACCCGTCGACGCCGGCGCCGACCGCGGAGACCACCCCGGACCACTCGTGCCCCAGCCGCATCGGGTACCTGGCATGGCCGTCGTGCAGGTAGGTCATCTCGCCGGTGAAGAACTCGACGTCGGTCCCGCACACGCCGATGCGGGCGACGTCGACTACGACCTCCCCGACGCCCGCTGTGGGCGCCTCGACCTCCTGCACCGCGCACTCCCCCGGGCCGGTGACGACGAACGCCCTCACGCGCGGCCGCTCAGCGCCCAGACCACGGCGCCACGGGCAGACCGACCGCGCCGACGTGGGCCACGAACAGCCTTCCCGAGAGCGGGTACTGCTCGAGCTGAGCCGCGGTGAGCTGGTCGGTGGCCGTGGTGATCAACAGCTCGTCGCGACCCGGTCCGGCGAAGGCCACGCTCGTCGTATGGGGCGCCGGGACGCTGACGGTGGCCAGCCGCTCGCCCGACGGCGTGTAGCACCGGACCTCTCCCCCGGCCCAGATGGCCACCCACAGGTTGCCGTCGGTGTCGACGCACAGGCCATCGGGCCAGCCCCCGCGGTCCATGCGAACGACCTCCGTGCGCTCGCCGCACTCGCCGGTCCCCGGATCGTAGGGCCGCGACCACACCACGCCGGGGATCGTGTCCACGCTGTACATGACGTCGCCGGCGGGCGACCACGCCAGCCCGTTGGAGATCGTGAGGTCATCGTCGAGGACGGTCGCGGCGCCGTCGTCCTCCAGCCGGTACAGGCACTCCTCGCCGCGGCGGCCGTCGAGGGCCATGCTGCCAACGAGGAAGCGCCCTGCCGGATCGCAGGCGCCGTCGTTCAGCCGGCTGGGCTGGGACTCCGGGACCAGGTCGGCGTGGACGGCGACGCGCCCCTCCCCGACGACTCGGTAGACGCGCCGCGCGCCGGCCACGAGCAACTCCCCACCGGCATCGCAGACCACTGTCCCCACCGTCTCCCCGAACCGCATCTGAGTGGCCGCCGTGACAACGCCGCCGTCGAAGCGGCCGACGTGGACCGTGCCGGGGTTGATGTCCACCCACAGCACCCGCTCGCGGGCCTCGTCCCACACCGGCCCCTCGCCGAGCTCGTATTGGCCGTCGCCGGCCACCATGGCGCTGAACACCTGCATCGCGAATGTGATCGTATGTGAGCGACTCTGAGAACCCTCCGTCACGAGGTGCCGATGCCCAACCACCGCAGCGCCCACTGGTACGCCGGGTCCGACCGCAATGGCTACATCCATCGCGCGTGGATGCGACGCGGCCTCCCCAGTCACGCCTTTGACGGACGCCCCCACATCGCCATCGCCAACACCGCCTCGGACCTGGCGCCGTGCAACGCGCACCTCAACGAGGTGGCCGAGAGCGTCAAGCAGGGGGTGTACGAGGCCGGTGGGATCCCCATGAACCTGCCGGTCGTCTCCCTGGGCGAGTCCAATGTCCGCCCCACCGCGATGCTGTGGCGAAACATGGCGGCAATGGCCGCCGAGGAGATGTTCCGCGCCAACCCCATCGACGGCCTGGTGCTGCTGGGCGGGTGCGACAAGACGATCCCCGCCCTGCTCATGGCCGCGGCCTCGGTGGACCTTCCGGCGGTCGTGGTGCCGGGCGGCCCCATGCTCAGCGGCACCTTCCGGGGAGTGGCGCTCGGCTGCGGCACCGACGTGTGGAGGCTCTCGGAGGAGGTCCGGGCGGGAAAGCTCTCGCGCGAGGACTTCCTGCGCTCGGAGTCCTCGATGATCCGGAGCCGCGGCCACTGCAACACCATGGGCACGGCCTCGACGATGGCCGTCATGGCCGAGTCGCTGGGCACCACGATTCCCGGCCTGGCCGGGACCCCCGCCGCCGACAGCCGGCTGCTGGAGGGCGCGCACGCCGCCGGCGGCCAGGTGATCGAGATGGTGCGCGAGGACCGCCGGCCGAGCGGCCTGTTCAGCCGAGGCTCGTTCCTGAACGCAATCGTCGCGTTGGCGGCGGTGGGCGGGTCCACCAACGCGGTCATCCACCTGCTGGCCATCGCGGGGCGGCTGGGGATCGAGCTCAGCCTCGACGACTTCGACCGCGTCGGATCGGACGTGCCGCTGCTCGTGGACCTCCAGCCGGCGGGCCGCTTCCTGATGGAGGACTTCCACCGCGCCGGCGGCGTGCTGGCGGTGCTGCGCGAGGTCCGCGAACTCCTTGACCCCGAGGCGCTGACGGTCACCGGGCGGCCCCTGGTGGAGTACCTCGACGACGCACAGATCTGGGACCCGGAGGTCATTCGCACACGGACGGAGCCGCTACAGCCCCAGGCGGGCATCGCCGTCCTGCGCGGCAGCCTGGCGCCGACCGGGGCGGTGATCAAGCCGGCGGCGGCGTCGCCGGAGCTGCTGCGCCACCGCGGCCCCGCCGTGGTGTTCGACTCGATCGAGGACTTCCACGCGCGCATCGACGATCCCGACCTCGACGTCGATGCCGACTCGGTCCTGGTGCTGCGCGGGTGCGGTCCCAAGGGGTATCCGGGCATGCCCGAGGTGGCCAATATGCCGCTGCCGGCCAAGCTGCTCGAGCGGGGTGTGCGCGACATGGTGCGGATCTGCGACGGGCGCATGAGCGGCACCGCCTACGGCACCGTGGTCCTGCACGTCTCCCCGGAGGCGGCGGCGGGCGGGCCGCTGGCGCTCGTGCGCACCGGCGATCCGGTGCTGCTGGACGTGCCCTCCCGCCGCCTGGAGCTCGACATCCCCGAGTCCGAGCTCGCCGGCCGGTCCCCCGCCCCGGCGGCCACGCAGGCCTACGCCAGCCCCACGCGCGGTTGGCAGAGCCTGTATGTGGACACGGTGCAGCAGGCCGACACGGGCGCCGACCTCAGCTTCCTGGTCGGGGCCAGCGGCGCCGAGGTGACGCGTGAGTCTCACTGACCCGGGGATCCGCCGCGCCCTGGTCACCGGCGGGGCCAGTGGCCTGGGCCGCGCCTGCGCGCGGCGGCTGCGCGACGATCACCACGAGGTCATCACCGCCGACGTCGCGCCGGGCGCCGACGTCCACCTCGACGTCACCGACGACGAGGCGGTGGCCACGGTCGTCAGCCAGCTCGGGCCGATCGACATCCTGCTCAACAGTGCCGGTGTCATCGGGCCCAACAGACCGCTGTGGGAGACGACGCGTGCGGAGTGGGACGCCACCTTCGCGGTCAACGTGCACGGGACGGTCTCGTTGTGCCGGGCGGTGGTCCCCGGCATGGCGCGGCGCGGGTGGGGACGGATCGTCAACTTCGCCAGCATCGCCGGCAAGGACGGCAACCCCAACCTGAGCGCCTACTCCGCGACCAAGGCGGCGGTCATCGGGCTCACCAAATCGCTGGGGAAGGAGCTCGCCACCACCGGGGTCCTGGTCAATGCCATCGCTCCCGCCGTCATCGACACCGAGATGAACGCCGCCACCGCCACCGAC
>DASXDW010000131.1:0-2469 GCA_036490435.1 Solirubrobacteraceae bacterium
CCGATGACGCGTTCTGGCGCCTGCTGGCCGATGCTGGTGCTGATGCTCGTTCCCCAGTCGCTGCCCTGGGCGCCGAAGCGCTCGTAGCCCAGCTGCGACATCAGCTCACACCAGGCGCGGGCGATGCGCTGAACGCCCCAGCCGGTTGCGGTCGGCTTGTCGCTGAAGCCGTAGCCGGGGGGCGCCGGGCAGACGACGTCAAAGGCGTCCGCGCGGTCACCGCCGTGAGCCGCGGGATCGGCGAGCGAGCCGATCACGTCCAGGAACTCCACCACTGACCCCGGCCAGCCGTGGGTCATGACCAGCGGCGTTGCCGCGGGCTCGGGCGAGCGCACGTGCAGGAAGTGGATCCTCAGGCCGTCGAGTTCGGCGCGGAACTGGGGCACGGCATTCAGGCGCGCCTCGGTGGCTCGCCAGTCATAGTCCCGCGCCCAGTAGGCGCATAGCTCGCGCAGGTAGTCCAGCGGGACGCCCTGGGTCCATCCGGCGGCCGTCGCGGCCTCCGGCCAGCGTGTCCGTCGTAGGCGGTTGCGCAGGTCCTCGAGGTCGGCGTCTGGGATCTGAATGCGGAAGGGCTGCATGGGGTCTGTCGAGGCGATGGTCACAGGTGTGAGAAAAACCTCACCCCCGACCGATTAGTTTTTCGGGTTCGGCTGGTCATAGCTTTGGACAGCCACAACCCCAGGAGGAGCACGATGAGCACCACGGCAACGCGGATCCGCACGATCAGTCTGGTCTGCGTCGGGACGCCCGACCAGGACAAGGCGCTTGCCTTCTACGAGTCGATCGGCTTCGAGAAGCGGACCGACGTCCCGTTCGGCGGGGGTTACCGCTGGATCGAGGTCTACCCGCCCGAGGGCACCACCGGCATCGCACTGGCTCCGCCGCCGCAGGGCGCCGAGAACGTCGAGCCTCAGCAGACGGGCATCACGTTGACCACCGACGACGTGGACGCCACCCACGCCCAGATGCAGAGCCTGGGCGTCGACGTCGACGCCGAGGTCTCGCGCATGGGCGACCCGGTGCCGCCGATGTTCTGGTTCCGCGACCCCACCGGCCACACGCTGATGGTGGTGGAGAACCCGTCCTGACCGGACACGCCCCTAAGGGAGATCGGGATTTCGCCGATCTCATCGAGCAGCACCGGGCTGAGCTGCACGCGCACTGCTACCGCATGCTCGGCTCGGTGCATGACGCCGACGACGCGCTCCAGGAGACGATGGTGCGCGCGTGGCGCGGCGCGGCCGGCCTGCGCGAGCAGACCTCGGCCCGATCCTGGCTCTACACCATCGCCACCAATGTCTCCCTGACCGAACTGGAGCGCCGCAAGCGACGGGCGCTCCCCCAGGATCTCGGCCCCGCCTCCGAGGGCCAGACGCCGCCCGGTCAGCCCGCCGTCGAGTCGACGTGGATCGAGCCCTACCCCGACGAGGTGATGGGCCTGCCCGCGGGGCGCGCCGCGCCCGAGGCCACCTATGACCAGCGCGAGGCGGTGGAACTGGCCTTCGTCGCCGCTTCGCAGCACCTGGCGGCCAACCAGCGGGCGGTGCTGATGCTCCGTGAGGTGCTGGGCTTCTCGGCTCAGGAGACCGCGTCGATGCTGGATACCAGCGTGCCATCGGTCAACAGCGCCCTGCAGCGCGCGCGGGCCGCGGTGCGGGAGCGCGTGCCCGACCGCACGCAGCAGGTGACGCTGCGCGCTCTCGGCGACGGCGGCCTGCGCACGCTGATCAACCGCTACGTCGAGGCATGGGAGCAATGCGACGTCCCCGCCTTCGCCGACATGCTGGCCGAGGACGCCAGCTTCGCGATGCCTCCGCTGGGGACCTGGTATGCCCCGCGCGACACGGTCATCACCTGGGCCAGCTCCTTCCCTATGTCGGGCCAGTGGCGCTGGCGCGGGGTCATCACCTCCGCCAACGCCCAGCCGGCGCTCGCCTTCTACGCCTGGGACGAGGCCGAGGGCGCCTTCATGCCGTTCGCGCTCAACGTCCTCACCCTGCGCGACGACGCGCTGGTCAGTGACGTCACCGCGTTCATCGTCCGCGCGCTCGGCGACCCGGACATGCCGGACTACCGCAACTACCCGGAGCGGCCGGTGGACGAGCGCCAGCTCGCCGGCACCTTCGCCCGCTTCGGAATGCCCGGCCGCCTGCACTAAGTACCGCGTCAGAGCACTGGACGATTTCTCACGGCGGCCGATGAGTTCTCGTCACGGCGCCGGTCTTAGGGGTGTCTGAGTCGAGAACGACCGCCCCAAGGAGAGGAAAAAGTGTCTGGAGACAACGCAACCATCGCCCCGCCGGTCGGGCAGCACAGCGACCGCTCCCGCTGGATCGCGCTCGTGGTCCTGTGCGTGGGAATGCTGATGATCGTGCTCGATGTGACGGTCGTGAACGTCGCGCTCCCGAGCATCCAGAGTGACCTGGGCTTCGCCCAGTCGAGCCTCGCCTGGGTGGTCAACGCCTA
>DASXDW010000140.1:0-8081 GCA_036490435.1 Solirubrobacteraceae bacterium
TCTTCCCCACGGTCATCGCCCTCTTCTCGCTCATCCAGTGGCGCCTGGACAAGCGCAAGCACGCCCGCGAGGACGCCGTGAGGGCCCGTGAGGCCAGCGCCGACTGGCGCGGCGGCTGGTAGTGGCGCGGCGCGCCGCGCCACGTTCAACAGCTGAGCCCCGCGAGCGGGACCCGTGAGCGACTGGGACCCCGAGAACCCGCCGGACCTCGCCCCCGCGCTCCCACCGCGCGAGGCCATCGCCGGCGTCCGGGTTCGCGCGCCGACACGCGGCAACCGCCGCCTGGAGCGCTTCCTGGCCACCGTCAACGCCGACGACCAGCTCAAGGCGTGGTGGCACGTCTCGGCGATCAACGCCACCCGGCGGCTCGGGATGAGCGATCACTCTTGGGTTCACATCCAGATCGTCCTCAACATCGGCCTGCGCCTATCGAGGCTGCTGTTCCGGCGCGGAGTGGTCCCCAGCGTGGTGTCCGACTTCGCCATGACCGAGCGCGACGCCGAGGTGGTGGTGGCCGCGGGCTGCCTCATGCACTGCGTCGGCATGTCGATCCACCGCCGCGACCACGAGCGCTACAGCCTGTTCCTCACCGCCGACAAGCTGCCCGCGCTGCTCAAGGACGTCTACGAGGAGCCTGAGCGCTCGGTCATCGTCGCCGAGACGCTGCACGCGATCATCGGCCACCGCTCAGACGGCGCCCCGTTCACCGTCGAGGCCGGGATCGTCCGCGTTGCGGACGCGCTCGACATGGCTCGCGGGCGCTCGCGGATCCCATTCGAGGCCGGCCAACAGAACATCCACTCCATCTCCGCCGCCGCGATCGATGAGGTCAAGATCAGTCCCGGCCGCGATCGCGCCGTGCGGGTGGAAATCGCGATGTCCAACAGCGCCGGGATCTTCCAGGTGGACGAGCTGCTGGCCGAGAAGCTGCGCGGGTCCGGCCTGGAGCAGCACATCGAGGTGATCGCGCGCATCGACGCCGAGCACGAGCAGCGCCTCATGCAGGTCTTCAAGCTCTAGCGCAGCCCCAGAGCGCCCTACCTGCCGACAAGGAGGCGCCCCGCGGTGGTCCACCTCGGCCACGGCCTCGCGGGGTGCGATGGCGGGGGTTGGTGCTCACGCACTGTGCGCTTCGAGCAGCACGCCCTCGCGGATGCCACCGCGGCCGACCTCGATCGTCGCCTCCAGGAGGCGGGCGGCGCCCTGCAGGATGAGCAGACCAGCGGGCAGCAACCGCGCCCGTTGAGGGTCGATGAGAAAGCGCTGCGCCACCGCGCCGGCCGGCGCGCTCCCCAGCTGCGACAGCGCCCGCTCGAAGGCGGCCGCGTCGAGCACCGGCCCGGCCACGCGGCCCAGCGACGTGGCGCTGCCCCCGACGGCGACGACCACCTCGGGGCACGGCGGCGCGAGACCGGCCAGCGCGGCGGCGACCTCATGACGCGCGGAGTCCAGCTGCGCGGCCGACGGCGGATCGGCGTGCAGACAGTGGTCGGTGAGCGCCCCCGAGCCGATCGGCACCGACGCCCACCAGTGCACGCGGTCGGGCGCCGCGCCGACGACCACCTCACAGGACCCGCCGCCGACGTCGACGACGCCGAGCCGGCGGCAGCGGCGCGCCGTCTCGGACTCGAGCATGGCGGCCGCCCCGCGGAAGGCCAGCCGCGCCTCGTCCTCCCCGGACACGATCTCCACCGCCAGCCCGGTTCCGGCGGCGATGGCCTCCACCAGCACGGCGCCGTTGGCGGCCGTCCGAATGGCGGCGGTGGCCACGCCTCGGATCTCGTCGGCGCCGCAGCGGCGGGCCAGCGCGAGCTGGTCGCGCACAACGGCGACGACCTCCTCGATCTTGTCGGGCGCGATCGCCCCAGAGACGGCCAGTCCCTTGCCGATCCGTGTGAAGGCGCGCTCCTGGTGGACTTCGACGAGCGCGCCGTCGACGTAGTCGGCGACGAGCAGGCGGGTGGTGTTGGAGCCGATGTCGATGCAGGCGGCGCGCACGCCCACGGGACTCTGCACTACACGAGGGATTTGCCGCGCGGAAGTGCCGCTTCTTCGGCGGACACCTCCACGCCGGGGCGCCGCTCAGGCCGGGGCGCGGGCGCCTTGCGGAACGCGAACGGCACGGCGATGGCAAACAGGAGCGAGCCCACCGCGGCCACACCGAACGCCGCCCGCGCCGACGCGAACTCCGCGATCAGGCCGCCGGCCACAATGCCGATGCCGGGGGCCAGCATCGACATCGAGTCGCACAGGCTCATCACCAGCGCCATCCACCGGTCCGGCGTGCGCTCCTGGATGGCGGTCCGCCAGGCCACCCATTCGACGCTGTTGCCGGCACCGGCCACGGCCGCGCCGCACAGCGCCACGAGCAGGCTCGGCGCAGCGGTCATCACGGCAAACCCCGCTGCCAGCGCGAGCGCGGAGCCGCCGATGAGAGCCGAGGCACTCCGGCGCCGGAAACGGGCGTACACGAAGCTGCCGGCGACGGCGCCGGCGCCCCACACGCCGAGGAGCAGACCGTAGCCGTCGGCGCCCGCGTTCAGCGTCTGCTGGGCGTAGACGACCTCGACCGGGATGCTGATGGTGAACACGCACAGGCCGATCGCCTGGATGATCATCAGCCGTGCGAGCACCGCGTCGGAGCGGAGATGGGCCAGACCCCGGCCCAGCCGGCTCAGGGCCGAGCCGGGCTCGGGCTTGGCGCCCGGGAGCGCCGTGATCGCCAAGAAGCAGGCGATCATGCCAAACAACCCACAATTGACGAGCAGCGCGGCGAGCGTGCCGCCGGCGGCGACCACGGCTCCGCCGATCACCGGCCCGGCCATGTACCCAAAGGAGAAGCCGAAGCTGCCCAGCGCGTTGCCCTCGTGCATCAGGTCAACCGGGCGGAGGATCTCGACGCGCGCGGCGGTGGCGAGCGACCGGGCGGTCGCAGCGATGGCCCCGTCGGCGAGGGCCAGCAGCAGCACCGGCACCAGGAGGAAGTGCTGGGAGAGGTAGGCCAGCGCGGCGAAGAGCAGGGCCTCGATCGCATAGAGGACGGGGAGCACGATCCGCACCGAGGCGCGGTCCAGCCGGGCCACCATTGCCGGTGAGAGCAGCGCCGGCAGGAACTGCGCGCAAAGGAAGAATCCCGCGGACCCGATGGCGCTCCCGGTCCGCCGGTACACGAGAAGCGATAGCGCCAGCGTGCCGACCGACCAGGCCAGCTCGTTGAACACGTACGCGGCCAGCAGCCGACGGAACGCGACAATGCGCAGACACCTAATCACGCCAAAAACCCCTGCAAATCAGGCGACGGTGCACCACATCCCATTCCTTGTTGACGCCAGAGGCGCCCCGACGGCGGCGGCCAATCCCGCGAAGGCCACCCCGGGATGATATGTCACCAGGGGGCCGCGGGCCCGCGCTCGCGGCCTGCCCGGCTGTCATGCTCCGGGGCAGAACATGTCGATGCGCGCCCGATCCTGGCATCGCAGCCACACCTTCCACCACTCCGAATTCCCGCCCGAGCGGTTGTCGGCCGAGCGCAGGCATACGGTCTCGGTATGCCTCCCGGCGCGTAATGAGGAACGCACCATCGGCGCGATCGTCAGCTCGCTTACACCGCTGCGCGAGAGCGGGGTGATCGACCAGATCGTCGTCGTTGACGCCTCCACCGACGAGACCGGCCGGATCGCGCACGAGCTCGGCGCCGAGGTCCACAGCCAGAACGACCTGCGACCCGAGATGGGCCCGGTGCAGGGCAAGGGCGACGCGATGTGGCGGTCGCTGGCCGTGCTCACGGGCGAGGTGGTCGTCTTCCTTGACGCGGACTCCGAGCATTTTGGGGCTCATTTCGCGTGTGGGCTCCTAGGTCCTCTCCTGTGCGACAGCCGGATCTCATTCGTCAAGGGTCTGTACCGACGGCCGTTCCGGGTCGGCGAGCTCACGCTGCCTGACGGCGGCGGCCGTGTCACCGAGCTCACCGCCCGTCCGCTGCTCAACCTCTTCTACCCCGAGCTGGCGGGCATCGCGCAGCCTCTGGCGGGCGAGGTGGCGGCCCGTCGCGAGCTCCTGGAGTCGCTCCCGTTCGTCACCGGCTACGGCGTCGACATCGCATTGCTGGTGGACGCGTATGGCGCGGTCGGCCTCGAGGGCCTCGCGCAGGTGGACCTCGATGTCCGTCAGAACGCCCATCAGTCGCTGCGCGACCTCAGCCCGATGGCTTTCGCCGTGCTGCGCGCGCTGGCCTCGCGCCTGGAGCGCGACGGCCGCCTCAGCGGGCCGCTGCCCACGACGTTCATGACCCCGGGCGACGGCGAGCTGCCCACCTTGGGCGGCGACCAGGTCGAGCGGCCGCCGGTGGCCTCGCTCCGCGCCGCCGCCTGACGGGCGCTATCCGAATGCGTCGCGAGCGGCCTTGCCGCCCGTGCCCATCTGCTCGAAATAGGCGTACGTCCCCTGCTCGCGCAGCTCGCGGGCCGCGTCGACCCAGCCGCCGATCGCCGCAAAGGCCAGCGCGCCGCCCACCGAGATCCGAGCGACGCCGAGCCTGCCGAGCTCCTTGACGGTCGGTGCGCCGGGGCGGGCGAGGACGTTGACGGGCCGATCGACCGCGGAGATGATCGCGGAGGTCGTCTCGGCGTCGACAGGCCCGGGCGCGAACAGCACGTCGGCGCCGGCCTCCTGAAAGGCCTGGAGCCGGCCGATGATCTCGTCCCGGTCGGGCTCGCGCTCGCGCAGGAATCCCTCGGCGCGCGCGGTGACCACAAGCGGGCCGCCCGGCGCTGCGTGCGCGACCTCGACGGCCGCACGCACGCGTTCGATCGCCAGCTCGCGCCGGTAGATGCTCTTCGCCTCCGGGTCATAGTCCTCGACGGAGAACCCAGCCAGGCCGGCGGCTACCGCGCCTCGCGCCGTCTCGGCGACGCCGTCGGGGTCCTCGGCGAAGCAGTTCTCCAAGTCGGCAGAGACGGGGATGTCCACCGCCGCTGACAGCGCGGCGGCGTGGGCGAGCGCCTCGTCGCGGGTCACCCCGCCGTCAACGCGGCCCAGCGTGGCGGCAAACCCGGAGCTGGTGGTGGCCAGCGCCTCGAAGCCGAGCCAGGCCATCAGCCGAGCGGACCCGACGTCCCAGGGATTGGGCATCACCAGCGGGTCGCCGGGACGATGCAGCTCGAGGAAGCGTGCGGCCTTCGCCGCCTGATCGGTCACGCCGCCACCTGGGCGCAAAGCAGGGCGCGGGCGCCCGCGCACGAGAGGCTCTCTGGTCCGCGGTGCGGGTTGAGCAGGACGGTCATGATCTCCTCCGGGCGACGTCGAAAGAAGTGATGTCCCTCGTCGGGGTCGACGAAGATGCGGCAGGCGGGCAGGGACACGGCCAGTTGCAGGGCGTGCTCGACGGGGACGAGCGGGTCGCGGCCGCCATGCCATACCTGGACCTCGGGCTCAACGTCGTGTGGCCGGAACCCCCATCCGCGGGAGTAGGTCAGGTAGTCCTCGATCATCCCGCCGACACCATATGCGGTTGCATTGAGAAAGCTCGTCCCGGCGGCCTCACGCTCGCCGGCTTCGGCGAGTCGGGCGCGCTCGGTCGGATCTGCTGGGTCGTACCCAAGCCGTGCAGCAGGACGAGCGGCTCGCCCGCGCCGTTCTCCTTGATCGCGATGAGGGGGCGCCGGCTCGGGTGACGTACGCTGGATGGATGAGTACTCAAGCACGTGCATTGTCCCTTGGGCCCGAGGGCGGCGACGACGGGTCGTTCAAGCGCCAGGACTCGACCTTCCGGAACTGGGTGTCAGACGACGGGTCGACCGGATTCCCGGTCGCGGCGGGCCGGTATCACCTGTACATCGCCCGGGCGTGCCCGTGGGCGCACCGGACGCTGATCGGGCGGATGCTGATGGGACTCCAGGACGCCATCTCCGTGTCCTTCGTGAACCCGCTGCGAGATGACCGCGGCTGGGCGTTCACCGGCGATCGCTTCGACGACCCGGTCAACGGGTTTACGTTCTTGTCACAGGCTTACGACGCCACCGATCCGGCGTACGAGGCGCGGGTGAGCGTGCCGGTGCTGTGGGATCGCGAGCGCGCGACGATCGTCAACAACGAGTCCGCGGACATCCTGCGGATGCTCTCGACCGTGTTCGCTCCGCTGGCCTCACACCCGGTGCAGCTGGTGCCTGACCGTCTGCGCTCCGAGATCGACGCGCTCAACCACCACATCTACGACACGGTCAACAACGCCGTCTACAAGGCCGGCTTCTCGCGCCGGCAGTCTGTGTACGAAGCAGAGGTGCGCGGGTTGTTTGCGACGTTGGATGACTTGGACGCTCGTCTGGCAGATCAGCGCTTCCTCTTCGGCGATGAGCCGCTGGAGACCGACTGGCGTCTGTTCACCACGCTCGTGCGCTTCGACGCCGTCTACCAGATCCACTTCAAGTGCTCGCTGCGCAAGCTGACCGAGTACTCGCACCTGTGGCCGTACGCCCGGGACCTGTACCAGTGGCCGGGCGTCGCGGACACGGTCTCCTTTGACGAGATCCGCAACCACTACTACCGAACGCACCCGATGATCAACCCGTCGGGGCTGGTGGCGGTGCTGCCCGCAGACGACTGGTCCGAGCCTCCGCGGCGGAGCTGACGCCGGGTGTGCTCGGCCCCTGGTGGGGCCTGCGTCTACCCGGCTACATCTGCATCGAAGGAGGGAAGGCCGTCACCCCGAGCTCTGAGGTGGCCACGGTCTACGCCGCGCCCGTTGCAAACTGACTACCCCCTGCCCTCGTGGCCGCTTTAGCTGGGTAGTCGCAGGCCCACCGGGGGGCCGAGCACACCCGGCGTGAGATGAGGATGGGCCCCACACTTGTGACGACTTTCGTGCGAGTGTCACAAAAGAGTGAAAAGGCGGGCTTTCGAGGGGCTGAGCACCAGAGTTGCCCTCACACTGAGGGCGTGGACCCCGATTCCGACGCCGTAGAGCGCACACCCCCCGATCCCTCGCGGCGCGCTCTGGTGCGTCGGCGGGACTCGGGTTCTGACGCACACCGCGTCCAGGTGCTGGGTGTGCGCTCTGTGGTGTCGGTATCCGGCAATAGGGACGAGCGGATCGCTGCAGTCGCAGCACACCAACGTGGCAGGATCGCCCGCCGTCAACTGGAGGCCATCGGCATCAGCTCATCGAGCGTCGCATGGCGGGTTTCCAGGGCCCGCTTGATCCACTCCCTTCGAGGCGTCTTTGTCGTCGGACACCAAGGCGCCGTCGAGCTGGGGGCGGAGACTGAGACGCTGCTGTCTGTCCGCAACGGCGGCGCTCTGAGCCATTGGTCAGCAGCGGCGTTGTTGGGACTCTGGACACCGGCTCCCCGTGAGATCGAGGTTGTCGTCGACATCTGGGATGGCGCGACCAACCCCGGCACCCGGGTCCACCGCAGCCGCATCCTCGAGAGCCACGACGTCTGGATCCGCAAAGGGCTGCCGGTCACCTCGCCAGCACGGACGCTGCTCGACATCGCCGTGTCCGCCACCGACCGTCAGCTCGAGGTGGCCTTTGACCGCGGGATCACCGAACGGACCGTGAGGCTCTCGCACGTACACGACGTGCTCGAGCGCGCCGGCGGCCATCGCGGACGCGCACGGCTGGCGGCGCTGCTGGCGCAGGAGCACGATCTGTCTGCGATGACTGGCTCACAAATGCAGGAGCGGGTGCTGGCCCTCATCCGACAGGCTGGGCTGCCCGCCCCGCAGGTCGAATTCCCGTTCGGGCCCTACACGCTCGACTTCTATTGGCCCGACGCCCGCTTTGCCCTCGAGGTGGACGGCTACCAGTTTCACTCGTCGCGCTATCGGTTCGAGCGAGACCGCCGGAAGGACAACGACCTACGGCGCGCCAAGATCGAGGTGATGAGGGTCGTGGGCCGCGACATCAACGAGCGTTCACACGGCCTCGTCGCCGACGTCGCGCGGTGCCTGGCGAGGCGCGGGCTCTAGCTCCGACGACGCCTGCGGCGCAGGAGCACGAAGGCGAGCAGCAGGGCCACGATCGGCACCGGGTTGCTCTTCACGCGATCGATGACCACCGTGCGGATGAGAGCCAGGCCGTC
>DASXDW010000022.1:0-27682 GCA_036490435.1 Solirubrobacteraceae bacterium
CAGGTCCCCGTTGAGGGTGACGAACGCCGCGATGGCCTGCCCCGTGTCCTCGTCAGACTGTCCGATGACCGCCGCCTCGGCGACCTTGGGGTGCGAGACGATCGCCGACTCGACCTCCGCGGTCGACAGCCGGTGCCCGGACACGTTGACCACATCGTCGATGCGCCCGATGACCCAGAAGTAGCCGTCCTTGTCCTTGCGAGCGGCGTCGCCGACGACGTAGGTCGTCTTGTCGAACTTGGAGAAGTAGGTCTCGATGAACCGGTCCTCCTCCTTATAGAGGGTGCGCAGCATCGACGGCCACGGCCGCCTGATCACCAGCAGGCCCTGGCCCTCGTCCAGCGGCTTGCCCTCGCGCTCGTCCACCACGTCGGCGAGGATCCCCGGCAGCGGGCGCGTGGCCGAGCCGGGCTTGGTCGAGACGATCCCCGGCAGTGGGCTGATCATGATGGCGCCGGTCTCCGTCTGCCACCACGTGTCGACGATCGGGCAGCGCTCGCCACCGACCACCTTGTAGTACCACAGCCATGCCTTGGGGTTGATCGGCTCGCCGACGGAGCCCAGCAGGCGCAGCTTGGACAGGTCGGCCTTCTCGACGTGCTCAGCGCCCCACTTGATGCAGGCGCGGATCGCCGTCGGCGCGGTGTAGAAGATCGTCACGCCGTAGCGCTCGGCGATCTCCCACCAGATGCCCTTGTGGGGATAGTCAGGCGCGCCCTCCCACATCACCGAGGTAGCGCCGTTGCACAACGGCCCGTAGACGATGTAGGAGTGGCCGGTGACCCACCCCACGTCAGCGGCGCACCAGTACACATCCTCGTCGGGCTTGAGGTCGAACACGTACTTGTGCGTGGCGCTGACACCCGTGAGATAACCGCCGGTGGTGTGCAGAATGCCCTTGGGCTTGGCCGTCGAGCCGCTGGTGTAAAGGATGTAGAGCGGATGCTCGGCATCAAGCTCCTCCGCTGGACACTCGGGGTCGGCCGCGTCGCAGATCTCGTGATACCAGACGTCACGGCCCTCCTGCATGTCGCAGTCGGTGCCGGTGGACTTGACCACGATGATGTGCTCGATCGACTCCACGTCGCCCATCACCCTGTCCACCGCCTCCTTGATCGGCGCGGTTTTGCCCTTACGCCGGGCGCCGTCGACGGTGATCAGCGCCTTGGCCTCAGAGAACTCCATGCGCTCCTTGACCGAGTCCGGCGAGAAGCCCCCGAAGACCACGTTATGCGGCGCGCCGATGCGCGCGCAGGCCAGCATGGACACCACCACCTCGGGGATCATCGGCAAATAAATCCCGACGACGTCGCCCTTCTCGATGCCCAGGTCCTTCATCGCGTTGGCGAGCTTCTGCACGTCACGGTGCAAGTCCGCGTAGGTGATGTCGCGCTCCTCGCCCTCCTCACCACGCCAGTGATAGGCGACCTTCTCGCCCTGGCCGGCCTCGACGTGGCGGTCCAGACAGTTGTAGGAGGCGTTGATCTTGCCGTCCTCGAACCACTTGTAGAACGGCGGGTTTGACTCATTGACGTCAGTGGTGGGCTCCTTGAACCAGTGCAGGCTCTTAGCCTGCTCGATCCACCAACCCTTCCAGTCGGCGTCGGCCGTCTCATACACCGCCGGATCGCTCAGGAGCGCGTGATCGCGAAAGGCCTCGGGCGGATCGAACGTCTCGATCTGCAGCATCTCCTCAAGCTGCTGCTCGAGGGTGCCCTCACTGGTCGATGCCGTGTCTGCCATACAAGCCTCTCCTTGTAAACCCTTGGCCTCCACGCACGAGGGGACAGCAACGGGCGCCGGCAGGGGCTGCCGGCGCCCGGGCTGGCCGCGACATGCGCGGCTATGTCTTGTCTAGTTGTACCCCACTCGAGTCGGCCCGGAGGCCCCTCTCGTCAGCGCCGGAGCGGGACGACGGGGAGGATGGTCCTGGCGAACGTGGAGTTCAGCACCGCGGCAAACGAGGCGTACCACGCCGCGATCGCCGTCACGAGCCCGATGTAGCCGCCCAGCTTGATCGTCCCGTTGGTGGCCTTCAATGTTCCGGCCAGCGCCGAGTTACCGATGCCGAGCACGATGAATGTGATCGCGAGCAGCAGGAACACGATCGCGACGGCGCCGGTCGTGCGTAGCGAGGCGATGAACATGTAGGCGGTGAAGATGCCCCACATCCACAGGTACAGCCCCAACCCGCTGAACACCTCGGCCGGAGCGTTTTTCCCGACGGACTGGACGATGAAGAAGAACGAGATCCAGAACGCGCCGTAGGAGCAGAACGCCACCGCGCCGAACGTGTTGCCGGTACGGAACTCCCAGATCCCCGCCAGCAACTGAGCGGCGCCGCCGTAGGCGAGCGCCAGGGCGGCGACCATCGGCAACAGGCCGCCCCCGGGCAACTTTTGCGTTCCCACGAGGCCAGCATTGATGAGGCTGAGCATGAACGTGGTGCCGGCGAAGGCGGCGAGGCCCAGCGGCCCCGGGTCTGCCGGCGCCCAGGTTACTGAGCGGCCCGTTGGGTCCGCCGCAGGGGCGACGTCCGCCTCGCGCGACGGCAGGTTGGCTGCTTCCATCTCTCCTCCTACGTGAGTTGACGAGACGGACGCGAAAGCTCGCAAAGGCGGCGCTTCGCGCAAAGCCAAGATCGGCGGGCGGTCGCACCGCCCCGCTGAACGGTCGTTGAGCGGCGACGAACGGCGACCGCCCGGGGTCGAGCGGGCGTCAGTTGCGGCGCTTGCGCTTGCGCTTGGGCGTCGTGGCCCGGGTGCGGCCGTCGCCCGGAGTGACGGCGGGCTCGCGGTCCTCATCGGGAGCTGCGGGCTCCGGCTTCTTGGCCCCGCGTTGGCGACGATCATCCATCTGAGAGGCGCGGCGGGCCCGCATCTCCGACGAGGACGGCCACGGCTCGGCGCGGCCCGAGCGCCAGGCCGGCGGGACGCCGGTGGGCCAGCGACCGGAGATGAGGTAGGCGACGGCGAGCAGCCAGTAGGTCTGGACCACCGGCACCTGGATGATCTGGAAGAGCACGAGCGCCCCGGCGAACATCCCCAGATAGCCCATGAAGCGCGTCAGGAGGCCCGCGTTCATGGCCTGCATCGAGACGAGGACGAAGGCGACGGCCACCAGCAGCGCGGCCGCCTGGCCGAGGAGCTGCAGACCGAGCAGCCCGGCGCCGCTGGTCAGGTGGTTGGCCTCGGCATAGGTCTGTGAGCCGGTGGTGGCGAACTCGTGGACCTTGATCGCGACGACGATCGCGTAGACGACGCCGGACAGCGCGGCGAGCCCGCCACCGATCAGCGTGAGGATCCTGATGTAGGGGCGGGCCTTGTCCGGGTTGCGGGCGCGCGCCGCGCCGAAGAGGAACAACAGGGTCCACGCGATGGCCAGCGAGCCGATGGCGTTGAGCACCGCGGAGATGAGGTCCAGCGGGAACCGCTGGTTGGCCACCAGCAGGTCGATGGTCAGCTCGTCGACCTTGGTGTGTGGGCCGCTGAGCTGGATGATCGAGGCGAGGATCAGGCAGACGCCGGCGACGACCGCCACCGCGACCTGCCGCGAGCGCACGCGTGATTCGTAGAGCAGGGCCTCGTCGGGGCTCATCGGGCGCCCAATGCTAGTCGGGATCGGTGTGCGCGACCGCGCGGTTGCCGGGGTGCCGCACGAGGCGGACTCGGGGGCCAGCTACCATTGCAGACATGGAAGGAAGTGGATTCGGCGGTCTGTTCGGAGACCCGGACGATCTGCAGCGCCGGCTCGGCGAGTTCGCCGAGCAGATGCAGGGCGCGCAGCGTCTGGCCTGGGCCGACAACGCCATCAAGCTCGCCGTCGATCTGACGGTCGCGGCCATGAACCGCGCCAACATTCAGGGGACCACCGAACAGCAGGCCGAGCAGCTCCGGTCCGTGATGGCGGTCATCTTCCCCGAGGCCGTAACGCTCGTGCGCGAAGCGCGCGAGGGCCTGCAGTAGCCGCGATCTAGCCGATCGCGGCCAGCACGAGATCGTCGTGCTCGGCCGGCTTGACCTTGTGCAGGATGTCCTTGATGGTGCCGTCGGGTGCGATCACGAACGTGGTGCGCTCGTTGCCCATGTACTCCCGGCCGTACATCGACTTCTGGACCCACACGCCGTAGGCCTCGGCGACCGAATGGTCCTCGTCGCCCAGCAGGGTGAAGCCCAAGTCGTACTTGTCGACGAACTTGGCGATCTTCTTGGGCGCGTCGGGGGACACGCCCAGCACGACGGCGTCGGCGGCTTCGTAGTCGGCCCTGTGGTCGCGCACGCCGCAGGCCTGGGTGGTGCAGCCCGGGGTGTCGGCCTTGGGATAGAAGTAGAGGACGACGGTCTTGCCGCGCAGGCCCGACAGCGAGACTGACTTACCGTCCTGGTCGGGGAGGGTGAAGTCGGGGGCGGGGTCGCCGGGATTCAGTGCCATGGCCCGAACCCTACCCGAGCGGCGCCAGGGTCATGATGCGCGCGAATTATCTTGACAGAAAGCTATCGGTCGAGATATACACCCACAGGACCCGAAGGAGGGGAATGTGACGACGACGCCCTCGTTTGAGTTGGGCTGCCATAGCGAATACGGTCGCCTCGACGCCGTGGTCGTCGGACGAACGGACGGGCTGCGGTATCCCGCGTTCAACCGCAACATCCGCTACCTGACCGGCGAGATCGCCGAGCTGTTGTCAAGCGCCCCGCCCGACAGCTCGGTCGACGTGCGGGCAAGCGCCCCGCATCTCTGGGAGCAGCTCACCGAGGCGGTGCAGCGCGTCGCCGACACATTCACCCACCACGGCGTCACCGTGCTGCGGCCGCGGCCGTTTGCACCCACCGAGCAGGCCTACCTGGGCGAGCTCCAGGACGGCGCGAGCCTCCTCTACCCGGCGGATCCCATCTATGTGCTGGGCGAGCACGTGATCGAGACGTGCATCCGCCGGCCGTTTCGTCGCAAGGAGGCATGGGCGACGCGCGCTGTCCTGCAGCCGTTCATCGACGCCGACCCTGAGGTCCGTCACGTGGCCAGCCCGCGCGCGGAGCTCGGGGTGGCCGGGGACGAGGGCGCGGGGCCGTTCCTGGAAGGCGGCGACATCATCATCGCCGGCCGCGACGTTCTCTGCGGCAATACCGAACTCACCTCCAACGCCGCCGGCTCGGCGTGGCTGCGGCGCTACTTGGAGCCCTTCGGCTACCGGGTCCACCCCGTCGCGGTCAGCGGCACGTGGCTGCACCTGCTCGGCGTCATGTGCCTGTTGCGCGAGGGGCTGGCGATGGCCTACCTGCCCGCCCTGGGCGGCGCGCTGCCCGCCCCCATCGCCGACTGGGACGTGATCGAGATCACCGAGGACGAGACGCGGATGCTCGCCACCGTCGGGATGAACCTCGATGCTCGGCGCCACCTCATCGATGTGCGCCTGGAGCGCATCTGCGGCGAGCTCGAGCGTCACGGTATGGAGCCGATCCCCATCGACGTTGAGCACCTCAGTGCCTGGGGCGGCGCGGTGCGCTGCGTGACCCTGCCGATCTCACGGGCGGCCGCATGAGCCTGCCCCGCACACCCGACGAGGACCACGTCGACCGCATCATCCGCGAGTGGGCGCAGGAGTACCCGTCGCTCGACACCGATGCGATGGCGCTCATCGGTCGCATCCTGCGCGTCGCGCACTACCTGGAGCGGGACGTCGAGCTCGAGCTGGGCCGCTTCGGCCTGAGCATCTCTGAGTTCAACGCGCTGTCGGCGCTGCGGCGCCGCGGCGAGCCCCACGCGCTGTCGCCCACCGAGCTGAGCCGCGGGCTCTTGCTGAGCTCCGGGGGCATGACCAAGCTCGTCGAGCGCCTCGAGGCGCGCGGGCTGGTCATCCGCACGCCGGACGCGACCGACGGCCGCGGGGTGGTGGTCGCCCTCACCGAGGCGGGTCGGGAGCTGCAGGAGGCGGCCATCGACGCTCACGTGGTCAACGAGACCGAGCTGCTGGGTCCGTTGGACTCCGACACGCGCGATGGGCTCACCCGCATCCTGCGCACGCTGCTGGTCGCCTTCGAGGGCAACGCCGGCCGGATGCGCCCGGGGGGCGTGCGGTAGTGAGCATCTCGGTCCCCGCCGATCTGTTCAACGAGCAGGAGATGCTCGAGGGCATCGCGCGGTGGGTCGAGATCGACAGCCCCACCCACGACGGGGAGGCCGTCAACCGGATGATGGACGCTGCCGCGGCGGTCATGTACGGGCTGGGCGCCACGATCACGCGACACCCTGGCCGGGAGGGGCTCGGCGACACGGTGCTGGCCCGGATCGGCCCTGACGAGCCGGGCATCCTCGTCCTGGCTCATCTGGACACCGTCCATCCGCTGGGGTCGGCGAGCGAGCGCCTCCGCCGCGACGGCGACCGCTTCTTCGGGCCCGGGGCCTACGACATGAAGGGTGGGGCGTTCCTGGCGACCTACGCTCTCGGCGCGCTGCTCGACGACGGCCAGGCGCCCCGGCTGCCCGTCACCTTCCTGTTCATCCCCGACGAGGAGATCGGCAGCCCCACCACGCGCACGCTGATCGAGGCGGAGGCGTGTCGCCACCACTACGTGCTCGTGCCCGAGCCCGCGCAGGACCGCGGCAACCTCATCACCGGGCGCTGGGCGTTTCAGCGGTTCGTCGTCGAGGCCCGCGGAGCTCCGGGGCATGCCGGCGGCGCGGGAGGGCACGGGGCGTCCGCGATCCGGGAGATCGCCGCCCAGATCCCGGCGATCGAATCCCTCTCGGATGCTGAGCGCGACATCACCGTGAGCGTCGGCGTCGTCAACGGGGGGACGTTCGTCAACGTCGTGCCGGAGCGGTGCCAGGCCGAGGTGCTGGCCGTCACCTCCACCGACGAGGACTTCCATGGCGTGCGCCGGCGGCTGCGCGGGCTGCGCGCGCTGACCCCCGGCATCCGGCTCGAGATCACGCCCGGGCCGGTCCGCCCGATGTTTGCGCCCACCCCGGAGAGCCTGAAGTTGTACGAGCGCGCGCGCACACTGGCCAACCGGATCGGGTTCAATCCAGGGCACGGAACCGTGGGGGGAGGCAGCGACGGGAACTTCACTGGCGCGCTGGGCGTCCCCACGCTCGACGGCATCGGCGTCTGCGGCGAAGCGTTTCATACTGCGCAGGAGCACCTGCTCGTCTCGAGCCTGGTCCCCCGAGCCCGCCTCATGGCGGAGCTCCTGCGCAGCCTCGACGCCGGGCCCCTCCAGGTGGCGGCGCTGCGGAGATGGGGTAGGCAGGCATCACAGGGCAGGCCGGTGAACGCCACCGGGACCTTCGCGGTCACGGGCCGCGACGAGCAATCGCAGATCCGAGGAGAAGAGGAGCATGTCGACGAGCGGTGTGGCTGAGCGCAACGAGTTCGAAAAGGCGCTGTCGGTGGACCAGCACGGCATCGAGCCCATCCCCGAGGGCGACCGCGACTCGACGTCGTGGCAGCAGTTCTGGATCTGGTTCGGCGCCAACATCACGCCCACCAGCTGGGTCGTCGGGGCCATCGGGCCCGAGCTCGGTCTGAGCCTGGTGCAGTCGATCGCGCTGATGCTGGTGGGCCAGGCCGCAGGCGCGCTGATCTTCGGCTTCTTCACGCTCATGGGGAAGCGGACCGGGGTTTCCCAGCTCGCCCTCGGACGCATGGCCTTCGGGCGGCGCGGCAACAACGCACCCTCGATCCTGCAGGCGCTGATCACGCTCTCCTGGATCGGCCTGAACACCTACGTCGTGCTCAGCCTCGCCACCTACTGCCTGCACAAACTGGGGCTCCCCAACAACCACACCGTCGAGTACATCGTGGCCGGGGTGATCATGGTCTTCCAGCTCATCGTGGGCACGCTCGGCTTCTACGCCATCCGCACGTTCGAGAAGTGGACCGTGCCGGTACTCGCACTGATCATGGGCATCATGACGGTGCTGGCCTTCGTCAAGGGACACATCCTGTGGACGCACTCCACCGTCCACGGCTCAGGCCTGCTCACCGCGGGCACCGAGTTCATGACCGCGGTCGGGATCGGCTGGGGCTTCTCGTGGGTGGCATGGGCCTCGGACTACTCGCGCTTCACGCGCCCGGACGTGACCGAACGCAAGCTGTACTGGGTCTCGGCGGTCGGCACCTACATCCCGATGATCTGGCTCGGCGTGCTGGGTGCGGCGATGGCGAGCTCAGCCGTCAACGCCGATCCCGCCGAGCTGGTGGCGTCGCTGTTTGGCGTGATGACCATCCCCGTCCTGATCGTGATCATCCACGGGGCCGTGGCGGTCAACATCGAGTCGGTCTACTCGGCGCCGCTGTGCATGCTGGCGGGCGGCATCAAGCTCAAGCGCTGGGTGGGCAGCGTCCTCACCGGCATCATCGCCAGCGGCGTACTGATCGCCTTTCTCGCCTCCAGCACCTTCGCCACCTCGTTCACCAACTACATGAACTCATTCGTGATCTGGACGGCAGCGTGGGGCGCGATCATCCTGCTCGACTACTTCGTCATCAACCGGGGCCACACCGACGTGGAGGCCCTGTTCGACGATCCCCAGACCTCGCGGTACGGCGACATCCGGTGGCCGGCGCTGATCTCGCTGCTGCTCGGGCTCATCGCCGGGTGGGTGTGGGAGTACGGCAGCGCCTCGCTGTTCCAGGGCCCGCTGTCGCGCGCCACCAACGGCGTCGACTTCTCCTGGCTGGCGGCGATCCTGGCCGCCGGCGGGGCTTACTGGGTGCTGGGGCGCACCCGGCCCAGCGCGGTCGCGACCGGTGCCCCCGTGGAGGACAGGCCGCGGGCCGGGATCGCGCGCCCATGAGCACGACCGGCACGGCATTCGGGGTCGACAATCAGACCGGGGTCCTCACCGATGTGCTGCTGGCGCGCCCGGACCACTTCCGCTGGGTGCCACTCAACGCGATCTCGGCGGTGACGTTCGCCAACATGGAGCGCTCCGGGCTCCAGTTCGACCAGGAGCGAGCGCTCACCCAGCACCGCGAGATGGTGGACGTCTTCCGCCAGGCCGGCGTGCAGTGCCACTTCCTCGACGCCGACGAGGGGCTGTCGTCAAGCGTGTACGCGCGCGACTCCAGCTTCATGACCCCGTGGGGCCCGGTGGTGGCGAGCATTCAAACCCCGCCGCGCCGGCGCGACTACGCCGTGGTGGCCTCGTTCTTTGCCCGCGAGGGGATCCCGATCTGGAACTGGGTCACCGCCGGACACTTCGAGGGCGGCGACTTCGGAATCATCGAGCCGGGCGTGGTGGTGCTGGGCTACGCCGGCAACCGCTCCACCAAGGAGGGCGCCGAGCAGGTGGCCGGCTGGATGGAGGCGGAGGGCTGGGAGGCGCTGACGGTGCCGCTGGCGCCTCAGTTCGTCCACCTCGACGCGACCCTGGTGATGCTGGCCGAGAAGTACGCCCTGGTGTGCGAGGACGCGCTGGAGGACTACGTGCTGGACTTCCTACGCGCGCGCGGCGTGAGCTGGATCCCCGTCGCCTACCGCGACTGCGTCAAGCTCGGCGGCAACCTGGTCAACCTGGGCGGCGGGCGGATCCTCTCCATGGCCCACAACACCACGGTCAACGCCCAGCTCGAGGCCGAGGGCTTCGAGGTGACCGCGATCGAGTACGACCAGTTCGCCCTGGCGGGCGGCGGCGTGCACTGCTCCTGCCACGAGCTGCGGCGCGAGCCGGTGGCAGTGGGATGAGCGAGCCGCGCTTCGCCTGGCCCGACGGCAACCGGTGCGCCTGCGTCATCTCCTTCGACGTCGACGCGGAGTCGGCGGTCCTGCAGGTCGACCCCAAATACGCCAGCCACGCCACGACGATGAGCCATCAGGCGTACGGGCCGCGCGTGGGCGTGCCGCGGCTGCTGCAGCAGCTGCGCCGCGCGGAGATCCGGGCGACGTTCTTCGTTCCCGGCTTCACCGCCGAGTGTTACCCCGACACGATCCGGCGGATCGTCGCCGACGGCCATGAGGTCGGGTGGCACGGATACATGCACGAGCTGCCGCTCGATCTGGCGGTGGCCGAGCAGCGGGCCATCATCGAGCGCGCGGCGGAGGTGCTCGAGCCACTCACCGGTACCCGGCCGGTGGGCTACCGCGCCCCGTGGTGGCAGCTCAGCCTCCAGTCGCCCGAGCTGTTGGCCGGCGCCGGCTTTCGCTACGACTCGAGCCTGATGGACGACGACGTCCCCTACCTGCTGGACTCCGACGCCGGGACGTTGGTGGAGCTGCCCGTCCACTGGTCCTTTGACGACTGGGAGCAGTACGGGTTTTTCATCGATCCGCCTCTGGGCGACAGCCTGGAGCCGCCCAGCAAGCTCCTGGAGATCTGGCAGGGCGAGCTGGAGGCGTTTCGCGAGGAGGGGTGCCTGCAGGTGCTCACGATGCACCCGTTCCTATCGGGTCGGCCGGCCCGATCGCGGAACATCGGGAAGTTCGTGGCCTTCGCCCGGGAGCTCGGCGGAGTGTGGTTCGCGCCGGCGGGCGAGGTCGCCGAGCATGCCCGCCGCGTGCTGGAGAGATCCACGCCCCGGCGGCTGCGCTCGGCGCTCGATCCCGCCTACGGGATGCGCGACGGCGAGCCGGCCGCGTGACGGCCGCTACTTGAGCAACCGGGAGAGCCGCCGGTCCTTGAGCAGCTTGCCGTCGGTCTGGCACGTCGGGCAGTAACACATGACGTAGTCCTCGTAGAAGACCGCCTCCAGCTGATCACCGCAGCGGGGGCACGGCTCCCCGTTGCGCCGGTGGACCCGCAGCGGCATCGGCAGCTTGTCGGGGATGGGGAGCGTGAGGTGCTCCTCGTAGTGGGCGAGGGCGCGACCGAGCTCTGAGACGATCGCCTCGCCCAGACGCGCGGCCTCCTCGTCGGAGAGCTCCGAGCCGCGCTTGAACGGCGACAGCTTGGCCTCGTGCAGGATCTCGTCGACCCACGAACGTCCGATGCCGGCGATCACGCGCTGATCGCGCAGCAGCCCGTGCAGCGGGCGGGGAGCATCGAGCAGCGGCCCGAGGTCCGGCGGGTCAGGGTAGGCCTCGGGGCCGAGCGTGGCGATGTGCTCCTCGGCCTCGACGCCCTCGGGGGTGAGCAGCTTGACCCAGGCGGCCTGCTTGGTGCCGAACTCCCGCAGGCGCAGCTCGCGGCCGTCGTCCAGGCGCACGAGCAGCCGCGAGGTGCGGTCACGCAGCGACGCGCGCGTATCGAACAGCTGCAGGCGCCCCGCCGACATCAGGTGGATGACCAGTGAGAGGTCATCCTCGACGCCGACCACGAAGAGCTTGCCGCGTCGCGTGATGCCGGTCAGCGCACGGCCTTCGATCGCGTTCAGCGGCGGGTCGAACGAGCGCAGCGCGTTGATCCCAGGGGCCATCGCCGACTCGATCTGGGCGCCGGCGACGGCGGCCCCGATAAGCCGGGCGGTGATCTCCACTTCGGGTAGCTCTGGCATGCCTTTAAGAGGCTACTCACGCCCCGCGGGCTCGACCATCTAAAAGAAGGTCTTAGACAAAGGTTTCGAATTGTTCACGGCTCTTCAGTTTCGCTTTACGCATGATCAGAAGACTGATTTCCATGAGTGACCTTCTTGCCATCTTCGGACCCTCGGACAACGACACAGACCTGATCAGCGAGATCTCGCGCCTGCACCCCACGCGTGTCACGGTGCTCATCGAGGACGTCGACGCCAACTGGGCGTATGACGACTCGGTGGCGGGCGTCGAACTGCGCGATCGCCTGGCGGCTCTGATGGCCGCCATCGAGCGCGACACCGGCGCCATCGTGACCGGGCTGGCCGGCTCCCGGGACCAACTGACGGGTTGGCGGTTTGACCGCGAGGTCAGCGGCCGCACGCCGGTCGCCGCCTGAGCGTAGGCATCCGGCGGCGGAACAGCCGCGGGCGAGGGGCCGCGGCCGTCTCTGCCGGCGAGGTATACCGGCGCGACCGGTACCCTCCGGCACCGATGAGCGCGACGCTCGCCCCAGACGACATCGTCGCCACCCATGTCGAGGGCGCGGCCAACGACCGCGAGCCCCTGCTGGTGCTCGAGCCGCTGCGCGAGTTCCTGCGCGCCAACGGCCTCGAGGGCCCGAGCGACCTCACGGCGGTGCCGGTGGGCGACGGGCACTCCAATGTCACCTTCGGGTTGTCCACTGACGTCATCCTGCGCCGGCCGCCGCGGGGGCCCCTGCCCCCCAGCGCCCATGACGTGCTGCGCGAGGCGCGACTCCTCAGTGCGCTGGAGCCCACGTCGGTGCGCACGCCGCGGGTGCTGGCCGTATGCGCCGACCTCGAGGTGATCGGTGCGCCGTTCTACGTCATGGAGCGCGTCCGCGGGGACGTCATCACCGACCAGATCCCGGGGCCGCTCGACACGCCCGCACATCGCGCGGTCATCGCCGACGAGCTGATCGACGGGCTGGTGGAGCTGCACGCGACCGACTGGACGACGCTGGGACTGGAGGGGTTCGGGAAGCCGACCGGCTACCTGGAGCGCCAGTTGCGGAGATTCAACGGACTGTGGGAGCACAACCGCACGCGTGAGATCTCAGAGCTCGATGAGGTGGGCGCGTGGCTGGCCGAAAACATTCCGCAGTCACCGCCGGCGACGATCGTGCACGGCGACTACCGCCTGGGCAACACGATGTTCGCCGACGAGGCCCCGCCGCGCCTGGCTGCGATCCTGGACTGGGAGATGGCGACGATCGGCGACCCGCTCGCCGACATTGGCTACATGATGCTCCACTGGGCCCAGGCCGGCGACGACAAGAGCCGTCTCGCCATGCACACGGTCACCGACCGCCCGGGCTTCCCCACCCGCCGGGAGCTGGTGGCCCGCTACGAGGAGCGCTCGGGCCGCTGGGTCAGCTCGATGGACTGGTACGTGGCGCTGGCGATGTGGAAGGCCTCGGTTTTCATGGAGGGCAACTACAAGCGCGCGATGATGGGCACCACCGACGACCCATGGCTGAAGACGTTCGGCTCGGGGGTCGTCGAGCTGGCCCGGCGCGCCCTCGACGTCACGCGTAACGGGTTTGAGTGAGGGGCCACCGCTAGTGGCAACCCCGAGGCGGGGGCTCCTCGTCGACTGGGGCGGGGTCATGACCACCGATGTGTTCGCGTCCTTTGGCGTCTTCTGCGAGCGCGAGGGCCTGTCCATGGACACCGTCCGCGATCTCTTCCGCAATGACCCGGCGAGCCGCGAGCTTCTGGTGGGGCTGGAGACCGGAACGCTCCCCGAGCCCGACTTCGAGCGGGGGTTCGCCGCGATCCTCGGCGTCGCCCCAAAGCAGCTGATCGCAAGGATGTTCGCCGGCGCCGGCCCCGACGAGGTGATGCTCGCCGCGGTGCGCCGCGCGCGCGGCACCGGGATCCGCACCGGGCTGATCTCCAACTCGTGGGGCGCGGCGACCTATGACCGCGCCCTGCTGGCCGAGCTCTTCGACGGCGTGGTCATCTCCGGCGACGTCGGCCTGCGCAAACCGACGCCGGAGATCTACGCCATGGGCGCGCGCGCCGTCAGCCTCGCGCCGGAGGAATGCGTGTTCGTGGACGACCTCCCCTTCAACCTCAAGCCCGCACGCGAGATGGGGATGGCCACCGTGCGCCACGTCGAGGCGGGGCAGACGATCGCCGAGCTGGAAGGGTTGCTCGGGGTCGAGCTGTCGTGAGCAGGCGACGGGCGTGCCTGCCGGCGCTGGCGCTCGTCCTGGCGGCGGCCGGCTGCGGCGGCTCGAGCGAGGTGTCGGCCCGTCAACTGCGCACCGGCGCGGAACACGTCTGCACGGTGGCCGCCCAGCGCCTCAACGCGATCCCCACGCCCCAGGTCCCGTCGCAGGGCGCGTCCTTTCTGCGCGGCGGGATCGCGGCGCTGCAACCCGAGGTCACCGCGCTGTCGGCCATGCACCCCGGCGGGACGCTTGGAGTGCACTTCCGCGCCGCGCGCACTGCGACTGAGCAGGAGCTCAAGGTGCTGCGGTCCTCACTCACGGGCCTGAAGGCCGGCAACGACCCGATCGTCGCGATCAAGACGCTGCAGACACAACTCGCTCCGGCGGAGAAGCGGGCCAAGGCGGCGTGGCAGGCATTGAAGGTCCCCGCCTGCGCGACCACATGAGCCGAGCGGCACCCTGCACGCGACGCGGCCCGGCCGGCGGCGAGATCGCCGCCTGACCGGGCCGGGGGCTCCCGCCGTAGCGGGAGCCGCGATTGACGTTGTGCCCTAGAGGCTGTTGGCCGCCGCCTTGTCGGCCTTGACCACGACCTTGGGAAGCGGAGCGAAGTCCAGGTTCGCGCCGAAGGTGTGACCGGAGCCCAGTGCGTACTGGATGAAGGACTTCAGCAGTGGCTTCTGGGCTGCGTTGTGCGGAGCGATCACGTACGTGAACGTGGAGATCGGGTACGCGATCTTCGCGCTCTTGGGCGGGTTGACAATGCTGAGCGCACCGGTGCTCGGCACGTGCTTGACCACGGCCGCGGCGTTCTCGATGTTCGACAGGTTCGGATACTCGAACTTGCCGGCCTTGTTCTGGATGGCGACCGCCGGCAGCTGGTGGGCGATCAGGTAGGACACGGCAATGTAGGCGACCGAGCCCGGGGTGCCCTGGAGCACCGCGGTAACGCCGGAGTTGCCCTTGCCCGACGCACCGGTCGGGAAGCTCACCGAGGTGCCCACGCCAATCTTGCTGCGCCACGACGAGCTGATCGAGCTCAGGTAGTTGGTGAACGCGTAGGTGTCACCGGAACCGTCGGAGCGGAACACCGGGGTGATCTTCAGGTTTGGCAGGTGAACGCCCTTGTTGATCTTGGCGATCGCGGGGCTGTTCCAGGTGGTGATCTGACCCATGTAGATCTGCGCCAGGACGGTTCCCGTGAGGTGCAGCTTTTTGCCCGCCCCAGGGACGTTGTAACCGACACCCGTCGCCGATAACGCCCACGGGATCTGGACGCAGCCGTTGCACGACGATGCCTGCGACGAGCTCAACGGAGCGTCGGACGCACCGAAGTCCACCGTACGACCGGTGATGTCCGCGATACCGGTGCCTGATCCCACCGGGTTGTAGTTGACCGTGTTACCGGTCTTGCTGTTGAACGCGGCGGCCCATTCGGCCTCCAGCGGAGCGACCAGCGTCGACCCGGCACCGTTCAGCGTGCCGCCGGCCGCAGACGCGGCCGCGGTGGAGATGAAGCCCGCCGATGCACCGACGGCCAGGACGGCAGCGGACACCGACGCAAGCTTCCTGTGTTGGAAAGCAAAGCCTTTCAAGGTTGAGGCCCTTTCGAGTTGGAGACAATGCGCCCGTGCTGGCCCGGCCGACCTTGCGAGCAGCACTAGCATGCGGATCGCGCACCCCCCGCTTGTTGCCGGGTTGTTACCAGCGTTTTGAGATGTTGTGATTGCGGGTACGGGCGCCGCGCGCTTCAGACGTCGTTCTTTAGCCTGCGCCGTCGATGTCGGCTCCCTCCGCTGCCCCGAAAAGCCGTTTGATGAGATTCGTCGCCGACCGGCGCGCCACCGAGCGCAGCCGCGGCGACCTCATCCTGGGCACGCTGTGCCTCGCCGCCGGACTCGTGGCCACGCTCGTCCTGTTCGAGATCGCCTACCAGGTCATCTCCGGAGCGAGGCCGGCCATCGCCAAGTTCGGGCTCGGCTTCCTCGGCCACACCGCGTGGGCGCCGAACTTCGACCGCTTTGGGGCGGCGGTCATGCTCTACGGCACCGCGGTCACCTCCGTGATCGCGATGGTGATCGCGGTCCCGATGTCGATCGCCATCGCCCTGTACCTGGCGATGCTCGCGCCGCGGGCGGTGCGGACGGTCGTGGGGCCGTTGGTGGAGATGTTGGCCGCGATCCCCAGCGTCATCCTCGGGTTCTGGGGGCTCATCTTCCTCGCGCCGTGGGTCCACGCTCACGTGGAGCCGTTCCTCTACAACACCTTCGGCGGATTCCTCCCCATCTTCGGGCCTCCCCAGACGACCGGGCTCAGCCTCTTCACCGGCGGGCTGATCCTCACCGTCATGGTCGTGCCGATCATCTCCTCGCTCAGCCGCGACCTGTTCCTCACGGTGCCCAATGAGCTCAAGGAGGGCGCCGAGGCACTGGGCGCGACGCAATGGGAGGTCATCCGCGGCGTCGTGCTGCCCTCGACGATCTCCGGAGTCGCGGCCGCCACCACGCTCGGACTCGGGCGCGCCCTGGGCGAGTCGATCGCGGTGCTGTCCGTGGTCGGAACGGGCGCCACGATTCACGCGTCGTGGTTTCTGACCGGAAACACGCTGGCCGCGCGAATCGCCCAGGACATCCAGTACCCGGTGAACCAACTCCAGGTCCACGCGATCTTCTACCTGGCGCTGATCCTCCTCGTGCTCGGCGTCGCCACCAACCTGTTCGCGCGTAGCATCGCGCGCCGCTATGACGTCAGCCGCGCCATCTGAGCTTCCCTACGACCCGACGGCGCCGCTGACCGCGTCGGGCAACCTGCGCCGCCGGCAGATCGTCAGCCGGGTCGCCCGGGGCATGGCGGTTGCGGCCGCGTTCGCCGCTGTCGCCGCGCTGGGAATCGTGGTCTTTGACGTCGTGAAGTCGGGTGCATCGGTGCTCAGCCTCGACTTCCTCATCCAGGACCCGTCGCAGTACGGCGTCGGTGGGGGCATCCGTTCCACGATCATCGGCTCGGCGATTATCGTCGCGATCGGAGCGGTGATCGCGGTCCCCATCGGCGTCCTCATCGCCATCTACATGACGGAGTTCGCGCGGCCGAAGTCACGCATCGCCGGCGCGCTGCGCATGGGGCTTGACCTGCTGCAGGGTGTCCCGTCGATCGTGATCGGCATCTTCATCCTCGGGCTGATCACGCTGCCCCAGCACAAGGACACCGGGTTCGCCGGATCGGTGGCGCTGGCCATCATCATGCTGCCGCTGGTGGCGCGCTCGGCACAGGAGGTGCTGCGCCTCGTGCCGTCCCCCATGCGCGAAGCGTCCGACGCACTGGGGGTGGACCGGTGGCGTTCGATCATCACCGTCGTCCTGCCCACCGCCCTGGGCGGGATCGTCACCGGCTCCATCCTCGCCGTCGCGCGCGCCGCGGGTGAGACCGCGCCGCTGCTGGTCAACGACTCCACCGCACCTCCCCACCTGACGTTCAACCCGTTCGGCCCCATGCCGAACGTCCCGGTTCAGATCCTCACCGCCTCCGAGGCGCTCAACCCCGCCGGCTTCGCGACGGCCTGGGGCGCCGCCCTGGTGTTGTTGGCGCTTATCCTCATCGCCAACGTGGGTGCCAGGTTCCTCCTGGCCCGCAGCCGTCGCAAGCTCACCGGATGACCGAACGGGACCCAGACGTGACCAGCGCCTTGCCCAACCAGGACGTCGTGCCACGCCAGCGCATCCAGACGACGGCCGCGGTGCCCGTACCGGCCCCGCCGCCCCGCCTCGCCGGTGCGCGCCCGGAGCCGGCACGCGCCACCGTGTTCGACATCCACGACATGTCGGTCTTTTACGGGACCAAGAAGGCGCTGGACTGGACGACGCTGAAGATCTATCGCCATCTCGTGACGGCGGTCATCGGTCCCTCGGGGTGTGGCAAGTCGACGTTCATCCGCAGCCTCAACCGCATGAACGACTCGATCCCCGGGTTCCGCATCGGCGGCCAGGTGCTCTATCACGGCCACGATGTCTACGCCCGGGCCACGAACCGCGTCGAGGTGCGCCGGCGGATCGGGATGGTCTTCCAGCGCCCCAACCCGTTCCCCAAGTCGATCTACGACAACGTGGCGTGGGCGCCGCGCAACCTGGGGCTCAAGAGCAACCTCGACGAGCGAGTCGAGCGAGCGCTGCGCGGCGCGGCGCTGTGGGACGAGGTCAAGGACCGTCTCAAGGTCAGCGCGCTGAGTCTCTCCGGCGGCCAGCAACAGCGTCTGTGCATCGCACGGGCCATCGCCGTGGAACCCGACGTGCTCCTCCTCGACGAGCCCGCCTCGGCCCTGGACCCGGTCGCCACCGCGTCGATCGAGGACCTCATGCACGAGCTCAAGCACCGCTACACGATCGTCATCGTCACCCACAACATGCAGCAGGCGGCGCGCGTGGCCGACCGGACCGCGTTCTTCTCGCTCGATCCGCACGAGCAGGTGGGGACGCTCGTTGAGTACAACGACACGAAGGTCATCTTCAGCAACCCCGTGGACACGCGTACCCGCGACTACGTGACCGGCCGGTTCGGCTAGGAACCGATCGATCCCGGGGTGACCTGGGCCAGCAGCGGCTGGCCGCACTGCCAGCAGAACGAGGCCCCGACGCTGTGCGGCGAGCCGCAGTTGGCGCACGCTCCGGCCATGCCGGTCTCCTCGAGGCGCAGGATGCGCTCGACCTCGCCCAGCTCGGCGTCGGCCTCCTGGAGCACCGCGGCGCGCTGCACCAGGACCTCGACCCGGATCCGGTTGCGGATGGCCATCTCATAGACCAGCCCGCCGAGGTCCCATTGCAGCTCCGCGACCCGGGCGTTGAGCTGGTCGCGGCGCCGGCGCAGGTCGACGGTGCGGTCGTCGCCGATCGTCGTCTTGGAGGTCAGCGGCGGGGCCTGGGTCTGCGCAGTTGGCGGCGGTGTCTGCGCAGCGGGCGCCGGCGCGGGGCGCAGAACCGCGGTCTCGGCGGTCTCCCCGTTCGGCGACGAGCTGCTCATTGGCCGAAGTAGTTGCCGGTCAGCTTGCCGTTCTGACAGCCGGCCGTCCCGTTGTCACACGAACTGCCCTGCTGGGCCGTCGCACCCGCGGTCTTGGCGCTGCCGCCGGTGACCTTACTTGCGGCCTCCTGCGCCTTCTGGACGACGACCTTGGACACCGCAGGCGACTTGGCAGCCTTGGTCGAGCTGCCCTTCTTGGACTTCTTGGCCAAGCCGGTGTTCCCGCCGCCCGAGCCGGTGGCGCCGGTCGACGCCGCGGTACTGGCGGAGCCGTTGGCCGAGCCGCCACCGTTGATGGTGATGTTCGGCGCCGCCGCCTGCTTGGCGGTGGTGCTGCCGGAGTTGCTGTGGCCGATGAGCACGCCGACGCCCATCGCCAGCAACAGTGTCGCGATGCCGGCGATGAGGTTGAAGCCGGCCGACGTGCGCGGGCGGCGCGGCGAGGAGGACGAGGAGGTCGTCGTCGTGGCCTGCGCGACAGGGGCCTCGTGCTGGGCGGCCAGGGCAAACCGCGGCTTGCCACGGCGCTCGCCGCAGTTGACGCAGTAGCGCTGGTCCGAGGCCAGTGGAGCACCGCAGTTGGTGCAGTGATCGCTCGTGCCCGCGACCGACAGTTGCGGGGTCGGCTCCCCGGTGGGGGTACCCGCCATCACAGGTGGTGCGGCGACATCGGAGCGTTCGGGGCCGAGGCTCATCGCACTCGTCGGGTCGGCGGCATGGGCTTGAGCTAGCGTATGGCGGCGACCACGGTCAGTTGTGAACAACCTGTGACCAGTTCTGCAGACCGCATGCAACCAGTGAGAGCATGCGGGGTTCTGGATATTCACATCCCGTCGCCGTTCACCGGACACACTCAGGCGTAGATATGGACACGGACGACCACAGCGGCCGGGTTATGAACGCGGGCATCGGACGAGACTGCACCAACTGCGGTACGCGTCTGGCGACCGATCAGCGCTATTGCGTGAGCTGTGGCACGCGGCGCGGACCGCTTCCCACGGCGGTGGATTGGACACTGCGCGACATGCGCGTGCCGCCCGCCCCGGTGATCGAGAAGCTCCCGGCGCCGCCTGAGCCGCGCCCGCGGTTCGGCCGCCAGCTGCCGACGCCGAGGGTGGCGTCGCTGGCGGTGATGGCGATGCTGTCATTCGGGGTGGTGGCCGGGGCCCTCACCCAGCCTGGCGGCGTCGAGTCCCTCGCGCGCAACTTCGTGGTCAACCTTCCTCCCGCTCCGGCGGCGGCGCCCGCGCCGGCGGCCTCCGGCGGCGGGGGTGGTGGCGGAGGCGGCGGAGGCGGCGGCCCCCAACAGGTGATCACCGAGACCATCACCCAGCCCGCACCCTCCGAAGCAGGGTCGCCTGCGGACACGACACCTGCCGGCACCGGCACCGGCACCGGCACCGGCACCGGTGCTGGCGGCGGCGCGGGCAACGGGTCGGCCGCGGTGACACTCCCGCCGATCAAGCACGTCTTCCTGATCATGCTCTCGGGTCAGGGCTTCGAGCAGTCGTTTGCGACGACCAAGGGCCATCCCTATCTCTCCGGCACCGTGCGCAAGCAGGGCGAGCTCATCAGCCAGTACTACGGGGTCGCGTCGTCCTCGCTGGCCAGCGAGATCGCGCTGCTGAGCGGTCAAGGCCCGACCCAGGACACCGCCGCCAACTGCCCGGTGTTCACGCCCATCGTGCCCACCGGCAACGCCAAGAGCCCACAGGTCATCGGCAACGGCTGCGTCTACCCGCAGACAACCCAATCGCTGCCCACCGAACTCGCCGACAACGGCGAGACCTGGCGCGCCTACATCCAGGGCATCGACGAGCGACCGACCGGACAACCCAAGAGCTGCCGCGCTCCGGACCCTGGCGCGCCCGATCCCAACCAGGTGGCCACGACAACGGACCCATACGTGACCTACCTCAACCCGTTCGTGTACTTCACGGCGCTGAGGACCGGGACCCAGTGCACCCACGACGATGTCGGCCTCGACAAGCTCGCCAAGGACCTCAAGCAGGAGAAGACGACGCCCAACTTCTCCTACATCGCCCCCGACGCCTGCGACGACGGCTCCGACACCCCGTGCACCCCGGGAGCACCCGCAGGCCTGGCTCAGTCCGACGCGTTCCTCAAGACGGTGATCCCCAAGATCGAGGCCTCCCCGGCCTACAAGCGCGACGGGATGATCGTCGTCACCTTCGACCAGGCGCCGCAGACGGGCGCCACCGCCGACCCGAGCAGCTGCTGCGATCAGCCGACGTTCCCCAACCTGTCGGGGTCAGCCGCCACGACAACCACTGGCACGACGACCACACCGACGACCACGGGAACGACCGTACCGGGCGCGACGACTGTCCCTCCGGCGACAACGCCCCCCACCGCGCCCGTGACGACGCCTCCGACCGCCCCCGGCACCCACCACCGAGACGACCACGACGACCGATACCACGACCACCGGAACGACCTCGTGCCCGACGGGCACCACGACGACGGGCACCACGACCACCGGCGACTGCGCGAGCACCGCGACCCCGCCGGGCGGCGGCCGGGTCGGCGCCGTCGTGATCTCCCGCTACGTCACGGCCAACTCCGCGGACGCCGCGGACACCTTCAACCACTTCTCGCTGCTCAAGACGATCGAGGACCTGTTCAGCGTCCCACAGCTCGGTTACTCCAAAGATACATCTTTGCCCGAGTTCGACACGGTCGTGTTCAACAAGTTCACCGCGGGCTGACGCCGCTGCCCGGCGCCGGCAGATCGTAAACCTGTGAATACGCGTGGTTTACCAAATATTCACCTGCACGCCCTCACCCGACCGACAGAATCCCGCGCCGCATGGGTTCATCCGTCTCACAACGAATCAGGAGATAGCGTGAAGCGCATCTGCCTCCTCGGCGCGGCCATCGCCGCCGTCTTTGTCATCGGTGTCGCGTCTGCCCTGGCCGCGACCTCCAGCGCCTCGAAGGGAGGCAAGAAGAGCAAGACGCCCTCCACGGTCACAACCAAGGTGTCATGCACCTCCTCGCTCACCCTTCAGGTCCCCGCCGGGGCCCAGGACGTCTCCCCCGCCTCTCAGGACGGGACCGAGATGGGCACCACCAACTGCTCACCCATCGGCAGGGGCATCGAGCTCCAGTCCTTCACCACCGCGGACTCGGGCGACCTCACCGGCAAGTGGCAGGCGTGGTTTGGCACCGGGAGCGTGTCCGGGACGTTCGATCTGACGCCCAGCGACAACAACCCGCCGACGACCACCACGTCGTTCAGCGCGGCGAGCTACAGCGGCACGTTCACCGTCAAGAGCGGCACCGGCACGCTGGCCAAGGCCGCCGGGACCGGGACGCTCACCTGCTCGACGCAGGACTCGGTCCACTTCAGCTGCAAGCAGAAGGGGAAGGTGACGACTCCGGCGCCCAAGGCGACGTCCACGAAGTAGCAACCGACCGATCCAGGGGTGCGGCGGCCGTCGGGCCGGCGGTCGCCGCCGCTCCTGTCGTCAGTTCAGGGCGTGGCGGCTGCCCGCGTCAGTCGCGGGTGCCGCGCCCGTACAGCAGCTTGTAGAAGCGGCGCAGGAGCATCGTCTGGCGCGGCTTGTAGGGGAACATGAACGGCTCGCGCTTGAACGGCGCCCGGCTCGTCACCAGCAGCGACTGGGTCTTGGTGTACTTGAGGATCCCGCCTGACCCGTGGCGCGTGCCGATGCCCGACGTCTTCCAGCCGCCCATCGGCAAGTTGAGCGCCGAGTAGTTGATCTGGGCATCGTTGACGCACACCACTCCGGCCTCGATGCGGCGGGCCAGCGCCTCCCCGCGGTTGGCGTCGTTGGTCCACACGCTGGCCTGGAGCCCGTAGGACGAGTCGTTGGCGAGCCGGACCCCCTCCTCGGCGTTGGCGATCTTCATGATCGGGAGCGTCGGGCCGAACGTCTCCTCGGTCATGAGGCGCATCGAGTGGTCCACGTCGACGAGCACGGTCGGCTCGTAGTAGCGGCCACGCTCGGAGTGCGGGTGGCCGCCGGTGAGGACCTTGGCGCCCTTGGCCACAGCGTCGCGGACGTGCTCATCGACGATGTCGAGCTGCGGGGGGAAGATGACGGCGCCGACATCGACGGTGCCGATCCCGGTGGGCTCGCCCTGGCGCAGGGCGCGGACCTTGTCGGTCACCCGGGCCACGAACTCGTCATAGATCGGCTCCTCGACGTAGCAGCGCTCCACCGAGATGCACACCTGGCCACCGTTGTTCATCGAGTAGAAGGCGGCGGCGTTGGCGGCGCGCTCCAGGTTGGCGTCGGCGCACACGATCATCGGATCCTTGCCGCCGAGCTCCAGGTAGCAGGGCACGAGCGCATCGGCGGCGGCCCGCATCACGGCCTTGCCGGTGCGGCTCGAGCCGGTGAACATGACGCAGTCCACCTGGCCGATGAGCGCCGCGCCGGTGCTCCCGTCGCCGGTGGCGACCTGGAAGACACCCTCGGGCAGCCCGCACTCACGCATCATGTCCGCCATCAGCAGCGAGCTGAGCGGGGTGACCTCTGAAGGCTTGAGGATCACGCTGTTGCCGGCCATCAGCGCCGGGATGCAATCGCCGAAGGAGTTGGCGATCGGGTAGTTCCAGGGCCCGATCACTCCGACGATGCCGACGGGCACATGGCGGATGACCAGCTTCTTGCCGGCGGCCACCGGGTTGTTCCACGCCCGGACGCGCTCGTCGGCAAGGTACTTGGCCGCCTCCTTGGCCCAGAAGCCGAGTGCGGTGACGGTGTAGCCGAGATCGGCCAGCTGCGCGTCCTCGTAGGTCTTGCCCGACTCGCGCACCACGGAGTCCAGGACGCGATCGGCGTGGTCGAGCATCCACTTCTGCGCCCGGCGCATGATCCGCGCCCGGCCGTCGAAGCCGATCGCCTCCCACTGGGGCTGGGCCTGGCGGGCGCGGAGGGCCAGGGCCTCGAGCTCAGCCGCGCCGAGGACGGGAACGGTGGTGATGAGCTCCCCGGTGGCGGGGTTTTCGACGGCGATCGTCTGGGCTGCCGCGCCGTTGGTCTCGGCCGTGGTGGTCTGCTCGACGCTTGCCATACCTGCTCCTCGTGCGCTCTCTGGGGTCGGCGCCCAACGTTAGCGGGCGGCGGGCTCCGGGCGTGCCCGATACACCCGGGTCCAGAGCGGGCGCAACAGCTGCACGGCGAGCGGGAGGGCGAGCACGAGGTAGAAGGCCGAGAGGACCGTCCACACCAGCGCCGGCGGGGCCAGCTTGACCAGGGTGGGGTAGTAGCGCAGCGACAGCACGACGGCGAAGGCCACGGCCAGCACCGACCACACCAGTGAGGCGATCGCGTACACGAGCAGGCGCCGCGAGTCCGCCGGCCCACGCCCAGACAGGACCTCTTGCAGGTGCCGGGTGGCGCGGCGGCGCAGGCCGGGCTCGCGCAGCAGGTCGACGAGCACGTGATACCCGTCGCGCTCCATGAGCGGGTTGAGGTTGAACAAAGCGCCGACGTAACCACCGAAGGCGACCTGAAAGAGGACGTCGCGTACGTCGCCCGGCGCCGTAGCCAGGCAGGCCAGTGCAAACGCGCCTCCCAGCACGACGTCGGAGGCCGGCCCGGCGAGGCTGATCATCATCCGCCGCCGGCGCGACTCAAACCATGCATCGGTGGTGTCGACGAACACGTAGGGGAATACCAGCGCGACCTTGATCCCGGCGCGGGAGATGGGACGCCCGAACGACTCGGCGATGAGGCCATGAGCAAGCTCGTGGCAGACGACGAGCAGGAAACGGGCGAGGACGAACACCAGGGCGCCAAGACCGACTCGCTGCGCCACCACGAACGGGGTCCCGTAGCGCCCGATGATCAGAGCGGCAAAGGCAACGAGCCCCCCGACGGCGATCACTCCGAGGACCCCCAGCACCGCCGGGTGAAACAGCGCCCACCCGCCCCGCCGGTACAACGCCGCCATTGCCTGGGGCACCCCGGGCAGTTCGCGCTCGCGCGGTCTGATGAGCCGGGTCAACCACGGAAACGCGCCAGCCGGCGGGTCGTCAGACTCGACCCCGGAGAGCAGGCCCTTGTCGGCCAGCTCGGCCAGCAACCGGGCCAGGCGCGCGGGCCCGTCCGTGCCCCAGCGCGCGGCGGCCTCGCCGAGGAGGGAGACCAGATCGTGATCGCCGTCGAGCAGCTGCGCCATCTCGGCCTCCTCGGTGGCCAGCCGGACCATCGCCGACGAGCGATGGTCCTTGAGCACGAAGCGTGCGCCGCCCACGGCCTCTGACTCCTCCAGGCGCTTGAGCGACCAGCCTGAGCGCAGCTTGGGCTTGCGGTTCTGCTGCCCGCGGAGCCGTGCCCGGCGCACGGACGGCTGCTCGACGATCAGGCTGATGCCCGCCGGCACCGACACGGTCTTGCCCGCAGCCGCCCGGTCGGCCCGCTCGGCCACCTCCAGCCGGCAATCGCCCAGCTCGATGTGCATCCCGTCGGCAAGCGCGATGGGTCCTGAGAGCTCCCTGCCGTCGACAAACGTCCCATAGCTGGACCCCACGTCCTGTAGCACCGCCCCGTCCTGGTCGACAACGATCTCCGCATGCGCACGCGAAACACTTGGGTCATCCAGGAGGACATCCGACGCCGGAGCCCGGCCGATCGCCAGCGTGCGATCAAGAGGCACCCGCTCGCCGCCTTCAAGCACCAGATCGAGATGCACCGCACCGTCGCGCGGCGTCCCGCACGAGCGGCACCGGGCATCGCTCCGGGCGACCTGCCGGTGACAGACCGTGCATAGCATCGCGCTAACGGTGGCAGACTCCTAAGGGCAATGGAGGAAGTGCTCAAGCGGGTGGGTCGCTTTGACCTGCTCGAGGTCATCGGGCGCGGGGGCGCAGCTGTCGTCTACGTCGCCCTACAGAGAGATCTGCAGCGACACGTCGCGCTCAAGGAGCTCGCGCCCTACCACCTGGCCGACACGAGCTTCGCCGAGCGCTTCGTGGAGGAGTCGCGCCTGGCGGGATCGATGAACCACGCCAACATCGTCACCGTCCACGAGTTCTTCGAGGACGGGTCGGTGCCCTACATCGCGATGGAGTACCTCCCTCACGGCTCGCTGCGCCAGTACATCGGGCGCCTGTCCATGGCGCAGATCGCCGGCGTCCTCGAGGGCGTGCTGGCCGGACTGTCGCACGGCGAGGCACACCGGATCGTGCACCGCGACCTCAAGCCGGAGAACCTCCTCGTCGCCGTCGACGGCCGCGTCAAGATCGCCGACTTCGGCGTCGCGCGGGCGTACAGCAAGGCAGCGACCCGCGCCGTGGTCACCGTGGCCGGGACCACGATCGGCACCCCTGCGTACATGTCGCCCGAGCAGGCACTCGGCACGGATCTCACGCCGGCCACCGATCTGTACTCCCTCGGAGTCGTGGCCTGGGAGCTGCTCACCGGCCAGGTCCCCTTCGATGAGACCGACACCCCGGTGGCCGTGCTCTACCGCCACGTCCACGAACCCGTCCCGTCGGTGCGTTCGATCGCGCCCGACGTCGACGAGGGCATCGCCGAGTGGCTGGAGAAGATGCTGGCCAAGCGGCCAGAGGATCGCTTCCAGTCAGCCGACGAGGCATGGGTGGCGCTCGAGGACATCGTGCTGGAGCTGCTGGGGCCGCGCTGGCGCCGCGAGGCCCGCCTGGCCCTCGACGACGAGTCCGCGCGCGCTCATCGCACGCTCACGCCCGCCTCATTCCGCTCCGTCACGCTCGACACCCCGTCGCCGCCAGCCGACGAGAGCCCAGCAGGAGAGTCGGCGGCGAGCCGCACACCGGTGCCGGAGACGGTCTCCGGCCCGTCGGTGAAGACGCCCCCGCCCACGGTCGCGCCCTCCCGGCGGCGCGAGCGCAGCCACACCACGATGTTCCGCCTGGCCCGTCGCCACGGCGACGTCGGCGAGGAACAGGGGCCCGTGCCCCCCGACGTCATGCGACGCCGCACCATCGCGGCCGGGATCGTCGTGGCGATGATCGTCGCCGCCGTGGTGGGCGTGGTGGTGGCGACGCCGGGCACGCCCGCCCACCATGGGCCGACCAAGGCCCAGCTGCGCACCGAGCAGCAACGAGCCCAGCAACAGAAGGCAACGCGCCGCAAGGCGCAGGCCGCCACCGCCGCCACCACCGCCGCCAACAAGAAGATCGAGACCATCCTCACCGGCCTGGCACACACGCGCGCGCAGAAGCTGACCCGCCTCCTCAACGAGAAGACCCAGGCGACGCAGATCAGCGATGCCGTCGCCGTCCAGAAGGCCTACCACTCCGCCAGGGGCAAGGTGGTCCCGCTCGAGTCAAAGACCTCGGCGGCCGCGCCGCTCGCCAAGCAGCTCAACAAGCTCAGTGGCGACTACGGGCGTCTCGCTGCCGCCGGGCGAGCCAACAAGCCCGCCACATGGAACCGCGACTTCAACACGATCAAGGCTGACGAGAAGACGCTCCAGAGCCTCGTCGGCAAGGTCTAGCGACCCCGAATCCCCGCCGCCGCAGGGGTTGCGGGGTATGGCGGGGTTCATACCCTGGGCCACTTTCAGGGTCCCTTGCCCCGGGTGATACTGCCGGTGCGTCGTGTGGTACGGCGCTCACGACCAGCACGGAGGGTTTCCACATGAGTCTCATCAAGGTCACCGCGGAGGAGCTGCACAGCCTGTCCTCCAACGTCGCGACCGGTTCCAACAACGTTCAGGACCAGCTCAGCCGCATGCAGGGCGAGGTCCTCGGCGTCGTCGGCGGCGAGTGGCAGGGCGCCGCGTCGGGTCAGTTCCACGCCCTGTGGGACGAGTGGCAGCGTTCGGCCGCCGGGCTCAAAGACGCCCTGGACGGCATCAGCCGCCTGCTCGCCAACGCCGGCACCCAGTACCAGCAGACCGAGGACGCCATCCGCTCCTCGATGAGCTGACGACCAAACCACCAGCACGGAGGGTTTCCACATGAGTCTCATCAAGGTCACCGCGGAGGAGCTGCACAGCCTGTCCTCCAACGTCGCGACCGGTTCCAACAACGTTC
>DASXDW010000056.1:0-3756 GCA_036490435.1 Solirubrobacteraceae bacterium
GACCACGCCCACGACGAGCTCCAGCACGACGACCACCGACACCACCACGGCGGCGTCGCTGCCCCCGATCGTCGCCGTCCCGCCGCCGCCGGTGATAACCACCACGACCACGCCGACCACCGCGACGACGACCACCACCACGACGACGCCCGTCCACACCACCACGACGTCGACGACGAGGACCACGACCACAAGTACGACGAAGACGACCACCACGCCGACGACGAAGACGACGACGACGACCAAGACAACGACGACGCCGACGACGAAGACCACGACGACGCCGACGACGAAGACCACCACCACGACCGTCACGCACACGACCACGGTGAAGGGCCCGACCACCAAGTCGGCGACCACGGTGGGCGCGAACGCTGCGCCGGCGCCGGCCACGACGGTGGCGCAGGCGCAGCGCGGTTCGGCCGTCTTCACGGGATGCAACGGCGACTGGGGCGTGGGGCCGACCGACGCGCTGCAACTTTCACTGCACACGCAGGACAAAGCGACCTCGCGCCGCCCGTCTTGATAGCTTCGCGAAGTCCGCGTCAGCCGGCTCTCGCGTTTCGAGAGTCGCTTCGTCGCACGCTGTCACGACGACCGCATGCTCAACGTCCGTCGCTTCGCATACCCGTTTCTGTTGGCCGCCGTGGTGCTCGGGGTCATCGCCGTGCCCGGCTGGGCGGACCTGAGCAGCAAGTACCAGGCCGGCAAGCAGCGCGCCCAACAATTGCGCTCGCAGATCACCGCCCAGAGTCAGACGATCCAGGGCTACCAGGGGACGATCGACAACCTCGAGACGCGGCTGACCGCGATCGAGAACGCGTTGGGCGTGCAGGAGCGTCTGCTCTCCAACGTCACCATCCAACTCACCGCGGCGCGCAAGCGGCTGACCACGCTGCGGGCCACGGAGGCTCGTGACCAGGCGACGCTGGCCGCTCAGCTGCGCGCCGACTATGAGTCGCCGCCGCCCAACCTCGTCAGCGTCGTCGTCAACGCCAAGGGCTTTGACCAGCTCGTCAACGGCGTGCGGAACCTCACGGCGATCCGCCAGAGCAACGTGGCGACGATGCAGCGGGTCGTCGATGACCGCAAGGCGGTCCAGGCTCAGACGGTTCACCTCGCCTCCGTGCAGGCGCGCCGGCGCCGCCAGGCCGATGCGATCCTGGTTGAGCGCGACAACGTGACCCAGCTGCGGCTATCCATCGTCGACAAGCAGCTGCACGCCGAGCACGACCGCGGCGCGGTGGCGGCCAAACTCATCTCACTCAAGAAGACGCTCACACATGAGGCCGCGGTGCTCAACGCCCGCGCGGCCCGGGCTGCCGCCGCGGCCGCCCGCGAGGCGGCCGCCAATGGCAGCGGGGGCGGCGGGGTGGCCCCCCCACCCTCCGGCGGCTGCGCCAACACGCCGTTCGTGCCCCACGGCGGAGAGTGGGGGTTCTTCCCCGCCGCGGGCACCAACTACACCGTCAACCAGGAGCCGATCATCGCCGCGCGGCTGGACGCACTGGGCGAGGCCCTGCATCTGCACCTCATCGGGGTCTCCGGCTACCGCACGCCCGAGCACTCGGTCGAGGTCGGCGGCTTCGCCGATGACCCCCACACCCAGGGCATCGCTTCCGATACGCCCGGCGTGGAGGGCGTGCCCGAGGCCACGCTGAACCAGTACTGCCTCACGCGGCCCTTCCCGGGCGCGCGGGAGGCCGATCACATCCAGGAGTCCTGACTAAGTAGGGTGGGCGTTCCCCAGGCGGCCGCTCGCGTCGTCGCGGCCGCCGTCCAGCGAGGAGCGGAGGATCCTATGAGCGTTGGCACGGAGGGGTTTGCCCCTGACGTGATCGTGGTGGGTGCGGGATCGGCCGGGTGCGCGCTGACACGCCGGCTCATCGACGCCGACGTCAACGTGCTCCTGCTGGAGGCCGGCGGCCCCGACGACAGCCCAGCGATCCACGCTCCCGCGCGCTTTCACGAGCTGTGGCTCGCGGCGGAGGATTGGGCCTACTACACGACGCCGCAGGCGCAGGCGGCCGGCCGCGCGTTGCATTGGCCGCGCGGCAAGGTGCTCGGCGGCTCGAGCTGCCTCAACGGTCTGATCCACGTGCGGGGGGCCCGCGCCGACTACGAGGAGTGGGTGCGGCTCGGCGCCGAGGGCTGGGGCTGGGATGACGTGCTGCCCGCGTTCGTGCGCATGGAGGATTTCGACGCCGGCCCCTCGGAGCTGCACGGCGCCGGCGGCCCGCTGCGGATCATGAGCCGATATGACCTGGCGCCCGTCCATGAGGCGTTCATCGCTGCAGCCCAGGAGATCGGGGTGACCCACAACCCCGACTACAACAGCGGCGTGCTGGACGGCGTGGCCCAGATGCAGCTCACCATTCGCGACGGGCGGCGCGACAGCGCCGCCGCGGCGTACCTGCGGCCGGTGATCGACGCCCCGAACGTCCGCGTCCTCACAGGGGCCCACGCGCACCGCCTGCTGGTCGAGGGCGCGCGCTGCACCGGGGTCGAGTTCGCCCGCGACGGCGCCCTGCACCGTGTGCGGGCCGGCGTCGAGGTTGTTGTCAGCGCCGGCGCGATCGAGTCCCCGGCGCTGCTGCTGCGGTCTGGGATCGGGCCGGCGGCCCATCTGAGCGCTCTGGGTATCGCCCTGGTCGCGGATCTGCCGGGCGTCGGCGAGAACCTCCACGACCACCTTCTCTCTCCGTCGATCTGGTCAGCCGAGCGCGAGATCGTCCCCTTCACCGAAGGCCTGTCGCCGATCCAGACCCATCTGTGGTGGCGCAGCCGCTCGGATCTGCCCGCTCCGGACACTCAGCCGATCCACTTCAGCGTGCCGCTATATGAGCCGTGGATGGCGGGGCCGGCCAATGCGTTCACCTTGCTGGGCGGCATGGTCCGTCCCCAGAGCCGGGGCACGATCCGCCTCAGCGGCGCCGACCCTGACGACCCGCTGGTGATCGATCCGCGGATCCTCTCGGCCGAGGCGGACCTGGCGGCGCTGGAAGCCTCGCTGGGTCAGGTCCGCGAGATGGGGACCGCGCCCGCGCTGCAGGAGTGGGGCGCTCGCGAGCTGTACCCGGGGACCGAGGTGCGCAGCGCCGCGGAGGTCCGCGACTACGTCCGGCGCACCGCCATCAGCTACCACCACCAGGTGGGGACGTGCCGGATGGGCGTCGACGCCGAGGCTGTCGTCGACCCGCGGCTGCGCGTGCACGGCCTCGAGGGGCTGAGGGTGGCCGACGCCTCGGTGATGCCGGCGGTCACCTCGGGCAACACCAACGCGCCGAGCCTGATGATCGGGGAGCGGGCGGCGGACTTCATCGCCGCTGACGCCGCCCCTCAGAGCGCCGAGCGCACCTCGGAGGCGGCCTGCTCGCCCGAGCGCACCGCGCCATCCATGTAGCCCATGAACTTCTCGGAGGTCTCGGTCCCGGCCCAGTGGATCCGGCCGATCGAGGTCCGCAGCGCGTGCCCGTAGTCCGTCCAGACGCCGGGTGGGAGGTAGCCCTCGTAGCAACCGCGTGTCCAGGGCTCCTCTGACCAGTTGTGCTCGATCAGCATCCGCGGATGGGTGGCCTTGGCGCCGAACAGCCTGGTGAACGCACCGAGCACCGTCTTGCGGCGCGCCCCGGCGCCCATTGTGGTCAGCGCCCGCGCGTCGCTGCCGGTGACGAAGCCCAGCAGGACGCCCGGCCTTCCGCTCGGCGGGGAGTTGTCGTAGGTGAGGCGGATCGGGGAGCGGTCGCTGTTGGCGTA
>DASXDW010000129.1:0-16233 GCA_036490435.1 Solirubrobacteraceae bacterium
CCGACGAGGCCGTCGAGTACGGGCTCATCGACCGCGTGATCGACAAGCACTAGACCAGAGCATGGAGGTGGGGTCGCATGCGACCCCACCCGCTCGGCCGCATGCGGCCGAGCGCAGCGCGCGCATGCGCGCGCCGAACGGCAGCGTCTACGTCGCGGACACCTCGGGCGCCGTGGGCCGGCTCAGCGCCCAGTAGATCATCAGCGCGCCGAAGACCAGCATGCCCAGCCCGGTCCACAGGTCGATGTTGATGCCGGCCGCCTTGTTCTTGACGTGGTGGGAGCCGAACAGCCCCAATGCGATGAGGATGAGGCTGTAGAGGACGAAGAGGCCGCCGATGATGCGGCGGATGTCGAAACGATTCGCAGCGCGCGCCGCCTTGGCCTCATCCGCGGCAGTGGGCGTCTGCTCGGGTGCGTCGGGCATCTCAGGCTCCTAGGCGAAGATGATGTTGAGGACGACGAGCATGGCGAGGGCGACGCCCGCGAGCAGCCAGGGCGAGCGCCACCACAGCTTGTCGCGCGGGTCGGGGTGCTCCTCCGCCTCCTCCTTGCGCGTCAGCCCCCACACCAGTCCGCGCAGGTCCTCCGCCGGCTTGGGCTTGGTGACCAGCGAGACCACCACCAGCACCACGCCACCGGTGATGAAGGCGATGATCGCCTGCCAGAAGCTCGCGCTCAGTGGTGAGCCGAAGTGGAAGATCGTGTTGTAGGCGGCGAGTCGGTTGGTGGCATACGCCGCTGCCGTCCCGGCGACGAGGCTGAAGAAGCCGCCCCAGGCGGTGGCGCGCTTCCAGAACATGGCGATGATGAAGGTGGCAAACAGCGGGGCATTGAAGATCGAGAACAACGTCTGGATGTAGTTCATGATGTTCGAGTAGCCCTTGGCGATCAGGGCCGTGACGATCGACACCAGGATCCCGACGACCGTCACCCAGCGCCCGGCCCGCAGGTAGTAGGCGCTGTCGCGGTCCTTGGCGAAATAGGGCTGGATGATGTCGTAGGTGACCACGGTGTTGAACGCGGTCACGTTGGCCGCCACCCCCGCCATGAAGGCCGCCACCAGGCCGGTGATGGCGATGCCCAGCATCCCCTCGGGCAGGTAGTTGCCGATCAGGTGGGGGATCGCGGTGTTGTACTGCAGGGCGAGGCTCTTGCCGACGCCGAGGCCGTGGACGGTCAGCACCGCGATGAGGCCCGGGAGAATGATGATCGCGGGCAGGAAGATCTTGGGGAAGGCGCCGATCAGCGGGGTGCGCCGGCTGGCTGACATGTTGCGCGCCGAGAGGGCTCGCTGGACCTCGGCGAAGTTGGTCGTCCAGTACCCGAAGCTGAGCACGAAGCCGAGGCCGAAGATGACCCCCACCCAATCGGACGCCAGTGGGTTGGTCACGTGGTGGATGCCCAGGCCCTGCCACGCATGCAGTCCTGGCTCGCCGAGCGCCTTGAACGCCTTGACCTTGTGCTCGACTCCCGAGATCCCGCCGACGCTATGCAGCGCCACCAGCGTGAGTGGCAGTAGCGCGGCGACGATCACGAAGAACTGGAGCACCTCGTTGTAGATCGCCGAGGTCAGGCCGCCGAGGGTGATGTAGACCAGCACCAGCGCCGCCGCGGCCAGGATCGCGGTGATGATCGAGACCCCGAGCATGAGGTTGATGATCAGCGCCAGAGCGAACAGGTTGACCCCCGAGATGAGGACGGTGGCCAGCGCGAACGTCGCCGCGTTGAAGGCGTGGGTCGCCTCGTTGAAGCGCAATCGCAGGTACTCCGGGACCGACCGCACCTTGGCCCCGTAGTAGAAGGGCATCATGAACAGGCCCAGGAAGATCATCGCCGGGACGGCGCCGATCCAGTAGTAGTGGACGGCCGGCACGCCGTACTGGGCGCCGTTGGCCGCCTGGCCCAGGATCTCCAGCGCACCCAGGTTGGCGGCGATGAAGGCCAGGCCGGTAATCCAGGCCGGCAGCGAGCGCCCTGAGAGGAAGAAGTCCAGGTCGGTCTTGATGGCCAGCCGGGCGACGAAGCCGATCCCCAGCACGACCACGAAGTAGATCCCGAGGATCACATAGTCGATGACGCTCGGATGGAGCCTCAGCATTTCCCCGCCTCCCCTGTTGGACGGCCGGAGCCCGCCCAGGTCGCGAAGCTCCGCTGGCTATTGGACGGAATGCTCTATTTCGCCGAGCCCGTCAATGGCAATCCGTACCCTGTCGCCGGATTGCAGAAACTTCGGCGGATCCTGAGCCTGGCCGACCCCGCCGGGCGTGCCGGTGAGGATGAGATCGCCGGGGCGCAACGTGCAGGTCTCAGAGATGAACTCCACCAGCGCGGCGCAGCCGAAGACGAGGTTTGAGGTGTTGCTCTCCTGGCGCAGCTCGTCGTTGACCCAGGTGCGCAGGCCCAGGTTGCCGGGATCGGGCACCTCGTCGGCGGTGGTCACCCACGGACCGAAGGGGCAGAACGTGTCAGCGCCCTTGGCCCGTGTCCACTGCGGTTCGCGCTTTTGCAGGTCACGGGCGCTGACGTCGTCGGCGATGCAGAAGCCGCCGATCTCCCCGCGGTCCCCCATCACGATGACCATCTCGCCCTCGTAGTCCAGGCGGCGTACCACCTCGGGGCAGACGATCGGGCCGCCGGGCGGCGCCACGCACCCGCTCACCTTCACGAACACCACCGGCTGCTCGGGCGGCGTGTTGCCCATCTCGGCGATGTGGTCGGCGTAGTTGAGGCCGATGGCGTAGATCGTGCCCGGTTCGGGGATCGGCGCGAGCAGCTTGACGTCGTCCAGGGGCCAGGTCCCGCCGGACGGGCCGGGCACGCGGCCGGCGGCCAGCGCCTCCTTGACCCCGTCGGCGTCGCCGAAGGCGACCACGCGCTCGTCGTCCTGGAGAAAACCCGACAGGGCACCCGTATGCCCAGGCGCTTCAAAGGTCACGAGCCTCATCTCCGAGCAGCCTATCCGAGACGCGTGTGCTCAAAGCGCCCGCCCCGCCAGACGGGCGCGGTCAGTCGAGCTGGTACTCGCCGCGGGCCACGACCACCGCCGCGCCGCCCACCAGCACCCGGTCGATCCGTTCAGGGGTGCCGTCCACCTGCGCGTACAGCGTCGAGGAGCGGCCGATCTCGACTCCCTGGAGGATCTCGGCGCGCTCACCGAAACCCACCACCCCGTGGCGGGCGAGATGGACGGCGAGCGGCCCGGCCGCCGAGCCCGTAGCGGGATCCTCGGCGACGCCGAGCCCGGGGCCGAACATCCGCGACTTCACCTGCGCGCCGTCGGCGGCAAAGCAGCTCACCCCGACCGCTCCCAAGCGCCCCAGCGCGCCGATGTCGGGGGCAAGCGCCGCCACCGCCGCCGCGTCAGACAGACACACATAGGTGTGGCGCACGCCGTTGTCATAGACCTCCACGGGGAGCTCGGAGCGCTGCACGCCGACCGCCGCCAGCACCTCCGCGGCACGGTCAAACAGGGTCCAGGTCGGCACCGGCTGCTCCATCTCGCCGTAGGCGATGGCCCCGTCACGGCGCTGCAACGCGACCGGGACGATCCCCTGCGCACACCGCAGGCGCACGACCTCGAGACCGAGGCGCTCGCCCACCACGAACGCGGTCCCCAGCACCGGATGCCCGGCGAACGGCAGCTCCAGGGCGGGGGTGAAGATGCGGATATGCGCGTCGCACTCGTCGTCACCGGCGGGCAGCACGAACACGGTCTCTGACAGGTTGAGCTCGCGCGCGGCGCGCTGCATGAGCTCGTCGGTCAGTCCGCGCGCGTCCTCGATGACCGCCAATTGGTTGCCCTGCAGGGGGACGTCGGTGAAGACGTCGGCGACGACGTAGCGGCGCACGCGTGCCTAGTCCCCCAACGCCTTGGCCAGCAGCCGGTGCAGCGTGGCGCGCTCGGACGCGTTCAGCGCGCCCAGGACCTCGTCCTCGACGCTCTCCCGGGCACTCTGGGCGCGGTGGAAGAGCTGCTCGCCGTGCTCGGTGACCTCGACGAGGTGGCGGCGGCGGTCGGCGGGGTCGCGCACGCGCCGGATGAGTCCGTGCCCCTCCATCTCGTTGAGCAACAGCACGGTGTTGTTGGCGTCGATGCACAGGATCTCCGAGAGCTGCTGCTGGGAGATGCCTCCGGGGTCCGCGACGTAGGAGAGCGCCAGGTAATGGCGCAGGCTCATGCCCAGCAGCGACTCCGGCGTCCTGCGGTAGACCGACTTCGAGAGCCGGGACAGGAGGTTGATGGTGCCGCGCGCGCTGGTGACCGCCACGGCGCGAGCGTATCAGCACCAATGAGCATCAGCCAACAGGTGATGATCACCTATGCAATGATGTTCTCGTGGCTGACAATCCGCGCCTGCACACCCCCCGGGCCCGGTGGATCGCACTGGTCGTGGTCTGCCTGGGCCAGCTCATGAGCATCGTCGACGGCACCATCGTCAACGTCGCGTTGCCTCAGATCCAGCGCGACCTGCACTTCACCCAGTCCAATCTCACCTGGGTCCTCAACGGCTACCTCATCGCCTTCGGCAGCTTCCTGCTGCTCGCCGGACGGCTCGGCGACCTCATCGGCCGGCGCCGGATCTTCCTCATCGGGGTCACCGGGTTCACGCTCGCCTCGGCGGCGTGCGGGTTGGCGGACTCCCAGGGCGTGCTCATCGTGGCTCGGTTCATCCAGGGGCTGGCCGGCGCCGGCGCGGTGGCGGCGATCGTGGCCATCATCACCGCTGAGTTCCCCTCGCCCCGGGAGCGCGCCAAGGCGATGAGCATCTACACGCTGGTCATCTCGGGCGGAGCCTCGCTGGGCCTCATCGCCGGCGGGGTCATCACCGAGGCGTTCAACTGGCACTGGATCTTCTTCGTCAACGTCCCCGTGGGGATCGCCACCGTGCTGCTCGGCCGCGTGTGGATCGTCGAGAACGAGGGGCTGGGCATCGGACGGGACATCGATGTGCTCGGCTCGGCGCTCATCACCGCGTCACTGATCGTCGGCGCCTACGCGATCGTCACCGCCAGCTCCGACGGCTGGGGCTCGGCGCACACGCTCGGCTTCGCGGCGCTGTCGCTGGGACTGCTGACGACGTTCGTCGCGCTCGAGGCGCGGCTACGCAACCCGATCATGCCGCTGCGCGTGTTCGCCATCCGCGGCCTGCCGAGCTCGAGCGCCATCCGCGGCCTGCTCATCACCGGCATGTTCGCCACCTTCTTCATCGGCGTGCTCTACCTGGAGCGGATCCGCGGCTATAGCTCGCTCACCACCGGCCTGGCCTTCCTGCCCCAGACCATCCTCCTGGCGGCGCTGTCGATGGGCCCGATCGCCTGGGTGGTGACCCGCTTCGGCCCGCGCCCGCCGCTCATCGCCGGGCTGGCCTGCGCCACCGCGGGACTCGCGCTGTTCTCCACCATCGGCCTGCACACCGCGTACGTGCCCACCCTGGTGGGTGCGGTCCTGCTCATCGGCCTCGGCGCCGGGATGGCGTTCATGCCGCTGCTGACGATCGCCATGGCCGAGGTCCCCGCAGTGGACGCCGGCCTGGCCAGCGGGATCGTCAATACGTCGCTGCAGGTCTCGGCGGCGATCGGCGTGGCCGTGCTCGGCACCGTCTCCACCGACCACACGCGGACCCTGTTGGCTCACGGCCTCGGCCTGGACCATGCCCTGCTGGGCGGCTACCAGCTCGCCTTCCGCATCGGGGCCGGCTGCGTATTCGTGGCGCTGGTGGCGGCGGTGCTGTGGGTGCGCTCGCCGCGGCGGGCCGACGAGGTGGCCGAGCCGGTGCGCGAGGTTCAGACCGCCTCGTCGTCGTCGTAGCTGCTCGGTCGTCAGGGCTTGCCGGGGCACCGGCGAACGTCAACACGCCCCACGGACGAAGACGGTCAGCTGCGCGTCATCTCCAGCAGCGCCAGCACCGTGGTCCAGTTGCGCGCCGTGGCGGTCACCCCGAGCCCCTTGCCGGCCAGCGCGTTCCACAGCTTGGAGCGCGCGACGCCGTCCGGGTGCCAGGCGTAGATCTCGCGGCCGTGGAAGGCGACGCGCTCCTCACCGACCGCCGCCTCCTGCATCGCACGCACGACATCGGCGGGCGGCTTGGCGGACAGGAAGCTCACCTGGTAGCGCTTGGGCTCTGAGGCCACCTCGCCGAGCGGGTTGCGCTTGACTACCGCCGCCAACTGCCGGCCGGTGCGCACGACCACCGGCACGTCGAAGCCGAACCGGTCTGAGATGAGCGCCGCCGCTTCGCCCTCGAGCTCGGCGGGCTTGGCCGTGCTCTCCAAGACCACGTTGCCGCTTTGCACGTAGCTCTGCACGTCGTCGTAGCCCGCGCTGGTGAACAGGGCGCGCAAGTCGGCCATCGGCACCCGGCGGCTGGGGCCGATGTTGATGCCGCGCAACATGATCACCTGCCGCACGGGCGGGAGTCTAAGGACCAGGCCTCGCCGCGCCGAGCCGACCGGTAACGTCCTGGGCATGCAGCAGGCGCAGCTGCGGGACGAGGGGAGGGACCCGGTCGTCACGGCATCCGCCGTCAGCCGCCGCTACGGCGAAGGCGACACCGCCGTCACGGCGCTGCACGACGTGTCGGTGGACATCGACCGGGGGAAGCTCACCGCGGTCATGGGCCCATCGGGGTCGGGCAAGTCGACGCTCATGCACATCCTCGCCGGGCTGGACAAGCCCACCGAGGGCTCGGTCACCGTCGACGGCACGGAGATCACCACGCTCAACGATGACGCTCTGACGCGGTTGCGACGCGACAACATCGGCTTCGTTTTCCAGTTCTTCAACCTGCTGCCGATGCTCACCGCCAAGGAGAACATGCTCCTGCCGATGGCGATCGCCGGCCGCGAGCCCGACGCGGACTGGCTGAACACGGTCATCGACGAGACCGGTCTGCGCGACCGCCTCACCCACCGCCCGTCCGAGCTCTCGGGCGGCCAGCAGCAGCGCGTGGCGATCGGCCGGGCCCTGCTCAGCCGGCCAACGGTCCTGTTCGCCGACGAGCCCACCGGCAACCTGGACTCCAACTCCTCGGAGGAGATCCTCGCCCTGCTGCGGCGCTCGGTGGATTCGGTGGGACAGACCGTGGTCATGGTCACCCACGACCCCAAGGCGGCGGCCATCGCCGATCGCCTGCTGTTCCTCTCAGACGGTCAGATCGTCAAGGATCTCGCGGGCGCCGACGAGAACGAGATCGTCGACGCCATGAAGGACCTGTAGCGCCGTGATGCGCGTGGCGCTCAGGGGGCTGGCCACGCGGCGGCTGCGCGCCGCTCTCACCGCGGTCTCCATCGTCCTCGGAGTCGCCCTGGTGGCGGGCACCTTCGTGCTCACCGACTCGATCACGGGCGCTTTTAACTCGATCTTCTCCACCATCTACCAGGGGACCGACGCCACGGTCACCGGGCGCAACGTCATCGACACCAAGGCCACCGGCGGCGCGGGCGCCAACGGCGACGTGCCGCCCTTCAGCCAGTCGCTGCTGCCCCGCGTGCAGGGCCTGTCCGGCGTCAGGGAGGCGATCGGCGACGTGTCGGGGAGTCTGCAGATCGTCGTCAACGGCAAGGTCCTCACCTCCGGCGGCTCGCCCAACCTCGGCTTCAGCGTGGACCCGGCCAAACCCCAGTTCAGCTCGCTTCGGCTCGTGAGCGGGAGCTGGCCGGGAGCGTCGGGCGTCGTCATCGACACCACAACGGCGGGCAAGCACCATCTGCACGCAGGCGAGACGGTGGGCGTGCAGGGCGTGGGCCCCGTGGTGCGGCTGACGATCTCGGGCCTGGTCAAGTTCGGCTCAACGTCGTCGTTGGGCGGGTCGACGCTGGCCGGACTGCAGCTGCCCACGGCCCAGAGGCTGCTGGGGCGGGTGGGCAAGCTCGACGAGATCCGCGCCAGCGCCAAGCCCGGGGTCAGCCCCAAGCAGCTGGTCGCCCAGATCGGCCCGATCCTCCCCCGCGACGCCCAGGTGCGCACGGGCGCCCAGCAGGCCCAGCAGGACTCCTCGTCGATCACGGGCTTTCTGAACTTCCTCAAGACGTTCCTGCTCGTGTTCGCGGGGGTGGCGCTGTTCGTCGGCAGCTTCGTGATCGCCAACTCGCTGTCGATCACCATCGCCCAGCGCACGCGCGAGTTCGCCACGCTGCGCACGCTCGGCGCCTCACGCAAGCAGGTCCGCCGCTCGATCCTGGTGGAGTCGCTCGTGATCGGAACAGTCGCCTCGGTCATCGGACTGCTCGTCGGCCTCGCCCTCGCCCAGGGGCTGTTTGCGCTGTTCAACGCCGCCGGGGTGACGTTGCCCAACACCGGGACCGTGGTCAAGCCCCGCACGATCATCGTTGCCATCCTCGTCGGCGTCGTCGTCACCGTGCTGGCCAGCCTGCGCCCGGCCATCCGGGCCACACGGGTCGAGCCGATCGCCGCCGTGCGCGAGGGCGCCACCCTCCCCGAGGGGCGCCTGGCGCGCTACCGCACCGTCACCAGCGGCGCCACCGCGATCCTGGGCGTCGTCGCGCTGGTGCTCGGGCTGTTCGTGGTCAATGGCACCGGCGCGGTGCTCGGCCTCATGGGGATCGGCGCGATCCTCATCTTCATCGGCGTTGCCCTGCTGTCGGCGCGCATCGTGCCGCGGCTGGCGACCTGGCTGGGCTGGCCGGCCACCAAGATCGCCGGCGCCATCGGCGAACTGGCCCGCGACAACACCATCCGCAACCCGCAGCGCACCGCGTCCACGGCGTCAGCGCTGATGATCGGACTTGCGCTCGTCACCTTCGTGACCGTGCTGTCGGCGGGGATCATCGCCAACTTCAAGGACGCGGTGAACGAGGTGTTCACCGGCGACTACGCGATCACCGCCCAGAACAACTTCTCGCCCATCCCGATCGCCGCCGGCCAGGCCGTGACCGGCGCCCCGGGGGTGCTGGCCGTCGGCGACGTCCGCGGCGGCGAGGGCAAAGTGTTCGGCTCAAACGAGCAGCTCACCGCGGTCAACCCCACCGTCGGGCGGGTGGTGCACCTCACGTGGAAGCGGGGGTCGCAGGCGGTGTTGGCCTCGCTGGGCTCAGACGGTGCGTTCGTGGACGACGGCTACGCCTCCAAGCACCACCTCTTCGTCGGCTCGCGCCTGGTCGTGATCACGCCCACCGGAGGGCGCGTGCCGCTCGTGATCCACGGCATCTTCAAGCCGCCCAACGGCGGGTCGCCCTTCGGACCGGTGACGATGTCGGCGGCGGCCTGGGACCGCGCCTACACCCAGCCCCAGAACCTCTACACGCTGGTCAAGATGCGCGGCGGCGAGACGGCGGCCAACTCGGCGGCGCTGGATCGCGTCATGGACGCCTTCCCCAACGCCAAGGTGCAGACGCGCCAGCAGTTCATCGACAACCAGATCTCGGGCCTGTCCAGCGTGCTGAACATCCTCTACGTGCTGCTGGCCCTGTCGATCGTGGTCAGCCTGTTCGGGATCGTCAACACCCTGGTGCTCTCGGTGTTCGAGCGCACGCGTGAAATCGGCATGCTGCGCGCGGTCGGCACCAGTCGCCGCCAGGTGCGGCGCATGATCCGCCACGAGAGCGTGATCACCGCGCTCATCGGCTCGGTGCTGGGGATCCTGCTCGGCATCGCCTTCGGAGCGCTGCTGGCCGCCCGCGACAGTTCGTCGATCGCGTTCGTGATCCCCGTGGGGCGGATCATCATCTTCCTCATCGCCTCCTGGCTGGTCGGGCTGCTGGCGGCGATCTTCCCGGCGCGGCGCGCCTCCAAGCTCAACCCGCTGCAGGCGCTCGCCTACGAGTAGTAGAACAGCGGGTCCTGGCCAGGGATGTCGTTGCTGTTCTGACCGTGGCGCCCGCGCGGCGTGTCCTGCCCCAGCGCCACGGCAAGATCGTGAGCGATGGCGCCTTCTGAGCGCGACGCCACCAGCGGCTCGGCGATGCCCTCGACATGGACCGCCGTCCGCGTGCCGTCGCCGCGCTCGGGCGGCTCGATGGGGACCAGCGCGTAGATGCGATCCGCGCGCACGAACTTGCCGTAGCCGAGCGCGACCATCGGGGCAAGACGGGCCATGATGACCGGGATCCTACGCCCCGGGCCGGGCGGCCAGAACGGGTCTAGCGGGCGAGGATGAGCTCGAGCCGGCGCTCGAGGGTCGTCGCCAGCGTCTCGCGCACCGGGCCCTCGGGGAAGCGCTCGACGAGCGCCGAGAGAAAGCCCTCGATGACCAGCCGCTTGGCCGTGTCCTCGGGCAGGCCGTGTGAGCGCAGGTAGAACAGCTGCTCGGGATCGACCTGGGCCACCGCGGCGGCGTGGGTGCAGCGCACGTCGTTGGCCTGGATCTCCAGGCCCGGGATGGCGTCGGCGTGGGCGCGCTTGGAGATGAGCAGGTTGCGCGACTCCTGGAAGGCGTCGGTCTTCTGGGCCCCGGGGTCGACGATGATGTTGCCCTTCCACACGGCGCTCGAGCGGCCCTGCAGCACCCCGCGGAAGGCGAGGTCCGAGGTCGTGTTGGGGGCGGCGTGCTCCTGGGTGGTGTCGAAGTCGATGTGCTGGCGGCCGTGGGTCGCGTACGCGCCGGTGACGCGAGCGTCCGCGCCCTCCCCGGCCAGGCGGGTCTCCATCAGCACATGCCCGGAGTGCGAGCCGAAGCCGAGCGCGACCCAGTCAAGGCTCCCGTCACGGCCGACAGTGCCGCGCTGCGCGCCGAACACCCAGCTGCGCTCCGACAACCCCTGACCGCAGACGTACCGTAGGTGAGCGGCGTCGCCGACCACGAGTTCGGTGGTGATGTTGAAGATGCCGTCAAGGTCGTCAGCCGCGGAGAGGAACTGCTCCCAGACCTCGGCCTGGGCGCCCTCCTCGAGCACGATCCGCGTCCTCTGGTTGACGAGCGTTTCGCTCTCGGACTGGACGGCCGTCAGCGAGATCGGCTGATCGAGCACGACGTTGCGGGCGACCGTGACCGTCGTGGCGTCGCCGTCGACCGCAACCGACACGCCCGCCGGCAGGTCGGGGTCCTGCAGCGACCACAGCTCGCCAACTCCGCCCTCACGTGCGACAGGGGCCGGTGTGTAGGCCTCGAGATCGAGCTGGGAGAGGTCGGTGAACTCCCAGCCCGGCCGTCCCTTGAACTGCGGGAGCTCGACGACAGACGAACTAGCCAATGGAGCCCTCCATCTGCAGCTCGATCAGCCGGTTCATCTCCACCGCGTACTCCATCGGGAGCTCCTTGGTGATCGGCTCGATGAACCCGTTGACGATCAGCTTGGAGGCCTCCTCCTCGGAGATGCCATGGCTCATCAGATAGAAGAGCTGATCCTCGCCGACCTTGGACACCGTCGCTTCGTGGCCGACGTTGACGTCGTCCTCGGAGATCCTGATCGTGGGATAGGTGTCCGAGCGGCTCTCCTCATCGAGCAGGAGCGCGTCGCAGACGACCTTGGAGCGGGCGCCATGGGCGCCCTTGGCGATCTCCAGCAGTCCGCGGTAGGAGCCACGGCCGCCGTCCTTGGAGATCGACTTGGCGAAGATGTTCGACGTCGTGTTCGGCGCCGCATGAATGATCTTGCCGCCGGCGTCCTGGTGCTGGTCCTTACCCGCGAACGCGATCGAGAGGATCTCTCCGTGGGCGCGCTCGCCCATCAGATACACGCTGGGGTACTTCATCGTCAGCTTGGAGCCGAGGTTGCAGTCCACCCACTCGACGGTGGCGTCGGTCTCGGCCACCGCACGCTTGGTGACGAGATTGAACACGTTGGTCGACCAGTTCTGCACGGTCGTGTAGCGGATGCGCGCGCCGGGCTTGGCGATGAGCTCCACCACCGCGGAGTGCAGCGAGGACGAGCTGTAGGTCGGCGCCGTGCAGCCCTCCACGTAGTGCACGTAGGAGCCCTCGTCGGCGATGATCAGCGTGCGCTCGAACTGGCCCATCGACTCAGTGTTGATGCGGAAGTACGCCTGCAGCGGCATCTCGACGTGTACTCCGGGTGGGACGTAGACGAACGAGCCGCCTGACCAGACAGCCGAGTTCAGCGACGCCAGCTTGTTGTCGTTGGCCGGGATGATGGTGGCGAAGTACTCACGCACCAGCTCCTCGTGGTCGCGCAGCGCCGAGTCCATGTCCAGGAAGATCACGCCCTGCTTCTCCAGCTCGGCGTTGACCTGGTGATACACGACCTCGGACTCGTACTGGGCTCCGACGCCGGAGAGGAACTTGCGCTCGGCCTCGGGGATGCCGAGGCGGTCAAACGTCTTCTTGACGTCCTCGGGCACATCGTCCCAGGAGCGCTCGGCCCGCTCGGAGGCGCGCACGAAGTAGTGGATCTCATCGAAGTCCACCTCGGCCAGCATCGGCGATCCCCAGGTCGGCATCGGCCGGGCGAGGAAGTACTCCAGCGCCTTGATGCGGAAGTCCCGCATCCACTGCGGCTCTGACTTGAACTCCGAGATCTTGGCAACGAGCTCCGCCGTGAGTCCCTTGGGTGCCTTGTAGAGGTAGTTCTCGGCGTCGTGGAAGCCGTAGCGCTCGGTGTAGTTGGCATTGATCCCGCGCAGCTGCTCGTTCTCGGTGAGCACGCGCTCGGGCTCGTGGGTAACGGTCTCAGGTGTAGCCATGGGCTAGTCCACCTCCAGCTTGATCGTGTCGTCCTCGATGATCACCGGGAAGGTGTCGACCGGAACATAGGCGGGCAGAGTCTTGGGCTTGCCGTTCGTGAGGTCGAACAGCGAGCCGTGGCGGGGGCACTCGATGGTGCACGCGTCCTCGTCGAACACACCCTCCACGAGCGGTCCGTCGTCATGGGTGCAGCGGTCCTCGATCGCGTACACGGTGCCGGCGCAGTTAAAGACGCCGATCTCCAGATCCTCCCATTCGACCAGGCGCCTCTCGCCCGGGGCGAGCGCGGAGAGGGGGCAGACATCGATGACTTGCGGCACGTTCTCTATAACCTAGCGCGGGGATCGGATTTGCACTACGTAGTCTAGCGTTCGGTGACCGCGGCGCCGGCTCGTTGCGGGCGGCACAGCCACAGTTCCTCGAAGGGTCCGATCGAGCAGCGGCGGCAGCGCTCCTCGCCGAACGCCGCATACGGCTGGATCCTCTCCACCATGAACCCGGCGGCCTGCAGCCGCTCCTCGATGTCGGGGGCGTAGAGACGGACGTGATCCGGGCGCCAGAACGCACGATGGCGCGCCTCAGCGGTCGTGATCGATGGGTCCTCATAGGTCTCCGTGCGGGCCAGGTCCAGCGGCACCATGACCAGGCACCAGCCGGCGGGGGCGGTGATGCGGCACAGGTGGCGCATGGCCGCTCGGTCATCGGGGATGTGCTCCAGGACGTGAGAGCAGATGACCCCCTCAAAGCTCGCGTCCGCTACCTCGGCGTCGGCAGCGGTGAGGTCGAGGTGGAGATCCACCCCGGGCTGGTCCAGGTCGGCCGTGACGTAGCGCAGATGCCCGACCTCGCGCAGCCGCCGGCGCAGCGCCCATTCCGGCGCCAGGTGCAGCAGCGACTTGATCTCCGCAAGCAACTCAGGCCGCGACTCGAACAGCAGCCACTGGGCGCGGTGGCGCGCGTGCGATCCGCAGCGCCGGCACAGGCCCAGGGCGATGTCGGGCGCGTCCTTGAACGCGTCAAAGCTCCGCGTGCACAGCGGGCAGTAGACGGCGTCGCCACGATGACGGGCCATATCGGCGCGCAGCGCGACGCCACGGGCGATGCGGTGCGGCCGGAGTGAGACCACGGGCGTCAGCGCCGGGAGGTCAGGCGGCGTCTGCGTCCTGGGCACTCGAGGCCGGCGTTTCGGGCTCCCAGCCCGCGGCCTGGCCCAGCGAGGCGCTCTTGAGCACCTTGAGCGAGAGCAGGGCGCACTTCATCCGCTGCGCGGAGATGTCGATGCCCAGCAGGTCGAGCACGAACGAGCGGTCCAGCGACAGCACCTCGGAGACCGTCATGCCGGTGATCTCGTCGGAGACCATCGAGGCCGCCGCCTGGGAGATCGCGCAGCCATGGCCCTCAAAGCGGATCCCCTCGATCCGCTGGCCGGTGTCGACGGCGAGCTTGACCGTCAGCTCGTCGCCGCACAGCGGGTTGAGGTCGTGGAAGTGGAGGTCGACGCGCTCGAGTTCGGGCGCGGGCGGGCTCCAGTTGTGGGGCCGCTTGTAATGCTCCAGGATGTTCTCGCGATACAGGTCGTCCATGTCTGCTTCTCAGGCTAGCCGGGGGCTGGCGGGACGGGTTCAGAGCTGCAGCACGCGGGCCACCGTGCCCAGCCCGTCGATGAGCCGGTCGGTGTCGGCGACGGTGTTGTGGACGGCGTAGGAGGCGCGGGTGGTGGCCGTCGCCCCCAGGCAGCGCATGAGCGGCTGGGCGCAGTGGTGGCCGGTGCGCACGCACACGCCCTCGCGGCCGAGGATCTCCCCGACGTCGTGGGGGTGCGCGCCGTCGATCACAAAGGACACCAGTGCGCCGCGGTCGGCGGCGTCCGGCGGGCCGTGCAGGCGCAGGCCCGGCACCTCGGCCAGGCGCGCGAGCGCGTCGGCCACCAGCGCGCGCTCGTGGGCGCGGACGCGCTCGATGCCGATCGACTCGATCCAGTCGACGGCGACGCCCAGCCCGATGGCCTCGGCGATCTGAGAGGTGCCGGCCTCGAACTTCCATGGCAGATCGGCCCAGGTGGACTCGGTGTCGCCGACCATCTTGATCATGTGGCCTCCGGCGATGAAAGGCGGTATGCGCTCAAGTAGCTCCCGGCGGCCGTGCAGCACCCCGATGCCGGTGGGGCCGTAGGCCTTGTGCCCGGTCCAGGCGTAGAAGTCGGCGTCCAGGGCGCGCAGGTCGACCGGGATCTGCGGCACCGCCTGGGATCCGTCGACGACGACCACGGCTCCGGCGGCGTGGGCGCGGCGGACGATCTCCTCGATGGGGTTGATCGTCCCCACCACGTTGGAGACGTGGGCCACGGCGATCAGCTTGGGCGAGCGCGCCAGCAGCGCGTCGAGGGCCTCGAGGTCGAGCTGGCCGTCCTCGAGCACCGGGACGTAGGCGAGCTCGGCCCCCTTCTCTGAGCACAGCAGCTGCCACGGGACGATGTTGGAGTGGTGCTCCATCTGGGTGAGCACCACCAGGTCGCCCTCCCCCACGTTCTGACGTCCCCAGGTGTAGGCGACGAGGTTGAGCGCGGCGGTGGCGTTGGCGGTGAAGATCGTCTCCTCGATGGTGGAGCCCAGCCACGAGGCGATCGTCTGGCGCGCGCCCTCGAACTGATCGGTGGCCTCCACCGCGAGCGGGTAGACCCCGCGGTGCACCGACGCGCGCGTCTGCGTGTAGTAGCCCGTCATCGCGTCGATGACGGCCTGCGGCGTCTGCGAGGTTGCCGCCGAGTCCAGATAGGCCACGGTGCGCCCGTCGAACTCCCGTCGCAGGGTGGGGAACTCGCCGGTCAGGTCGCGGATGGCCTCAATCGTCGACATGCGCTCAGCTCCGGATGGCAGGGGGCGCCGCCGCCGCTCAGGCGACGGCCTCCTCCAGCTCATCAGTGATCCAGCCGTAGCCCTTGGCCTCGAGCTCTGTGACGAGGTCGGGGCCGCCCTCCTTGACGATGCGCCCGCGGAACATCACGTGCACGTGGCTGGGCTGCACGAGGTGCAGGATGCGCTGGTAGTGGGTGATGATGAGCACGCCCATGTCCGGGCCGGCCACGGTGTTGACTCCCTCGGCAACGACGCGCAGGGCGTCGATGTCCAGGCCGGAGTCGGTCTCGTCGAGGATCGCCAGCTCAGGACGCTGGAGCGCGAGCTGGAGGATCTCCATGCGCTTCTTCTCACCGCCGGAGAAGCCCTCGTTGAGGTAGCGGCGGCTGAACTCCGACGGGACCTTCGTCAGCTCCATCGCCGCCTCCACGCTCTGGCGGAACTCCTTGAGCGGGATCGCCGCCTCGCCGCGAGCCTCGCGGTGGGCGTTCAGCACGGTGCGCAGGTACTTGGTGACGGTCACGCCGGGAACGGCGACCGGGTACTGGAAGGCCATGAACAGACCCATGCGGGCGCGCTCGTCGGTCTCGGCCTCGGTGATGTTCTCGCCGCCCCAGATGATCTCGCCCTCGGTCACATCGAGGCTCGGGTGGCCCATGACGGCGTTGGCGAGCGTCGACTTGCCAGAGCCGTTCGGCCCCATCAGGGCGTGGATCTCACCGCCACCGACGGTCAGGTCGAGTCCGCGGAGGATCTCCTTGTCACCCGCGCGCACAT
>DASXDW010000169.1:0-3069 GCA_036490435.1 Solirubrobacteraceae bacterium
GTGGGCCGGATCACTGTTTTCTCCCCAGTCCTGATCACCAGAATTCCCCAGGCGGCGAGCGCATAGTTGCCGCGCCCGGGGTTCGGCGAAGGCGAGTTCCGTAGGAACGAGCCGAGTCGATCCCCGGGCGCGGGCGCGGTCTGTCGGGGCTCCCCTCCAGTCTCGATGGTTCTTGACGCCTTCGATGACCAGGAAGAGAGCCCCGAGGGGATGCTCACACAGGAGGACGACGTGGAGATACACGCCTTGGCAGCGCGGGGCTGGTCGCTGTCTGCGATCAGCCGTCACACCGGCCGGGATCGCAAGACGATCCGCAAGTATCTGACCGCCGGGACGGGCCCGGTCCGGGAGCGGGCGGTCAGCTGCTTGGAGCCGTGGCGGGGGTATATCGCCGCCCGGTTCAGCGACGATCCGCACCTGCCGGCGGTCAACCTGCTCGACGAGCTCATGGCGGCGGGGTTTGATCGCTCCTATCCGACGCTCGTTCGCGAGCTGAGAAGGACGGAGCTGCGGCCGGTGTGCTTGGTCTGTCAGCAGCGCCGCGGTCGCGCGCCGACGACGGAGATCGACCACCCGCCGGGTGAGGAGATTCAGTGGGACTGGCTGGAGCTACCGATCACACCGTGGGGCCAGGCGGCCTATCTGCTGGTCGGTGCGCTGTCGCACTCGGGCCGGTTTGGCGCGGTGTTCTGTGAGCAGATGACGATCGGCCATCTCGCCGGCGCGATCCACGAGGTTCTAGTCGGCCTGGGCGGGACCGCGCGGGTGTGGCGAGTGGACCGGATGGCGACCGCGGTGATCCCGGGCACCGATCGTCTGAACCCGCAGTTCGCGCAGATCGCCAAGCACTACGGCGTTGAGGTCGCGATCTGCCCCGCGCACCGCCCGCAACGCAAAGGCGTCGTCGAGGCGGCAGTGAAGTTCATCGGCGGGCGGTGGTGGCGCACCGCCCACGCCAGCTCGATGCCCGAGGCGCAACGGTCACTGGACAGGTTCACCGTCACCGTGTCTGACACACGCCGGCGGCGAGGCAGCACGGTCGGTGACCTCGGCGCCAGTGAGCCGCTGCGGGGCCTGCCGGCGTTGGCGTTCCCGGCGCAGATCGTCGTTGAGCGGGTCGCGTCACGCAGCGCCCTGGTCAGCTTTGAGTCCAACCACTACAGCGTCCCGCCCGGCTACGCCCGTCAGACCCTGATCGTCTGCGCCCGCGTCGGCGAACCCCAGTTGCGGATCACGACCAGGACCGCGATCCGGGTCGCCACCCACCGCCGCGCCCCGGCCGGCGCCGGTCAGACGCTCCGAAGTGCCGAGCATCAGGTCCAACTCGAGCGAGCGGTGCTGGACGCATTCACGACCCAGACGACGTGTCGCGCCAAGGTCAACCGTCCGCCCGGGACCGGGGCGCTCACCGAGCTGTCAAAGCTCAGCGATCGGGTGCCGGCGCACGTCACGCCGGTCGCATCGCTGACCGACTACGCGGCACTGGCGGAGGTGGCGTGCTGATGAGCAAAGACACGACCTATCAGCAGCTGCGCTCACACCTGGCCTATCTCAAGCTGGCCGCGACTGCCGATGCGCTCGCACCAGCCCTGGACGCCGCCGAGAAAGACAAGCCGGGCTACACCCAGTTCCTGCACGACCTGCTCGCAATCGAGGTCACCGCCTCTGAGCAACGCCGCCTAGACGGACGGATGCGGTTCTCCCACCTCCCGGCCCACAAGACGCTGGAACAGTTCGACTTCACCGCCCAACCCACCCTCGACCGCCGCCTCGTCGAAGACCTCGCGACGCTGCGATTCGTGCAGGAGAAGGCCAACTGTTTGATGATCGGACCACCGGGAGTCGGCAAGACCCATCTCGCGATCGCGCTCGGCCACCGCGCGGTCCACGCCGGCTACCGCGTCTACTACACCACCGCCGCTGACCTCGTCGCCCGCACAACACGCGCCGCGATGGACGGGCGCTGGGCGAACACCATGCGCTTCTGGGCCGGACCGCAGCTACTCATCGTCGACGAACTCGGATATCTCCCGATGCCCGGCGAAGCCGCCTCCCACCTGTTTCAGGTCATCAGCCGCCGCTACGAACACGGCAGCATCATCCTGACCACCAACCGTGGCATCGCCGACTGGGGCCACATCTTCGAAGACACCACCGTCGCCACCGCCGTCCTGGACCGCCTCCTACACCACGCCACCGTCCTCGCGATCACCGGCGACAGCTACCGCATGCGCCGCCACCGCGACGCCATCAACGCCCTCCGCCCCGCCATCACAGGTGGGGAAAAAGCATGATCACACGTGGGGAATTCCCGTGATCCTTGACACCATGAGCTCCTCCGGCTGTTCGAGCGGGCATTCACGCGTCCAGCGGACACGCTCGTCTCGAGCCTCGCGGAGGTCATGACGCCGTACTTCGAATACACGGCGGAAGAGGTCCAAACGTGGATCGATCTGCGTGGATTAGCCACACATGCTGACCAACGCAACGTGTTCGCCTTGGAACGGGATTTCCAGCACATGATTGGACGGATGGAACAAGCGGCTTACGACGTGCTCATGAATAAGAAGAACTGGCGCAGCACGGACACAGCCCGTCGTGAGGTCTGGTTTCCGCCAGCCGGAACAATCGGAGCCGATGAGGTGGGCTACATCGTCAAGGCCAGCACCCCCAAAATGACGTCTCTGATCATGGATCAGTGGGGCGATTATCCGCTCGACTTGAAGCGGTGGACGACCTCAGACGACTGGTGGCCGAAGACAGAGCTGCAATACGGAGCCCCCCTGGGGCAGGTCGATGTCGTTCATCCCCCCGCAGGTCTTGCCGTCTGGGACGCGGAAGACGAGGACACGAACGATCCGGGTTCACGCGACAGCGCGCTTGAGCACGGCCCGGATTCCCACTGAGCTGATGCACCGGATCGATATGACTTGCGACGAGCACGACCCTCTCAACCATCGGGAAGCGCACATTCTGCTCGGACCGGGTTGACGAGCGCTTTGCCGTGCCAGCACTCGTCAACGGATGCCGCTGCTGACGATCGCCTTGCCGCGCTTCCGATAGGGCCGC
>DASXDW010000227.1:0-124808 GCA_036490435.1 Solirubrobacteraceae bacterium
GGACCAACGATCCAACGGAGAGGGGGGGATTCGAACCCCCGAACGAGGTTAACCCCCGTTACGCGATTTCCAGTCGCGCCCGTTCAGCCGCTCCGGCACCTCTCCAAGGGTGGGGCTAGGGTAGCGTGGCGCGGGTCGGCAAGGTCGGATTCCAGCGCTTTCGCGGACGGCTCCGAGGTTCTAGACCTGCCATGTCCCATCGCGCAACAGCGGGACCTCATCGCCGTTAGGCAGAAATCCGGTTACTGAGACTTCGTTGCTGCCGATCATGAAGTCGGTATGGATGACGCTGTGGTTGGCGCGCTTGTGGTCGGCGACGTCGGACAGACACGCCACATAGCCGTGTCCCAGGGCGATGTGGCTGGCCGCGTTCTCGTCCAGCAGCGTGTCGAAGAACACCGTCCCCAGGGGGCCGATGCGGCCCTCGCGGTCCACCAGCGCGACCTCGCCGAGGCGGGCCGCACCGTCGTCGGCTCCGATCATCCCGCGGATGACGTCGGCGCCCTGCTCGGCGTCGACGTTGACCGCGCGGCCGCCCTCGAAGCGGACCTTGAGCCCCGTCACCGTCGTCCCCGAGGTGAACAGCGGCTTGGTCGAGGTGACCTCGCCGTCGACGCGCGTGGGGTCGGGCGTGGTGAACACCTCCTCGGTGGGGATGTTGGGCTGGTGCTCGATGCCGCCCGCCGTCTGGAACTTGGCTGATAGCCAGGTGCTGGAGGGGAGGAGGCCGATGCTGAGGTCTGTCCCCGGCCCCACGAATGCAAGCCGGTCGAGCTCCAGGTCGTTGAGCGCGTCGCTGACGCGCTTGAGCTCAGCGAGCCGGCTCTCCCACGCCTTCACCGGGTCGGGCTCGTCGAGCCGGGTTACGTGCGCGATCTCTGACCACAGCCGCTCCAGTGCGGCCGGCGGCTCCAGCCGCGGGTAGACCAGCGAGGCCCAGGCCGGCGTCGGGCACGGCACGATCGTCCAGTTGGTCGAGGCGTCGTTGAGGACCTTCATGGCCTCGGGGACCCGCGGCAGCCGGTCGAGGCTGATGAGCTCGGGATCGACGTCGTCGAGCGCGTGCGGCGCCACCGGTCCCGACATCGAGATCCGCGCGGCCCGCTGCTCCCCCAGCGCCAGGACCCGCTCGCCCACCCACGGCGGGACGTAGCTCAGGGTGTCGCGTTCGGCGTTGAGTGCCCGGGCGCGCTTGAAGTACACGTCGAACACCGTGAGGTCGACGAACTTGGCGCCGGCCGCGTACGCGGCCTCGGCGATCGCTCGCGCCATGGGCTCCTTCCCCGGCTCCGAGGCCACCGCGACGATCTGTCCGGGCTGCACATTGGCGCCCAGCTGGACCGCCAGCATGGCCATCTCTGTGGTGTAGCGCTCTGCTTCCGTCATCCACACATCATTCCGAATCTGTGCCGGCCGTGGCGGCGCCGCCCTCTCGCGCGACCAGGATCCCGGGGTTGAGAATCCCGGCCGGATCCAGCGTGCGCTTGACCGCGCGCAGCACCTCGACCCCCAGCGCGCTCACCTCCCGCGCGTAGAGCCCGCGGTGGTCGGCGCCGACCCCGTGGTGGTGGGTGATCGAGCCGCCGGCGGCCAGGATCGCCTGGCCCGCCGCCGCCTTGGCCACCTCCCATTGGGCGATCGGATCCTCAGACTGGGCGCAGGCGATCGTGAAGTACAGCGACGCGCCCGTTGGGTAGACGTGCGAGATGTGGCAGAGGATCGCCGGTGGAGTCCCCAGCTCGGTGAGCGTGTCGCGCAGTGCCGCGGCCACCGCGGCGTAGAGCCCCGGCAGCGCGGCCCAGAACGCCACCGTCTCAAGCGTCTCCACCAGCGCGCCCGCGTCCAGCAGCGCGTCGCGCAGGTAGGGGCCCTGATAGCGCCCGGCCGCCCACCCGTCACCGGCGCCGGGCATCAGCTCGCCCCCGGCGCCGAGCAGCAACTCTGCAGTGCTGCGGCGGCGAAGCTCGACCTCCTCGTACGCGCCCTCCCAGCCGACGATGGCCAGACACCCGCCCGCCCGAGCGTCGCCCGCCCCGCCGGCACGCCCGCTCATCTCCGATGGACGGGCGAGCCCCATGGCGGTCTCGGCCTCGTCGGAGAGCCGTAGCACCGTCGGCCGCGGCCCGTCCTGGGCCAGCCGTCGCACGAGTGCGGTCCCCTCGGCAAACGACGGCAGCATCCAGCCCTCGTACGCGCGATGCTCGGGCACCGGGTCGATGGCCAGCGTCAGCGCCGTGATGACCCCGAAGGTGCCCTCGGAGCCGAGCAGGAGCTGTCGCAGGTCCGGCCCCGCTGCCGACTTCGGGGCCCGGCCGAGCTCAAGCGTCCCCGCCGGCGTTGCCACGCGCAGGGCCAGGACGCGCTCGTCGAAGCGGCCGTAGCCCGCCGAGCTCTGGCCGCTCGAGCGCGCCGCGGCAAACCCACCGAGCGTCGCGTACTCCCAGGACTGCGGGAAGTGTCCGAGTGTCCATCCCCGCGCGCCGAGCAGGGCCTCGGCCTCCGGACCGCGCAGCCCCGGCTCGAGCACGGCCAGCCGCGACTCCTCGTCCACCTCCACCAGTGCGTCAAGCCGCCGGGTGTCGAGCGCCACCGTTCCGGCGAACCCCGACGTGTCCGGGCGTAGCCCGCCAACCACTGAAGTCCCGCCGCCGAAGGGGATCACCGCCACGTGACGGGCGGTGCAGCACGCGAGCATCTCCTGAACCTCGTCGTGAGATGCCGGGGTGACGACGAGGTCGGGCGCGCTGACCGGGCGCCCGTCGCGCAACTCGAGGAGGTCGACGGTCGACTTGCCACGGGCGTGGCGTACGCGGGCTTCGTGGTCGCCGCGAACATGCTCGGATCCGACGATCTCCATCAGCTCCGAGACGATCGCCGCGGGCAGTCGGGCCGGGACCAGGGGCACGTCCTCGAGCGCGGGCGCGACGCGGCCGGCGTGGGTGACGCCCAGCGCCCCGCTCAGCATGGTCACGAGCGACTCGGGGAGCGACCCGGCGACGGCGGGATCGCCCCACCCCGACCACGAGATCTCACGGCGGGGTTCGTCGGGTCGCGCGACCATCGCGCTGACCGTACCCGCTGGGAACCTCAGGGAGTACTGCGCCAGTGCGGGATCGCCAGCGCGATCAGGCGTAGCTGCTTCTCTGTCTGGGTGACGATGCGGGCTTCGGTGTCGGGCGAAAGGGACTCGGCGCCCGCGCTTGACGCCTCGAGGATCGCGTCGATGGTGGCGATCATCGTGTCGACGAACAGCCCGGCCAGCATCTGCAGGTCGGCGGTGCTCCAGTCACGCAGGATCGGGAGCCGGGCGATGTCGGTGGCCAGCTCGGAGGCGAACAGCCTGGTCTCCGAGCGGATGGCGTGGCGCAGGACGGCGTTGCCCGAGGCCCGCGCGTGGGCCATGAAGGCGAAGTGGCGCCGGTGCTCGCGCACGTGCGCGACGAGGATCTCGACCGATCGCGCGATCAAATGCTGGGGCTGGGCGCCGCCATCCCGCGCCTCGCGGAGCATCGACCGCAGCGTTGCCACGGACTCCTCGACCAGCGCGAGCCCGAGCTCGTCCATGCTGTCGAAGTGGCGGTAGAACGCGGTGGGCACCACGCCCGCCGCTCGCGCGACGCGGCGCAGGCTCAGCGAGTCAAAGCCATATCCGCCGTCCATCTGCTCCAGCGCGGCGTCCAGCAGCGCGCGCCGGGTCTGGCGCCGACGTTCCACCTGAGAGCGCCGCTGCGCAGAATGGCGCGCGGAGCCGCGGGCGGTCGGCGGTCGCCGCGCCGCGGCTTTGTGGGTACGCCTGTTCACGCTACCCATGTGGGGGTGATCACAGATGGCGTGTTTGCCCTTGTCACACCGGGAGCATACCCTCTATACAGATTGTGAACACTCGTGCACTAAGAGGACGACGACCCATGACGACAATCGCATCTCGCCCACCACGCCCCGGCCTTGCCCGGCGTCTGCTCGGCTCGCCGCTCGTCGATCTCATGCTCGGCCCCCACGGGGTCGATCGTTACCTGGAGTTGCTCAGCCCGACGCTCACCGTCGGGGAGGCGCGCGCCGAGGTGGTGGCGGTGCGCCGGCAGACAGCCCGCAGCGTGACGCTCACGCTTCGTCCCAACCGGGCGTGGGCGGGCTTTGACGCGGGGCAGTACGTCGCCGTCGGGGTCGAGATCGACGGCGTGCGGCGGACCCGGACCTACTCGCCCGCCGGGTCGGCGCACCACACGCGCGAGCTCGAGCTGACCGTCACCGAGCACCCCGGCGGCCTGGTCTCAGGCCACCTGCTGCGCGCCGCGCGCACCGGGTCGATCGTGCACCTCGCCGGGGCCCAGGGGTTGTTCACCCTCCCCGAGCCGCGCTCCCAGCGGCTGGTGCTCATCAGCGGGGGCAGCGGCATCACGCCCGTGCTCTCGATGCTGCGCACCCTGCTCGACGAGGGCCATTCCGGCGAGATCGCCTTCCTGCACTTCGCTCGCACACAGGCTGACTGGCTCTACGAGTCCGAGGTCCGGGCGCTGGCCGCGCGCCATCGCGGCCTGCGCGTCGCGTACCGCACGACGCGCGGTGCCGATCCGCGGCGCCTTGACGCGGCCGGACTGTCCGCACTCATCGGGGACGGGCAAGATGCCACCGCGGCCGTCTGCGGCCCGCCGAGCCTGGTCGACGCCGCGCCGGGGGTATGGGCGCAGCTGGGCGGGGATCCCGATCGGCTGCTGACCGAGACCTTCACGCCGCCGCGTGTGCTGGTCACCGGCGAGGCGGCGACGGGGACGCTGCGCTTCCTGGGCAGCGACCGGACCGTGCCCGTCGGCGAGGGAACGCTGCTCGAGCAGGCTGAGGCCGCCGGGCTGTCCCCCGCCTTCGGCTGCCGGATGGGCATCTGCCACACGTGCACGTGCCGTAAGACGGCCGGGGCGGTGCGCAACCTGCGCACCGGCGCGGTCTCAGACGAGGAGAACGAGGACATCCAGCTGTGCATCTCGGCCCCGGCCGGCGACGTTGCGCTGGAGCTATAGAGGCCATCTCAGAGGCGCGAGAGAACCCGCGACACGGAGGAACCGCCACATGACCACGACACCCCCCATTCCGACCCCGGAGCAGATCGAGACGCTCGGCGACGAGCTCGACGAGCTGCGCGGGCGAACCATCGCCGACCTGGGCGAGCGCGACGCCGCCTACATCCGCAACGTCATCAAGATCCAGCGTGCCTTGGAGATCACCGGGCGCGGCCTGTTGTTCGCCGGCTTCCTGCCGCCGGCGTGGATCGGCGGCACCACCGCGCTGGCCCTCTCCAAGATCCTGGACAACATGGAGATCGGTCACAACGTGATGCACGGCCAGTACGACTGGATGAAGGATCCGGCCCTGGACTCCAGGCGCTTTGAGTGGGACACCGCCTGCCCCGGTGATCAGTGGCGCCACTCCCACAACTACATGCACCACACCCACACCAACGTGCTCGGCAAGGACCGCGACATCGGCTACGGGATCCTGCGCATGTCCGAGGAGCAGCCCTGGCGCCGGCGCGATCTGGGCAACCCGGCGTACGCGACGCTGCTGGCCCTGCTGTTCCAGTGGGGCGTCGCCGCTCACGACCTCGAGATTGAGCGCATCGAGGCGGGCGAGATCGCCTGGTCTGACAAGCACGACATCCTGCGCGCGGTGTGGCGCAAGGGCCGGCGCCAGGTGCTCAAGGACTATGTCGTCTTCCCCCTCTTGGCGGGACCCTCGGCGCCCTTCGTGGCCACCGGCAACCTGACGGCCAACCTCACCCGGAACCTGTGGAGCTTCATGATCATCTTCTGTGGTCACTTCCCGGAGGGGACCCAGGAGTTCTCCGAGGAGGAGGTCGAGTCAGAGACGCGCGGCGAGTGGTATCTGCGCCAGATGCTGGGGTCGGCCAACCTCTCGGGCAGCCGGCTGTTCCACATCCTCAGCGGCAACCTGTCACACCAGATCGAGCACCACCTGTTCCCCGACATCCCGGCGCACCGCTACGCCGAGATCGCCACCGAGGTGCGCGCGATCTGCGAGCGCTACGGGCTGCCCTACAACACGGGGCCGTTGCACCGCCAATTCGGGTCGGTGGTCAAGAAGATCGTCCGCCTGGCCCTGCCCGGGCGGGGCGGGGGCGAGCAGGCCGCGCAGAGCAACGCGCCCACCGGGGGCCCCGCGGCGGCTGCGCGCGAGATGGCCATGGCCGCCTGACGCACCGGATTGGCGTTTCCGCTACCCGCCGCGTAGGCTCACGGGTGACTCAAGACCGGCCAGTCACGGGAGAGACAACATGCGCGAAGGACTGATGATGGACGACTATCCGCTCTCGCTGACGAGCATCGTGCAGCGGGCCGAGCGGCTCAGTCCTCAGCGCAAGGTCGCCTTCCGCCGGCCGGACGGGTCCGTGGGCCAGAGCACGCTTGGCAAGTGCGCGAACCGGGCCCGCCGCCTGGCCACGGCCCTCAGTCGTCTGGGGATCGGGCCGGGCGATCCCGTCGGGACCCTGATGTGGAACCAGCCCGAGCACGTCGAGGTGTATTTCGCCCTGCCCTCGATGGGCGCGGTGCTGCATACGCTGAACCCGCGGCTGCATCCCGACGAACTGAGTTTCATCGTCAACGACGCCGAGGACCGAGCGGTCATCGTCGACGAGTCGTTGCTCGAGGTCTTCGAATCCTTCCACGGCGCCCGAGACTTCGAGCACGTGATCGTCGTCAGCCGGGACGGCCCGGTGCCAGACGGCTACCACGACTACGACGCGCTCATCGCCGATGCCGAGCCGATGGAGTGGCCGGAGGCCGACGAGCGCGCTGCCGCGGCCATGTGTTACACGTCGGGCACCACCGGGCGGCCCAAGGGCGTGGTGTACTCACACCGCTCGCTGGTGTTGCACTCACTTGCCACGGCCCTGCCCGACGCCAACGACCTCTCGGCGCGGGACACCGTCCTGCCGGTGGTGCCGATGTTCCACGCCAACGCGTGGGGCCTCATCTTCACGTCGGCTCTGGTCGGCGCCGCCCTGGTCCTACCGGGACCACGGCTGGACGCCATGAGCATCCTGGACCTGCTCGCCGACGAGGGTGTCACAGCGACCGCCGGCGTCCCCACGGTATGGATGACGATGCTGCAGGCGCTCGACGCCGAGCCGGATCGCTGGGACCTGAGCAAGCTGCGGATGCTGCTCGTGGGAGGCTCGGCGGTCCCGCGCAGCATGCTGGTCGGCTTCGATCGCCACCGGCTCACGATCGTCCAGGCGTGGGGGATGACCGAGACCTCGCCGGTGGGGAGCGCCGGCCGGCTTCCGGTCGAGCTCGACGACGCCTCCGAGGAAGCGCAGTACGACTACCGTGCTCGTCAGGGCGTCCCCCTCCCGTTCATCGAGATCCGCGCCCGGGGTGACGACGGCGAGCTCATCCCGTGGGACGACCAGGCGATGGGCGAGCTCGAGGTACGCGGCCCGTGGGTGGCACGCGCCTACCACCAGGGCCAGGGCACCGAGAAGTTCTCCGACGACGGCTGGTTTGCCACGGGTGACGTGGTGACGATCGACGCCACCGGGAACCTGAAGATCTGCGACCGCTCCAAGGACCTGGTGAAGTCCGGCGGCGAGTGGATCTCCTCGGTCGACCTGGAGAACCTGCTCATGGCCCACGACGCCATCGCCGAGGCTGCCGTCATCGCCATCCCCGACGAGCGGTGGGGCGAGCGGCCGCTGGCGGTGGTCGTTGTGCGCGACAACCACGCCGTGGAGGCCGACGACCTCAAGGCCCATCTCGGCCAGCACTACGCCAAGTGGCAGATCCCCGATCGCTTTGAGTTCATCGACGAGATCCCGCGGACGGCCACCGGTAAGTTCAAGAAGACGACACTGCGCGAAATGTACGTGGACACGAAGGTGTCGTCCTGAGCCTGGCCCTCAGGGGGTGACCGTCACCTCTTGCAGCATCGGCATCTGCTTGACCGTCATCTTCTTGTCGTTGATCGTCTCCTTGAGGGCGATGCCGGTGCCCTTGGTGATCTTCACCCGCACGAACCTGGCCGAGACCTTGGGGAACGTGAGCGTGTCGGTGACACGGTTGGGGTGACCGGTGACCGCGGTGACGGTGCGCCAGTGCCGGCCGTTTGACGACACCTGGAGCAGGTAGGCGCCGGGGCGCAGCGTGCGGACCGGGCCCGCCTTCGGATGGATGTTGGGCTTGGGCTGCGCCGGCCACAGCCGTCCCCACTGGATCACGACACGCTTGATGACCCGATGACCCGTGGCGGTCGGCGCGGTCACGCTTGCGGGCACCGAGACCGGCTGCCAGTCCGTCGCCGTGCTTCCGTCGACGGCCGCGAGTGCCGGGGCGCCGGGCTGAGCGCTCGAACTGCGGGCCGTCTGGCAGCGCACGGCATCGCGTGTGCCCTTCAGGTCCGGGCGAGCGGTCGGGATGGTGACGCTCTGACCGGCCGAGACCGTCTTGGCGCCGGAGGGCGTGCTCAGCGGAAGGGGGTCGCCGCTCTGCAGGGTCACCGTCGTGCTGTGGGACCCGATGGACACCTCGAACGTGCGCCCGCGCCACGTCAGGTTGTGGAGGACCACGCCGGAGATCTGGCGGTTGAGGCTGGGGGCAACGCGCACGTCGGAGGGATCCCAGCGTAGGCCCGAGTAGCCGTAGAGGAACTCCTGCAGGAAGCCGCCGATGCCCGTCATGAAGGTGAAGGCACCGCCCGTCTTGGTCTCTGAGAACTGATGGAAGACATCGCGGATGAACGGCTGGTAGCTGCGCTGGGTGTAGACATACGCCGAGCACCCGGCCGTCCCCAGCTTGGAACTGTCGATCTCGTTGACGGCGTCGCTCATCGACGGGCCCATCGGGTCGGTGCGCGGCACGTAGTAGTTGATGTCGTTCTGCGCCACCGACGGCGACATCGGGAGCTGCCATGGGTACTGCAGCAGCGTCACGTCAGCCTGCTTGACGAGCTGGCCGCCGTAGCCGGAGAACTCGGGATGGATGCGCGTGCCGCCCTTGACCGCGGTCGGGACGTTCAGCCCGGCGGCGATCTGCGACCACGAGGCCGGAGCCGCCTGGCCCAGGGCCTGGGCTGCGGCCAGGGCGTCCTGAAGTGTCGTCTTGGCGCCCGCGTTGGTGAACGCCGCGTCGTTGACGTTGGGGTTCTCCTCGTCGGGATCGGTCACGGCGTCGAGGTGGTAGCTGCCGTCGGCGGCGCGCGTGGCGTGTGAGGCCCAGAAGTCCGCCGCGCCCGAGATGACCGGCCACCCCTGGGTGGCCAGCCACACCTTGTCGCCGGTGACGAGGTAGTACTGCCATTGGGCCAGCGCGATATCGGCGGTGATGTGCTTCTCAAATACGCCTTCGCTGTTGACGGAGACCGGTGGTGGGATCTGCTCGGTCCCGTCCAGGGCGCTCTCCCAGGGGAAGCGCGCCCCCGAGAAGCCCGTGGCGGTGGCGTGCTGCTGGGCCTCGGTGAGCCGGTTGAACCGATACGCGTCCATGCCGGCGGCGAGATCGGGGTGCTGGGCCAGCAGCGACGGATACATCCAGGTCTCGGCGTCCCAGAAGATGTGGCCGTCATACCCATTGGAGGACAGGCCGGCCGGAGAGATGCTCCAGTCCACGCCGGCCCGGGTGTTGGACCACAGGTAGAACTCCGAGGCGTTGACGTCGGTCGCCACGGTGCCGTTGCCCAGGACGTCGACGCGCCCGTTCCACAGCGCCGACCACGCCGCCTGGTTGGCGCTGAGGGCTGCGTCGTAGCCGTCGAGCGCGCCCGTGGCGGCCTCGGCCTGCGCCGCCGCCACTGGGGTGGTGGTGTCCTGCGAGTCGTCGATGCCGACGAACTTGGTGAAGGTGTAGGTCTGCCCGGAGGTCACCGGGAAGCTGATCTGCTGGCCGATCGTCTGCGCCTTGGTCTGATCGGCCTCGGTCGGCGTGGCGGTGACGTTGGCGCTCGTCTGCAGGCGGCTGGCGATCGCGGCCTCGACTCCGAGCGTCTGCGTCTTGACGTCGACGAAGGTCTGGCGCGTGGCGGCGTCAAAGCCCTTGCCGGCCTCGTCGCTCAGGGTGGCCGGCGAGCCGTCGATCTCGTCGGTGACCGCGGCCGTTCCTGACCACTGCGGGGTCAGCGTCAGCTGCACCAGGCCCAGGTGCGCGTTCGCCCGGTCGGTGAACACCTGGTAGTTCAGGCGGGTGGTGTGGCCGTCGGGCGCCTTCCAGGTCGCGCTCGTGGTGATCACCCCGGTGTGCAGGTCAAGCGACTGGCGCCACCCGCTGGTGGTGCCGGCGTTCAGCGAGAACGGCTGGCCGCCGTCCGCGAAGGTGAGCGTCGACCAGGTGGGGATGTTGGCCCGCTGCTGCACGCCGTCACTGGCCTTCATCGGCTTGGTCGGCTTGGCGTAGAAGCCCGCCAGCTCCGACTGGGCGGGCACCGTCCCGGCCGCGTACCCCTGCCCGGTCGGCGGCACGCGGACGCCGAGCAGTCCGTTGCCGGTGAACGTCGGGGCATAGCCCGCCTTGGTGCCGGGGTTGGTCGCGGTGAGCACGAAACTTCCGCTCGCCGCTGCCGATGACGCTGCCAGCGCCATCACCGCCCCAGTGACGCAGGCCAGCTTCAACACACGCATTCCCAACCTCCCTTGCAGACCTCTTGGGCCTACCCGAACGGGTGGGGCGACAAACGCGCGGGCGGCGCGCCGGGCCTCACCCCCAACCCGCTCACTCGACGCCGAGCCGGGCCTTCTGGACCTTGCCCATGTCGTTGCGCGGCAACTCGTCGAGGAAGTGCACGTCGCGCGGACGCTTGTGGGGGGCGAGCTGGTCAGCCACGTGGTCGACCAGCTCGGACTCCTGCGCCGAGGCGCCGTCGCGCAGGACGATCCAGGCCACGACGCGCTCGCCCAGGTCGTCGTCGGCCTCGCCGGTGACCGCCGCATCCTCGACGGCCGGATGCTCGCGCAGGCAGCCCTCGATCTCCCCGGCGCCGATCTTGTACCCGCCGCTCTTGATGAGATCGGTGGCGCGGCGCCCGACGATCCGGATGTAGCCCTCGGCGGTGCGCGTCGCCATGTCGCCGGTGGCAAACCAGCCGTCGCGCATCGCCTCGGCGGTGGCGTCGGGCCGATTGAGGTACTCCAGGAACAGGTTGGGCCCGCGCACCTGGATCTCGCCGATGGTCTCGTCGTCGGCGCCCTCCAGCACGCCCCCGTCGTCATCGACGAGGCGGATGTCGACTCCGGGTAGCGGGGGCCCGACGGTGCCCGGCGCCGGCTGCGCGTCGGCGTGGATGGCGGTGTTCATCAGGGTCTCGGTCATGCCGTAGCGCTCCACAACCCCCCGGCCGGTCAGCTGCTCGATGCGCGCGTGCTCGGAGGCCGGCAGGGCGGCGGAGCCCGAGACGAGCAGGCGGGCGCCGCCCAGGGCGGTCGCGAGCTCCGGCGACTCGGCGGCCGCGTCGGCGAGACGGCGATACATCGTGGGCACTCCGAAGAGCATCGTTGCGCGACCGCTCAGCGCCTCCTGAACGCCCTCGGGAGAGAAGCGCCCGATGTGCAGGGCCGTGCCGCCACGCCGCACCGGACCGAGGATCCCGATGACGAGGCCGTGGACGTGAAACAGCGGCAACCCATGGGCGACGACGTCGGCGTCGGTCCATCCCCAGACCTCGGCGAGCGCGTCGAGGTTGGAGGCGATCGAGCGGCGCGGCAGGACCGCGCCCTTGGGCCGCCCGGTGGTCCCCGACGTATAGACGATGAGGGCAGGGTTCTCGTCGCTGGGGTCCGGGAGGTCGCCGCCATCGCACGAGAGGTCGCCGTCGAGGTCGATCTCAACGCGGCGGCGGTCCGCGAAAGCCTCGGGGACCTCGCTTCCGGGCGCCACGGCGATCGCGTCGGGCTCAGCGTCGGAGACGATGTGCTCCAGTTCGCTGGTGCCCGACTTCGGGTTGACCGGGATCACGGGGACGCCGGCCACCAGCGCCCCGATGACGGCCACCGCCGTCTCGATCCGGGACTCGGCGAGCACCGCCATCCTCTCTGTCCCATCAAGGCCGGCGGCGACGGTCCGCGCGGCCTCGCTCAGCTGTGCGTAGGACAGGGATCGGTCGGGGAACTGCAGCGCCGTGCGGTCGGCGGCGGGATCGGTGAGGGCGGGAAAGAGCATGGGGTGACAGTGTGCCCGACCGGCCGCGCCGCCGACCCGCGACGCTCAGGCCGCGGCCGCCACCGTCTCGCCGATCAGCCCGCGCCGGCGCAGCACTGGTATCACCCCTTCGCCGAAGGCGTAGGCCTCTTCGACGTGGGGGTAGCCCGAGAGGATGAACTCGGAGATGCCGAGCTCGTGATACTCGGTCATGAGGTCGGCGATCTCCTCGTGCGAGCCGACGAGCGCGGTGCCGGCGCCGGTCCGCAGCAACCCGATCCCGGCCCACAGGTTGGGGTAGACCTCGAGGCCGTCGCGCCGGCCGCCGTGCAGCGACCGCATCCGGCGCTGGCCCTCCGAGGCTGTCCGGGCCAGGCGCTGCTGGACGGCGGTGATGGTGGCCTCATCGGCGTCGGCGATGAGCGCGTCGGCCGCGGCCCAGGCCTCCTCCGAGGTGTCGCGCGCGATCACGTGCAGGCGGATGCCGAAGCGCAACTCCCGACCGGCGGCGTCGGCCAGCTCACGGACCTTCTCCAGGTGGGGCGCGATCCGGGGCGGAGGGTCGCCCCAGGTGAGCGCGACGTCGGCGTGCTGCGCGGCGACGCGCAGGGCGGCATCGGAAGCGCCGCCGAAATAGACCGGAGGAGGCTTCTCCATGCCCAGCGCCACCGCGCCCTCGGTCCACAGGTGCTCGCCATGGAAGTCGAAGGGCTCGCCGCTCCAGGCGCCGCGCAGGATCGTGAGGAACTCGTCGGTTCGGGCGTAGCGCTCGTCCTTGCTCAGGCCGTCTCCGAAGCGTCGCTGCTCCTCGTCGTCGCCCCCGGTCACGATGTTGAGGGCCAGCCGGCCGCCGGTGTGGCGCTGGAAGGTTGCCGCCTGCTGAGCGGCGAGCGTCGGAACGATCGATCCTGGCCGGAACGCCACCAGAAAGCGGAGCCGCTCCACCACCTGGCTGAGCGCGGCGCACGTGATCCAGGCGTCGTGACAGGTGGTACCCGTCGGGGTGAGCACGGCGTCGAAGCCCGCCTCCTCGGCCGCGCGCGCGACCTGGGCGAGGTAGGAGAGGGTCGCTTCGCGGCCGGTTCCGCCGTCGTCGGGGCGTCGCGTCTCCTGCAGGAGCTGCGCGGCTGCGCCCGCCTGGACGAGGGTGCGGCCGTCGCCGTGGGTGGGCAGGTACCAGTGAAGGACGATGCTCATGGGGTTCTCCGGAAGTCGGTGCGGCCGTCAATTCAAGTAACTCAATCGAGTTTATCTACAACGACGTGTCCTCGCCGCGGCGCCCGAGGCATCAGAATCAAGCCATGACACCGCCTCACACAGCATCTGCTCGGATCGGGGACTCGATCCTCGACACCATCGGCGACACCCCGCTGGTCCGGTTGTCCCGAATCGGCGCAGGGTTGCGCCCGCAGCTGGTGGCCAAGCTGGAGGTGTTCAACCCGGGCGGGTCGATCAAGGACCGCGTCGCCGTGGCCCTCATCGAGGCCGCCGAGCGCGACGGCCGGCTGCGACCGGGGGGCACCATCGTCGAGCCCACCTCCGGCAACACCGGCACCGGGCTGGCCATCGCCGCGCGGCTGAAGGGCTACCGCGTGATGGCGGTGATGCCCGACAAGATGTCGCGGGAGAAGATCGACCTCCTGCGCGCGTACGGCGCCGAGGTCGTGCTGGCGCCCACCGACGTACCGCCTGATTCGCCGCGCTCCTACTACCGCGTCGCCGACCGGCTGACCGCGGAGATCCCCGGCGCCTTCCAGCCCAACCAGTACGCCAACGAGGCCAACCCCCGTACCCACTACGAGTCCACCGGGCCGGAGATCTGGGAGCAGACCGAGGGCCGCATCACCCATCTGGTGGTGGGCGTGGGCACCGGCGGCACCGTGAGCGGTGCGGCCCGTTACCTGCGTGAGCAGCGCCCGGACCTGGTGGTCGTCGGCGCCGATCCCGAGGGGTCGATCTACTCGGGCGGCGAGGAGAACGTGCGCCCCTACCTGGTGGAGGGCGTGGGCGAGGACTTCTGGCCTCAGACCTTTGATCCCGCATCGGTCGACCGGTGGGTCACGGTGTCCGATCGCGACGCCTTCCTCACCACGCGGCGGCTGGCCCACGCGGAGGGGATCCTGGCCGGGGGCTCTGGTGGTCTGGCGCTGCACGCCGCCCTCGTCGTCGCCGCCGAGATCGAGGACCCCGCGGCCATGGTCGTGGTCATCCTTCCTGACGGCGGGCGCTCCTACCTGTCCAAGATCTTCTCCGACGCCTGGATGCGCCAGTACGGCTTCATCGAGCGCGATTCGAACCTCACCGTCGGCGACGTGCTGCGGCGCAAGAGCGAGGCCGGCGAGTTCCCCACCCTCGTCACCGTGCAGCCGCACTTCAAGGTCCGCGAGGCCGTCGCGCTGCTGCACGAGCACCGCGTCTCCCAGTTGCCGGTGGTCTCGGCGCACGATCCGGGCGCCGTGGTGGGGGCGATCGGGGAGCGCGGCCTGCTCAAGCACGCCGCGCAGGACCCGGCGCTGCTCGACGCCGAGATTGCCGATGTCATGGAGGCGCCGTTCCCGGCCGTCTCCAGCGAGGACCCGGTACGCGAGGCCGTCGAACTGCTGACCGGCGAGGTCCAGGCGCTCCTCGTCACCCACGAGGGCCACGCCGAGGGACTCGTCACCCGCGCCGACCTGCTGGAGGCACTGGCCACATGAGCACCGATCACTCCCAGGACGCCTTCGCCACGCGCGCTGTCCACGCCGGGCTGACCCCGGACCCGTCGTTTCGCTCGGTCATCCCGGCCATCCACCAGACCTCCACCTACGCTCAGGCGGCCCCGGGCCAGTTCGTGGGCGACTACGACTACTCGCGCTCGGCCAACCCCACTCGGGCGGCGCTCGAGCAGGCGCTGGGCGAGCTGGAGGGCGGCCGGGCGGTCGCCTTCTCCTCGGGGCTGGCCGCCGAGCACGCCCTGATCACGGTCACCTGCGAGGCCGGGGCCCACATGGTCCTTCCCGACGACCTCTACGGCGGCACGTACCGCCTCGTCGACAAGGTGCTCAGTCGCTGGGGGCTGCGCTACGACCTCGTTGGCCAGACCGACCTCGACGCCCTCGGTGCGGCGGTGCGCGACGACACACGTCTGGTCTGGGTCGAGAGTCCCACCAACCCGCTGCTCAACGTCGTCGACATCGCGGAGGTGGTGGCGCGCCGGCGCAATGCCCTGGTCGCCGTCGACAACACCTTCGCCACGCCGGCCAACCAGCGCCCCCTCGAGCTCGGCGCCGACTTCGTGGTGCACTCCACCACCAAGTACCTGGGCGGCCACTCCGACGTCGTCGGCGGCGTCGTCGTCACTCGCGACCCGGAATGGTACGAGCGGCTGCGCTTCGTCCAGAACGCCGTCGGTGCGGTCCCCGGCCCGTTTGACTGCTTCCTCGTTCACCGCGGGCTGCGCACTCTGCACCTGCGCATGGAGGCCCACGCGCGCAGCGCCGCTGCGGTGGTGGCGCTGCTGCGCCAGACGCCCGGCGTCCAGGACGTGCGCTGGCCCGGCTTCAGCGGCATGGTGAGTTTCCGCCACCCCGAGGCGACCGCGATCGCGGCCCGGACCCGCCTGTTCACGCTGGCCGAATCACTGGGCGGGGTGGAGTCCCTCATCGAGGTGCCCCAGGCCATGACCCACCAGTCCGTCGAGGGCTCGGCCGCGGCCGTCCCGCCGGACCTGGTGCGGCTCAGCTGCGGGATCGAGGCGCCCGAGGATCTCGTGTCCGACCTGCGCCAGGCGCTCAGCGGCCAGGGCACTCCGCGCCGAGGGTGAATTGCACGACTATGAGGCAATTCACCCTCGCGGTCGTGGAGTGGGCACGGGCCGGCTTCACCCGCCGCCCGGTCAGGGGCTGAGGGCGGCGAGGCGCTGCGCGGCCTCGGCGATCACCTCGGGCCGCTTGCAGAAGGCGAAGCGCACCAGCGTCGGCGCGGCGTCCTGGTCGTCGTAGAAGACGCTGGTGGGAATGGCGACGATCCCGCAGCGTTCGGGCAGCGTGGCGCACCACTCGGCCGCTTCGGTCCGGACGTCAGCGTTGATGAAGTAGGTGCCTGCCGGCACGATCGGCTCGAGCCCTGCGGCGGCCAGGCCCTCGCACAGCTCGTCGCGCCGCGCCCGCAGGCCGTCGCGCAGGGTGTCGAGCTCTGAGCGGGGGAGGCGCAGCGCCGCCGCGGTGGCGTGCTGCAGCGGCGTGCCGCCGGCGAAGGTGAGGAACTGCTTGACCGTGCGCGCGGCCGCCACCAGCTCGGCCGGGCCGCTGCACCAGCCGATCTTCCAGCCCGTCACTGAGAAGGACTTGCCGACGCTGGAGATCGTCAGCGTTCGTTCGGCCATCCCCGGCAGCGTCGCCGGCGGGATGTGATCGCCGTCGAAGACGAGGTGCTCGTAGACCTCGTCGGTGATGCAGATGAGGTCGTGCTCGATGCAGGCGTCGGCGACGGTCTGAAGCTCGTCGCGGCTGAGCACCCGGCCGGTGGGGTTATGCGGTGTGTTGACCAGGACCGCCCGCACCCGGCCGCGTCCGCCCTCGATCGCCGTGCGCAGGGCGTCGCCGTCGAGGGCAAAGTCCGGCGGCCGCAGCGTCACGAAGCGGCAGGTGGCCCCCGCGAAGGCCACGCACGCGGTGTAGGAGTCATAGGAGGGCTCGAACACCACCACCTCGTCGCCGGGGTCGCACAGGCCCATGACCGCTGAGGCGATTGCCTCGGTGGCCCCGAAGGTGACGAGCGCGTCCTCGGGCTCCAGTCCATACCACCGGCGCTGGTGCTCGAAGATCGCCTCGCGCAGCGCCGGTACGCCCGGCAGGGGCGCGTACTGGTTCTCGCCCGCACGCAGCGCGTCCACCGCCGCCTCGATCACGGCGGCAGGCCCGTCGCTGTCTGGGAACCCCTGACCCAGGTTGATTGCGCCGGTGCGCACGGCCAGTGCCGTCATCTCGGTGAAGATGGTGGTACCCAGGCCAGCAAGGCGAGCAGCGGCGGGGGATGGCATCGCGCCGGTGAGCCTAGCTCGCGGGCCAGGCGCGCCCCGGGCCGCTCACCGCGATCCACACCGACTGGCCGGGCTCGAGCGTCAGCTCCCCCGGGATCCGGGCCAGGAGGACCCGGCCCCCGCCCACATCCCCGTTGCCGTCCACGCGGAGGTGGGCGAGCGCGTCGTGACCGAGGTACTGGACCTCCAGGACCTGGGCGGCGGTATCGGCGGCGCCTGCCACCAGCCTGAGCTCGAGCTGCTCGGGACGGAGCATCACCTGGCAGCTGCCGCGCAGCGGCGCCTCGTCGGGCCCCGGCCCCGGCCCCACGATCGCGATCTCGCCCAGCACGGTGCGCGCCGTCGCGCCGTCGGCCTGCGCCGCCAAGAGGTTGAACTCGCCGATCGACGCCGCCGCGTCGAGGCCGGGCGGCTCCTGATAGAGCCGCCGCGGGGCGTCGGCGGCGATCACGGTGCCACCGGCCAGCAGGGCGATCTGGTCGGCCATGGCCAGCGCCTCGCCCTGGTCGTGGGTGACGAGCACGGTGGTGGTGGCCGTCTCGGACAGGATGCGGACCACGTCGCGGCGCACCTCGGAGCGCAGCGAGGCGTCGAGCGCGCTGAAGGGCTCGTCCAGGAGCACCACCGAGGGGCCGATGGCCAGCGCCCGCGCCAGTGCGACGCGCTGCTGCTGGCCGCCGGAGAGCTGATGGGGGTAGCGCCGGGCGAGGTCCCCCAGCCCCACCAACTCCAGCAAGTCGCTCACCCGCCCGCGGTCGCCCCGGCTCAGCCCGAACCCGACGTTGCCTCGCACCGTGAGGTGGGGGAAGAGCGCGCCCTCCTGGGGGACGTAGCCCACCCCGCGGTGCTGGGCGGGCACCGAGCGGCTTCCGTCGTCCACCAGCCGGCTGCCGATGGTGATGCTGCCGCCGTCGAGGGCCTCAAAGCCCGCGATGAGGCGCAGCAGCGTCGTCTTGCCACTGCCGGAGGCCCCGAGGACCGCCGTGATCGACCGCTCCGGCACCTCGAGGTCGATGCGCTCGAGCACCCGGGTGGTGCCGAAGGCCTTACTGGCCCCGCGAAGCTCGATCGCGCTCATGCCCTGCAGTGTGCATCAACGCTCGCGGTCAAACCACAACCCCAGCAATGTGCCGGGGATGACGGCGAGCGCGAGCATGACCAGCGCGTAGGGGGCGGCGGCGCTGTACGCGATGTTCTGCTGGAAGGCCCAGAACTGCGTGGCCAGCGTCTGCACGCCGATCGGGGCCAGCACCAGCGTCGCGGTGAGCTCGGTGACGGCGGTGAGGAAGACCAGGCAGAAGCCCGCCAACAGCCCCGGCGCGAGCAGTGGCAAAGTAACGCGCACGAAGACCGCGATCGGGCCGCGGCCCAGCGAGCGCCCGACATCGCTGAGCCGAGGCGGGACGTGGGCCACCGAAGCCTTCACGCACACGAGGGCCAGCGGGAAGTTGAGGATCACGTAGGCGACCACCAGCAGCGTGCTCGTCTCATACAGCCCGAAGGCGTAGCGGGTGGCGAAGAAGACCAGGCTGAGCGCGATGACGACGCCCGGGAGCGCCTTGGTCAGGTAGGTGCTGCGCTCGAGCACGGTCCGCGGGACGGTGGAGCGCCGCAGGGAGATGAGAGCCACCGGCACCGCCAGCACCACGGCCGCGACGGCGCCGGCGGCGCTGTAGGACAGGGTGGTGAGCGTGGCCGAGGCGAGGGTCGCCGTCGCCGGCAGCGTCGTCTGCTGGCCGGCGGCCATCCAGTAGACGATGGTCCCCACTGGGACCCCCACGGCGAGGGCCACCAGGGCGGCCAGCCCGAGCATCGCCGGCAGGGTCATGCGCCGGAGCCGCACCGGGCGGACGTCGCGCCGGGGAGCCGAGCCGGTGACGGTCCGCCGCGGCAGCAGTCCCTCGGCCAGCAGCACGGCCAGGCCCAGGAGGACGAGCGGGATGGCCAGCGATCCGGCGGCGCGCGCGTCGAACTGGAACTCGGTGAAGATCTCGGTGGTGAACGTCTGGTAGCCGAGGATCTCGAAGGCGCCGAACTCGGAGATCACGGTCAGCACCACCAGGACGCAGCCGCCGATGATCGCGGTGCGCACGAGCGGGAGGGTCACCCGGCGGAAGGTGGCGATGCGCCCCACCCCGAGGCTGTGCGCGGCCTCCTCCATGCTGGGGTCCGCGCGCCGCAGTGCGGCTGCCACCGGCAGGTAGACCAGCGGGTAGGTGCCGAGGGTCATCACGATGCTCGCCCCCAGCAGCGACGGGATCCGGGGCGCGAACGAATGCCAGGCGTAGGAGACGACGAAGTCCGGGATCGCCACCGGCAGCACCAACAGCACCGTCCACAGCCGCCGCGCCGGGAGCGCGGCGCGCTCGGTGAGCCATGCCGTGCCCGTCCCCAGCGCCGCCGCCGCGACGGCCACGATCGCCGCCAGGACGACCGTATGGCGCAGCAGCATGACTGAGCGCGCGCGAAACAGGGTGCGGTGGATCTCGGTCCAGCCGGCGCTGTGGGCGTCGAGCGCCACCAGCACCAGCGGCGACAGCAGGGCGAGGGCGATGATCCCCGCCACGACCAGCAGCGGGACCTCCCGGGCAGGCCGCCGCCGCCTGGTCACCCAGGCGGCGGTTCGCGGCGGGGAGAGGGTGGCCATCGCGGGGCGGGCTGGGGTCAGATCAGGCCCACTTGGCGCAGCAGGTCTCGGGCGTCCTCGCCGGTCCCGATCTGCGCCGGCGTGATGGCGTTGGGCTTGAGCGTGTTGGTCGCCGGGAGCTCCGGGTTGGGGGCCACGCCGTTCACCAGCGGGTACTCAAAGCTCTTTGAGTGCGCGATCACGTTCTGGCCGGCGTTGCTGACCAGGAAGGCGAGGAACTTCTGTGCCGCGTCGGGATGCGGAGCGGACTTGAGCTCCCCCGCGGCCGAGATGTCCTCGACGAAGCCGGGATCACGGGGGGCGAACCACGCCAGCTTGGCGTGGAAGTTGGCCTTGCCCATCTCCGAGCGGATGCGGAAGTAGTAGTAGTGGTTGATGAGCCCCATGTCGGCGTCGCCCTTGTTGACGTCGCCGACGAGCGTCTCATTGTCGGGAGTGTGGTCGTCAGAGCCGGCGTTGACCTTCAGGCCCTGCAGCCACGTGGCCGCGGCCTGGCGCCCGTGGGCGCGGATCATCGAGCTGATGATCGGCCAGAAGTCGGTCTCGGACGGCGCCAGCTCCAGTTTGCCCTTGTACCGGGGGTCGGCCAGGGCCTCGGCCGTGGTGGGCAGCTGCGAGGCCGAGATCTTGCTGGGGTTGTAGATGAGGACGCTGTAGCGACCCGAGACCCCCAGCCACTTGCCGTTGGCGGCGTTGTCACGACTCGGGACGCGGGCCAGGGTCGAGGAGCCGACGTTGGCCAGTAGGCCCTTGTCGTCGAGCTGCTGGAGCCAGTTGGAGTTCTCGGTGAAGAAGATGTCGGCGGGAGAACGGCTGCCCTCCTGCTCGAGCTGCGCGGTGAGCACATCCTCGTCGTCGTTCTTGAGCTGCACCTTGATCCCGGTCTGCTTGGCGAAGGCGGCCACGATCGCAGCCGTCGTCTCGGGATGCTGGGCGCTGTACATCACGAGCGTGCCCTTCCCGTCCGAGGCCGACGAACCTCCACAGCCGGCGAGCACGACGCACGCGGCGGCCGCGATCAATGCTGCGGGAAAGGCGCGCCGCCGTGGGACGCGGCCCAGCCTGCCGCGCAGGCGGGTGTACAGCTGCATCGAAGATGCTCCTTGGTCATGGGGGCAGAGGCAGCCCGTTCAGGGGGCGCGGCGAGCCGTGTCTTAGGTGACCCTAATTAGGCTAGCCTAATTGCACGCCCGATGCGTCGGCAACCGACGCACGGAGCGTGCAGCCCGACGCACGGAGCGTGCCGGGAGGCGTCAGCGGTTCTCAGCCGCCGCCCGCAGGCGGGGCCGGATGTCAGCGCACTCGGCGCACACGCTGTCGGGGATCACCCCGGCGCGCATGAGCAGGCCGAACACCTTGCAGCCCAGGCAGTACCCCGCGATCGACTCCAGTCCCGCGGCGGGCACGAACAGGATCAGGACCACGTCGGCCGCGGTGTGGTCGCCCGCGACGAGGGCAAGCACGAGCGCCGCTGTGGACATCACGGCGCCCAGGAGCTGGGCAAAGCGCTTGGGCGGCCCAGGTACCGGCCGGCGCTCGCCCAGACGCGGGGCGATGACGTTCTGCGCGGTCCAGCCCAACGGGCTCAGCGTGGGACCGGTCAGCACGCGCGCCCAGAATCCGTAGGCGAGGGGGACGAGCAGCCAGTACCACCCCGTGGCGAGAATCACGAGCACGGTGAGGAGCACCACGCCGGCGACCGTGCGCGCCGCCTTTTCGTTGACCGGATTGGGGAAGGCGAACAGCTCTCGCATGTATCTCCGCAGTCTAGTCCCACTGAATCGGTGGACTTTGCGGCGCACCCATCATCGAGCCCATGGCCGCCCGCACCCCGGGCCGGGAGCAGGGTCGCGTGCCGCCGCACCCGACCTGCGATCGTTAATCCGATGACCGCCTGTGAGCGGATCGGCCACGGAGGTGCCAGCGCGCTGGCCCCGGCCAACACCCCGGCCTCCTTCGACGCCGCGCTGGAGGTGGGCGTCGACATGGTGGAGTTCGACGTGCGTGAGTGGCGCGGCGAGCTGGTCCTGGCCCACACGCTGTTTCACGCCCGCCGGGGCGGAGCCGTCCGCCTGCAGGATGCACTGGCCCATCTCGCCGCTCGCCGCTTCGCCGATGTCGGCCTCAACGTCGACGTCAAGCACCTCGGGTGCGAGGCGGCGTTGCTCGACGGACTGCGCCGTACCGGGCTGCTCGAGCGCTCGCTCCTGTCCTCGCAGGTCCCGGCGGTCCTGGACCGGCTGCGTGAGCGCGAGCCGCGCGTGCAGCTCGGCATCTCGGTGGGCGGCCGGATGGCCCGCTTGAGCCGCCGCTGGGGCGACTGGCGCGCGCAGGTCCTCGCCGGGCTGGCCTCGGGCCGTTGGCACGCGCTCATGGCCCAGCACCGTCTGGTGGACGCGACGCTGCTCGAGCACGTCGCCGCCCGCGACGGCCGCCTGTACGCGTGGACCGTCAACGAGCAGGCCGGGATCGAATCGCTGCGCGGGCTGGGTGTGCACGGCATCACCACCGCCGACCCGCGGCTGTTCACCGCCCCGACATGAGCCGGGCCGCCGGGAGTGGCGTCGCCGGGTCGGCCTGGCCGGATCGCGGGCGGCAAATCATGACTAAAAACATGGTGATTGTGGTATTAGTGGAAAAGAGGCCGCCGACAGCGCGGCTTTGCCATGACCGCGACCGCACAGAACACCCCGCACGTCCCCGGGCGCGAGCGCACCGAGATCGTCGATGTCGACGTCCACGAGCGCGCGGCGCTGGAGGAGCTCGTCCCCTATCTGGACCCCCAGTGGCGACGCTACATCACCGAGTTCGGGTGGCAGCCCGAACGCTTACTGCCCTACGCCCAGCCCACCGCGGGCGGGCTTGACCGGGCGGACGCCAAGCTCCCCGACGGCCGCCCCGGCGGCTCTGACCTGGGCCTGGTGCGCGAGCAGCTGCTCGACCTCTACGACATCGGCACGGCCGTCCTCACCGGCTGGCTGAACGCCTCGGCGCTGGGGGCGGGGTGGCCGGAGTTCAAGACCGGGCTGATGTCGGCGTACAACGATTGGCAGATGGAGACGTGGCTTGAGCGCGAGTCGCGCCTGGTCGGCTCGATTCACGTCAACGCGCACGACCCGCTCGGCGCCGCGCGTGAGATCGACCGCCTGGGCGACCACCCGCGGATGGTGCAGGTGATGCTCTACATCGGCGACAAGCCGTTCGGCGACCCCTTCTACGAGCCGCTGTTCGCGGCCGCGGCGCGCCATGGGCTTGTGGTCGGCATCCATCACTCGGAGAACTCGCCGACCGCGCTGGGCCATCACCGCTGGTTTGCCGAGTGGCACACCCTTGTCTCCCAGGTGTTCATGTCCCAGACGGTGAGCCTCGTCTTCAACGGTGTGTTCGACCGCCATCCCGAGCTGCGGGTGGCCATGATCGAGGGCGGGTTCTCCTGGGTGCCGCACATCATGTGGCGCTCGGACCAGCAATGGCGCGAGCTGCGCTCCGAGGTGCCGTGGCTGCAGCGCAAGCCCTCAGACGTCATCCGCGAGCACGTCCGCTTCGCCACCCAGCCCATCGAGGAGATGACCGCGCGCCAGTTCCTCGGCCTCCTCGACCAGATGGAGTCAGACGAGCTGATCCTCTTCTCCTCCGACTATCCGCATTGGGACTTCGACTCTCCCGAGCGGGCGCTGCCCCCGGGCCTGCCCGACGAGCTCGTCCGCAAGATCCTTTCCGACAACGCCCGCGCCACCTATCGCCTGCCCGAAAGCGAATGAGCGCGACCGTCGACTCCGAGCAGGCCACGCGGGTGTGCGCGAGCGACGACCTGGCGCCGGGCGAGATGCGCGCCGTCTCGCTGGGCCGGCTGCCCGCGGTCGTCATCCGCCTGCGCGACGGCAGCCTGCACGCTCTCGTCAACCGCTGCCTGCACCATGGCGCGCCGCTCTCGCGCGGGCGCCTGGGCCCCGGCAGCCGTGGCGCCGGAGGCGTGGGTGACCACCGTCCCGACACCACTGTGGACGCGCTGCGATGTCCGTGGCACGGCTACGAGTACGACGTACGGACCGGGTGCACGCTGTTTGACCCCGGGCGCCGGCTGCGGCGCCTGACCGTCTGGGAGGAGGACGGCTCCGTCCTCCTCGCGCCCTAGAGCACCAAGGAGATCAGATGACCGACCTGACGGGGGCTCGCGCCCTTCGATCACCCGTGCGCGCCCGCGGAGGCGCCCCGCGCGCACCCCACCAGACCCCTGAGGCCCACGACATGCGCCAGGCCTGGCTCGTCGCCGTCTCGTCGGGCCTGGGATTCCTCTTCGACGCCTACGTCGTGAACATCTACTCGTTCGTGCTGCCGCTGATCGCGGTGAGCTTCAGCCTGTCCACCACGGCTCAGGGGGTCATCGGCTCGGTGATGCTCGCCGGCTACACGCTGGGGACGTTCGCCTTCGGCTACGCCGCGGATCGCTTCGGGCGCAAGAACACCCTGGGCACATCGATCGCGCTCTACGGCCTGACCACGGCGGTGTCCGGGGTGGCCGGCAGCGCCGGGGTGTTCGCCGCCTTCCGCTTCCTCACCGGCCTCGGTGGCGCCGGGGAGTTGGCCGTGGGCGTGCCGTACACCGTGGAGGCGTGGCCGGCCAAGCGCCGCGCGATCGGCGCCGGGGGCGTGATCTTCTCCATGTACGCGGTCGGCGCGCTCATCGCGCTTGGCGTTGCCCTCCTGGTCGCGCCGTCGCTCGGCTGGCGCGTGACCTTCATCCTGGCCCTTATCCCGGCGGGCCTGGTCTACGTGATGCGCCGGGCGCTGCGCGAGTCGATGCCCTACCTCGAGGCTCGCAACCGGCGGCGGGAGGCGGGCGAGACCGGCCGCCAGGTCCGCGAGATCCTCTCCACGCCGCGGCTGCGCCGGCGCCTGGGCATCGCCACCATGATCTTCATCGCTAACGCCGTCGGCTACTGGGGCTTCCTCGTCTTCCTGCAGAAGTACATGTTGGGGACCTTCGGCCTCAGCTTCCGCCAGTCGCTGGCGCTGACCATGGCGTTCTACGTCGCCATGGCGATCTGGCCGTTCGTGGGCGCTCACGCGGCCGAGCGGTTTGGGCGCCGGCCGGCGGCGATCGCGGGGGCGGTCGTGCTCGCCGCCTGCAGCGTCATCGGCTTCTCCACCAGCCACCTGCTGGTGTTCGCGATCGCCCAGGTGTTCGGCATCGGCCTGCTGGGCTGGACGTGGTCAGTCGGCCAGACCTACGTCGCCGAGCTGTTTCCCACCGCGCTGCGCGGCACGGGCTTTGGCCTCGGCGTCGCCTTCGGCCGGATCCCGTCGATCGCCGGGCCGGTGCTGACCGGGAGCCTCATCGGTTCGGTCGGGCTGCCCACGCTGGCCAAGTGCTTCGCCGTGCTGTGGCTGCTCTATATCGCCGCCTTCCTCATCGGCCCCGAGACCCGGGGGCGCAAGCTGGAGGAGCTCGACGCCGTGTAGGTCGCTGCTTCCGGCGCACACCGCCAGGGTGGGCACGCCGCGACGCTAAGGTGCGAAACCAAGCAACCGAGGGAGGCGACGTGAGCGACGACGGCCGGCGGCGGACCCTGTCTGATGGCAACTCGATCCCCACCATCGGACTGGGCGTGTGGCAGGTCCCGGACGGCCCCGAGTGCGAGAACGCGGTGCGCTGGGCGCTGGAGGCCGGCTACCGGCATATCGACACGGCGCAGGCCTACGGCAACGAGGCCAGCGTCGGCCGCGCCCTGCGTGACAGCGGCGTCGCACGCGAGGAGGTCTTCATCACGACGAAGTTCTATCCCGCGCGCACCGACCCGGCCGCCGAGGCTGAGAAGTGTCTCGAGCGTCTCGGCATCGACCAGATCGATCTCTACATCATCCACTGGCCCCAGAAGGGCCCGACGTGGGCGTGGCCGGGGATGGAGGCCGCTCGCGAGCGCGGATACGCGCGCTCCATCGGCGTGTCGAACTTCAGCGTCGCCGAGCTCGAGCAGGTGATCGGCGTCGCCACCACCCCGCCGGTCGTCAACCAGGTCCAGTTCAGCCCCTTCGAGTACCGCCGCGAGCTGCTGGAGGCCTGCGTCAGCCACGGCGTGGCCATCGAGGCCTACAGCCCGCTAGGCACAGGGCGCCACCTGGACAACGCTGCCGTGGGTGAGATCGCGGAGCGACTCGGCCGCACTCCCGCCCAGGTGCTCATCCGCTGGTGCCTGCAGCGCGACACCATCGTGCTGCCCAAGTCCACCCACCAGGAGCGGATCGAGGCCAACTTCGCCGTCTACGACTTCGCTCTCTCAGACGAGGACATGGCGACGCTCGACGATCTGGACCAGAGTCACGGCACCGATCAGGCGCGCGAGCGCAAGTGGTGGTGAGAGGCCCGACGCTGCCTGTCAGCTGTTGCGGATGACGCGCAGGATCACCGGCCGCGGGGCGCGCTCGGCGGCCGCGGCGACCACCTCGAGCTCGTCCTCGCGCAGCAGCTCGGCCGCCTCGATGACCACCACGATCGGCTCAGTGCTCGTGCCGGCGCCGTCGATGACCTGACGAACGTCGTCGGCCTGGCGTCGCAGCGCCTCCGGCGAGGGCACCGAGAGCACGACCTGGCCGGCGCGGGGCGCGTCCAGCACGCCCTCCTCGTCGTTGAGCCCGCGCTCGATGACGATGCCGGGCGGCGGGTTCTCGGTCAGCTGGTCGTCAAGCGGCCCGCCGGCCGGGATCTGGAGGATGAGTCGGGGGTTGGTCGCCATTGCGTGAACGGTACCGCCGCTCACTCCTCCACGGCGCGCAGGTCGAGCTGGGCCAGGCGCTCGGGGTCGGCCAGGATGTCCATCTCGACGATCTTGCCGCCGCGCACCGTGATCGCGCCGACGCTGAACGGCCGCCCGTCGCGGTAGGCGATCATGCCCGGCATCCCGTTGACCAGCACCGGCCGGTTGAGCAACTGCAGCCGCGCGTAGGTGAGCGCCCGGCCGGCCACCTCGGCCGCGCCGCGGAGCTCGAGCGTGGCCTCGGGCAGGCCCGGCCCGGAGTCGGCGCGCAGGATGATGTCGGGATCCAGCAGGGCGACAAGCGCGTCGAAGTCACCCTCGCGAGCGGCGGCGAGAAAGGCGTTCACCACCTCGCGCTGCTGGTCGGGATCGGCGTCGCCCACGGGCGCGCTGCCCTGAACGCGGCGCCGCGCGCGGCTGGCCAGCTGGCGGGTGGCCTCGGGGGACCGGTCGACGATGGGGGCGATCTCATCGAACGGGACGGCGAACATGTCGTGCAGCACGAAGGCGAGGCGCTCGGCAGGGGACAGCATCTGCAGCACCACCAGCAGCGCCAGGCCCACCGAGTCAGCCAGCAGGGCCTCGTGCTCGGGATCGATCCCGGCGACCGAATCGATGATCGGCTCGGGCACGTGGGGACCGAACGGCTCCTCGCGGCGGGTTTTGCGTGAGCGCAGCATGTTCAGGCACACCCGCGCGGTGACCGTCGTCAGCCACCCGCCCAGGTTCTCGACCGCGTCGGCGTCGCTGCGGCTGAGCCGCAGCCAGGTGTCCTGCACCGCATCGTCGGCCTCACTCACCGAGCCGAGCATGCGGTACGCCACCGCGCGCAGTCGCGGCCGGTGCTCTTCAAAGCGCGCTGCCAGCCAGTCCTGTTCGTCCATCCTCAGCACCTCATTCTCGCGTCGGGTCATCCAACCACCCTGACCCGCGAGACGCGCGTGACGTGACAGGCGCGCCGATCAGGAGCCGCCGGGCCCCCCGCCTCGGCACACCCCGGTGTTCTCGGCCTGGACGAGCGGTCCGCGCGGCGGGGTGGCATACCGGGTGTGGCGCAGACCCACGAGCACGTCGGACGAGGGCGCGGCGGCCTGTAGCGGCCCGTTCTCGCCGAAGTACCCGCGCCAGCAGGCCCACGGCTGGCTCTTGAGGTCGACCAGCGGGGTCGTCGCCGCGCGGAAGGCGAAGCGCCCCGAGCCGCACGCCAGCCAGTCCGCCAGCACGCCGCCGGAGACCGCCCGCGGCTGCGCGCCGCATCCGGGCGGGTAGGTGGGGTGCCCGCCGAACGCCGCCTGGACCACCGGGTGGCCGTCGTCGAGCGGCATCGTGGGGCTGCTCCAGGGGATGAAGACGCCCTCGAAGTCGTGGCGCGCGAGGTACAGCCACTCGGGCTCCATCGTCCTCGGGTTGATCAGGACGTCCACGTGCTCCCAGTCGCCCTGGTGCAGATCGGCGTTGAGCTGGTCGCCCGCCAGCGGTGCCCGGTTCATGAGGCCGGAGTCGATGACCACCGGGTAGTAGTTGTAGGGATAGAAGAACCAGTACTCCAGCCCGATCATCCCGCTGGTCACGCCGGTGGGCAGGTGGGCCCGCTTGGGCCACGCGGTGCGCGCGATCCCCGGGTCGTAGTAGAAGTAGATCTGCGCCGACGCCCACGGGTTCAGCGCGCTGGGGTCAGACATCCATCGGCGGCGGGGCGGCAGCGTCTGCCCCAGGCCCGCCAGGAAGGCGCGGAACTGGGCGTCGGGGCCGGGATGGGCGTGCAACGTGTCGGGCAGCTGCAGGTACCCGGTGGGCGGCGTGAGCTGCCCGGGCCGCGGATCACAGATCTTCTGCGCCGGGCCGGGCACCACGAGGCACACGGCGCTGCCGTCGGCGGAGAGCTCGTTCAGGTAGGCGTTGACCGACACGGGCCAGTTCCGGTCAGCGGCGGTGACCAACAGCGTGGGCTGGTAGCGCCGGGCCAGCGCCGCGACCGGCGCGCCGACGCGGGTGTCGGCCTGGATGGGCGTCTCGCCGTCGGTCGCCTGCCCGAGCGGCGGCGCCGGTCCGGCCACGACTCCCGGACCAAGTGCCGGGTCAGCGACCCCCGGGGCGGTCGCTGCCGGGCCCGTGCCGGCGCAGGGTGACTGGCGCGCGCGCAGCGCAGCGGTGAACAGCGTGGGGGGGTTGGCGCCGATCCCCAGCGTGTGCAGGGCCAGCCGCGCGAGCGAGGGCCGCGTCCCGGAGTCGAAGTAGGCGGAGCCGCCACCGACCTGGACGTCGCGGATCTCGGCGGCGGGGATGAAACGCAGGCGCGCATCGGTCGAGGTCGCGTCGGCCAGCGCTGTGCAGGTGACCATGTCGATGCCGGCCCCGGCGCGCGCGACGTATCCCCCGGTGAGCTCGCCGCTCGCCGTCGCCACCATCACGCGCGGGAACCCCACGGGGCCCATGGCGTTGTAGGCGACGCCCAGCAGCAGCGCGATGCCGAGCAGGGCCCACATCAGCCGCGAGCGCGCCAGCTGGGTCGCCGACTGGGGGCGGGGCAGGCGGCTGAGGGCGCGGCCGGAGCCGGTGAGGATCGCTCCGGTGATGAGGAGCACGCCGACCGGCGCCGACGCGAACAGGCTGGCCAGCGCCACCAGCACCCAGAGCGCGACGTGAAACGGCCGCCAGCGCCTGGTGTCGGCTCGCGCCTTGGCCGCCGAGGGCGGCTGGAACTCCGGTGCCGGCGCCGCGAGCTCCGCCGGACCGCGGCCGGCGCGCCGCCGCCAGCGGCGCATCCGCGCGTGGTCCCGGGCCCGCGCGATCTCCTGGCGCGGGTACCACGGCAGCGGGCCGAGATGGGTGAGCGCCACCCACGTCCCCACGAGGACGAGCGCGCCCACGACCACCGCGACCCAACTCGCCGCGCTCTGCAGGACGTGGGTGACGAACAGCGAGGCCAGCCGGTTGGCCAGCAGGGCCACGAGGCCCGCGATGAGGAGGATGTTGAATCCGGCCACGACCTGGACGGCCCATTCGTCGGGCTGCGCACCGGTGGCGGGCCCTCCCGGGGTGGGCAGGGGCGTCTCGTCGGGCGCTCCCGGCGTGGGCAGAGGCGTCGCCTCCGGCGGTGGCGGATCGTTTGGGTGCACCAGCGTGTGCCATTCGACCCGGTGCTCGTTCCAGTTGTGGCGGGCGGCCAGCCAGGCCAGCGCGCCGGCGACCGTGCCGGCGACGGCCGCCTCCAGGGTCCACAGGAAGCCGTGGCCGATCAGCTGCCACCCGCTCAGTGCATCGGCGCCGTCGACGGCGGGCAGTTGCGCCGCCCCGAAGCGCACGAGCTCACACAGCCAGCCGAAGACGAGCATCACGGCGAGTACCACCGCCACCCCCGCCACGACCCTGACGATCGCGCGCAACTCCCCGGCGAGCCCGCTCACATCACCATCATCTCCGACCAATCCCCACGTGTCCACTCGCTCACGACGCCGCGCCGTCGCCGCGCCGGTGACACTCGAGGCGCTACTTGGCGGAGAAGCCCGGCAGCGAGTTGATCTGACTGGTGAGCCAGGCGCTCGTGGTCTGGTTGCCCGACAGGGCGGCCTCGAGCTGGGCGAACTGCTGGGTGAGGTGGCGCTGCTTGTCATCCAGCGCCGACTGCATCGTCGCGATCCGCCGCCCGAGCGTCGACGTCTGACGGTCGTCGCCCGACAGGCGCACCGCGATGGTGCCGCCGAGACCGGAGTAGTTGTTGACGGTCGTGGCCATGCTATTGGCCCAGGCGCCGACGACCTTCTGCACCGAGATGGGGTCGCTGCGCAGCGCCGTCTCGAGCGTGGCCGCGTTGAGCGTCAGGTTGCCGGCGAGCTCGGATGCGGTCGGGCCGCCGGAGCTGGCCGCGCCGGTGCTGACGCCGAGGTCGAGCATGCTCGCCATGCCCCCCGGGAGCCCGGACCCGCCCTTGGTCATCAGCGAGCGCATCCCGGACAGCAGGCCCTTGAGCTGGTTGTCGCCGTAGAGGGCGCCTTGGGTCGGGTCGCTCGAGGTGGGCTTGGTGGACAGCTGGGTCTGGATGGCGCTGAGGGCCGCGTTGTAGTCGGTGATGAACTGGTTGAACGCGGACTCGACCTTCGACGCGTCGGCGGCGGGCGCACCGACGTTGACGGTGATCGGGCCCGAGGTGGTCGTGACCCCGGTGAGGGTCAGCGTGACGCCGGGGATCGCGCTGGTGACGACGTTGGAGCTCGACCGTCCGTCGACCCCGTCGATGGTGAAGGTGGCGTCCTGGCCGCGCTTGGCGCGGGCGGGCTGCTCGGAGAGGACGCCGTCGGCGCCGGAAGTGGCGATGAAGCTCGGGCCCGTGTCGCCGGTGCTGCGGTTCGACAGCACGATCGTGCCGGCGTCGGTGGCAGCCGCGTACACCGTGGCCGACTGGTCGCTGTTGATCGCGTCGGCGAGGTCATAGACCGAGGCTCCGGCCTTGACCGGCGTGTCGTGGCCGTCGATGGTGATCGTCCCCGCGGCGGCGGGAGCGCTGAAGGCGAAGGTGCGCTGCGCGGCGTTGGCCAGCTGCCCGACGGAGACCTGGTAGCCGCCGACGCCCGCCCCCGTGGTGGTGCTCGCGGCCACCCGCGTGGCGTCGCTGGAGGTGGCCTTCTGGGTGCCGCGGTAGATCCGCGGGTCCAGCAGGGCCAGCGCGTCGGCGTTGACCTTCTTGAGCGCGGCCTGGATGCTCGTGAGTTGCGTCTTGCGGGCCTGCAGGACCTGCTGCTGATTCTGCAGCTGCGTGACCGGCCGCTTCTGGATGTCCATCATCTGCGAGACGATCTTGGCCGTGTCCAGACCAGACGCCAGCCCCGTCACCTGGATGGGGGCGCTGCTGCTGGAGGACGTGAAGCTCGAACCGGTGGTGCTCGAACTGCTGCTGATCGATGAGGTGGACATTTCCACCCTCGACATCGGCCCAAGCGACGATTCGGCGTATGGGGCGTAGACCCCATCTTCGCGCCAGGCGGTCCTGGCGCCCCCGGCGGCGCGTCAGCAGGCGGCGCGCGCCCGCGGGGGCGGGCGGTGCGTCATGGCGGCGGTGCGCGCCAACGCCGGTGCCCGCATGGACGAGGCGCAGGCCACCAGTGGGCCGAGCACGTGGATGCGCGTCACCGCGCGGACCGGGCGTGCGATGTCGGAGGCCGTCGCCGCCGCCGATGGCGAGAGGTGACCCCGTGCCCAGGCCAGAGCGGAGACGGTGAAGCTCAGCGTGCTCCGGGCTCCCAGGTGCGCCGTGGTCCGGCACAGCTGGCCACCGAACTTCAGCGTCCCGGGCGCGTGAGCCGCGATAAGCGTCGCGGGGACCTTCGTGCACAGGCGGACCGACGCGGCGCCCGCCTTCCCGCCTCCGGTCACCGACACCCGGTAGCGCACCCGCTGCCCGACGTGGACGGTTGCCCGCGGGCCGATGGACACGCCGATCTTCGGCGTGGGAGCGAAGCCGGTGACCGGCGCGATCGAGGTGTTGTTGGTGGTGTTGGTCTCCGCGGTCTCCGAGGACACGATCAGGACGCTGCGCAACGATTGCGCGACGAGAATTCGGGCGCGGCTGCGGATCGTCACGGTCATGCCGGGCGCCAGCGTCCCCAGAGCGCAGCGGACCGGCCGCCGGCTGGTGCAGTGCCCGCGGGTCGTCGTCTGGGTGAGGACGTGCGCGACGCTGTTGGCAACTGCTGGGTGGAACTGAGGGATCTCCCGGGTGACGACGCCAACGGCGGCCTTGCTGCCGATATTGCGCACCCGGGTGACGATGGCGACCGTTCCGCCCACCTCGACCCGGCGCGGAGTGATCTGGTGCGTGATCGAGAGGTCGGTTCCTGAGGCCGAGCTTCCCAGATCGGGGCCGGGGAGGGGATCCGGCGAGCCCGCCGGCAGCGTGGGCTGCTCCGGCGCCTCGGGCTCCTCGACGTTCGGGCCCTCGGGCTCAACGCCGCCGGGCTCCTCATAGGCGATCGTTACGGTGACGATCTCGTGCTGGCCGTCGAGGATCTCGATGGGATTGAGGCTCACCGTCGCCGCGCCACCGAGCGGGTCGGGCACCGAGACGGTGTAGGGGACGCCGCCGATGACCTGGTCGATGGGCGCCGCCCCCGGCGTGTACCCGCCGGCCACCGTCGTCGTCTCCTGTTCGCCGTCCTGCAGGGGGAGCACCGAGCGCGATCCGGTACCCGCATCCAGTCTCACGTCCCAGGTCGCGTCCGCCGGCGCGGGCCCGATGGTGACCAGGCGGACGGTGATCTGGCCCTGGCATGGGGTCAGGACGACCGGCGAGCTGACCGTGGTCGCTCCCGAGGTGGCCTGGATCATGCTGTCCGTGGTCGGGTTGTCCACGATGAAGAACAGGTCGCTGTGAGTCGGGACATCGAAGATGCCGAAATCAGTTCCTCCCTGATCGAGCCACGTTCCCTGGCGGGCGTGGTCGCCCGTGTTGCGCAGCCGCATGGTTGCCTCGCCGGCCGCGTTGACGCACAGGGAGGACAGCGTCAGTGACTTGTCGGGCGGTGTGACCGGCGGCGGCTGAGGCAGACAGCCAGCGAAGGCGACCTTGGCCAGCGTCCGGCTGGCCGCCGGAATGTTGGCGGCGATGACTTGCCCGTGGAACTCGCCGTTGGACGCCATGGTCACCTGGGCGTTGGGCGCCAGCACGAGCCCCTTCCAGTCGACCGAGCCGCTGATCGTGAATGCGGTGGCCAGCGGAAGGTTCCAGGCGATGTGCGCCGCGTCGACGCCGGTCAGGTTCTCGTACTGGGGAGCCACGGTCAGGTTCGTGTCGGTGGTGACGTTGATCAGGGCCGTGGCACCGGGCTTGGTCAGCGTCATCGTGATGCCCGCGGCCTGCGTGAGTTGACTGGCGCTCACGGTGAACACGTTGAGCCCATCCTCCGTACCGGTCAGTTCGAGCGCGCGCGAGTACGGGTTGAGACTCACCGTGGCACCGGCGCTCTGATCCAGGTCTGCCAGCGACGCGCTCAGCGTGCGTAGGGATTCGAACTCGTCGTCGAACGAGAACCCGGGGCTTGCCTGCTGTTGGCCGCCGTTGACGACGAAGTTGGGCGCGACGGTGATCGTGTGGCCGTAACGCGCGCCTCCGTTGAGCGTCCCGCCCGCCCGTGACTGGCCCAGGCTCAGGTCATGCCCGGCGATGACCGTCGGGGATGGATCGCCGGGCGCGGGAGAGACGAACACGCCGCCGCTGCCGGCCCCCCCGATGGTCAGGTCATCGGCGGCCGCGATCCGGCCGGTGATGTTCTCGCCCCCCGGGGGCGAGGCATTGAAATCGCCGTTGGAGAAGGCGACGAACCCTGCCGCCTGGCCCAGGGAGGCGCAATCGTTCCGCGTTGCGGCGGACGCTGGGTGGACGGCGGCCCACACCGCTCCCGACGCAAACAGAGCGATCACCAATGCGGCCACCACGTAACGATGCACCCGCGCCGCAGACATCCTGGACACAGTGTCGCTGCGGTGGGTGAAAGGACATCACCCGTCCAGGGTGATGCGGGTTCACCCGTGTAGCCGCGACACATCTCAGGTGACGCACAGCCGGGTCGGAGCTCGGATCACAGGGCTGGTTCGCGCGATCCGCGAGGGTGACGACGCGACCATCGAGGCTGCCGTTCTGCGGCTGAGCCGCAGCCGGCGGTGGCTCGCGCCCCTGGCGCTCACCGTGAGCGCGCTGGTGCTGCTCGTCGAGGGTCTGAGGCTCGTGTTCTCCAACTGGCGGCTCACGCTGATCCAGGCGCTCCCGGCGATGTGGATCTGGGTGGCCATGCTCGACCTCAAGATCCACGTCCTCCACGGGCACAGCTTTCACACGATTCGGGGGCCGCTGGCCTGGATGGCGATAGCCCTGATCGTGATCGTCACGGCGGCGTGCTTCTATCTCAATGCGGTCGTCGCCTTTGCCATCACCAACCCCGAGGGGCCGGCGATCGGGCCGGCGATGGCCAGGGCGCGCGGCCACCTCCGCGTGATCCTGGGATCGGGCGCCGTGGTGGGTCTGGCCCTCGGCGTGGCGGCGATCGTCGTCACGCGGTATCACCGGCCGTGGTTCGCGGTGACGATGAGCGTCGTCATCGGCGTGATGATGGTGTGCTACCTGGCGGTGCCATCGAGGATCATCGGCGTCAAGCCGATGCAGTCCCGGCGCGACAAGCTCGTCACCGGCGCCGTCAGCGGAGCGCTGGGGGCGGTGGTGTGTACTCCGCCCTACCTGCTGGGCCGGATCGGGATCCTCATGCTCGGCTCAAAGGCGCTGCTCGTCCCTGGGGTGGTCCTGATGGCCCTCGGCTTCACGTTGCAGGCGGGGGCCACGGGAGCCGTGAAAGCGATCAAGATGAGCGCCACGTTGCTGGCCGGATCAAAGCCGACTGCGGTGTGACGCCAGTGGGAGTGGACCTCAGACCAGGTTGAGGTGCCTGGCTCGGCGCACCGCCTCGGTGCGCGTGCCGACGCCGAGCTTGCGGTAGATGTTCTTGGTGTGGGTCTTGACGGTGTTGATGGAGACGAAGAGCTCTGAGGCGATCTCAGCCTTGGACATGGCGGTGGGCAGGTAGCGCAGGACCGCCTCTTCCCGATCCGAGAGCGGGTCTAGGAGCACGCGACGCGGGTCGTCACCGGACTGCGCGCCCTGGTCTTCGATGAGCGCGATGATCTCGCCCGCGAGCGTCCGCTGCCGTGTTCCGGCGCGAATGCGCCGCCTGAGGAGCTCCGCCAGCGGCGGGCCGGAGGTCAGCAGCGGGAAGCGGAAGCTTTCGGGCTGTGCCCGGTCCAAGGCCTCCTCGACGAGCTCGAGCGCACCGTCCTCGTCGTGGCGCAGGTACCGGCACACGGCGGCCAGCCCACGCGCTTCGATCGCGACCGCGGCATCCTGGGTCCCGGCCTCGCGAGGGAGCTCTGGCTCGAGAATGTCGAGCGCCTCCCCCGCGCTGCCGCGGGCGAGGGCCAGCCGTGCTCGTATCACTGCGGCGCCCAGGGGCGCCAGAGAGGCGACGTCGCCCCGCTCCAGGGCTTGAAGTGATCGGGCGGGGTCGCCGGCGTCGGCCAGCAGACCCGCCTCGAAGAAGCCGGCCGCCGCGACGAGGCTCGGCGGCAGCCCCCACTCGTCGATGTCGTTGCGCACCGAGTGGGTGGCGCGCGCCGCGCCCGCGATATCCGTCCGGCCGTCCAGCACGGCTTGGAAGAGCGCAATCAGAGACAGCGTCGTCCGCGTCTGAGCGGACCCGGTGGCACGCGCTGCCGCCCGCAGCCAGTGGCCGGCGTCGTCGAACGCGGCCCAGTTGAGGTGAGCGATGCCCAGCGCCAGGAGCGCCGGGGCGGCTGCGGGGTCCTCATCCCAGCCGTTGCGCCGGGCCAGCTCCATCGCCGTGTGGGCGAACCGGGCGGCCTCGCGCAGCGCGCCGCCGAGGACCTTCAGCAGCGCGAGCTGAGCCAGGCAATCGAGGACGACGTACTCGCAGGAGTCGCGGTGCGCCGACTCCAGGGCCTCCTCGAGCTGAGCCACCCCGCTCCCGGTGTCCCCGGTCCAATGCTCGGCGACGGCGAGGCTGAGGTGTGCGATGACGCGCGGATCACCGGGGACCTCGGCGGCCTGCAGGCTGCCGAGGACCTTGAGCGCGGCGCTCCGGGTCGCCGCGTAATCCCCGCGCACCCGCGCGTCCAGCATCGCGACGATCGCGCGCGACAGCGCAAAGCGAGCGCGCCGCTTGGCGGGCACGTCGCGCGCCTTGGCGTCGGCGAGCTCGATATACCCCTGCGCCTGCTCCAGCTCGCCGCGGGCCAGCGCCGCCCCGGCTCCGGCCAGCGCCAGCTCGGCGCTGCCGGCGAGTACGCGAGGTGCCAGACCGTCCACCCACCCCGAGAGCTCCGCCGCCTCGCGCTGCATCAGCAGGGACAACCAATGCTCTGCCACCAGCTCGGCCGCCACGGTGACGTCGCCCGCGTCCACGGCATGGCGGACCGCCGTGGACGCCGGGCCGTGGACAGCGAACCAGCGAGCGGCGCGGCGGTGCTGCAGCGCATACGCGTCCGGCATCCGGTAGCGCAGCTGACTGCGCAGCAGCTCCTGGAACATGGGGTGATAGCGGTAACGGCGGTGCTCCTCGTCCATGGGCACGAGGAACGCGTTTGAACGCTCCAGGAGCTCCAGCGCCCTGACGGCGTCGTCGCGCCCTGTGAGCGCGTTGGCCACTTCAGGCTCCAGCTCGTCCACGACGCTTGTGCGGAGCATGAAATCGCGCATGGCCGAAGGCTGCTGATGGAGCACCTCCTCGATCAGATAATCCGCGACGGTGCGCTCGTCGCCGGCGAACGAGCGCACGAAGCCGTCAGGATCGGGGTGCCCGCGCAGCGAGAGGGCGGCCAGGCTCAGACCCCCGACCCAGCCCTGGGTGCGTTCGTGAAGCTTGGCGATGTGGTCGTCCTCGAGGTCGAGCCCGGCCATCAAGAACAGCTGCCTGGCTTCGTCTCGTGACAGCGCCAGATCCGCGGAGCGCAGCTCGGCGAGGCGGCGGTCCAACCGCAGTCGCTGCAGCGACAGGCCCGGGTCGATCCGGCTGGCGATGACCAGCCGCAGTCGCCGCTGGGGAATGCGCAGGAACCGATCCAGGCTCTCCGTGACAGGTCGTGAGTGCAGTTGCTCGAAGTCATCGAGCACCAGGGTCACGGTCACGTCGAGCCCGTCGATCGCGGCGGCCAGCGACGCGATGAACTCGTCATCGATCACATCCGAGCGCCCACCAGCCGGTGCGAGCTGGTGCCCGGACGCGGTGGTGATGAGCTTGACCACCTCATCCCAAAAGCGCTGGGGGCGCCGGTCGGTGGGCTCGATCGATAACCACGCCACCGGCCCCTCGGGCGGCCGCGCCGACAGCCACGCGGTCAACAGCTGTGTCTTGCCCGCGCCGGCGGGGCCGGTGATCAGCGTGAGCGGCCCACGCACACCCACGTCGAGCCGATCCAGCAGGTGCGGCCTGGGCACCGTCGGCCGTGGCTCGGGTGGGGGGTGCCTGAGCGCCACGACGCGCACGGCCCCCGGGGCGACCCGGTGGTCAGACCCCTGCGATGTACTTCGTCGCACCAACACGCCCCCCTCGCGAAGGCATCACCTGCTCGTCCCCTGCCGATTTCGAGTCTATCGCCCCACCGCGAGCGGGTCACCTGCGGTCTGACGTTCTCTCCTGCCGCGGCGGGCTGACCCGTAGACGATCGGAACGGGGAGATGTCAGGTGGTGCTGGAGGTCGTCACCGTCTTCGTGTCGGTCGTCGTCTTGGTGTTGGTGGTCGTGGTCGTGTCGGTGACCGTCGTCGGGGTGGTCACCGTCTTGGTGTCGGTGATCGTCGTCTTCGGCTGCTTGACGGTGACGTTCGCTGACTGCGACGTCTTTGACGCGGTGCCGGTGTGGGTTGCCGTCGATGTCACCGTGCTCGCGCCGACTCCGGTCGCCGCCGCCACCACGAAGGCGATGGCCAGGCCGGCGACGAAGGCGATCACAGCTGCGGGCCAGGTCCACGACCGCCGAGGCTGAAGACCGCGTCCGCACGACGGGCAGAACGTGGCTCCCGGGGGAAGCGCCTCTCCGCAATGTGGGCAGGACCGCAGGCGCGGGGTGTCACCGCCATCGGGGGGGCCGCCGCTCGTCACCTGGTCCCTCGCAGCGCGATCCGGGCCAGCATGCGCAGCGCCGCCGGCATTCCGGTGGGCAGCCCGGCGGACGGGGAGCATCCGGGATGGTGGCGTGCGATCCGCACGCGGAGCACGCGCGGCCGGCTGGCGAAGTGAATCGGGGGCGTCAGCAGCGCCGCCTCGCCGTCGATCCCGGCGGGCACCGTCGCCGTGCCGTCGACTTCGATCGATCGGGGCGTCCACTGGCGCACCATCCCGCGGTGCAGCCAGTGGCCGGATTCCATCACGGCGACGCCGAGGCGCCCGTCGTCGAGTTGTGGCCGGGTGCCGGACCCGACGAGTTGCCCAAGCCGATAGGCGTTGTTGGAGACCAGGACGCCGATGCCCCCTTCGTGCGCGAGGCCGTCAGAATCGCGCCAGTTGATGCGTGGTGTGTCGCCGTCAGGTCCGGCGGCATCGGGAAGCACGTCGAGCATCGTCCGCAGCTTGGCGTCGCGGTAGCCGGGACGCTGAACCGCCTCACCGTAGAGTCCGAGCGAGACGTTGTTGACGAACACCCGGCCGTTGACCTCGGCGAGATCGACGATCCGCTCCCCGCCGTCCACGAAGGCGTCGAGCGCACCCACCACGTCGTCACGGTCAACCCCAAGGTCGAGCGCGAAGTGGTTGCGCGTCCCCGCCGGGATGCAGGCGTACGGGATGGCCTCGCGCGCGGCGATCGCCGCGACCACGGCCTGCGAGCCGTCGCCACCGGCCATTGCGATCGCATCAGCACCGCGGCGCAGTTGTTCCTCCACCGTGGCCTCGAGACTCCGGTCCATGGACATCTCGACGGGCTCGATCCCCCGGTCGCGAGCCTCGTCGGCAAGGCGAAAGCGCGCGGCCTTGCCGTCGCCCGAACGCGGGTTGAAGATGAGCACCGGGGACGTGGGTCGCGCCGCACGCGGGAGGGTGACGCGGCCGGTGAGCGCCAACCGTGCGCACGGGACGGCGCCGGCGGCGAAGGCGACGATCAGCACCGTCACCAGCGGATCGCGGCCCACCAGCAGCGCCACCGCCAGCACGGCGAAAACGGCGCCGATGGCGACCGGGACGGCCCGCGCGACGCCACGGCGCATCAGGCCGTGCCACCCGCACGCCGCCGCGATGAGCACGAAGGCGAGGACGAACAGTCCGCGGGGGAAGTGATTGATGGCGCCGATGACGCCGAGGACGAGGGCTGCGGCTCCCAGCGCCAGCGCAGAAGCCGCCAGCAGCCGCGCGAGCGCGCCCGCGCGAGGTTTCGATGTGGTGCGGCTCGCCGTAGCCAAGCGTCAGGTTCCGGTCTCGCGTGCGTCGGTCGGCGACACGCGACGGATCTCGATGAGCTCGAGGCCGAGCAGCTGGATGCGCTCGAGCAGCCCATGCAGCTGCGCCTGGTCGGTGACCTCGCCCCGCAGGACGGTCTCTGCGGGCCGGATCGCCGCCTCCATATCCTCGAACGACGCCAGCGCACTGCTGCCGACCTTGCCCCTGATCCGGATCTCATAGCTAGTGGCCACGCTATGCGACTGTCCCACCATCGGGGGTGACGCGACCTCACCCGGGTTGGGTGAGTCGGTCGCCCGCGCCGCCATCAAGTGGCCCCGGTTCGGGGCCCCCACTGACGGCCCGATCGAGCGTTGGCGCGACGCTCACATGATCGAGCACCCCACCGCGCCGCAGGATCTCGAGGGCGGGCGCGTGCACGCCGGCAAGGACCAGCAGGATGTCCCGGCCCGATAGTTCGGAGGCGAGCTCGCCCAGCGTGTCCAGCGCTCCGAGGTCGAGATCCGGACTCTGTGACAGGTCCAGCACGACGCGCCGCGGTGGCGGGTCACAACCGTCGAGGAGACTGAGAACCCGCTCCTTGACGTGGAGGCTGTTGGCGTAGAAAAGGGGGCCGCTGGGTCGGAGCGTGAGAGCTCCCTCGGCCGGCCGCAGTTCGGTGTCGACGGCCGCGACCGACCATGCTCCGGTCCGCGGGTCGCGCGCCACCGGCGCCACCGGGGGACGGCTGAGCAGCGCCAGGACGCGCGCCAGCGAGAGGAAGGCGGTGATGAGGAGCCCGGCAAGGACGCCAAGGAGGAGCACGCCGGTCAGCGCCAACAGCGCGAAGACCACCGCGCTCCGGCGGACCCTGGCGAACCGGCGCAGCTCGTCGACGCGCAGGAATCCCGAGACGGCGACGATCACGATCGCCGCCAGCGTCGCCTCGGGGAGATCCGTGAACAGCGGCGCGAGGAAGGCGCCGGTGAGCAGCAGCAGAGCGGCGGCGATCACCGATGTCAGCTCAGACTTGCCTCCCGCGGCGTCCGCCGCGGCCGTCTGGCTGGCCCCGCCTGACTGGACGAAACCGCTCGACAGTCCGGCCAGGGCGTTCGCCGCACCCAGCGCGCTGAATTCGCGGCTGGGCTGGATCGTGTAGTGCTGCCGGCTGGCCATTCCCTCCGCCACTCCGATCGCCTCGGTCGCGGTCAGCATCACCCCGAATGCTGCCGGGACGAGCGCGGCAAAGTCATGCGCGCTGACATCGGGGAAGGCAGGATGCGGCAGCGCCGTGGGGAGATGGCCGACCACCGCCACGCCGTGGCTGGACAGGTGCAGGAGCGCCGACGTGGCGATGGCCAGTACCAGGACCACGAGCGTGCCGGGGACCCTCGGCGCCAGGCGTTTGAGCGCGATGAGCAGCGCCAGGCTGCCGGCTCCCACGGCCAAGGTCTGCGCGTGCACGGCGCCGAGATCGCCGATCAGGCTCCGGAGGCGCGGGATGAAGTTCCCGCTGCCGCCGGCCACTCCGAGTATCACCGGGAGTTGACCGAGCATGATCGTCAGTCCCAGTCCGAACAGGAACCCGGTCATGACCGGCTTGGAGATGAGGTCGGTGATGGCGCCCAGATGGAGCAGTCCCGCGGCCACGAGCACGGCCGCCGTGACGAGAGCGAGCGCCGCGGATAGAGCCGCGAACCGGGCCGGGTCGCCGTGGGCCATGGTCCCGACCGCCGTGGCGGATACCGCTGCGCTCGCCGTGGTGGCACTGACGATGAGCGATCGGGACTGGCCGATCAGGGCGTAGCCGATCATGGCCGGGGGCGCGGCCATGAGCCCCGCCTCGGGTGGCAGCCCCGCGATCTTTGCGTAGGCGACGCACTGGGGAGTGACCACGCTCCACACGATCACCCCGGCCACGGCATCGGGGCCCAGCCATGCGCGCTGATAGGAGCTGACCCAGCCCGGGATCACGCGCATGGCCCCACGGTGCTCGCTGGGTGGGTGAATCTCCATCACCCGGGCGGGGTGAGTGCCGCGGTTCACCTGCGCGGGGTGATCCGCACTCACCCTGGGGCGGTGCACAGTGCCTCGCCGTGGGCCAGGCAATCGGACAGAGCCTCTCATTCGGGGTGGGCGTCGCCATCAGCCCCTTGCCGATCATCGCGGTGGTGCTCATGCTCGCCACGTCGCGCGGCCGGGTCAACGGCCCGGCGTTCCTGCTGGGATGGGTGGCCGGCCTGGCCATCCTCGGGACGGTGGTGCTGCTGGTCTCAAGCGGTGCGGACGCGTCGAGCAACGGCGCGCCGGCCACCTGGGTCAGCGTGCTCAAGCTCGTGCTCGGGGCGGCGGGGCTGCTGGGCGCGGCTGCGCAGTGGCGCGGCCGTCCGAAGGGCGACGCGCCGCCCGCGCTGCCCAAGTGGATGTCCGCGATAGATCAGCTCGGGGCCGGCAAGGCGCTGGGAATGGGCGCTCTGCTCTCCTCCCTGAACCCCAAGAACCTGCTCATCACCGTGGGCGCGGCGGCGGGGATCGCCCAGACCGGCATCAGCGCGGGCGAGCAGGCGGTGGCGCTGGCGATCTTCGTCCTCATCGCCAGCCTCGGCGTCGGCGCTCCGGTGGCGATCTTCTTCCTGATGGGTGAGCGGGCCGCGAAGCTCCTGGCCGAGATGAAGGATTGGATGGGCGCCCACAACGCGGCGATCATGGCCGTGCTGTTCCTCGTGCTGGGCACCAAGCTCATCGGCGACGGGATCAGCGGCCTGGCCGGCTGAGCGCGGGCGCGCTGCGCGCGGCCTCCACCGCTGCCCGCACGGTCGGATACACGTGCTCCAGATCGACATGGGACCCGGCGCGGCGCATCACGTCACGGACACCGCCGATGTCTCGCGCCACGTGCAGCGTGACACCCTGATCCTGCAGGGTGTCGGCGAGCTCGTCGAGCATCGCCACCGCGGTGACGTCCATGAAGGCGATGTTCTCTGCGTCGACTACCACGGCCGTGATTCCCGGCCGGGCTGCTGCCGCCCGCACGTGGTCGCGGACCCAATCGGCGTTGGCGAAGTACAGGCCGGCCTCCACCCGGAGGATCACCACTCCCGGGACCCGCTCCGGGTCCGCGATGCGCTCGATGTCCGCGTAGTGGTCGGCGCCGGGCGACTTGACGAGCTCGGCCACCCGGGGCCGCGACGACCGATAGAGCAGGAGTGTCAGCGATACCGCAATCCCGATGAACAGGCCCGGCAGAGTGTCGAAGACCGTCACGCCCAACAGCGCCGCGATCGCAGCGATGAAGTCCGGCCGGGCCGCCACCTGATAGGCCCGTCCGAAACGGCCGCTGTAGACGCGATACAACCGCACCAGCGCCCCGATGTCGACGAGCTCCCATACCGCGACGATGACCACGGCGGCGAGGGTCGGTTCCGGCAGCTTCTCGAACAGCCCGGTGAGAAACAGCAGGGTGAGGATGGTCATCGCCGCCACCACCAACCCCGACACCTGGCTGTTGGCGCCCGCGGACCCGTTGACCGCCGTCTTGGACAGCGAGCCGTTGACCACCATGCCGCTCGACAGGCCCGCGGCGAGGTTTGCGGTCCCAAGGCCCAGCAGCTCGCGGTTGGCGTCGACCTCGTAGTGATGCTTGGCGGCATAGGTCTTGGCCGCGCCCAAACCCTCCGCGAAGCCCACCAGCATCACGCCGGCTGCTCCCCCGCCAAGCCGTAGGAAGTCGTGGAAGCTGACATCCGGGACCCCGAGCGAGGGCAGGCCACTGGCGATGTGGCCGACGATGTCGACGCCGTGGCGGTCGAGGTGGAGCGTCGCCACCGCGACGATGCTGAGCAGCACCACGACCAGCGATCCGGGGACCGCGGGGACCAGGCGGCGCAGGAGGATCAGCAGCGCGATCGAAGCCACGCCGACCACCAGGGTGAGCAGCTGGGTGTCGCCGAGCTTGGTGATCAGGTCCCACACCTTCTGAAAGAAGTCCCCCGAGCCCTTTTCCACGCCGAACAGCGTGGGGAGCTGCCCGACGATGATGGTGAGCGCCAGACCGATGATGAAACCCTTGAGCACCGGCTCGGAGATGAAGCTGGCCAGGAAGCCGAGCCGAAGCAGCCCGGCGATCGCCGCGGCGAGGCCAGTGGTGATGGCCAGGGCCGCCGTCATGGTCACGAACTGGCTGCTGCCGGCCGTGGCGTAGGTGGCCACCGTCGCCGCCGAGAGGGCCGCGGTGGCCGACATCGGACCCGTCACGAGGTGACGCGAACTGCCGAAGGCGGCGTAGAGCAGCAGCGCTCCGGGCGCGGCGTAGAGCCCGACGACCGGGGACACCCCCGCGATCGTCGCGTAGGCCAGCGCCTCCGGGACCAGCACCGCCCACACGGTGAGGCCGGCGATCAGGTCGCCGCGGAGCCACGTGCGGCGGTATCCCCGCAGCGACGAGAAGAGCCAGCTCGGCATGGGCGGACGCGGGGCCTACATCTCCTGGGGTCGAGGAATGAGACGAAGGCTCAGCCGCCGTCGGGTGATTCGTCCTCACCCGGCCGGGGTGATGGCGCTTTTCGCGCCCGGGGTATCCACAGCGCGACCAGGCGGGACAGGACGGTGACCAGGAAGAGCTGTCCGGTGAGCGCTTCGAGCATCGAGAGCGCCCGTCCCAGACCGGTTGCCGGCACGAGGTTCCCGTAGCCGGTCGTCGTCAGCGTGGTGAAGCTGAAGAACAGGTAGTCAGAGAGCGAATGGCTGCCGGCGGGAGACAGAAACGCCTCGCTCGTCAGCCGGGAGGCCGCCGCGAACACGAAGGTGTAGATCAGGCCGAACAGGACGTAGCAGCACATCGCCCCGAGCAGCGTCTGGTTGGTGACGCGCTGATGGCTCACCAGTCGCCGGATGATCGCCAGCAGGGAGGCGCAGAGCAGGACCGCGCTGATGAGGGCGGGGACGCCGCCGGCCCGGCCTCCGAGGAGCGCCGCGAACGCGGCGATGAACACGGCCAGCAAGGCGGCGGCTGTCGCCAGCCGGCGACGGGCGTTCGAGACGCCCGAGGCCGCCAGCGCCACGATCACTGTCACACCCTGAATCGCCGTCAGGAGGGGCGCGACCCAGTCCCGCGGCGGCAGTGCCGTTGCGAGCACGTATGTGACCAGCAGCAGGACCAGCACGAGGCCATAGCGATCACCCAGCGTCGAGATGACCTGCTCCAGCGTCCACGCCCGCGGCCGGCGCCGGCGCGGGGGCCTAGTTGTGGACGAGCGGGGGGCCGAGCTCTGCGCCATCAGACGGCACCGCGGCCGAGCCCGGATCGGGGAACTCGCGATCCATCTGGCGCCTGAGGATCTCCGTGCCGACTGCAGCGAGGACCGCGAAGACCAGCATCCCGACCGGCTTGCCCGTCGCCGGGATGGGCTGCCAGATGAAGATGATGAGCAGGATGACCGCGACCGCGCCATACATTGCTGCGGGATGCGCGCGGACGTACGGGGCCAGCCATCTCCGGGCGGGGACGGCGAACCGCGACGGGCCCGCGAACCACGCGCACACGACGACGACGACGCCGATCAGGATCACCGCGCCCGCGATCTGGGTCAGCATCGTGGTCGCGATCGACACCACGGCGTTGGCAGCCGGCTTGACCGATGCGTCCTTCACAAGGGAGTTGGGCACGTTGGTGACGATGAGCGAGCGGAACAGGATGACCACCAGCCCGGCGACGACGCCCGAGATGCCGACCGACATGAGCGTGCGGCGGCGCCGTCCGGCAGGGGCGACCAGCAGCGTCGCGACAAAAAGGAGGGGGACGAGGATGTAGAGGGCGATGGCGAGCCCGCTCAGCCCCTGGCCGATGTCCTGGACCAACTTGATCTGCGAGGACTTGAGGACCACCAGGCTGGCGGCGCTGGGTGGCAGCTTTGAGCCCAGGTCTGCGGAGATGCCGAGCCGCGACGCCACGTCGTTGAGGATCACGCTCAGGTTGAGCGAGACCTGCCCATCGTTGACCGACACCTTCCTCGTGCCGCCGTTGACGACCGCGATCAGCTGGAGTGCGGCCGCCCGGTTAACGGTGCGCCACGCGTTCTGGACCACGGGACGCGACAGCGCCAGCTCCGTCCCTTGGACGGCGGCGTTGCGCAGCGCCCCGGCGATGGGCGCGGCCAGCGGCGCCAGTCGTGGAGGCAGGGCGTCATCGATCTTGCTCGCCACGTCGACATTCGCGTACAGCTGGTCCACCAGGTAGTTGGCGGTCGCGGTGCGGATCGCCGTGTTCTGCAGGAGGCTGGTGCTCGTCGAGGCCCAGTTGTCGGCGTTGAGCAGCTGGCGGTTGGCCCAGATCGACACGATGGCAACAACGAGGAGCACCGTTGTCACGGTGAGCAGCACGTCTGTCCAGATCCTCCGCGCCGTCCAGCGCGGGGCGGGGGCTGCCGCCGGTTGTGTCGCCGTGCTCACGTCAGCACAGCATGCTGTGCGCCGGGTGATCGGATATCACCCCAGGAGGGTGATATCTGGCGACGACCGCCCCGGGTGCGGTGATACTGGCGTCATGGCCAACGTCAGGGCGGAGCTCGCCGGTCTCGATCAGGCCGTCTACGCCGCGATCGCGGGCACCGACACTCCCACACTGGACCGGGCGATGCGGACGCTCGCCGGGGCAGCGGACCACTCGCGCCTGTCGATGGTCGCCGCTGCGGCGCTGGCGGTGGGGGCGGGGGCACCGGGTCGACGCGCGGCCGCCGGGGGACTGGCCGCGGTGGCGGTCACCTCGGCCGTCGTCAACCTGGCAATGAAGCCCCTCGCCCGCCGGCGGCGCCCTGACCGGGCGGGCGCATCCGTCCCGTCCCAGCGCCACGTCCCGATGCCGGCGTCGCGCTCGTTCCCGTCGGGGCACTCCGCCGCCGCCATGGCCTTCGCGGCCGGCGCGAGCCGCTGGATGCCGACCGCGGGAGGGCCACTGTATGCCCTCGCCGGGCTTGTCTCCTACTCGCGCATCCACAGCGGCGTGCACTTCCCCGGGGACGTCGTCGCCGGAGCGCTGATCGGGCTCACACTCGGCAACCTCACCGCTGGCGTCCTGGCTCGGTCAGCCGCTCTACGTCTCAGCTGAGCGTGCCGCCGCGCGTAGCTCCACCGCCACGGCGATCTCGACCGCGCCTCTCAGGATCAGGTAGACGCCCACGAACAGCGCCAGCGCCGCCAGGCCGAGCTTGGGGGCGAACAGGAAGACCAGCCCGCCAACCAGATCAAGCGCACCACGAAGCACCGCGCCCAGGCGATCCCCGACGGCAAACACCGCCAGGCCGAGCTGCAGAGCCCCGGCCAGCACCAGATAGATCCCGAACACGATCCGGACGCCGTGCACCGCTGACCCCGGACGCACGATCACGAAGATGCCCGCGATGACGGCCAGCGCTCCGAGCGCAAACGTCAGCCAGCCTCGACTGGGATCGGGCCGCGCGAAGCCCGCGACGATGAGCGCGATACCGGCGAGCAGCAGATAGATGCCCAGGACGACCGCGATCGCCACCAGGCTGTTGTGAGGCTCGATGAGCACCACCAGCGCCGCGATGAGGTTGACCACGCCGACCAGCAGCGGCACCCACCATGCGCGCACGAGATCCTCAGTGCTCGCCGGGCCTCGCGGAGCCGCCTGGCCGGGATGTGTCGACGACATTGGGTCAGACATGGGGCCAGTGTGCCCCGGCTCGGGGTGAGCGGACCTCACCCGGGAGGGGTGATGCGCGCACTGGCGTTCCGTGCGCGCTAATGTCCACCGAGCCGGTCGCTTTTCCACGCCAGGTAGGTGGTGTGATGGACATCTCAGGCAGTTCGCCGACTCGGAGGCCCCGTGGGGGACGTGGTTAGAGAGCTCTCGATCACGGCACGGCCGTGGGTCGGCGGATGGCGTCACGCCCAGCGACCTGCAGAGGCCGGGCTGCCCGCTGCCTACCCGCTGAAGCTTGTGGTGGTGGTGGCGGGCTATTACGCCGCTGCCCACCTCGGCTTTGCCTTCCAGTTCACCGGCCCGATCGCCTCGATGGTGTGGCTCCCGGTGGGGGTGGGCATCGCGGGGCTGTACCTGTTCGGCCTTGGCGTCTGGCCGGCCGTCCTGGCAGGCGACCTGCTCGTCAACAACTACTCCGCCCTCCCGCTGGGCTCGGCGATCGCGCAGAGCGTCGGCAATCTCATCGAGGTCACGCTCGCCGCGTACCTGATGCGCCGCTTCGCGCGGCAGCACCCGCCGCTGGAGACCATCGGAGGGTTCGAGCGCATGCTCCTCGCCATCACCGCCGGCACGATTGTCTCGGCCACAGTCGGCTCAGCCGCCCTCTACCTCGGCGGCGCCGTCAGCTTGGACTCGCTCGGCCACCTCTGGCGGACGTGGTGGCTGGGGGACTTCTGCGGCGCGATGATCGTCGTGCCGCTGGCGATCGCCTGGTTGCCACCTCCCGCCCGGCCGTGGTTCCGCGGTCATCTGCTCGAGGTCTCGCTGCTGCTGGTCACGCTGGTGGTCGTCAGCACGATCGCAGTGCAGGTCGATCACTCCCTCAGCTACCTCGGCTTGGTCGTCCTCATCTGGGCCGGTCTGCGGTTCGGCGTCCGCGGCACCACGCTCGCGATCGTCATCGGCGCCGGTTTCACGATTTGGGGCACCACTCACGTGTCGGGTGCGTTCGCCTTCCCCTCGGTCAGTCGCAGCGTGGTCGACACCCAGCTTTACCTGAGCGTGGCAGCGATCACCGCGCTGTCGGTGATGACGCTGGCCCGCGAGCGTGAACGGCTGGCCGAGAGCGTGCGCGAGTCGCGCATGCGCGTAGTGGTCGCGGCCGACAACGAGCGTCGCCGCCTGGAGCGCGATCTCCACGACGGCGCACAGCAGCGGCTGACGGCACTGTCGGCGCACCTCGGCATGGCCTCACGTGAGCTGGACGACCGCCCCACCTCGGCCGGCGCCGCGCTGCGCGGGGCGCAGACGGAGCTGGAGGGCGCAATCGACGAGCTGCGCGACCTGGTCCATGGCATCCATCCGCCGATGCTGCGGCGGTTTGGCCTCGCGCGGGCGATCGAGGTGGCGGCGGCTCGCGTGAACACGCCGATCGAGTTGATGGCACTGCCCGCCGGCCGATTCGACGAGGTCGCGGAGACCAGCGCGTATTTCGTCGTCCTCGAGGCGCTCAACAATGCCCAGCGCTACGCCGGAGCGTCTCTGATTCGCGCGCGCGTCGAGCTGCGGGGAGATTGGCTGGTCGCTGAGGTGAGCGACGATGGCGACGGGGGGGCCACCGAGCAGGATGAGCTCGGGCTCCAAGGGCTGCGAGACCGAGTCGAGGCGATCGGCGGCAGGTTCGACCTCCAGAGCGAGCGCGGCTCTGGGACGCGCGTCGTGGCCATGATCCCGGCGCGGGTGGCGTAGCCGTAGTTCGCCCCGCCGGGCCCCGGTCACTCGTCGGTGTACTTCTCGCCTGCTGACAGGAACATCAGCGCCGCGCTCACGCGGCGGCTGACGTCCTCGGGACCGGGAAGCTCGAGCTTCGTGAAGATGGAGTTGATGTGCTTTTCCACCGCCCGCCGGGTGAGCACCAGTGTCTCGGCGATCGCGCCATTGCTCTTGCCTTCCGCCAGTTGGGCGAGCACCTGGTGTTCGCGCGGGCTGAGGGCAGAAAGGGGCGAGTCGGGCCCGATGGTTCGAGCCTTCACCAGCACCTCGACCACCTTAGGGTCCACCACCGAGCCGCCGGTGACCACGGTCTCCACCGCCGCCACGAGCTCGGCCGGGGTGCTGATCCGCTCCTTGAGCAGGTAGGCCCGCCCCGAGGAGCCAGATTCCAGCAGCGCCATCACGTAAGCGGGGTCCGTGTACTGGCTGAGGACAACCACCCCGATTCGAGGATGTCTCTGGCGCAGCGACTGCGCAACCTGGATGCCCTCGTCGGTTCCGGTCGGCGGCATGCGGATGTCGGTGATCACGGCGTCGGGCGGGGAGGCGTCGATGGCCTGAAGCAATGTGTCTCGGTCACCGTAGGTGCCGACGACGTCGATGCGTTGCGAGTCGCCCACAATCTGGTCCAGCGCCTCGCGGATGAGGTAGGTGTCGTCCGCGATCATGACCTGAATTCGTCGTGCGCCGGCATCCGCGCTCTGTTCGCCGCCTTCAGATGTCCCCACGGACTTCACCTTTGCTGGCACAGGGAGATGATCTTGATCAAAAGTACTCGCGCGCGCGACAGAGGTGGCGCACTTACCGCCTGGCCGGGGGGCACGCATCCCGACGGACGGGGAGGCTGGCACCCCCCGTGGCGGCCCGGCATGCCAGACGACTGGCATGCCACCATCATTGTCCGTGATTCAGCGGCGGCGCATACTCGCCGCATGACTGGGACTGTCCGCGGCGCCCCCCCTTTGCCCCCCGTGGGCGGCATGCCGTGACGGCGCTGAGCAGCGTCCGGCCGGCCTCTCAGATCGCCGCCGCCCGCTGCTCAGCTCCGCGCCTCGCCGGCGACATCGTCGAGCGCGGCGCGCTACTCGACGTCCTGGACCGCGGCGTCCAGGGTCCACTCACGCTCATCACCGGTCCCCCGGGAGCCGGGAAGACGACCTTGCTCTCCGCATGGCTGGCACAGCGAAGGCTCCCGGGCGTGGTGGCCTGGCTCTCGGTGGACGCCGCCGACACCACGCCCGCGCAGTTCTGGAGCGCGGTCATCGAAGCTGTGGACCACGCGGGCGAGCCCCAGTTAGGTCCGCTTCTGGGCCGGCTCGGACTCGATCGTCACGACTTCCTGCGGGCGCTGACCGCCAGCCTCGCCACCCGCTCGACGCCGCTGGTGTTGATCCTCGACGACCTGCACGAGCTCGGGGCACCCCAGGTCCCGGAGCAGCTCGATGCCCTTCTGCGCCATCCCCAGCCCATGCTGCGACTGGTGATCGCCAGTCGGGCGGACCCACGTCTGTCGCTCCCGCGTCTGCGTCTCCAGGGTCGGATGACGGAGCTGCGCGGTGCGGATCTCGCGCTCACGGTCCAGCAGGCAGGCTGCATGTTCGCCATGGCCGCGTTGACCCTCAGTGGCGACCAGATCGCCGCACTGCATGCCAGGACCGAGGGCTGGGTGGCCGGGCTGCGGCTCGCGACGCTCCTCCTTGAGGCGACGGACGACGTCGACGAGATGGTGCAGACCTTCGCCGGGGATGAGCGCTCGGTCGCCGATTACCTGGTCGAAGAGGTCCTCCAGCGCCAGCCCACGCGGATCCGGGAGTTCATGCTCCGCACCAGCGTCGTGGACTCCCTCAGCGGCGAGCTCGCCGATGCGCTCACCGGACGGTCGGATGGTGCCTGGACGCTCGACATGCTCGAACGCTCCAACGCCTTCATCTCGCGCGTCGGCGACGCCCCCGGGCTGTATCGCTACCACCGGATGTTCGGTGAGCTGTTGCGCAGCCAGCTTCGATATCGCATGCCGGATCTGATGGTGCGCCAGCACCGGTCGGCGGCTCGGTGGTACGCCAAACGGGGCGCGCTGCCCGACGCCGCCCGCCACGCGCTCGCCGCCGGAGACAGCGCGCTGGCAGGCAACGTGCTGGCCACCAGTTGGCCCGAGCTGATCGTCGGTGGGGACTCCGCGGTGGCCGGCGCATTGATCGGGAGCCTGCCCCGCGCGGTGGTCGCCGGCGACCCCGAGCTCTGCCTCGCGGCTGCCTCCATCCACCTCGAGTCCGGGGAGCTTGCCGCCGGGCGCGACCACCTTCGCACCGCCGACGCCACCGCCGGCGCGGTCAGGCCCGGTCGCCGCGCCGCGTTCACGCTCACCCGGGCGATCGCGGAGCTCTACGACGCGCGAGCCGCTGGGGATTTCGCGCGCACCAGGGGGAGCGCTGACGCCTTGGTGTGCGGCTACGGGTCCAGCGTGGTGGCCCTCGACGGACGCGAGCGTCGTGCCCTTGGGCTCCTGCACGTCGGGATCGCGGAGACCTGGATGGGCCGGCACCAGGATGCGCGGACGGCGCTCGACGACGCCCTGGGACTGGCCCGTCATGCCGATCGGGAGTACCTGACGTTCAGCGTCCTCTCCGCGCTCGCGCTGCTCGAGGCTGTCAGCGGCGCGTTCGTCACCGCGACATCCCTCGCCGAGGAGGCCTCCAGCCTCGCCGGGCGGCGTGGCTGGTCGGAACGTGGGCCCGCCGCATCGGCGCGATGTGCTCTCGCCATCTGCGCGTATCACCGGAATGCCCTGCCTGACGCGCGCCGGGCGCTGGTCACGGCAGATGCGGTCCTTCAAGGCGCCGGCGACCCGGCTTTGCGCCTCCTGGTGTCGCTGACCCGGGTACGGGTGGCGCTCCGCTCCGGAGACGCCGACCACGCTGCCGCAGCCCTCGCCGTCGCGGAGCGAGTGACCGGGGAGCTCACGCTCAGTCCGTGGCTGGACGTCCTGGTGGCCTGCGCGCGAGCGGATGTCGTCATCGCGGCCGGGCAACCCGGCGCCCCCCACGACCTGACCACGACCAGGCAGCCGCCAGGCGAGTGGGCCGAGACGGAGCTGGTGCGGGCGAGGGTCGCCCTCGCGACCGGCGACTCAAGGGGCGCCGCCCACACCGCCCGCGCAGCCCTTGACGGCGGCATCGCCATGGCCGATCCGTCGACGGCGATTGAGATCCGCGCGCTGGGAGCGGTCGCCGAGCTCCGCTGCGGCAATGACGACGCTGCCCTCCAATGGGTGGAACAGGCGCTCGCGCTGGCCGAGCCGCAGCAGGACCTTGCCCCGTTCCTATCTGTCGGGCCGGCCGTGCGCGAGCTCCTGATCCGGCGTATCCGTGCCGGGACCGCCCACCGGGCCCTGGCCGGCGAGCTCGGCGAGCTCCTGGATCCGCAGCTCACGCGTCCGGACGACCGCCGGAGTGCCATGGCGCTGGACCCGCTCAGCGGGCGCGAGGAGGTGGTCCTGCGCTACCTGCCGACAACGCTCTCCAAGGCCGAGATCGCCTCCGAGATGTCGGTCTCGGTCAACACCGTCAAGACGCACATGAAGAACATCTACCGCAAGCTCGACGTGACCGATCGGGCCCAAGCCGTCCGTCGGGCCCGCACCCTTCGTCTCGTGTGAGCCGCAATCACCCCGACGGGGTGATTCGGGTTCACCCGGTGAAAACGCAGGATCGGTGGGTGGCCGTGTCGCCTTCCACCAGCGCGCCAGCGCGCAACATGGTCCGCGTCGCGGGCGGAGAGTTTCTCATGGGATCTGAGGCCTTCTATCCGGAGGAGGCGCCGGTCCATCGGGTCGAGGTGGACGGCTTCTGGATCGACGAGCATCCGGTGACCGTGGCCGAGTTCCGCCGCTTCGTGAAGGCCACCGGCCACGTGACCGGGGCCGAGCGACCGCCGGACGGCGCGGACTATCCGGACGCCGACCCGGCGTTGCTGGTGCCCGGCTCGCTCGTCTTCTCACCGGCCGAGGGCCCTGTCGATCTCAGCGACTTCCGCAACTGGTGGGAGTGGAAGCCCGGGGCGTTCTGGCGCCGGCCCGAGGGGCCGGGCTCGAATGTCGGCGGACGCGAGCTGCATCCCGTGGTCCATATCGCGTACGCCGACGCCCTGGCCTATGCCCGATGGGCGGACAAGGATCTGCCCACCGAGGCGGAGTGGGAGTACGCGGCGCGGGGCGGGCTCGCCCAGAAGGTCTTCGCCTGGGGCGACGAGTTCGCTCCGCGGGGCCGGATGATGGCCAACACCTGGCAGGGAGAGTTCCCGTGGGAGAACCTGCGTGCCGACGGCTATGACGGGACCTCGCCGGTCCGCAGCTTCCCCGCCAACGGCTACGGGCTCTACGACATGACCGGCAATGTGTGGGAGTGGACGTGCGACTGGTTCCAGGTCCGGCCGGCCGCTGTCGACGAGCGACCGTGCTGCGTGCCCCACCGTGACCCGGCCGGCTCGGCGGACGGGAGCCTCGCCGAGGGCGAGACGATCCCCCGCAAGGTCATCAAGGGCGGCTCGCACCTGTGCGCGCCCAACTACTGCCTGCGCTACCGGCCGGCGGCGCGACAATCAGAGGCGGTCGACACGTCGACGTCGCATATCGGCTTCCGCTGCGTGGTGCGCGGCTCTTCCGTCTCATGACCGCGACGGGCCACATCGAACGCTCGGCGGCGGTGTCCAGGGTGCCGGCGCTGTTTGGGCGGGTGATGGCGCTCGTGGCTGTGACCGTGGGCTTCGCGACCCTTGGTGTGTGGGTGATGCGGGGTGCCGGCGGCGCCGGATGGTTCATCGCGTGGTTGCTCGCGATCGGTTGCCTGATCGGGCTCAACGTCGCCAACGCCCGGGGCATGACGGGCCTAGCGATCGCCCTGCTGTTCGCCTTCGGTCTGTTGATGGGGGCGAGCGTCGCCACGACGGTCAACTACTACTCCGCCACCGACCCGACGGCGGTCCGTCAGGCGTTCGGGGCGACCGCGTTGTTCGTCGCGGCGCTGGGTTCCGGGGGATATGCCGTGCGACGCGACCTGTCGTTTCTGTACCGGGCGTTGTTCTGGCTTCTACTGGGATTGATCGGCGCCTCGATCGTGCTGATCTTCGTCCGCATCCCGGCCGCGTACACCGTCTGGTCGATCTTCGGCCTCGTGATCTTCGGGCTCTACACCGTCGTCGACTTCAACCGCTTGCGCCACGGAGGCACGGAGGAAGCCGTGCCGCTGGCGGCCGGGATCTTCCTCGACGTCCTGAACATCTTCCTGTTGTTCCTCCGCCTGTTCGGGCGGTCGTCCTGAGATCAGATCCCAGAGGCATCCCGTGTGGCCGGTCGACGCCCCACATCGTCGCGGGTCGCCCGAACCTCTGACTCAGGTGACGGACGCGGCGTCGCGCTCGATCGCGGCGGTGTCGGCCTTCAGTTGCTTCTGCTGGAGCTTGGCGGCGCGCTTCATGGAACGCTCGACCTTGGCGCCCATGTCCGAGACGGCGACCACGACCAGGCCGGCCGTGCCCGTGTCGAGGTGCTCGCCCAACTCCTTGAGATCGTGGCGGCTCATCCCCGCCGCTGCATGACCGGTTACGGCCCCGAGGATTGCGCCTCCCGCGGTCGTGGCCGCGAGTAGCCCGCCTCCGACGGCCGCGAACGGGAACAGGACGACCACGAGCCCGGTGGCCAGCCCGACTCCGCCTCCCAGGACGCCCCCAACACGAGTCGGCGTCTCGTGCTTCTTGACGATCTTGACCTTGCCGTCGTCACGACGCTCGATGACAGCCGCGTCCCATGCGTCGATCAGGCCCGCCTCGGAGTGGAGGTCGTGCACGAGCTGATAGTCGGCTTTCGCGTCGTCGACGCTGTCGTAGACCCCAACGATCGCGATCAGCGTGTCAATTGCCATTGGTGACCCCCTTTGTGCGTGCCACAGATCGCCTATGGGCCTGGCCCGCACGCGCCGTGAACTCCGGTTATCTGGTCGCCGAGATCCTCCGCTGCGCATGGGTGAAGGGGCGTCACCCACAACGGGTGAAATTGCCGCATCCACGGTCAACGACAGAGGTCGCGAGCATAGACTCGGGATACCGATGAGATGCTGGTGCGACCGGAAGTGTGGTGACTGACATGATCCTCTGCGCGGTGGATGACTCCGAGGCCGCACAAGGCGTCCTCGACACGGCGCGCCCGCTGGCTCAGAGCCTGCGGACGGGTCTCGTCGTCATACACGTCGTCGGCAACGGTTCGGCCGACGCCGACGAGGTCGTCGGTCGCGTCCGTGAGCGGCTGGGTGACGAACACGCCGATGTGCGCGTCGCGGCGGGGTCACCCGCCGAGGCCATTCGAGCGGCCGCCGAGAGCGAGGACGCCGAGCTGATCGTGGTCGGCTCACGGGGTCGCGGGAACCTGCGATCGGCCGTCCTGGGTAGCGTTTCGCATGACCTGGCCGCCAGCGCGAGCCGTCCCGTGGTGGTCGTCCCACCCGATGGGGCCTGGACGGCCGATGACGGTGGCGCCGCCGCGGAAGGTGTGAGCGTGGTCTGTGGAGTGGATGGTTCAGAGCAGGCGCTGGCGGGCGCCGTGTTCGCCGGCCGGCTCGCCGAGCGCCTCTACTGCCGGCTGGTGATCGTTCACGCGCGCCAGAACATGAAGGCGGTGCTGTCATACCCCGGCGCACGGTCCCAGACGCCGCCGGTGACCGGACAGGCCGACTCGGTGGACCGGGTTGCCGCCGAGGTTGTCCAGCGAGCGGTGGCCGCGGCTGACGTCGGGGCGAAGGGCATCGAGGAGCCGGGGCCACCTGCCGAGATCCTGGAGTCCGTCGCCGAGCGTGAGGCGGGGCGGCTGATCGTGATCACCGCCCGTGGATTGGGCGGAGTTCGCGCGTCGCTGCTCGGCTCCGTCGCCGCAGAGCTGACCGCAGGCGCCAGGCGGCCCGTGGTCGTGCTCTCCGAGGCGGTGGCGGGCAGCGCTCAGTAGGCCGGCGCCGAGCGTCGCCGGGCCTCGCCCGGATCGGGTTAGCCGCCACTCGGCGCCGATCCAGTCGGCGACATCCGCGTTTCACCTGATCGGGGTGATGCCCGCTTCCAGCGGGGCGTTCAAGGTTCCGGCGCGAAAACGTGAATCGGTCTCGACGGGAGTCACGCGTGGCGAGCGACCAGGACGGTATGCGGCGCGCGGCGCCGGCGTCGCAGCAGGCGTACCCGGACGATTCGTCGCCGTTCCAGCCCGCTCGCCGGCGGTCGCTGCTACAGCGCACCATCCCGGTCTCGGGGCAGCTGCGGCGCTACCGCGCGGGCACCGCACGCCGCGATCTGCTCGCCGGGGTCACGGTCGCCGCGCTGGCGGTCCCGGCGGCGATGGCCTACGCGGAGCTTGCCGGTCTCTCGCCGGTGAACGGCCTCTACGCGCTCCTGCTCCCCACGGTCGCCTACGTGCTGCTGGGTTCCTCGCGCCAGCTGGTGGTGGGGCCGGAGGGATCGATCAGCGCGCTGGTCGCGGTCTCGGTGCTGTCTTTCGCGGCCGCAGGGACGGCCGACGCGGCGGAGCTCGGCGCGATCCTGGCGCTCCTCGTCGCCGCGTGCTTCCTCGTGGCGTTCGTACTGCGACTTGGCTGGCTGGCCGATTATTTCTCGCGGCCGGTGCTGATCGGGTACATCCACGGCGTCGCGGTGGTACTGATCATCGGCCAGCTCGGCAAGCTCACGGGGATCGGCATCGGAGCGAGTCGTCCGGTCCCACAGCTCGTGGAGGCTGTCAAGGAGATTTCAAACGTGAGCGGGGCCACGCTGGCGGTGGCAGCCATCGCACTGGCGGTGATGTTGCCGCTCAGGTGGATCGCGCCCCGGTTTCCGGCCGCGCTGGTCGTCGTCGTCGCCGGGATCGCCGCGTCCGTGTGGCTCAACCTCGACGACCACGGCGTCGCCGTCGTCGGTCATATCCCGAGCGGCCTCCCGTCGCTGACCTTCCCCACACCGCCGCTGAACCAGGTGTTCGATCTGGTGCCGGCGGCACTGGGGCTGTTCCTCGTGAGCTTTGCCGATGAGGTCCTGACCGCGCGCGCCTACGCCCAGCGCCATGGCGAGCGCATCGATGTCGGCCAGGAGATACGGGCGATGGCAGTCGCCAACGCAACCGCCGGGGTCTCCCAAGCCTTCCCGGTCGGTGCCAGCGGCTCCCGCACCGCCGTCAATGACTCCATGGGCGCACGCAGCCAGGTGTCCGCATTGCTGGCCGCCATCGCGGTGGTCGGGATTCTCCTGTTCCTCACCGCCCCCATCGCGCACCTTCCCAAGGCCGTGCTCGGGGCGGCGATCGTCTCCGCGGCGGTCGGCCTGATCGACATCTCGTCGTGGCGGGCGCTGGCCGCGGCGGACCGTGTGGAGGTTGCCATTGCCGCCATCACGACCGCAGGCGTCGTCCTCGTCGGGGTGCTTGAGGCGGTCGTGTTCGCGGTTGGGCTCACCATCCTCGATGCGGTCCGCCGCAGCGCTCAGCCCGGCGATGCCGTCCTTGGCTTCGACGCCGTTCTCGGTCGTTTCGCGAATGTCGCCGATCATCCGGAGGCCCGCGTCGAACCCGGGATCGTCGTCTACCGGCTCGATGACCGGCTGTTCTTCGCCAACGCCCGGTACGTCACGGGGCGCATGCGCCAGGCGGTGCGCGGCGCTCCCACCCCGGCACACTGGCTCGTGCTCGACGCCGAGGGCATCTCGCACATCGACACCACCGGAATGGAGGCACTGAAGAACCTCGTTGGCGAGTTGGATGACGGCGGCGTGGCACTCGTCGTCGCGCGTATGCGCACCGCGCTTCAGGGCCTGCTCGGCGACGCCGGTCTCGAGGCCGAGATTGGCGCGGACCACTTCTACCCCACCGTCCGGGCGGCGGTCGGCGCCTGCGTCCGTGAAGAGTCCGGTGCCGACACCCCTCAACACACCACCGGCATGGAACGCGAGCCGGGTGATCGGTCCGATCGTCGTTATCCGGGCGCTTGACCGTGAGCGCTGCGCGCGCCGCGCGCACGGTGATCGGGCGCGGGGACGCTCTCCATGCTGGGGAGGTGGTCGCGCTGGTGAGACTCGTACCACTGGGCGTACCGTCGGGCCAACGGCGCCGCGGTGACGCCGTGGGCGATCACCGACAGCCCGATCGTCACGTACGTGGTGGCCAGGATCGTCGTTGCCTGGGGCAGGTGCGCCTCCTCGACGACGATCACCGCGAACACGATCGAGGCGAGACCGCGCGGGCCGAACCAGCCGAGGAAGCCGACCGTCGGGCTGCGCGCGCCGGAGCCGATCATCGCCACGGCGACCGGCATCATGCGCACCAGCGTCAGGCTGAGAACGGCATAGCCCACGATCCCCCAGGTGAGGTGCTCCAGCGCCGGGCCCAGGAGGACCGCGCCGAAGACCAGAACGGTCACACCCGCCAACACGGCTCCGAGCTCCTCGTCCAAGCGCGACGCCTGCTCCGACTCACTGCTGACGAGTGCGCCAAACATCGCGCCGGCGACGAATGCCGCGATGAATCCGGAGCCACCCAACGCCACCGCGATTCCGTAGGCGAGGCCCGCGCCCGCCACAGGGATGACCTGGAGCCACGAGTCGGTGATCAACCCTCGGCCGTAGGCGATCGCGACGATCCCGGCGGCGACGAGGCCCGCCGCCACGCCTCCGAGGGCTCCGTAGCCGATCTGCTCGGCGACGATGCGGATCGCGTGGTGGCTCGTCGACCCGTTGTCCTCGACCTCCGCCGCCGCCAGGGCGATCAGCAGCAACGGCACGCAGATGCCGTCGTTGAGACCGCTCTCCACGTTCAGTCCCTGCCGGATGCGGGACGGGAGTCGCGGCTCGGTGACCACCGCCTCGCCCAGGGCGGCATCGGTCGGCGCGAGGAGTATCGCCAGCACGATCGCCTCGGTGGCGTTGAGCTGTGCGAAGATCACCGCCGCCAGTACCGCGCCCGCGGCGATGGTGAGGGGCAGCCCGACCCCGAGCAGGCGCAGTGGCACCGCATACTCGCGGCGGAGCACGCGGGGTTTGATCCGGGAGGCATCGGCGAACAGCACCACGGCAAGCGTCGCCTCGGCGAGCGTGCGCACGCCCGCGCCCGTCGGAGCAGCCGTTACCTCGTTGGCGGCGAGCGGGCCGACCAGCACCCCGACGACCAGGAACATCATCGCCGGCGTGACGGCCGTGCCGGTCAGCCGCGCTGACACCCCGGCGATCGCCAGGACCGCGGCGGCCACGATCGCCAACTCCCATTTCATGCCGCTCGCACCATCTGTGGCGGAGCCGCTCTGTGCGTTATGCGCTCCGGCTAGCGCGCGGTATCGAGGTCCTCACTGAACACGATCAGGCCGTGCAGCACGTACAGGCAGAGGAAGAAGAGCGCCAGGGACCACCATGGGTGCGTCCCGCCGATCGACAGCAGCGACTCGAGCGCGCCGAGGGTCGCGGCGACGATGCCGATCACGCGGCCGTAGGTTCCGCTCCCGAACAGGGAGAACCCGGCGGTGAGCTGGATGATGCCGATGATGATCGTGACCCACCCCCACGTGTGCAGGCTCGCGAATGCGTACTGCGTGTTGTCGAAGAAGTGGGCGTTGCTCACTGCCGCAATCCCGTAGATGATGTCCAGCGTGCCTGCTATCAGCAGCAGAATCGCGACGAACACCACTCGTCCCGTGCCTCTCACGATGTGCCTCCTCTGTCACGGCTTGCCGAGTTCGGCCTCGCCCTGGCTCGTTGTTACTCCCAGAGCGTCCGCGAGAGTGACACTCGACGCATCACCCGATCGGGATGACCGCCGGGACACCGAGCCTGCCGCTAGCCGGCGGATTCGGGGCGTGGCCGGTTACGGCGGATGATGTGCCCGTAGCGATGATCGAGACCGCTGTGGGCCCGGTGTACGGACGTCCTGACGCTGTGGACCGTCGAGCGCACTGCGGGGCGCATCACGTGGCCGGCCACGGCGAGCAGGATGAGCGGGCCGAAGAGGGGAAACTCGCCGGTCCCGGGGCCGGCGAGCCATCGCGCGGACTCGTTCAGGACCGAGGCGCCCAGGGCCGCCTGGCCGAGCTCAGGGGCGCCGGGGGCCGCGAGCGCGTGCCTCACCTTGCGCTGCGCTGTCTCGGCGGCGAGACCGAGCGCGATGATCGTGACGAGGCCCGAACCCGGACCGGTGATCCCGAAGAGCCGGGTGATCACCCGAGCGCGGCCCTGGTTGAGTAGGAGGTACATCACCCTCATGTCGGCGACGACGAGCCTGGCCCCGCCGAAGAGCTCCTCGCGAGCCGCCTCGCGCACGTCGGCGGCCTCGTGATGGCTCGGTCCCGGTGGTCGGATCGAGGTCGGGGGAACGTCGCTCGCACTCATCGTCTTTCACCCTGGCTCGGTCCGTGGTGGGCCGCATCATCCCAATGAGGTGAACGACGCGGGGCTCGGCCACCGAGTGCAACAGAGGCGTGCACACCACAGCACGCGGGCCAGCACCCTCGCGGCCCCGCGGGCGCGCTGGGACACTCTCCGTGCTCCATGAACAGCGCAGAGCACGCCACCGGCATCAGGACTTTGGCAGTGGACGACCATCCCGTCGTGCGGGAAGCCCTTCGGGAGCTGATCGCCGCGACGCCGGACTTCGTCCTGGTGGGACTGGCTTGCTCGGGCGAGGAGGCGCTGCGCGACATCGCGCTCGTGTCGCCACAACTGGTGGTGATGGATGTGATCATGCCCGGCATCGGTGGGATCGAGGCCGCGCGGACCATGGTGAGCAGGGACCCGGAGGTGGTCATCCTGCTCATCTCCGTCGACGACCCGTCGGCGTACCTCGACGAGCGCGACCGTTGTGGCCGCATCGCGTGCCTACGCAAGCAGGCGCTCTCCACGGACGAGCTCAGCCTCGTGTGGAGCGTGCTCAGCGACTAGGCCAATCGCGGGCTAGTGACGGAAGCTCTGGTGCTCCTCGGGACGCCGCTTCGGCATCGGGCTCTCGAGCGACTCCAGCCACGCCGTCTGCTTGCGCAGGTCCGCCAAGAACAGGTCGGCCATGTCGGTGGTGAGCCCGGCACGCACCACGACACGCAGGACGGAGAGGTCCTGGCGGTTCTCAGGGAAGGTGTACGCCGGCACCAGCCACCCGAACTCGCGTAGTCGCGCCGATACGTCGAAGACGGTGTAGTTGCACACCTCGGGGGCGGTCGTGAACGCCAGCACCGGCAGCTCGCTTCCGTCGGTGATGAGCCGGTAGCAGCCGATCGTCGCGATCTCGCGGGCGATGTGCTGGGCGATCCGATTGGACGCCTGCTGTATCTCGGCGTAGCCCTCCGCCCCCAGCGCCAGGAACATGAAGTACTGCGCCAGCACCTCGCTCCCGGGGCGCGAGAAGTTGAGTGCGAACGTCGGCATCGATCCGCCGAGATAGTTGACGTCGAACACGAGATCACGGGGCAGGGCCGCTGCGTCCCGCCAGATCGCCCAGCCGACTCCGGGATACACCAGGCCGTACTTGTGGCCGGACGCGTTGATCGAGTGCACGCGCGGGAGCGCGAAGTCCCAGACGAGGTCGGGCTGGGAGAACGGCGCGACGAACCCGCCGGAGGCGGCGTCCACGTGGACCGGGACATCGGGGCCCCCGCTTGCCGCCAGCTCATCCAGAGCGGCGCAGATCTCAGCGACCGGCTCGTAGCTGCCGTCGAAGGTCGAGCCCAGAACCGCCACCACGCCGATCGTGTTCTCGTCACAGTGGGCGGCGGCTTCGGCCGCGGTGAGATGGAAGCGGTCGCCCTCCATCGGCACCAGCCGCGGCTCGACGTCCCAGTAGCGACAGAACTTGTCCCAGCAGACCTGGACGTTGATGCCCAGGACGAGGTTCGGCCGGTCGGTCGGCTTGCCGGCCGCCTTCATCCGCGCACGCCACAGCCACTTCAGCGCCAACCCGCCGAGCATCGCGGCCTCGCTGGAGCCGGTCGTCGAGCAGCCCGTCACGTCGCCGTCGACCGACGCGTGCCACAGCCGGCCGATCATGTTCACGCATCGACGCTCGAACTCCGCCGTCTGCGGATACTCGTCCTTGTCGATCATGTTCTTGTCGGCCGTCTCCGCCATCAGGCGACAGGCGTCCGTGGGCATCCAGGTCGTCACGAAGGTGGCCAGGTTCAGCCGGGCGCTCCCGTCCAGGAGCAGCTCGTTGGTCATCAGGTCGTAGGCGACCCTGGTCCCGGTCCCGTGCTGGGGGATCACGTCGCGCGGCAGGCCGGCGAGTTCCTCCTCTTGGACCATCGCGGGTGCGGTCGCGTCGCCGTTGGCGCCCGCCTGGACGCGTGGAGTCTCTGCAGTGGACACGGATGCGCCCCTTCCGGTCAGGAATTACGCCGCGCGCGGCGGCGAGCGAGTCCGCCAAGTGTCAATCCGTCGGCTCCCTTCCACAAGGTGGCCCGCACCCGGCGGCGGGTGTGCGGGCAGGTGCCGCGTCGGCGCGATGGCGACCCTGTGAAGGAGTCACCCGATCAGGATGACGACCGTGGCACCGAGCGAACCTAGCGTCTTGAGGGTATGCCGAGTTCTCCCACCCCGGAGCCGAGTTCGCCCCCGGAGGATCCGACCGCCACGCTCCTGAGCAAGGGCTTCATGGTCCTGCTGGTGATCGCGGCGGTGGTGGGGGTCGCCGTGTCGTTGGTCGCGTGGTGCTTTGTGGAGCTCGTGTATCAGCTCCAGCAGGAGCTCTTTCACCATCTTCCCGCCGCGCTCGGGTACCAGCACGGTCCGCCGCAGTGGTGGTCGTTGCCGATCCTGGCTATCGCCGGGGTCCTCGTCGCCCTGACGATCACACGGCTGCCCGGGGACGGTGGCCACGTGCCAGCCGACGGCCTGAAGGTCGGTGGTGGGCTGACCCAGCCGATCGAGCTGCCGGGAATCATTCTGGCCGGCCTGATCTCGATCGGTCTGGGCCTCGTCATCGGCCCGGAGGCGCCCCTGATCGCGCTCGGCGCCGGGCTGGGGGTGGCGATCGTCAAGCTGGCCCGCCGGGAAGCGCCGTCTCAGGTGCTCGTCGTCGTCGGTGCGGCCGGAAGCTTTGCCGCGCTGTCCTTCGTGTTCTCCTCTCCGATCATCGCCGCGATCATCCTGATCGAGGCGACGGGGTTGGGCAAGTCACGACTTCCCATCGTCCTCATCCCCGGCCTCGTCGGCGCCGCGGTCGGGTCACTGGTGTCGATCGGGATGGGCTCGTTCACGGGGTTGAGCTCGAGCGCGTACGCCCTCGCCCCCCTGTCGCTGCCGGCCTTTCACCAGCCCACCGCCGGCAACTTCGGGTGGACGATCGCCCTGGCGCTCGTCATCGCGATCGTCGCTCACCTGATCCGGACGGGGGGCGTGCTGACCCACCGACTGGTGAAGCCCCGCCTGCTCGTGCTTCTGCCCGTGTGCGGGCTGGCCGTGTCGGGACTGGCGATCGCCTTCTCGCAGATCAGCGGAAAGGGCGTCAACGAGGTGCTGTTCTCCGGGCAGGACGCTCTCCCTGGCCTCGTCTCCGGCGCGGGGACATGGTCGCTGTCGGCGCTAGCGTTGCTGATCGTCTTCAAGGGGCTTGGCTATTCGCTGTCGCTGGGCGCCTTCCGGGGCGGCCCGACCTTTCCGGCGATCTTCCTGGGCGCCGCGGGCGGGATCATGGCGTCGCACCTGCCGGGCTTTCCGTTGGCGGCGGGCGTGGCCGTCGGGATCGGCGCCGGGACGGTGGCGATCCTGCGCCTCCCGCTATCGGCCGTCGTCGTCGCCACGCTGCTGACCGGCGGCGCGGGGGCCGGGGTGGCGCCGCTCACCATCATCGGGGTCGTCGTCGCCTACCTGGCGACGCTCGGGCTGTCCGCGCTCCAGACCGCCAGAACGGCACACGCTCCGGCCACCGAGGCGGAGGGTGCCGGCGTGAGCGCTACGGCGCCGGCGTTGTGACTCGGACCGCACCGCAGGACGCTGTGCTGGTCGGCGGAGGGCGCGCCCAGACCGCCGGGACGGGTGCGGGAACGCCCGATCGAGGTACATCGCAGCTCTTCGCGGCGGCCTTCGTGCAATCCAAGAACCCGATGGCTCTGGTGGACGTTCGTCGCCAGCTCGTCGATGTCAACGGCGCGTTCGTCCGTCTGCTCGGCTATGACCGGAACGGTCTCATCGGACAGCCGGTCCGGCGGCTGATCGACGGCGGACCGCTCCTTTCAGAATCAGAGTGGAAGGCAGCGCTGGCGGAAGGACGACACGCCGGCGAGGCGAAGCTGCTCTGCGCTCTCGGAGACCCGGTCACTGTCCAATGGGCGTCGACGAGCGAGGGCGTCACCGGACGACAGCTGACCCTCGTCGTCGTGTTGAGCACCTCGCGCTGGGGGGCGCGCTTTCGCCGAAGCACCCCACACGGCGAATCCCGAGCCCTGACCGGGCGCGAGCGCGAGGTGGTCCGGCTCGTGGCGCTCGGATACACGGGTCCGGAAATCGCCGACCAGCTCCACATCGCCCACGACACCGTTCGTACTCATGTCCGCAACGCCATGGTGAAGGTGGATGCCCGGTCGCGTGCTCACCTCGTCGCCAAGACGCTCGGCGAGGGCCTGGTCCTGGAACCATGACCGCACCCGTGGGCGCGGAGATGGACGCCCGACCAGCCTAATCGCGGACGGTGAAGGTCGGCGCAGAGGAGGTGTAGGCGGCGAACTGGCGCTCGAACTCCGGCCACCACGCCGGCTCGGAACCGTGCGGGTCGGGGTTGGGTTCGACGCCATCTGGTCCCGATCCGCCACCCCCTCCTGGTTCGTCTCCGCCGTCAGACTCATCGTCGGGCCGCGGCTGGGTCACGAAACAGCTCACGAGCCAGAACAGCCAGGCAGCGCCGGTCACCAAGACGAGCGTGAGGGTGACGTAGCCCTGCGCTCCGGATCCGAACAGACCGGTCATGGTGCCACGATCACGGCAGCTCCGTGAGGCCGCATCACCCGATCCAGGTGACCGACGATGCGCTGTGCCACAGATCGAGCAGCGTGCGCGGGCAGAGTTCCCGAGGTCACTGGTTCTGCGCTTGAAGCGTGGGCCAGGCGACCGCCATGAAGGCCGCCGCCAGGCCGGCGTCTTCGCGCGCGTTGCTCCTGTCGATGTCGCGAACGGCGCGCTCGGTGGCCATGGCCACGTGCTCCGTCCGATCCGGTTCTGGGTGGCTCCACGGTGCCATGCATCGATTCTCACCGCTCACCTCGATCCCGTCGATACCTCAGTTGTGTGATCTGGGGTCCGGTGGACGGACCAAGTCGAGGGCACTGGCGTCACCCCGTTCGGGCGATGCGGCCTCAACGGCGCGCGCGTGTACTGAGGGCTCTGTCAACGAAGGAGGAGCACGCGTGGCGTCTGACACCGAACACCCGACCAACGGCCGCTCTTCTACGCACGTCGTGATCGTCGGCGGCGGGTTTGCGGGGATCGGCTGCGCGCGCGAGCTCGCCGGCGAGGACTCGGTCCACGTGACGCTGATCGACCAGCACAACTACCACCAGTTCCAGCCGCTGCTCTATCAGGTGGCGACAGCGCAGCTGGCAGCGACCAGCATCGCCTCCTCGTTGCGCAAGACGTTCCACGACCATGACAACGTCGACGTGAAGATGGGCGAGGTGACCGAGGTCGACACGGCGACGCACTCCGTCCGCACGCGTGCCGGGGAGCTGATCGCCGGCGACGTCCTCGTCCTCGCCGCCGGCGCGCAGGCGAACTTCTTCAACACCCCGGGTGCCGCGGAGCACGCGTTCCCGCTGTACTCGCTCACCGATGCCGAGCGGCTGCGAACGCGCATGCTCGCGGTGTTCGAGGACGCCGATCGCGATCCGACGCTCATCGACCGCGGCGCGTTGAACTTCGTGATCGTCGGGGCCGGGGCGACGGGCACGGAGCTGGCCGGCGCGATGGCCGACATGATCCACGAAACGATGCCCGACGAGTACCGCGATCTCGCCGTGAGCCGGGCCACCGTGGAGATGGTCGACCTCGGGGATGTGGTCCTCAATGGGTTCTCGGACCGGGCGCACAAATACGCCAGCAAGGTGCTCACCGATCGCGGTGTCGCGCTGCGGCTCGGCACCGGGGTCAAGGAAGTGGCGGCGGACCACGTGGTGCTCTCGGACGGCACGACGATCAACACCCGTTGCGTGGCCTGGGCCGGGGGCCTGATGGCCGCGGCGCCGGCGGCGGCGAGCGGGCTGGCGCAGGGACGCGGCGGGCGCATCGACGTGGGCCCGGATCTGACTCCGGAGGCCGCCGCTCCCGGCGTCTACGTCATCGGTGACATGGCCAACATTCCGGGACCCGACGGCCGGGCGTTCCCACAACTCGGCTCGGTGGCGCAACAGAGCGGCACCCACGTCGCCAAGAACATCCTGGCCGAGATCGCCGGCAAGCCACGCGAGACCTTTGAGTACAAGGACAAGGGCATCATGGCGATGATCGGGCGCGGTGCGGCCGTGGCCGAGGTCGGCAAGCATCGTCACGAGCTGCACGGCTCGATCGCCTTTGCCGCATGGCTCGGTGTCCACGCCGCGCTCATGAGCGGAGTGCGCAATCGCATCGAGGCGTTCGTCGACTGGGGCTGGGACTACTTCTCAAAGAGCCGCGGGCCTCAGGTGCTCGATCAGCGGTCGGCAGCCGCCCACATCGACTGGGGCGACACCGATGACAGTGACGTCGAGGTGAGTGCTAGGACGCCGTCGGCAGTGTGAGCACGAAGACCAGCGCTCCCACGAAGACGACGGAGCCGAAGGCCAGCACCGCGACGCGCAGCCGCAGCCATTCCACCCGCATGGAGACGGCGGCCAGGAAGAGCACCGCGGCGAAGAACACAGTCGCGAGGATGTGGTCGTCGTCGTTGGTCTTGGCCTCGCTGCCTTCGGCGAACACCCGATCGGCGTGCGCGCTGGCGACCGCCGCCGCAACAAACGGCGCGGGTTTGTACTGAGGCATGTAGGTGGGTCCGGGAGGGGCCCGGCGGTTGGTCAATGGGTGCAGCGCCAGCCACGCTGCGAACACCGGCTCAAACGCTGGGCGAAAGCGCCTCCGGTAGTCCGCCGCCAGCTTCGGGTTGCCGGACTCCGCCGCGTTGAACCAGCCGTTGACGAGCATCAGATCACCGAGGTGGATCTGGCCTCCGCTGACCGAGTCCTCGTCGGCGCGGACGCGCAGCGCCGAGGCCTGGCTGTAGCGCTGCGATTGAATGCCTGACCACAGCGCGGCCTGGTAGCCGCTCCAGGCGGTGGCGAGCGTCGCCAGCGAGAGCAGCAGGATGGCGCCGAGCTCGAGCCACCGCTCGCTATGCGAACCCTCGGTCTCCTCGGGCGCCGCGCGCTCCGGAGGCTCGCTCAGCTCGTGCGGCGCGTGGATGTGGACGTGGGACACCTACGAGACGCTGCTCAGCGTGGGACTGGTCGTGTCGCCACTGACGCCCAACTCGTCGAGCAGGTGGTCACCCACACGCAGCGCGTTGGCCATGGTCGTCAGCGCCGGGTTGACCGCGCCGATGCTGGGGAAGATGCTCGTATCCGCCACATAGAGGTTGTCGAGCTCGTGGGCCTTGCAGTTGACGTCGACCACGGAGCTCTGTGGGTCTGAGCCAAAGCGGCAGGTGCCCGCCTGATGGGCGCAGCCGGCGACCGGGATCTCGTTCTTGAGGTAGGCGTGATGGGGGAGAAGGTGGTGCTGATGCATCCCCAGATCGCCCAGCATGGACTTGAGCTGTTCGAACAGGCGATCCTTCGGCTCGTTGTTGGTGGCCTCATACGCGATCGTGATCGTGCCGCGCTCGTTGACCGTGACGCGGTTCTCAGCACGGGGGAGGTCCTCGGTGGACAACCAGAAGTCGACCGCGTGTCGCGCCACGTCCTCCAGCGACCACGTCGGCGCGAACCGGGTCTCGCCCGGTTTCTCGCCGCGGAACATCGGCGCCTGTGACTTGCCGACCATCTGGATGTTGCCCAGCGGGAAGTCGAAGTCAGGACCGCGGAGGTAGAAGTCGTTGAGCCCGAGCGTCTTCTGGAACACGGTCGGGTTCTCTTCCAGGGACAGCGCCAGCACAGCCTGGCTGTTGTGGAACATGTAGTTGCGCCCCACCTGGTCTGAGCCGTTGGCCAGCCCATTGGGGTGCTTATCGTTGGCCGACATCAACAGCAGCCGTGCGGAGTTCGCCGCGCCGCAACACACGACCACGATGTCCCCCGACACCTGCTCCTGCACGCCCGCGTGATCGACGATCACGGTGCTGACGCTCGTCCCCGAGGCGTCCGTCTCCAGCCGCACCGCCTCGGCGTTGATCCACAGCTCGACGTTGTCGTGCTCGAGCGCCGGCCTGACCCCGAGCACCTCCGCGTCGGACTTGGCGTGTACGACGCACGGGAAGCCGTCGCAGTTGGCGCAGCGCATGCAGGCGCTGTAGGGCATGTTGCCCTCGTTGAGCATGACCCCGCACGGAGCGTGGAACGGGTGGTGACCCAGCGCCGCCAGATCATCGGACAGCTTCTGGATCCGGGGCTCGTGAGACACCGCGGGAAACGGATACGGCCCGCTGGCGCGAGGCTCGGTCAGATCCTCTCCGCGGGCGCCGTGGACACAGTAGAGCTGCTCGGCCAGCGTGTAATACGGCTCCATCACGTCGTAGCCGACCGGCCACGCCGGCGACACGCCGTCATGGTGGCGCAGCTCGCCGAAATCCTCCTCGCGCAGCCGGTAGAGCGCTGCTCCGTAGAGCTTCGTGGCGCCACCCACGTAGTAATGAATCTGTGGGTGGAACTCCTCCCCGTCGGGATACCGCCACGTGTCGGCGGACACGTAGCGGTTGTGGGCGAAGACCTCGTCGGCGGAGATGTTCTGCGGCTCCCGGGGTAGCCAGCCCCCGCGTTCCAGTAGCAGGATCCGCTTGCCCGACGGGGCGAGATGACGAGCCAGCGTCCCGCCGCCCGCGCCGGTTCCGATGATGACTACGTCGTAGTGCGTCATGTGGCGGCCTCGAATCGAGCCTGAGGGATGGAGCGACTGAGCGCCGACGAGGTCGGCGGCCCGAGCCCCTCCATCGCCAGTTGCTCGGTGAGGATGATCCGCGCCGCCGCCTCGATGAGCGCCAGGTGTGAGAACGCCTGGGGGAAATTGCCAAGGTGACGACCGGTCTCGGCGTCGAACTCCTCGGCGTACAGACCGAGTGGGGAGGCGACGCGCAGCAGTCGCTCCATGAGATCGTGCGCCCGCTGGGCCTCGCCGACGATCGAGAGCGCTGAAACCAGCCAGAACGAGCAGATGAGGAAGGTCCCCTCCTTCCCGGAGAGGCCGTCGTCGGTCTCGTCGGTGCGGTACCGCAGCGCGTAGCCGTTCTCGGTCAGATCGTCGGCAATGGCCAGCACGGACTTGTGCATGCGCTCGTCATCGCCGGGAAGGAAGCCGAACAGCGCCGCCAGGAGGGTCGACGCGTCCAGCGCCTCAGTGTCGTAGTGCTGGCGCAGCACGCCGTCCTTGAGCCCGTGCTCGAGGATGTCGGCGTGGATCTCGTCCGCGGTGGCCTGCCACTTGGCCTTCAGTTCCGGAGCGTCCCGGATCGCCGCCAGCTTGGCGGCGCGGTCCAGGGCCACCCAGCCCATCAGCTTCGAGGAGACGTAGTGCTGCGGTTTGCCGCGCGCCTCCCAGATGCCCTGGTCAGGCTGACGCCATGCGTTGGTCGCGCATTCCGCCTGCGCCTGCACGATGGGCCACAGGCGACGGGGCAGGCGCTGGCTGTGGATGCAGTGCTTGAGGATGGAGTCCAGCACCGCCCCGAAGACGTCATTCTGGCGCTGGTCAAACGCGCCGTTGCCGATCCGCACCGGGTGGGCGCCCGAGTATCCGGAGAGGTCCTCGCGGAAGCTCTCGGTCAGGTCACGACGACCGTCGATGCCGTACATGATCTGTAGGCCGCCGTCGCTGTTGGGCTCGACGTCGGCGACGAACTGCATGAACTCGTCCGCCTCCCAGTCGAGACCGAGGAGATGCAGCGCTTGGAGCGTGAACGTCGAGTCGCGCATCCACGTGTAGCGGTAGTCCCAGTTGCGCTCGCCCCCGGGGGTCTCCGGCAGCGAGGTGGTGGCTGCCGCCACGGTGGCGCCGGTCGGCATATAGGTCAAGCCCTTGATCGCCAGGGCCGAGCGCTGGATCGCTTCGCGCCAGCGGTGGTCTGCGAACGGTCGCGCCCGGCTCAGCCAGCGACGCCAGAAGCCGACGGTGGCGTCGATCCTCTTCCGGGCGTCATCGGCGCTATCCGCGACGGCGAGTCCCTCTCCCCACCCGAGGACGGCGTAGGCCTCCTCGCCGGGCCTGAGCGTGTGCCGGGCACGGACGCGATTGACCTCGATCCCGAGGTTCAGATCGGTCTGCAGCCGGATCGTCTGGCCGGCACCGGTGGCATCGGCCGTATGGGTGCTGCCGTCCACCATCGTCCACTGCGCCGGCGTGCGGCCGTAGTCGAATGCCGGCTCGCAGATGAGCTCGATCTCGACTTCGCCATCCAGGCATTTGACCGTCCGCACCAGCATGTGGTCCGCGTCTTCGTCGGCGGGCGGCCGCGTGTGAGGCGTGATCTCGTCCGCGTGCGTGGTCGGACCCATGGTCAGCGCGTCGCACACCTCGATCCATCCGCCTGGCGTCTTCCACGTAGTGACCATCACGTTGGTGCCCGGGATGTAATGGCGGTCCGAGGGCACTGTGACTCCGAACGGCCCGAGGCGGAACAACCCCGCCTCGCGGTCCAACAGGGACCCGAAGACGCTGGGTGCGTCGAAACACGGCACGCACAGCCAGTCGACTGACCCGTCCGGGGCGACCAGCGCGCTGGTGTGACAGTTGGACAGGAACGCATAGTCCGCGATCGGCGGGAACGGCGACGGCGCGGCGGCGCTCTGGGCGGGGCGCGGCGCCTCGGCCTTGGCCTTGGCGCCGTCAGAACGACCGTTGCGGCTGCGCTTGCTCTTGGGAGCGACGGAGCTCATGACGCCACCCACGGGTCGTGCCAGCGCCCGACGCCGGCGACCAGATCGTTGGCCTCCGCCGGGCCCCAGGAACCGGGTGCATAGGGATGCACCGGCGGGGGCGCCTCCAGCAGCGGCGCCATGACTCGCCAGGCCTCCTCGATGCCGTCCTGACGCGTGAACGGTGTGCTGTCCCCATCCATCGCGGCACCCAAGAGCACCTCGTAGGGGGTCGGGGCCTCGCCACCCTGCTCGGCGAACTCCATGTCCAGGGTGACGGCCTGCGGCCCCGCCTGGTCGGCACGGTGGGCGTCGATCTCCAGCCGGACGCCCGTGGTGGGGTCGAGCTTGACCACCAGCTGACCGTCGGCGGGCGGGCGGGGACTCGTCGACATGAAACGCAGGCTCGGCGGGCGGCGAAACACCAGCCGCAGCTCGGTCTGGGTGACGGGCAGGCGCTTACCCGTCCGGATCAGGAAGGGCACCCCGGCCCAGCGCCAGTTATCGATCTCCAAGCGCATGGCCGCGTACGTCTCGGTGGTCGACCCCGCCGCGACGCCGTCGATGTTCAGATAGCCGTCGTATTGCCCGCGGATGTAGTGGTGCGGGTCGGCGTCGGCCATGGAGCGGAACACCGCGAACTTCGCGTCCTTGAGTGTCGCTGCGTCGGCGCCGGCCGGAGCCTCCATCGCCGCCATCGCCACCACCTGCATGAGGTGATTGACGACGACGTCCTGCAGCGCGCCCACCCGGTCATAGAAGTGTCCGCGATCCTCGACCCCGAAGTCCTCGGCCATCGTGATCTGGACGCTCGCCACGTGCTGGCGGTTCCAGACCGGCTCGAGCATCGTGTTGGCGAAGCGCAGATAGAGCAGTTCGTCGAGACCCATCTTGCCCAGGTAGTGATCGATCCGGTAGAGCTGGGACTCGTCGATGTACTGGTGGATGTCGGCGGCCAGCGCGTGAGCCGAGGCGAGGTCGTGACCGAACGGCTTCTCCACGACGACTCGGGCCTGTTTGGTCAATCCGGCTTCGGACAGGCGCTTGATCACCGTGGCGAACAGGAACGGCGGGATCTCCAGGTAGAACACCGGGCGCTGGGCCGACCCCAGCGCGCTCGCGACGCGGTCGTAGGTGGCGGCGTCGCCGAAGTCGCCCTGGACGTAGGCCAGGCGAGCGGCGAAGCGGTCGAAGATTGCGTCGTCGACCGTTTCTCCCGTGCCTTCGATGCATGTCCGCGCGTGCTCGCGGAGGTGATCGACGGACCAGTCATCCACCGACACGCCCAAGACGGGGCAGTTGAGCAGACCTCGCCGCTCGAGGCGATACAGCGAGCGAAAGGTCATCACCTTTGCGAGGTCGCCCGTGATGCCGAAGGCCACGAATGCATCGGCCGCCTGAGGCCGGGCTCCCGTGGTAGTGCCGTCTGCTTGAGCGTCCACGACGACTGCCATGTGTGATCTCCTGACTACCGCGCGACCGCCGCCCGCACGGGATTAGATGTGTCTTGGGGCCCACCGAAGCTAGGAGGCGACACGCCTCTGGGCATCATCCGTTCGGGGTGATGCCTGCGCACCCGGAGCGAGCTTTGCTCCTCTCCGGATGGCAAACGATCTCGCACGCTGGCAGTTCGCAACGACGAGCATCTATCACTTTCTGTTTGTTCCCGTGACGATCGGCCTGGCGTTCCTGGTCGCGATCCTGCAGACGGCGTGGCATCGCACCGGCGACCCCGAGTACCGCCGGGTGACGCGCTTCTTCGGAACGCTGCTGCTCATCAACGTCGCCGTCGGGGTGGTCACCGGACTGGTGCAGGAGTTCGAGTTCGGGATGAACTGGTCGTCGTACTCGCGGTTCGTGGGCGACGTATTCGGCGCTCCGCTGGCGCTGGAGGGACTGGCCGCCTTCTTTCTGGAGTCGACCTTCCTCGGGCTGTGGCTGTTCGGCTGGGACCGGCTGCCCAAGCGTGTGCACCTCGCGTGCATCTGGATGGTGGCGCTCGGCTCGATGTTGTCGGCACTATTCATCCTCGCCGCCAACTCGTGGATGCAGCATCCCGTCGGGTATGCGCTGAACTCCAAGGGTCAGCCGGTACTGAACAACATCGGGGCGTTGTTCACAAATCCGACATTTCTGTGGGGCTACGTGCACGTTATCCTTGCCTCGCTGGTCACCGGCTCGCTGGTGATGCTGGCTGTGTCGGCATGGCATTTGCGCAAAGAGCGCGAGGTGAACGCGTTTCACCGCACGGCGCGCGTGGCGGTGCTGGTGCTGCTGCCGGTGATCCTCATCCAGATGTTCGTGGGGAACAAGCTGGGCGAGATCGAGGCGAAGTACCAGCCTGCCAAGATCGCCGCCGCAGAGGCTCAGTGGACCAACTGCCAGCCATGCTCGTTCTCGTTGTTTCAGATCGGGGGAGGCAACAACGATCAGACCCCGACCCAGATCATCACGGTTCCGCACCTGTTGTCGATCCTCGCCGACGGCACCTGGAACGGGCCTGTCGAAGGTTTGAACGAGCTTCAGTCCCAGTATCAGAAACAGTACGGCGCGGGCAACTACATCCCGGACGTGTTCATCCAGTACTGGTCGATGCGCATCATGGCCTATCTGGGCGCCCTGATCATGCTGCTGGCACTGTGGGGGGCATGGCTGGTGCACCGGGGGACGCTTAGGAGTTCGAAGTGGTTCGCGCGCTTGGCGCTCTGGGCCGTGGTGACGCCGTTTCTGATGAACACCGCCGGCTGGCTGCTGACCGAGAGCGGCCGGCAGCCGTGGATCGTGCAGGGGCTGATGAAGACGGTCAATGCCAACTCGCCGGGGGTGACCTCCACCGATATCTGGATCAGTCTCATCACGTTCGTGCTCATCTACCTCGCGCTCGGCGCGGCGGACCTCGTCCTGATGCTGCGTTACGCGCGACGCGGCCTGGAGGAAACCCCGGCCGCCGGATCGCAAGCCGGCGCGCAGGGCGACTCCGGCGGTCCCGTGATCCCCGCACTCACCTATTAGGGATCCGATGCAGCTTCACACCATCTGGTTTGTGATCATCGTGATCTTCTGGGTCGGGTTCTTCGTGCTCGAGGGGTTCGACTTCGGCGTCGGCATGCTGCACACGATCGTCGGGCGCACGGAGACCGAGCGACGCGTCGCGCTGAACACGATCGGCCCGTTCTGGGACGGCAACGAGGTGTGGTTGGTTGTCGCCGGTGCCGGCACGTTCGCGGCGTTCCCGGGCTGGTACGCGACCATGTTCTCCGCGCTCTATCTGGCGCTGCTCGTGGTCCTCGCCGCTCTGATGGCCCGCGGTGTCGCATTCGAGTACCGGCTCAAGAGTGAGAACCCGCGCTGGCGCAGCGGATGGAGGTGGTGCACGACGATCGGCAGTCTGCTCATCCCCCTGCTGATCGGTGTGGCACTGGGTGACCTCCTGGCCGGCCTGCCGATCAACCAGAACCACGACTTCACCGGCGACTTCCTGGACCTGCTGACGCCCTACGGTCTCTGGACCGGGCTGACGCTGGTCGCGCTCTGCCTGCTGCACGGGGCGATCTTCCTCAAGCTCAAGACGACGGGCGAAGTACGCGAGCGCGCGCGGTCACTCGCCCGGCCGCTGGGATGGGCCGCGATCGCGTCGGTCATCGGGTTCGTGATCTGGACTCGGGTGATTGCCAACGGCGCGGATGTTCCGGGCCCCGTCGAGGCATTGGCGGTCATCGCGGTGATCGGCGCTGCGCGTCTGGCCGTGTCGGAGCACAACGACGGATGGGCGTTCATGGCGTCGGCGATCGCCATGGCGGCCATCGTCGGATCGATCTTCATCGACCTCTATCCCAACGTGATGATCTCCAGCACCAACGCGGCCTACAACCTGACCGTCAGCAACTCCGCGTCGGGGTCCTATGCCCTCAAGGTCATGACCATCGGTGCCGCGATCTTCTTCCCGCTGGTCCTCCTCTATCAGGGCTGGTCCTTCCACGTGTTCCGCGCCCGGGTCACAGCTCCCCCCGACCAGGCCGAGGCTCCCCCTGACCAGGCCCAGGCTGCCGCGATCCCGGCTGCCCCTCCGCCCGCCTGACACCGGATGCCCCCGTTGTCGACCAACGAGACCACGACGGACCGGCGCCACGCGCCGGCGACGTCGTGGTCACCCCTGGGTACTTCCAGCTAGCGGCGATCCCGGCGGTCTTCGCGCCGGTCTCCACGACGGCGCACACCGCGCGTGACGACCGCTGCCGTTCCGGCGACCGCGGCTGTCCGAGCGACCGGCCGGGGTCCGAGGACTCCTCGTCTGCCAATTCGACGTCTTCCAAGCATTTCAGACTCCTTCTTTCGTCATCGCTTCATCGGCCTCGATCGCTGCTGCGAGAGCTTGGATCGGGATGCGGCCGCTGGCCACGAGCTGACCGCCCGAACGGCGGATCGCTGACCCGAACGGCGCGGCCCAGACGTTCTCCCACACCAGCACCGCCGCGACGCTTCCCGGCTCCAGAGCCGCGCCGATCGCCTCGACGTCCTCCTCGGCCAGCAGTAGCGCAAGGTCGGTCTCCAGCTCGCGCAGCCCACTGAGGTCCGTGTCGCCGAAGTCGTGGGACTCAAACCCCTCGACCGAGCCGTCGAGCTCCTTCTTAAGCAGGATGAGGTCCAGCACGCGAACCGTGTCGCGTTCGATTAGGGCCGACAGCTCGGCTGCCATCTCACCTGAGAAGTCGGCCTTGTCGGCCGGAAACTCGACCACCACGTAATCGACGGGCCCAAGCTCGTCTACATCGCTGTCATTCATGCCTACCTCCATCAGTCGTTGTCAACGCGTGTGCGTCAGCCGCCCATGCCGGCTTGCGCTTCCGCCAGACCGGCTTTGAGCTCCTTGGCGCTTGTGCCGTCGATCTGCGCCACGGATTTCTTGACGGCGTTGGTGAGGGCCTGATCGACCGCGCCGGCGCCGCCGGAGTCATAGATGGCGATGACGCCGCCCGATCCCGATGGAAGCGCGTCGTTCATCTTCTCCTCGATTCCGCTGTCGATCCGGTGCTTGGCGAATTTCGCCATCACCGTGCCGGCGGCCGCCCCGACCACCGTCGCCGCGAGCAGCGGCGGCGCGAAGAGTCCGACGACGAGCCCCGCGCCGCCGCCGAGGGTGGCGCCCTTTCGGCCCAGGTGGTCGCCGGTCTCGGTGACGTGAACCTCTCCGTCGGTGTCCTTCTGGACCAGGACGACCCCCTCGACGGTGATCGTCTTGTCCTCGGCAAGCTTCAGTACGGCCTCGAAATCCCGCTTGGCGAGATCTTCGATCAAGTACGCCGCGATCAGTACGTCCTTCTGGTCATCGCTCATGCTCGCGCCTTCCTACGCTCTGATCCCGCGGACGGTGTCGGCCTGCGACGCGTGCTCGTGCAGGGCCTGCTCGTCCCCGTCGCCGAGGTGCGGCGCGACGTCGAACACGACCTTCTTGACGGTGCCAGTGAATGCAAACGGCGCTTTGTCGGCGTAGCTCCGGTCGACGACGAGGCCGTTGTCGCGGCCGACGTCCATGCCCGCGTAGCCGCTGAAGCCAAACGGCACGGTGTGATCCAGTCGGCCGCTCCCCACCGGGTCACCGTTGACGAACAGCGTGATCTCACCGGGCGTAGCGGGCTTGGCCTCGTCTGCCGCGAACGTCAGCTCGACGTTGACATCGCCGGTCGGCAACTGCCCCGCCGACTCCTGGTGGTACTCGAAGACGCCCAGGAACGCGTACGTGTGCTTCAGCTTCCCGTCCTGAACGAACAGCGAGAAGCCCCCGAGATGACTCGCGTCGGCGACGATGACGCCCTCGGCGCCACCGTCGGGAATGTGGAGGTCCGCACTGATGGTGTACGAGTGGTTGTAGACGCGGGGGACCAGCCCCGGAGCGACGTTCTGCACGTCCCCGTGGTACGTCACGGTCGTGTTGGCGCCGAGCGGCGGCAGAATCCCGAAGAACGGCGAGAACCCCGCCAGCAGCGGCTTGACGTTGTACTTCTCAGCCTCCTCCCAGAACAGCGCCTGCAGCTCTTTGACCTTGTCCGGGTTGCTCGCCGCCAAGTCGTTGGCTTGGGAGAAGTCGTCGGGCAGGTAATACAGCTCGACCGGGTCCTCGTCGGGTTTCCAGACTCCGGGCGCGAACCGCTTGAGCAGCTCGGGGTCAAGTCGCCAGGGAACGCGAGGCATTCGCATCGCCAGCCACCATCCGTCCTTGTAGATCGCCCGGTTCCCGAAGTTCTCGAAGTACTGCTGGGTGTGCCGCTCGGCAGCGTCGGGGTCGGCGATCGAGCCGGCGAAACTCACACCGGTCATCGGCTGCTGTTCGACGCCATCGACATGCGTGGGCTCCGGGATTCCGACCATGTCGAGGATCGTCGGACCGATGTCGGTGACATGGGTGAACTGGGATCGCAGGTTGCCGCGGTCGTGGATCCGCTGCGGACAGCGGATGACCAGCGGGTTGCGCGTGCCGCCGAGATGCGAGGCGACCTGCTTCCCCCACGCAAACGGCGTGTTCCCCGCCCACGCCCACGCGGTGGAGTAGTGCGGGTACATCATCTCGGTGCCCCAGGCCTCCAGGCCACCCCACTTCAGCGTCAGCTGCATCTGCTCCTGATCGGTGAGGGGGAGGCCGTTGACCATGGTGCCCTCGTTGAACGTCCCGGTCGGCGTGCCTTCGAGGCTTGCGCCGTTGTCACCCCAGATCCAGATCACGATCGTGTTGTCGAGCTCGCCCATCTCCTCGATCGAATCCAGCAGCCTGCCGACGTGATGGTCGGCATTCTCCGAGTAACCCGCGTAGACCTCCATCTGACGCGCGAACAGCCGCTTGCTGGTCTCGTCCAGCGAGTCCCACGCGGGCATCAACTCGTCACGCGGCGTGAGGACCGCGTCGGCCGGGACGACGCCGAGTTTCTTCTGGCGCTCGAACGTCTCCTCACGGAGCCTGTCCCAGCCCTGATCAAACTGGCCTTCGTATTTCTGTGACCACTCCTTGGCGACGTGGTGGGGGGCGTGGCTGCAACCGGTGGAGTAGTACAGGCACCATGGCTTCGTGGCATCGTGGCCTCGAACCCCGTGCAGCCAATCGATCGCCTGATCGGTCATCGCCTCCGGGAAGTAGAACGGCTTGCCGTCCTTTCCCTCCTGAACGCCGATGAACTTCTGGTTCTCGGCGATCATCGTGTCGTACTGACCGGCCTCGGGAGCCAGGAAGCCCCAGTAGTAGTCAAATCCCCACGCATTGGGCCAATGGTCAAACGGCCCTGCCGGCCCCTGCTCCTTCTCCGGCGTGAGATGCCACTTGCCGACCGCCGCGGTCGAGTAGCCGTTCTCCTTCAGGATCTTGGGAAACGGCGCCGCGTCCTTGGGCAACATCGCCGAATAGCCCGGGAAGCCACCGGAGAACTCCGGGATGCCTCCCATCCCCACCGCATGGTGGTTGCGACCCGTCAGCAGCGCCGCTCTCGTCGGCGAGCACATCGCCGTCACGTGGAAGCGGTTGTAGCGCAGGCCCTCGTCGGCGATCCGGTCGTAGTTCGGTGTGTTGATCGGGCCGCCGAAGGTGCTCGGGTTGCCGAACCCGGCGTCGTCGATGAGCACGACCAGCACGTTCGGAGCTCCCTCGGGCGGCTGCACATGGCCGATCTGCTCCCAGCCCGGCTGAGAACCACCGAGCGTCTGGTTGGCGACGCCGGTGAACGGTGGCCGCCGGATCGGCAGCTTCGTGCGGTCAACCGTCTGGTCACTCATGCGCGCTCACCTTCGTCGGGTCGGCTGGTTGCTGGCTTTGCGTCTGCGGAGAGACGGGCGCGGCAGCGGGTGCACCCCGGGTAAGGCCGTTCGCCAACCTGGTCGCGAACCCCTGGGCGAGTTCGACATAGTCGGGTTTGAGGTTGGTCGGGGGGAGCTTCACGCCGAGATACCGCTCCTGGTTCTCGCCCTTGCCGAAATAGCTGATGAGCGACAGCAGCGAGGGGATCTGGCCGCCGGCGAACGAGAAATGAATGCCATCCACGTACTCGCCGCCCCGTTGGACGCCGAGCTTGCGGACGCCTCTCAGGTTGAACCCCCAATACCTCCGGCACACGACATACGTGGCGAAGCGCGTGGTGTTCAGGATCCGGCCCGCGGCGTCGGACTTCAGGTAGGAGCGGATCGGCACGCTCGTCTTGATCCACCAGGTCGGCGACCCAATGACGACGAGGTCGTAGGCGCCGTCGTTTGCCTCATCGGGGATGCTGATCTCCCCGGTCGCCCCACGCACCTGGGCCGGCATCATCCCGAGCACGTCCAACCACGCGTGCCGCAACGGGAATCGCGTGAAACGCTCAGACCAACGCGAATCCGTCAGTTCGATGCGCGCCAGCCGCACATCACAACCTCGCCCGCGCAGGACATCGGCCATCGCCTCAGCGACCTTGAGGCTCTGCTGGGTGTAGGTGAAATAGACGAATAGGACCCGCGGGCCCGTCACGCCTGCATCATCCGAAGACATCGCGATCTCATCTCAGCCCGCGTCGAACCTGGTCGTCGACTGCCGCCACGGCCCCCACATAAGCGGCGTGGGTGCCGAACGCAGTCGCGATCACGCTGGGCGGCCAGCGCCAGGGCGGGGGCGTCCGGCCGAGCAACGGGAACATGGTCAGCGTCGCGGTCATCAGGGTCGCGAAAAAGCCAAGGCTGGCCCCCGGCTCACCGATGCGTCGACGCAACAGCCCGTGCCACATCCCGAACGCCGAGCCGTAGCTCCAGCGCAGCGCGAGCCCCAGGTCGTTCTCCTCGCGGTCGGTGGCGGCCGGCAGGTGCATGATGCCGGCGACGATCTGACCGGGCACCAGGCTGTCGTCGTAGTCAAGCGGCTCATGCACACCGGGTCGAAGACGGCGCTCGACCGCATAGGCCAACGTCATCGTTGCGGTCCCGGCGGCTCCGGCTATGACACTGCGGATCGGCCAAGGGAGGGTCATATGCGCAGTGTCCGCGTGGCCGGTGGGTGAGACATCACCTGAATCGGATGAACCGTGCGGCGTGCTCACCTGCCCCGCGCATGCCTGCGCACACCATTGCTCGGCGTCGGCAGCTGTGTGATCTTTGCCATGACGGCTCGGCGAGTGTTGACGGCATCGCGAACGCCTCAGGATGACGTATCTCAACTGCCCCCATTGCGGCCTGACGATCACGCCGAAGGTGGATTGGCTGGCGGTTGAGCACTGTCCGCGGTGCATCGCGCGGCGGGGCGTCCTGGTGACCCTGTTCGCGTCGCCGCTGCCGGCCAACGCGCTTTACGCCGCGGACGGCAGACCCGATCCTCGTGGCAGCGAGCCTGCCGGCCCGCATCCGGCGCCGACGAGCTGAGCGCCGCTGCTAAGCGCGCGTGTGGTCGACCGGCTGGGTTCGCGGCCCGCCGATGCCCTGGGTGTCGGCGACGCTCGCCCGATCGAGATCCACCGAGTTCCCGAAGGATTGCGTGACCGTGGCGTCGAGTCGTGTCAGCTCGTCCCGAACCGCGGCGCGGTACTCCGGGCGCACCTCCGCATGCAGCTCTTCGAGCATCGCGCGCAGCCGGCGCATGATCTGGATCCCACCGTTCCCGTACTCACGGATCTCGTTGACGGTCAGCGCGAGGTAGTCCTCCCAGCTGCGAGCGGGAATGACCACGCCTCGGTGCGGGCGGTCCCGGCCATTGCCCTCCCAGGCGTTGACTGACAACTCGGTGGTCCCGACGAGCCGGAGGGTCTCCCCGAGGTAGTCGAGCACCTGTACCGCCGTCGTCGGGTCGTTGACCGCGGGCGAGAGCGCGAGGTTCGCGACATCGACGAGGATGCGGATGGCGAACGCGGGGTCCTGCTCGATTGTCCGCTCGTCGCCGAGCGCGACCATGTCCGCGAGGCGTCGCTGCGCGCGCGCGCCGTGATCGGCGCCTCCGTAGACGTCGATGAGCGTGGCGCCGAGAGGTACGAAGTCCCCGATGGCGTGGCGGAGTACGACGAGGCAATCCTGCCCGCGCGCCCAGCTGACGAGGGCGTCGGCATCGACCGCCTGGATGGCACCCGCCCTCGTGCTGCGAACGGTGAGCGACGGCGCCTCGCGTTGCGCATCGAGCACGCCGATGAAGACCTCGGAATGAGAGGCGCGCTCGACCTCGAAGGTGAAGTTGCGCCGGAAGTATTTGTGAACGAGCGCCGCCACCGCGACCGGTCGCAGCCGGTGCAGATAGCGGTCCAGAAAGACGAGGAACGCCAGCAAGCACGCGACGACCAGCACGCCGGCCACGGACACCCCGATGTTGGGCACGAAGTTGCTCTCCACGCGGCGCATGAGCGAGAACGCGAACGCGAGCGTGCCGACGAGCAGCGCGAGGAGGACCTTGAGCATGCGGTCCCGGTACCACAGGCGCATGTAGCGAGCCGAGAAGCTGCCCGTGGCCATCTGAACCACCAGCGTGGTCACGGTGACGACGAATCCGGTCAATGCCGCCATGGCGCCGACGATCGCCGCCAGGACGGCCGTCGCCGTCGAGGCGGAGTACTGGAACTGGGCCGGGAGGTGGGCGCCCTCGTCGACGCGGACGTCCACCAGGCCCAGCACCGTTCCGAGCACCGCACCCGCCAGCGGCAGCACCCAGAGTGAGTCCCGCACGTAGAGACGAGTCCGGAAGATTCTGCGCCAGCTCATGGCGGTCAGATGGCGCCGGTCTCACGCGCCCACATGCGGGCGTAGGCTGCGCCCAGGCTGAGCAGCTCGGCGTGGCTGCCGCGTTCGAGCACGCGACCGTGGTCGAGCACGATGATCTCGTCGACGGCGTGCAGCCCGGCGAGACGATGGGTGATCAGCAGCGTGGCGTGGTGCGCTCTCGTCTCCAACAGATCGGCCACGAGCGCGTCAGCGGTGTGTATGTCGAGATGCTCACCAGGCTCGTCGACGACGAGCACCGGGAAGTCGGCCAGCAGCGCCCGCGCCAGCGCGAGCCGCTGACGCTGGCCGCCGGAGATCTCCGCCCCGTGGGCGCCGACGCGAGTCTCCAGTCCCGCCGGCAGATCGGTGACCCAGTCGCGCATCCGCGCGCGGTCCAGCGCGTCGAGCAGTTGCTGTCGGGTGGCATCCCGGCGGGCGAGGCGCAGGTTCTCCTCCAGCGTCGTGTCGAAGATGTAAGCGTCCTGAGAGACGAGACCGACGATCCGCCGGTAGTCGTCACCAGCCAGCTCGCTGACCGGCGTGCCGTCGAGCGTGACCGAGCCGCCCTGATAGGGCAGGAAGCGCAGCAGGACGTTGGCGAGCGTCGACTTTCCGGCTCCGCTGCCGCCGACCACGGCGACGCTCCGGCGTGTGACGAGATCCAGGTCCACCCCGTTCAGCACCCACGGATGGTCGGCGCCATAGTGGGCGCGCACCTCGCGCACGCGAAGTAGATGGGACGCACCGTGACTGACCGGCCGTGGATGCGAGGGCTCGGCGACCGGCGGGGCTGCCTCCAAGACCTCGATCGTCCGCGCGCTCGAGCGACGGACCCGCTGCAGCGTCTGCGCCGCTGCGGGCAGGTCGGCGCCGAGCTCGAACGCAGCCAGGGGGACCAAGGCGATCACGGCCAGCAGCACGCCATCGAAAACGCCGTCGTGCACCGCGGCGACGCCGACCAGCAGTCCGCCCCACATGGCGAGCCCCGAGAGGAGGATCGCGACTCCCTGACCGACGCCCGCTGTTCGCGCGGCACTGGAGACGACGCGGACCAGCCGGGCCTCGCTCATCGCGATGCGTCTGCGCTGGTCACCGACCGCGCCGTAGGCGCTGAGCTCGGGCGCGCCATGCAGCAGGTCCACCACGGCCACCGTCAGCTCGGCTCGCGCGGTCGCTCGCTCGGCTTCGCGTCGCCGCGTAAGCCTCCCCGTCAGCCACGTCAGGGCGGTCGCCGCGAGGATCAGAGACGCCAGCAGGATCACGCCGGCCGCGGGCAGGATCCACCACACCAGCAACACCGTCCCGGCGCCGACGATCACGGCGATGGCAAACGCCGGGATCACTCGCAGCAGGACGTCCTGCAGCGCGTCGATGTCGTGGACGACCCGAGCCAGCAGATCCCCTCGGCGAAAAGCGGTCAGCCCCGCGGGAGCGAGCGTCTCGAGTCGCTGGTACGAGCGCGTTCGCAGAGCCGCCAGCGACCGGAAGGCGGCGTCGTGGCCGATCAGCCGCTGCTCGTAGCGAAACAGCCCACGCGACAGGCCAAAGAACTGCACGGCGACGATGGCGATGGCAAGCGCGGACTCCGGCGGGCGCTGCGAGGCTCGGGAGATGAGCCACGCCGAGGTGGCGATCAGTCCGATCCCGGCGCCGAGCGCTCCCACGCCAAGGAGGGTGGCGAGCGCCAGCCGCCCTGCGACGGGACGCGTGAGCGCGAGCGCGAGCGTCGCCGGCACCGACGCCTGAGGGCCGGCCATCTCGTCAGACCGCACCGGATGTCGCGTCTCAGAGCTCACGCCACCACCGCCACCGGACCGAGCTCCAGCACTCGATCGGCCAGCGACACCAGCGCCGGCCGGTGGGCGACCAGCACGACCGTGCGGCCCACGAGGAGCCGTTCCAGCGCCCCCAGCACCTCGTCCTCTGTCCTCCCGTCGAGGTTGGCCGTCGGCTCGTCTAGCAGCAGCAGCGGCGCGTCGCGCAGGAATGCGCGCGCGAGCGCCACCCGTTGGCGCTCGCCGACCGACAGGCCGGCCCCGTCATCGCCGAGCATGGTCTCCAATCCGGAGGGTGCGCGTGCCACCACCTCGCGCAGGCCGGCCGCCGCGACGGCTGACGCGACCTCCGCGCTCGTCGCGTCAGGGCGTCCGAGCCGGACGTTGTCGGCGATCGTCGCCGCAAACAGGTGCGGTCGTTGCGGCATCCACGACACCTGCGTGCGCCAGGCATCTCGGTCAAGCTCACCGAGGTCCACGCCGCCCACGCGGACGGACCCGGTGTCGGGCGACACGAAGCCGAGCATGACGCCGAGCAGCGTCGACTTGCCACAGCCGCTGGGTCCCGTGATTGCCAGCACCTCCCCGGGGGCGATCGTCAGCGAGATCCCGTCGAGGGCCGGTCGCGCGCGGCCCGGGTACTGGACCCCGAGGCGCTCGATCTCAATGCTGCTCACCGCCGGATCGGGAACCTCGTGGCGGTCCCCGCGCGTGGGAAGGGGCATCTCCAGCACCGCGAAGATCTGCTCAGCGGCGGCGATGCCCTCGCTGCTCGCGTGGTAGTTGGCACCCAACTGTCTCAGCGGCAGGTATGCCTCAGGCGCCAGCACCAGGACCATGAGCGCCGTGCGCAGGCCCAGGTGACCCCCCATGAGCCGCAGGCCGATCTCGACCGCGACCAGGGCGACCGAGAGCGTGGCGACGAGCTCGAGGATGAGTGAGGACAGGAAGGTGACGCGCAGCGTGGACATCGTGGCCCGGCGATACTGGTCGGTGACCGCGCCTACCGCCGCGATCTGCGGCTTGGACCGGCCGAACACCTTCAGCGTCGGCAGCCCGGCAACGACGTCCAGAAAATGACCGGCCAGCTGCTGCAGGGACCGGAGCTGATGCTCCATCCGCTCGCGCGTGGCCGCGCCGACCAGGGCCATGAACAGCGGGATCAGCGGTAGCGTCGCGGCGATGATCAGCGCCGAGATCCAGTCCTGTGCGCCGATGGCCGCCAGCACCGCGACCGGAACGATCACCGCCAGGCACAGTTGCGGCAGATAGAGCGAGAAGTAGCCGTCCAGGGCATCGATTCCGCGCGTGCTCAGCATGGTGATCTGTGCCGTCCACCGATGCGATGCACGTCCAGGCCCAATTGCGGCGACATGCTCCAGTAGCGCGTCGCGCAGCTGCGCCTTGACGCGCGCGGAGGCGCGCTCGGCCATGACCTCGCGTCCCCAGCCAATGATCGCGCGTGCCACCACCACGGCCAGTAGCACCGTGAACGGCACGCTGAGCGCGCCAACGCTCTTTCCGCCGGCGACAGCGCCGGCGATGATGTCGGCCAGGAGCCAGGCCTGGGCGATGATCAGCGCCGCGCCCACCGCGCCCGCGACGACGAGCGCGATCAGAAAGGGACGCGTCGCCCGGGCGTAATCCAGCAGCCGCGGGTCGACCGCCCGTCTCACCAGTTGATGATCCCGCGTCCGATCAACAGGATCCCGAAGACGACGCTGGCGATCAGGGCAGCTCGACCGCCATTGCGACTCAGCCAGCCGTTGAAGCTGGCGACTGCGGCCGCGGTGCCGTCGGGGCTGGTCGCGTAGCCGATCAGCGGCACCTCGAGCAGCAGGAGCATGACGATGTTGAACCCGATCACCGACAAGACTGTTGCCGCGGTTCCGAGATTCTGCTTGGAGAGTTGGTCCATGCCGGCGATGTAGGAGGCACCCGGGAAGCTCAAGATCAACCCGACGACGAACGTGTCTCGAGCCGATCCCTCGCTGAGCAGCCGCTTCCACCGCGGAGGTGCCTTGTCCTTCGAGTTCTCGCGCTTGCGGGCGGCCCGGGCGCGTCGGCGGTGGTCGCGGCCGGTACCGACGACGAAGGCCACGATCAGGATGACCACTCCGAGCACGACGTTGAGGATGGGGTTGACCGTGTGCTTCGCCGTGCTCGACGCGCTCGAGTCATTGAGCGTGAATACGAGGATGAGACCGCAGGTGACGCTCGTGATCATCGCGCCGGCCAGATAACCCGACAGCAGCCGCTTCGGCTTCAGCAGCGTCAGCATCAGCGTCGTGGCGGCCAGCAGTGTCGGGTTGAGCGCCGCGGTCAGCGACAGAGTGAAGACGCGGCCCACCCTGCGATGGTGAGTCAGGGCGAGCGCAACGACATCATCCGATTGAGATGAGCCTCGGGTCAGAGGCCGGTCTGGGCGACGATCTCCCCGGACTTGACGGCCTTGGTCAACCGCCGATAATCGCGCTCGTTCTGCTCGGCGTAGGCGCTGGAGAACTCAACGATCGCGCGGTCGAAGCTGTTGCCGCCGCCGAGGTAGGCGGCGATGGCGATCCGGTCCCCGCTGCGGGCGTGGGCGCGGGCCAGCGTCCAGCCGCATAGCTTCCCGTACATGGCCATCCCCGCGGGCACCATCTCCTCCACCTCCGCCGAGCCCTTCCAGTCGCGCAACTGACGGACGTAGAAGTCCCTCGGCCTGCCGTCGAAGCCCTCCTTGACGTGCAGCCACCCGAGGAAGATGTCGCTGGCGGCCTGCATCGTGCGCTGCCCGACGACCACACGCTCGCCGTGGTTGGCGAACTCACTCGGCCCGAGGTACGGCTCCAGCACCGATGCCTCCGCCTCCTTGATCTGGAGGAACAGCGGATCCTGCGGGTCGCGGCCGAGCAGGAGCGCGATCCATGCCCGCGTGCCGACGCTCCCGACCCCCACGACCTTCCGGGCCGCGTCGGCAAGGTGATAGCCCTCGAGCAACTCCCGGCGGTGGGCGTCGAGCGTCCCGCGATAGGCGCGCAGCAACTGGACAAACGCCTCGAACATCACCTCCGCCTCTTGGCCGGTGCCGAGCTGATCGTAGGGGACGATCAGGGGGGACAGGTCGGCGATCCTCACCTGACCGTCGACCGTCGCCGTCAGCTTGGAGAACGCGGACATGCTGTCGCGAGTACGCGCCTTCGCGATCGCCTTCTCGGTTCGCTTGGCCGTCTTGGGCTTGAGCTGTGAGCGAAACTCCGCCAAGGTGGTCTCGATGTCCAGGTGCGCGTACCAGACGTCGAGGTTGCCCTGGCCCGCGAACGTGCGCATGGCGGTGCGGTACTGCCCGACCGTGGCGAGCACGATCTCCTCTTGGTCCTTGACCGTGTAGCCGTTGTTCAGGGCGGCGATCTGCATGCTCGCCGCCAGTCGCTTGACGTCCCATTCCCAGGGACCGGGCAGCGTCTCGTCGAAATCGTTGAGATCGAAGACGAGCTGCCGCTCCGGCGACGCGAACACTCCGAAGTTGGACAGGTGAGCATCGCCGCAGCACTGCGCCATGAGGCCCGAGCGCGGCGTGTCCGCCAGGTCAGCGGCCATGATCATTGCGGCTCCGCGATAGAACGTGAACGGCGAGACGAGCATCCGGCCGTAGCGGATCGGGACCAGTTCGGGGACGCGCGTGCTCGCCTGACTCTCCAGCACCTCCAGCGGATCGGCGCGGCCCGGTGGCGGCGTAAACGCCGCGTGGCCGGCGCGCGGCACCTCGGCCCGCGCCGCCTTGCCTCGCTGCACGCGCTCGGCGACGGACAGGTGCGGCACCGCGCCGCCGCCGTTCGACGTCGCTGCCGACTGTGTGGTCACCGTTGCTGTCGCCATCGTCTACCCCCACTTCGAATCGCAGTGAGGGCCGATGCTTCCACACCCGTTCGGACTCGACGATGGTGCGCGCACCACTCTCGCGCGAGTGACCCTCACCCGCATCGGGTGACGCGTGGCGGATGAGCGGTGGTCAACATCAAGCCTGGCCGGGCACAGGGCCTCACGTCCCCGGCCATCCCCGTCATGCGGATCGACCTCGACATGCCCGTCTCCTGCGTCGACGGTGCCTTTGGCGAGTTGGCGGACGTCATCATCGACCCGCGCTCGCGGCGCCTGACGCACGTCGTCGTCGCGCCGCATGACGAGCGTCATCGCGCCCGGCTGGTGCCGACGCAGAGTGCGCGCGCCGGCGGGCCGGTCCGACCGGCGCCCGACGGACTCACGCTCGACTGCACGGCCGCCGGCATCAGCGCCTCTGAGCCGATCCAGGAGTCCGCCTACCTGCGCATCGGAGAGCTGATCGAAGCGGGCCCCGACTGGGACGTCGGGATCCAGGAGGCCTACCCGGTCCCCGAAGGGGGCAACCTTGGCCCGGAGATCATGGGCTCGGGGGTCGCACTCGAATATGACGAGCACGTGGGGGTCAACTACCACCGGATCCCGAAAGGGGAGGTGGAGATCCGACGCGCGAGCGGTGTCACCGCGGCCGACGGTCATCACGTCGGCCACGTCGTCGGCTTCGTCATCGATGACGACGATCGGATCACGGGATTGATCCTGGAGCACGGTCATCTCTGGGGCAAGCGGATGGTGCCGGTCGAGGCCGCCGCGATCGATCGCTTCGAGATCGACGAGCTTGTGCTGACGCTCTCCGGCGACGAGGTGGGAGCGCTCGAGCCGCTCCCCGGTCACCACCGCTGGGGACGCTGACATCCACGCGAAGGAGTGATCCGATGAGTGTCGCCACCGATGTACTCACCCGCTGGAACGCAGGCGCCGCGAGGGACGCCATCGTGGCGTTCGTCGAGCAGACCGTGGCGGAGGGAGTGCCGGTCGAGGAGCGGGTGGCCGTGTTCGACAACGACGGCACGCTGTGGTGTGAAAAGCCGCTGCCCATCCAGGCCGATTTCATCCTCCGCCGCTTGGTCGAGATGGCAGAGGCCGATCCCACGCTGCGCGGGCGCCAGCCGTGGAAGGCGGCCTATGAGCGCGACTATGCCTGGTTGGGCTCGGTGATCACCCAGCACTACGCCGGGGACGACAGCAACCTGCCGGCCCTCCTGGGCGGGATCCTGGCAGGCTTCGAGGGGATGAGCATCGAGGATTTCGAGGCGCGGTCAAACGATTTCCTGCGGACCGCCCAGCACCCCACACTCGGGCGCAGTTACCTGGAGTGCGCGTACGCGCCCATGGTGGACTTGCTCGGCTACCTCGAGGCCAACGGCTTCACGACCTACATTACGTCGGGCGGCGGTCGCGATTTCATGCGGCCGATCACCCAGGAGGTCTACGGCATCCCGCGCGATCGGGTGATCGGGAGCGCCACCAAGCTCCAGTACACCAGCGGGGACGGTGGCGGCACGATCACCCACATGGCCGCGCCGGACTACCTCGACGACGGGCCGGAGAAGCCGATCCGGATCTGGAGCCGCACCGGCCGGCGCCCGCTGCTGGCTGCCGGCAATGCCAACGGCGACATGCAGATGTTCGAATTCAGCCAGCCTGACGACAGGCCGCATCTGAGCCTGCTCATCAACCACGACGACGCCGAGCGCGAGTTCGAGTACACCGCCGGCGCCGAACAGGCGCTGGAGCGAGCCGGCGAGAGCGGCTGGACGGTCGTCAGCATGCGAGACGACTGGAACACCGTCTTCTGACCAGATCCGGTCAGAGAGCGGTCCGCTCGCCCGGCATCAGCACCCGCACCTCGGTATGCGGCGCCACGCGCCTGACGGCGTCGGCGAAGGCACGTGCGGGCGCCGCGGGGTCAAGCCCGCGCTGAGCACCCCACGCACGCAGCGTCCCCCAATGGATCGGCACCGCGAGCCGTGGTCTGATGCGCGCAATGGCCTCCGCCGCCCGGGCTGGATCCAGGTGCCCGGCGGGGATGCGCGGGCCCCATCCCCAGATCGGGACCAGGGCCACGTCCACGTGTCCCGCGAGCTCGGCCATCCCGGCGAAGAGGTCCGTGTCGCCCGCGAAGTAGATGCGCTGCGGGCCGTGGAGGAGGTAGCCGAGTGAGGCCATCGCCGACGAGACGGGATCACGGCGACCGTCGTGTGCGGCGTGGACCCCCTCGACCACCACTCCGGCAACGACGATTCGGCCGCCCTCGTCGAGCTCGGTGACCCGGTGAGCGCCCGCGCGCCGGGCCACGGAGGCGCATCCGCGCGGGACGACCGTCGGGCAGTCAGCGTCGAGACGGCTCAGGGAGCGGTGGTCCAGGTGGTCACGGTGCGCATGGGAGATGAGAATTCCGTCGAGCGGCATGAGCTCGTCGATCCGTGGAGCAGGCGGGCGGCGGCGGACGTGGAAAACGCTGCCCAGGAGCGGGTCGGTGAGCAACCGGCTGCCGGCGAGCTCGACGAGCACGGTCGCATGCCCGATATAGGTGAGGGCGCTCGCGCGTACCGGCACTACTCAGAGCGCGGTCACGGTCTCAGCGGCGGCCGGCGGCAGGGGCTCCTCCTCCAGGAGACGCCGCCAGCCCATGAGCACGTCGTGAACAGCCGCCGCTCCGACAATCGGCTCTGACGGTATCGGCAGGTCGGCGGGGTACAGCAGGAACGGTTCCGTCTGCGGGCCGCCCAGCCCGCCGTGGAAGGAGATCAGCTCCTCAAACGCGCAGCCCCGTTCGAGCTCGGGGTCATAGAAGCTGCCGACCATGATGTCGGCGACATGCTCGAACCCGTCCGTGCGCAGCAGGTGGGCGGGCGCGTTGGGAGAGAACAGCGCCAGGGGGTCCGTGCCCACGACGCGGTGCTCCTCGAGATAGTGGACCCCGCGTGACGTCATCGCCAGCGCCCCGTGCTCGGACGATCGCACCAGGAGGAACCCGATGTCCGGGTGCTCTCCCAGCGCCGACAGGAGTTGTGGGTGGCGCTGCTCGATCTCCTCCATGGTCAGACGCCGCGGCTCCTCCATGAGATAGACGAGCCCGAGGTTGCCGGAACCCAGCACCACGACGTGGGAGTCGCCCACCGCGCCGCCGGATCGCGGCGACGCGCCCCGGGCGGTGGCCTCCTGGAGCGCCTGGCCGACCGCGTCGTCGTGCTCATCGCCGCCGCCGACCGCGGCCACGCTCCCCCGCGACAGCGAGCGCTGGACGAGTTCATCGAGGCCGTAGCCGTTGCGCTGCTTGAACGTCTGGCCCTGCGTCTGGCCATGGTCAGAGAGGACCACCAGCTTGTAGGGGCGCGGCGCGTAGCGCCGGGCGCGTTCGATACGCCCGAACTGCTGATCGAGCTTGCGCAGCGCTTCCAGCGTGTCGACGCGCTCGAGGCCCGAGTGATGGGCCACCTCGTCGTAGCTCGAGAACGTCGCGTACACGGCGGGCCGGCCGCGCATCATGTCCCCGAGGACCCCGTACACGATCAGATCGCGGACGACGACGCACAGCGTGGCGCGGAGGAAGGGGTAGCGCCCGCCGCGCTCGCCACGGGGCACCACCCCCCGACGTCGCTGGCGGAGGGCCGCCGAGTACTCCAGCAGCAACTCCCACACGAACAGCACGAGTTCCCGCGTGACGTTGAAGCCGTTGGCCAGGAACGCCCGATAGCCGGGGTTGGCGTGCTTCTCGGCATCCATCCGGCTGACGGTGAGGATCACCTCGTCTGCCTCACCCGAGAGCAGGTTGCCGCGGCTGGCGCCGCCGCCGGCCAGTAGCCCTCGGCCGGTGGCGAGTCGGCGCTCGATCTCCGCGCAATCCGCCGGCGCGGAGCACGCCATGACCTTGCCCGTCGGCTTCTCGACCCAGCGAAAGGCGGGAATGCCCTCGTTGGAGCCGAGCAGGATCCCCGCCTGGCTGGCGCCGGTCTGCGAGGAGAGATCAGTCTCCCACTGCACCAGGCGATGGGTGCCCTCCGCCATCCACCGCGCCAGGACCGGGGCATTTCCATCGCGCATCGCCCGGCGCAGCACCGGCGCTGCCAGGCCGTCGATCTCCAGGAAGATCAGGCCGGGGACGTCGGTGCGGATCCGCTCTCCCTGCCGGCCGGCGACGCGTTTGATGACACGCAGGGAATAGGCGTCATCATCGTTGACGCCGAGGATGACCTGCAGCACCAGGCTTGCCGCGGCCATGAGCAGCGCGGCTGCCAGGGCCCACCCGAACGAGTCGACCTGGAAGTCGTTGGGATCGATCGCGGAGACCGCGAGGATGATCCCGGCATCGAGCGCCAGGACCGCCACGAACCCGAGTGCGAGCGTGAATGGGAGCCTCAGCGCGGCCACGATCGGGGGCAGGAGCGCGTTCATGACGCCGATGAGGGCCGCGGTGATGAGGGCGCCGGCGACGCTCTTGACGTGAACCCCCGGCAGCAGCAGGCCTGACACCCACACCGCCACCGCGCCGACGAGCAGCGCCAGCGTCAGGCGCAGAGGCGCAAACCGGGGTGGCTCCGGGTGCCACGCCCCGGGCTCGGCGAAGCTGCCGGTGGTGTCGGGTGGCGTCATGCCGGCGCCCCGTGTCCGTTCTCGAGGTCGTAGCCGATGGCCATCGCCAGCTTGGGGGCCGCGGCGACCAAGCTCGCGAGACCGATGGTCGGGCCGAGCGACACCAGGACGCCCACGATCTCCTCGGTGCTGGCCCCTGCGGCCGAGGCACGCTCGACGGCCTCCCGCAGCGAGGGCGTGGCCGCTCCGACCGCGAGCAGAGCCGCGAGGCGAACGAGGAGCTCGACCTTGGAGCTCAGCTCGGTCCGCCTATCCGCACCCACCTTCGGCGCGAGCACCCGTCCGAGCGCCGCCTCGTCGTTGAGCGCCAACCGGCGCAGGAGATCTTCCGCCGCGTCCACGCTCGCGACGTTACGCCGGGTGGATCGTTGCGCATCCCCTCAACCGGATGAGGCGCGGCGCCCTCGCGGGCCCGAGGATGCCGTGCGCACCTCAAGAGTGGTAGGGGCATCCCGCATTGACGGTGGCGCGCCACCTTGCACCCGGCCTCGGTCGACGTGAGGCTTGACACGATGGCCGCCGCGACCACTCTGGGTGCCGACCTGCTCATGCCCGTGCCGGCACGGTTGCGCTTTGGCATCGACCTGCCCGATCTCAAGCTGAGAACGCCAAGAGAGGGGAGGCGGTGCGTCCGGCGCGCCGCCCTGCTCGGTCGCCTCGACCAGGAGCGCGACTGCCCACTGATCCTGCTGCGCGCGCCCGCCGGATACGGCAAGACGACACTCCTCACGCAGTGGGTGCTGGAGAATGAGCGCCCGTGCGCCTGGCTGACGCTCGATGACGCCGACGCGGATGCCGGCGCCCTGGGAGACTCGATCGCCCACGCGTTGACCGCGGCCGGCATCACGCCCGCTGGCCGAGGAAGCTTCGCGCTCATCCTCGACGACGCTCACGTCGTTGGTTCGGCGGTTCTGAGAGACGCTGTGCTGGACGTCCTGAGCTGGCTCCCTGAGCATTCCCAGCTGGCGATCTCGTCGCGCTGTGAGCCTGCATTGGCACTCGGCCGGATGCGTGCCCGCGCCGAGGTCATCGAGCTCGGCGCAGAGGACCTCGCGATGTCGCCGGTCGAGGCCGCCGAGGCGCTGCGACAGGCGGGAGTCGATCCCGTGCCGACGCCGGCTCAAATCCTCGTCCACCGCGCGGAGGGCTGGCCGGCGGCGCTGACGCTGGCGGCGGCGTGGGCGCGTCGGGCGCGGCTGTCAGAACGAGTGGACGCCCCCGCCGGCGACGATCATCTGTTCGCGGAGTACTTCGGCGCCGAGATTCTCGCCTCACTCCCGCCCGACATGCTGCGCTTCCTGAGCCAGAGCTCAGTGTTGGACCGGCTTTCCGGCCCCCTCTGCGACGAGGTGCTCGGGCGCGGGGGCTCCGCGATCATGCTCGCCCGGCTGGCACGGCGCAACGTGCCCCTGAGTCCGGTGGACTCGCGCCACGACTGGTATCGCCTCAACGGCCTGTTCCGGGAAATGCTGCAGACTCACCTCCGGCGGTCAGAGCCAGAGATCGCGCCCGTCCTGCATCGACGGGCAGCGGCATGGTACGGCCGTGCCGGCGACGTCGAACATGCCCTGGATCACGCTGCGAGCGCAGGCGATCTCGACGGCTCCGGAGACCTGCTGTGGCAGAACCTACGCGGCTTTCTCGCCGCCGGACGCAACGAGATGGTCCAGCAGTGGCTGGGCGGGGTCGTGATCGATGGGTTCACCGGATCCCCTCAGCTCGCGCTGGCCGCGGCGCACAGCCATCTGGCGCGGGGACGCGTCGCCGTGGCAGAGCAGTGGGTTCGCTGCGCGGCGGTTCGGCTGGTCGAATGGCCCGGGCACATCACGGGGCCCGAGCGTGCCGCGGCGCTCATCGTCGACGCATGGGCCGCGCGCGCGGGTGCGGCGGGGATGGGACAGTGCGCGGCTCAGGCGTACGAGCTGCTCCCTGACGACAGCGCCTGGCAGGCGAGCTGCTGTTTGCTGCGCGGCACGGCGGCGCTGCTGACCGGCAATGAGCCCGAGGCCGAACGCTGGCTCCAAGAGGGAGCGGCGCGCGGCGCCGTCCTTGCGCCCGACACGGCATCGCTCTGCTTGGCCCAACTGGCCGTCGTGGCCACCGAGCGGACTGAGATGGACCTGGCGTCTGACTTCGCCCAGCGCGCGTGGATCGTGATAGAGCACCACGGCCTGTGCAGCGCGCCGGCCTCCGCTCTGGTGTTCGCTGTGTGCGCGGAAGCCGCCATGCGCGAGGGGCGTGTCGACGAGGCCAAGGCGCAGACCGCCCGGTGTCTGACCCTGCTCGGGCAGATGGACGACTCCATGGCCTGGTTCGGCGCAGAGGCGCGGATCCTGCTGGCGCGCGTCTCACTCGCGCTCGGACACGTGGCCAGCGCCCGCGAGCTGCTGGCCGACGCCTCACGTCTCTCCCGGCGTGTCCCCGATGTCGTCATCTTCGCTCGCTGGTTCACCGCTGCGTGGGGTCAGTTCGACGAGCGAGCCGAGACCGCGCTCGCCGGCGTCGCGCTGCTGACCACGGCCGAGCTTCGGGTCCTGCGGTTCCTGCCGACGCACTATTCGTTCCAGGAGATCGCGCAGCGCCTCCATGTCTCCTCGAACACGGTCAAGACGCACGTCCACGCGGTGTATCGCAAGCTCGATGCCTCGTCTCGTTCCGAAGCGGTGGCGCACGCCACGGGCGCCGGCCTGCTCGGTTGAAGACTCGCCGGCGGGCGCAACGGCCCGAGAGGGCGTCAGTCGCCGTCCCAGCCCTCGACCTCGATGTCGTAGCCGATCGCCAGCGCCAGCCGCGGGGCCGCGGCCACGACCCGCGCGGACCCGACGATTGCCGCCGTCGTCACCAGCACCTCGACGATCTCCTCGTCCTCTGCGCCGGAACGGGACGCGAGCTCGACCGCCCAGCGCAGGGAGGTCGTGCATGCACCCGCTGCCAGCAGCGCGGCCAGGTGGACCAGAGCGCGAGTCTCCGCCGGCAGAGTTCTCCGCGAGGTCATCAGGGGGGACTGGGTGTTGCGAGGTGAGACCCCCAGCACCGTCCGCAGCAGCCCTTCGTCGCCGGCCGCCAGGCCACGCAACAGTTGCTCGGCTTCGGTCGGCTGTGGCCTGTCCACGGTGCTCTCCAGGCTCCCGGCCATTTCACATCTTGGCCTCGCCCTGATCGGGTGATCCGTATGGCGCGGCCCGCGACGGGGCGTCGACACCCCCTTCCATGTGAGCGAAAAGCCTCGCCTCGGCGCGCCGAGCCTGTTTCGCGATATCGTCAGAGGCGCGCCATGAGCTTGCGAGTGGTCATCGCCGAGGACAGCTACCTGGTGCGCGAGGCGGTGCGCCAACTGTTGGAGCGTGCCTCCGAGATCGAGGTCGTGGCCGTCTGCGAGGACACCCGGAGGCTGTTGGAGGCGGTCGAGCGCGAGGCGCCTGATGTGGTGGTGAGCGATATCTGGATGCCGCCGTTTCAGGGGGATGACGGGATCCGAGTGGCAGCGAGATTGCGCGAGACGCATCCATCGATCGGGGTGGTGATCCTCAGCCAGTACGCCGACCCGGGCCTGGCGCTGGAGCTGTTTGAGTCAGGGTCCGAAGGGCGGGCATACCTGCTCAAGGAGCGTGTGGGGGATCGTGGTGAGCTCGTTGAGGCGATCCAGGCCGTGGCCGACCGACGCTCGGTGGTGGATCCCAAGATCATCGATCTGTTGATCGCTGAGCGGGCCCGGTCGGCAGCATCGCCGTTGGATGAGTTGACCGCGCGCGAGCGTGAGGTGCTGGCCGAGGTGGCGGTGGGGAAGAGCAATGCGGCGATCGCGGCGTCGTTGTTCTTGACCAAGCGCGCGGTGGAGAAGCACATCAACGCGATCTTCATGAAGCTCAACCTGCGGGAATCCGAGGACACCAGCCGCCGGGTCAAGGCCGCGCTCATCTACCTCGCCGACGTCGACACCGTCGACGCCGCCGAGCAGCGATCACCACCGATCTGATCGGCCGTCTCACCCATTTCGGTTGATGCGCCGGGGCCCCGCCGGCCCCACAGTCTCCTCTCAAGCTGCAAAACCGCTGAACACGCTCCGAAGGAGAGACATATGGCTGTTGTAGGAGCCGAGACCCACCAGACGTTGACGGGCGTCGCCACCGGGGACGTGAGCATGCTCGACGAGGTCCTCGGACTGCGCGAGGCGCAGTTGGAGTCGACCGGATTGGATGCGCGCACGTTCGCACTGGTGAAGATCGCGGCGCTGATCGCGCTCGATGCGCCGCCGGCATCGTATGCCTGGCAGGTCGGCAATGCGCTCAACGACGGCGCCAGCCCCGAGGACATCCTCGCCGTCCTGCGAGCGGTGGCGCCCCAGGTCGGGGGTCCCAAGGTTGTGGCCGCGGCGCCCGAGATCATGCTCGCGCTCGGGCTGTCGCTCCCCGACGACATCGGTTAGGCGGACGGCAATGTTGATGCGACGCCGTCCCCTGCTCCGTGCCGCAGCCGTCGGCGGTGGCGCCTACATGATGGGAAAACGCCACGCCGCGGGCCAGCAGGACGAGGCCGACCAGGACCAGCGGATCGCCGATCTCGAGAGCCAGCAGCAGGCGCCCGCGCCCGCGCCGGCGGCTGCGGCGGCGCCCAGCGGAGGTATCAGCTCGGACGCCATGGCCAAGCTCCAGGAACTGGGTAAGCTCCGCGATCAGGGGATCCTCACTGATGATGAGTTTGCGACCCAGAAGGAGCGACTGCTGGCGGTCTGACGTCGCGGTCGTGTGGAGCTCGGATGGCTCCTGATCTTCCCGGGCGTCGGATGGCGGGGCTGGCGGCCCGGCGTGCGCAGCGGGCCCTGGCCGAGCCCGTGAGATGGGTGGTGCTCTCCTCCCTCGACACGGCGCTGGCGGCGGCCGACGCGGCGGTCACGTCGTCGCTGGCACGAGAGGTCGTCGCTCGGGTGGTGGCCAGCCGCCTGGCCGACGACGTACTTCAGCGACTCGTCGAGCAGACGCTGAGCAGCCCGGAGACCGAGCGCCTGGTCATCCAAACCGTCGACCGCGCGGAAGTCGACCGGCTCGTCGAGCGGGTGCTCGACGGTCCGCTCCTGGACACCGCTGTGGCCCGGGTGGTCGACAGCCGTTTGGTCGAGGCCACCGTGACACAGGTGTTCGGCGGGCCGCTGTTCGATGTCATCGTCGCGCGCCTGCTCGAGAGCGATGGACTGTGGGTCCTCATCGACGAGATCGCGAGCAGCCCCGCGGTGACCGCGGCGATCAGTCAGCAGGGCGTCAGCTTCGCCAATCAGGTTGCCGGTGCCGCCCGCGAGCGCTCTCGGACTGCCGACGACCGGCTGGAGCGGCTCGCTGCGCGTCTCACTCGCCGGTCGCCCCGGAGCGCAGCGGGCCCCACACCCGAGCCGGCGTCAGGGCCATGACCACGAGGGCCACCGTCGGGGAGATCGTCCCGGATCCGGGCCACCGCACGTCGGGCTTCAGCGCCGGTCCGATGCCCGGCCCGGTCATATACGGGGGGCTCGTCACGCGGACGATCGCCATCGTGATCGATGCGCTGCTGATCGACGCCGCGGCGCTCGCGGCAGCCGGGGCGGTCCAGTTGCTGAAGTCGGTGTTCGCACCGTCGCACAGCTTCCGCACGGCGGCGATTGTTGTCGGGGGTGCGTTGTTCTTCGTGTGGGTCGCGGCCTATTTCGTCACGTTCTGGACCACGACCGGGCAGACGCCTGGCAGCCGGGTCATGCAGATCCGCCTCGCTCGCGCCGATGGGGGGCCGGTCGGCGTCAGCCGCGCCCTCGTGCGCCTGGCGGGGATGGTGCTGTCGCTGCCGCTGCTGTGGGGCTATTGGCCGATCCTCTGGACGGCTCGCCGCCGCACCGCGTTCGATCTGCTGGCGGACACGGTGGTGACCGTCGTGCCGGCGCTCCCCACCGTGCCTCGCCGTGGCGCGGCGAGGGTCATGGACGGTCACGTGAGCGGGATCGAGCCTCCGAGCACGGTGCCCTGACCGGGGGCGGATTGCACGCTGATCGTGCCGCCGACGGCGGACATGCGATCGGTGAGGTTGGTGAGGCCCTTGCCCAACGGCGTGGTTGCCACATCGAACCCGGCTCCGTCGTCGCGCACCTCGAAATACAGCCGCTGATCCTCCCAGACCGAGATTGTCACGGCCGTCGCTCCTGTGGCGTGCTTGGCGGCGTTCTGCAGCGCCTCCGAGCAGGAGAAGTACACGGTGGTCTCGATCTCGGACGCGTAGCGGCTGATCCGCTCGACGTGCACCGTCGTCGGCAGGGCGGCGGCGCGGCTCGCCGCGCCCAGAGCCTCTCGGAGCCCTGCCCGGCCCAGCAGCGGCGGGTAGATACCGCTGGCCAGCCCGCGGATCTCGTCGATGGTCGCGTCGACCTCGTGCTCGAGCGCATGGAGTGTCTCGGCGCCCACCGGATCCCGGCCCGCCAGGGTGGTGGCCGCCAAGCCGAGCTTCATTCTCAGCGCCACCAGACGCTGCTGGGCTCCATCGTGCAGGTCACGCTCGATCTTCTGGCGCGTGTCCTGCTCTGCGGTGATCCGACTGGCGCGCGACGCGGCCAGGTGATGGAGCGCCTCGTCGAGCTCATCGGTGAGGCACTGGTTCTCCATCGTCGCCAATGCATACGAGCCCGCGCTCAAGAGCAGCGAGGGGTCGTCCGCCAGCACGGGATCGTGCACCATCGCGATCCGCCAGCTCCCACTGGCGATCTGCGTGATCCGCTGGGTGGGCGCGGTCTGCTCGAGAACGACCGGCTGACCGGACTCGTCGACCCACGCGCTGGAATCCCCGGGAAACGAGTGCAGGATCCGCAGCGACGGGTCTTGGAGCGCGTCGGCCAGCCCGGCACGAACGTCTGCCGGGCTCGAGCTGGCGACGAGCCTGCGCGCGACCTGCTCGAGCGCGTTCGCGGCGTGGATGCGCCGGTACAGTCGGCCCGTCCCGCAGCCCAGCGCGATGGCCGGGAGCGACAGGGCAAAGACCCAGCTGACGACCGAGAGCGCAGCGGAGTCCGGGGCGATGGCACGAAGCGGGAAATACACCGCGAACATCACGGCCACGCCTGCCGCCAATGCGATGACCGGGGCGTAGAGCTGGCCGAGTAGGTGCCCGGCCTCACGCCCGCGGCGCATCAGGAGCGCGGCGATGACGGCGAACAGAGCCACCGCCAGCACCTCACGCACCGGGACGACCACGTCGGTGATGACCCCTGGGGTCGAAGCCGCGAGGGAGAACGCGTTGGGCGGACAGGCCGAGGTGCAGCTCGACCAGAGGGCCGGGTGCGGAAACTCACCGAACAGCGCGGTCGGCAGGAACAGGAGGCCGACCAGGCCGGCTGCGGCCGCGAACACCCGGCGCGCGCTGCGGTCCGCCAATCGCCCGGAGGGATAGCTGACCAGCAGGTAGGCGATGGCGAGGTCGACGCACCATTGGCTCACGTGGCCAATGCTGTTGGCAAGGGGCCGATCAGACGCCGTCAGCGCCGATAGCGACCACAGCACGCCGGCCATCGTCACCACGCGCGCGAAACGTCCGTCGCGGCCGCGCAGCATGTCCACCAGCCCCAGGCCGAACATCGCCCCGGCGCCGAGCACGAACACGGGGAGGGCGATGTTGCGCGTGGGGGCGGGAGTGCCGATGAGCGCCCACGAGACGATCGCGACCGTTGTCGCCGAAACCGTCAGCCACAGCGTGAGCTCGGTGACCGCGAACGCGCTGCTGCGCGGGGCAACCTGAGCGACGTGAGCGGTCCCGCTCAACGCGGCCCGCGCCCCCGTGCGCGAAACGCTGTTGTCCACAACCGCATGCCTGGCCCCGCCTTCGCGTTGTCGGCCCTGGTGTCCCCGTCCGTGGTCGTTGTGTCTAGCGCGCCTCGTGCCCGCTCAGACGAACCAAGATTGCCGGCCCCCGGTTGTGGTCGGTGTCCCGTTTCGCGGCTGTGCCTGTCATCCCGTATGGCGTCCCCCCAAGGGCCGCGCCCACAATGCCAGGCAGCCAACCATACCACCGCTCACGCGTGAGACTGAGTGGTGAGCGTGAGCGGTTTCACACGGAAGAGCAGCGCATTTGCTCAGACCCCTGGTCCGTCATCCCATTCGGGTGATGCTCCCCGGGGTGACTCACGGCATCGTTCGCGATCAACATCGGCGACAGACGCGAAAGGAGTAAATCGCAATGGCAATGTTGGTTGCAATTGGCTACCCGGATCAGACGACCGCGGAAGAGGCCCGGCAGACCGTGCAGGGCCTCGAGGCGGACCTGATCATCCAGGCCGACCAGGTGGCCGCGATCAGCCGTGATCAGGGCGGCAAGTATCACGTGACGACCACGCACGGGGGCGCCTCCGCGGGCGGCGGCGCGGCCTGGGGCGGCTTCTGGGGCCTGCTGTTCGGGCTCCTCTTCTTCGTACCGTTCGCCGGGTTGGCGCTCGGCGCCGGGATGGGCGCGCTGTTCGGCCACCTCGGTGAGAAGGGGATCGACAAGCAGTTTCAGCAGGAGGTGCGCGACTACCTCAAGCCGGGCACGTCGGCACTGTTCCTGATCATCGAGCAGGTGACGGCGGACAAGGCGGTCGCCGCTCTCGAGGGCTACCACGGCACGGTCATCAGGACCTCTCTGTCCGACGAGGACACGAAGAGGCTTCAGGACGCGTTGACACCGGAGCAGACTGCCGGTGCCGCCTCGTAGGGAAGTGGGGGCGGTGGAGTAAGAGCCAGCGGGAGATCGCGGTTGCAAGGCGCAAGCCCGTCGGCAGCCGCGATCTCCGGTGAAGGCCCAGGCGCCGGCGGTCCTCACCCTAAGGGGATGACGCCGCGCCGGGTGGGGTCTGTGACGGTGGTCAGACGCGCGAGCCGCGCGCTGGATCTTCTACCTCCGTACATAAAGGTGAGTCAGGATGAGCAATCGGTTCAAGGGCATCGTCAACGTCGACATCCGAGACTCGGTTCCTGACTGGTCGCCCTTCGAGGCCCCGGTCGCGCCTGACGGAGCGCCGAACGTGGTGTACATCGTGCTCGATGACGTGGGCTTCTCCGCCCTGGGCAGCTACGGCGGGCCGATCGACACGCCCAACATCGACCGGGTCGTCGCCGACGGCCTCCGGTACACGCAAATGCACACGACGGCGCTCTGCTCGCCGACACGGTCATGCCTGCTGACCGGACGCAATCACACGCGGAACAGCATGGCCTGCATCACCGAGGCGGCGATCGGCTTCCCCAACGCGAGCGGGGTGATCCCGCCGGAGAATGGACAGATTCAGGAGATCCTGGCGGCACGCGGCTGGAACACCTACATGGTTGGCAAGTGGCATCTATGCCCGGACTCGGAGATGAACCTCGCCTCCACGCGGCGAAACTGGCCGACGGGTCGTGGCTTTGAGCGCTTTTACGGGTTCCTCGGAGCCGAGACCAACCAGTGGTATCCGGATCTCGTCTACGACAGCCACCCCGTCGATCCGCCGCGCCTGCCCGAGGACGGCTACCACCTGACCGAGGACCTCACCGACAAGGCGCTCGAATTCATCAAGGACGCCAAGGTGGTGGCACCCGACAAGCCGTTCTTCCTCTATTACGCGCCTGGGGCCTGCCACGCCCCGCACCACGCGCCGAAGGAGTGGATAGAGAAGTTCAAGGGCCAGTTCGACATGGGCTACGAGGAGATCCGCGAGCAGACGCTGGCGCGCCAGAAGCAGATGGGGATCGTCCCGGCCACGACGCAACTGCCGCCGATCAACCCGATCGGCACCCCCGATAACCGCAAGAGCCCCGACGGGAAGCCGTTCCCGGCGCTCGACTACACCCGGCCATGGGACTCGCTTTCCGCGGATGAGCAGCGGCTGTTCTGCCGTATGGCCGAGGTCTATGCCGGGTTCATGGGTCACGCGGACCACCAGATCGGTCGCCTGCTCGACTACCTGGAAGAGACCGGACAGCGTGAGAACACCGTCGTCGTGGTGATCTCTGACAACGGGGCCAGCGGTGAGGGCGGACCCGATGGTTCCGTCAACGAGATGAAGTTCGCCAACGGGATCCCGGACTCGATGGAGGCAAACCTGGCGCTGCTCGACGAGCTCGGAGGCCCGCGGACCTACAACCACTACCCGACGGGTTGGGCGATGGCGTTCAACACGCCGTTTAAGATGTGGAAGCGTTACGAGTTCAACGGGGGTACGTCGGACCCGTGCATCATCTCGTGGCCGAAGGGCATCACGGCGCGCGGCGAGGTCCGTGACCAGTACCACCACGCGATCGACCTCGTCCCCACGATCCTCGATGCACTTGGCGTCGACTCGCCCGAGACGATCGGGGGGCACGTGCAGAGCGACTTCGACGGGGTCAGCATGCGCTACAGCTTCGACGCCGGGGCGCTCCCCTCAGCGCGGACGACGCAGTTCTATTCGATGCTCGGCTCGCGCGCGATCTGGCACGGGGGGTGGAAGGCGGTCACCACCCATCCGACGATCAGCGGGTGGGGCAACTTCGGCAAGGACACGTGGGAGCTCTACCACACGGACGTCGACCGCTCAGAGCTGCGCGATCGCGCCGCCGAGGAGCCTGAGCGCCTCCAGGAGCTGATCAACCTCTGGTATGCCGAGGCGGGCGCCAACGACGCCTTCCCCCTCGACGACCGCTCCGCCCTGGAGATCATGTTGACGCCGCGGCCGCTGCTCAGTCCAGCGCGCAACCGGTACGTGTACTACCCCGGCATGTCGGAGGTGCCCGAGTCCCAGGCCGTCAATGTCCGCAATCGCTCCTACACCATCGGCGCCCTCGTCGACGTCCCCGAGCCCGGGGCCGAGGGGGTGCTGTTCGCCCACGGCTCGCGATTCGGCGGGCACTCCCTCTATGTGAAGGAGAACCGGTTGCACTATGTCTACAACTTCGTGGGCATGCTCGAGCAGGTTGTGGTCGGCACCGAGGACGTGCCCACCGGCGAGAACCTGATCCTCTCGGCCAGCTTCGACAAGGATGGGGAGGACCCGCCCGGCGTTGCCGCCGGGACACTGTCGCTCTATCACGGCGACAGGAAGGTCGGCGAGCAGCGCATCAAGACCCAGCCCGGCAAGTTCATGATCGCCGGCGAGGGGCTGTGCGTGGGGCGCGACGGCGGCGAGCCGGTCACCGCCGACTACCCCGGGGTCCATCCCCACGCCTTCACCGGCGGCACCATCAACCGCGTCGCCGTGGACGTGAGCGGCGAGCCGTACGTCGACCTCGAGCGCGAGGCGGCGGCGATGATGGCCCGCGAATAGACCTAAAGCCGCGCGAGCGGCGGGACGCGATCAGTCCTGCCGCTCTGCCCCGGTTGCCCCCGGTGCCACCACGATCAACGCTCCGGGACGGACCGTCAGGATCACGTTGGAGACGTGCTTGGCCACCGGCGTCGGTGGGCCGGCGACGTAGTACGCGACGGGCGCCTCGAGCCGGTAGTCGTCGGGAGGCGCCATGCCGAGGGACTCGAACGGGTCAGGAGGGGGCAGCTTCGCGTTCATCACGTCCGCAGTGCTACCCCATAGCCCGGCGTCATAAGCCCGCGACCTGCCACCCGCTGAGCGCTGGGCTGCCTTCGTGACGCGGGAGCGGTGGATGGCGCTGCTGTTCGTCGCCGGCTCAGCCTGCTTCGTCATCGGGCCCTTCCCGGGTTATGCGAACCTCGTCGGTGACGCCACCGATGCGGTGACGTTCTTCGTCGGCTCCGTGCTGTTCACCGCCGGAGGTGCCCTGCAGACCATCATCGCCTTTCCGGAGCGCCATTCGCGCGGCGGCGGAGCTGCGCTGTGGGCGGCCGCGATCCAGTCCGCCGGGACCCTGTTCTTCAACGTCACCACCTACCGCGCTCTGCACACCGCGCTGTCCAACACCGAGTACGACAGGCTCGTGTGGCGGCCCGACAGCCTCGGCTCGATCTGCTTTCTCGTGTCCGGCGTGATCGCGTACCGCGCGTCCTCACGGCACGGCCTGTGGCCGGTGCGCGCCGGCTCCGGATGGTGGGAGGCCTCGGTCAATCTCCTGGGGTGCATCCTCTTTGGGATTGCCGCCGTCGCCGGGTACGTTGTGCCGTCGAAGGGCTCGGTGCTCGCGCAGGCCGCCGCCAACTGGAACACGTCGCTCGGAGCGATGTGCTTCCTGGCCTGCGCGCTGTTCACGTTCCGGACCGGGCGCACCGCGAAGTCGCCGCGCCTCCGGCGGCTCCGCAGGCTGGCGCAGATCGCCGAGCGCGACGCTGAGGGAATCTTGGGAGCGTCCTCGAGAGGGGGCGGCTAGATGGTCGTCAAATCAACCCTCTAGGCCACGGAGACCGAGACCGGCGGCGCCTTCGGGTGGAACCCATGGATCTCGTTGCGGCCCGGACCGACGACGCCCCAGCTGGACTCAGGGACCTCGTTCCAGACGCCGGCGACGTCGCCGAGCGGCTCCGAGACGATCAGCCGCGCATCGACGGACACGTCCTGGAAGAGCTGGCGCTCGGGATAGAGCGCGCGCAGCGTGGGGACGTCGGTGGTGTAGAAGAGCGAACGGGAGCGGCGCTCGCTGGAGTACCGAAAGGCCCAGATGGTCTCCCCGTTGGTGGTCGCGATGGTGCCCTGGAACGGGTGAGGCACACCGTGGCGCTCGGCGATCTCCTCCACGAGACCGATGGCTCCCTCGATCGCGGCGGGCGGGTCGTCCTCGAGGCCGAACGTCAACGCCAGAAAGAACAGGAATTCGGTGTCGGCCGCTCCCTGGATCTGGGGGTAGAGGGAAGGGTCGATGGCGAGCACGACGTCGCGTTTGATCGTCGCGAACTCGTTGAGATAGCCGTTGTGCATGAACAGCCACCGGCCGTGGCGGAACGGGTGGCAGTTGGTCTGCTGCACGGCACTGCCGATCGCGGCCCGAATGTGGGTGAAGAACAGCGGCGAGCTGATGTGGCCGGCGAGCTCTCGCAGGTTCGCGTCGTTCCACGCCGGTTCGGTGCTGTGGTAGACCCCCGGCGTGTCAGGGGCGCCGTACCAGCCGACGCCGAAGCCGTCACCGTTGGTGGGCTCGGCGCCCAGCCGCGAGTGCAGGCTCTGGTTCACGAGCGAGTTGGGCCCTTCGTACAGCGCCTCCTGAAGGAGGATGGGAGATCCGGAGTATGCGAGCCAGCGGCACATTAGCCGCCCCTTTCTGTCGTGCTGGGATACGCGGTGAGATCTGGTTGGTCGGCGACGTGCCCGATGCGCGGCCGGAACTGGGCCGCCAGGCCTGCGACCAGGTCCTCGAGCGGCCCTCCCCGGGCGGCGACGGTACGCTGACGCTCGGCCCCGTCCGCGAACGAGGCGCGGTTGACACGGTCGAGCGCGTCGAGACATCCGAGCGCGAGAGCGTGCGGTTGGCACTCGGCGACCAGGCTGCCGAGGAGGTCCCGCACCGGAGCCAGTTCGTCCGACTGCGGCGCGATCAGCCGAGCGGCCATCCCGTCGCGGGCGGCCAGAAAGCGGTTCTCGGCCAGAACCTCAGGCCCGGGTGTCGCTGCTGTCGGCTCCCCTTCGATCTCCAGGTGGGCGAGGGACTGGATGAGCGCGATGAGGGGCCCGACCTGCCGCAGCGTCGATTGCGCATCCATGATTCGCACTTCGACGGTCCCCAGTGCAGGTTGCAGCCGGACATCCCACCACAGAAAGCTCGGATCGGGCACCGCCTCCGACGCGATCAGGGGATCGACCGCCTCCACGTAGTCGGCATAACCGTCAAATCGACGTGGGAGCCCTGTCCGAGGGAATGCCTGGAAGATCAACGTCCGGGCGGAGGCAAAGCCGCTGTCGCGACCCTGCCAATAGGGCGAGTTGGCCGACAGGGCGAGGAGGAGGGGGGCGGCGCGCCGCAGCCCGTTGAGGACGCGGACCGCCTCCTCAGGGTCTGGGATCCCGACGTGTACGTGGAGCGCCATCGTCGGCTCGCGGCGGGCGAGGACGCGCATGGACTCTCCGACGTGGCGGTAGCGCGGCGAGCGGGAGACCCGGCCGTCTGCCCGCGTGGTCAAAGGATGTGTGCCGGCGGCGGCGGCGGACAGTCCCATCGTCTCGAGCTCGTGTCCGAAGCGATCGCGCAGCCGGTTGAGCTCGGCCACGACCCCGCGTACGTCGGTGTGGACGCCGGTCACGAGCTCCAGGACGCCGGCGTGCGTCTCGGGCGCGACGTGCTCCGAGAGGTCGTTGGGCAGCCCCGCGAGCACGGTGTCGCTGATCTCGGCCAGGGACCAGTCGCCCGGCCGCAGGAGCATCACCTCCTCCTCGGCGCCGAGCGTATAGCGGTGGAGCCCTCCATTCCAGCGCGCCCACTGGGGCAGATTCCGGTGCCCCCTCGCCGTCAGGACGGGCGAAGGGGCGACGGGCGAGATGTGCACCTGTTCAGCGTCGTAGCTGCTATTGGAGATGACAAGGAGGCCTGCACGTGAAACCCGGGAGGCCACCATCCGGATCCCCCGCCGCCGCCCTATCGGGATGCTCACCTCCTTCTCAGGACGCCGGGGTGCACCATTGCCCGGGGCTGTCGCCGATGGGATGTTGGATGCGGTGCTGCGACTGGCGATCGTCGGGCTGACAGTCGGTCTGGCGGACTCGCTGAGCCCCAGCACCGTCGGGCCCGCGGTCTACCTGGCCACGCTGGCGCACGGCGCGTTGCGCGTGATGCAGTTCACGCTCGGCATATTCGGCGTCAATCTGTTCGTCGGGTTGGTGCTGGTCCTGGGGCCGGGCAGTTTTCTGCTGGGGCTGATCCCGCACCCTGACCAGAACGCACGGCACGTGATCGAGCTGGTCGCCGGTCTGGGGCTTCTGCTCGCTGCGGCGACCCTGTGGCTCGGCCGCCGGCGGCTGGCGCGCGGCGAGCTCCCGATGCAAGGTCGTGGCGGAGGATCGGCGCTGGTGGCGGGAGCCTCGGTCGCGGTGATCGAGCTGCCCACTGCGGTCCCCTACTTCGCCTTCGCCGTGGCCGTTGTGGGCTCGAGCGCAGCGGCGCCGGCGAAGGTTGTGCTCATCGGTATCTACAACCTGGCATTCGTTGCGCCGCTGCTCGCCGCGGCGATCGTCCTGGTCATCGTCGGTGACGCCGCCGACCCATGGCTTGAGAGAGCGGCGGAGTGGCTGCAGCGCCGGTGGCCGGTCGTGCTCGCGACCCTGCTGCTGCTCGTCGGGAGCGCCCTGACGGTGCTCGGCGGGACCGGCCTGGTCAAGAACTAGGGCCGGCGCTGAAGCGCTCGCCCGCGCCGACCGTCGGGGCGGTGCGCGCACCCGCGAAGCGCCCGAGATCGAGGGGGCTGATGATGAAGCCGTCCCTGACCGCAAACCCGCCGAGGCTGGCGATCACGTCGTGCAACCGCCAGGCCCAATGATGCTCGAGCAGGACGAGTGCCGCGGACGAGCCGGTCGGGATCTCCTCCAGGACATCGGCCCCGCAATCGATGGCGATCGATGGATCCTCGCCGGCATCACCGAGCTGCCGGACCTCAACCTCTCCGTTGGCGTCCTTGGACAGGGCGAGCACATCGAGCACCCGCACGATCTCTTCGTCCTGGAGCCGCCCCAGCTCCGCGGTGAGGGCCCCATGGAAGTCCGAGCGGCTCAGGTCCAACACGATGAGAAGCTGAGTGGGTCCGATGGCCACGTCGGCGGTGATCCTGGCTCATTGGCGCCCGTCGGGTCATCACCCCAAACAGATGAGCCGTGGGCGCAGGTCGTGACCCTCCCGCCCTCACCCGATCGGGGTGATGCTCGCCCAACGTGACAGCGGGAGCCTGGGATCCGTGACCTGTGGCCAGTTGACTCGACGGCTGATCCTGTGCGGGCTGCTCATCGGCCTGGCGGCGTTGATCGCGGGCTGTGGCAGCAGCAAGCCCGCGTACTGCAAGGACCGCAGCTCGCTGCAGCAGTCGGTCTCGAGCGTCAGCGTCAGCGGCGGCGTGAGCTCCCTCAAGACCCAGCTGCAGACCATCGAAAGCCAGGCCAAGAGCCTGGTGTCTTCGGCCAAGAGTGACTTCCCCAGCGAGACGACGGCGATCGACGGCGCGGTCTCCAGCCTTCAGAAGAGTGTCAACGCCCTGTCCTCGTCGCCGACGCCGGCGCAGCTGGCCTCGGTGGCCCTGGACGTCAAGAACACCGTGAGCTCGGTCAGCGCCTTCACCTCGGCGACGAAGTCCAAGTGCTAGTGATCTAAAGAGAAGCCGCGTCCGGCACCCCCGAGGGTCACGACGGCCAGGGGAAGTGTCAGCAGCCGGGCGATCGGCTTCAGGAAGGTATTGAGGATCCCGAACGCTACGCGCGGCTCTCGAGCGTCTCGGTGAGCTTGGCGATCGCGAACCCCCACGCCTGGGCGGGCTTGGTCTTGGGCGGGAGCGAGATCTCCTCGGGGTTGGTCACGACGTCGAGCAGCACCGGGCCGGGGTGGGCGAACGCCGAGGCGATCGCGTCGTCGAGCTCTGACGGCTCCTCCACCCGCACCGCGTGCAGCCCCGCGGCTGAAGCGATGGCGGCGAGATTGACATTCGAGAGCTGGGTGCCGAACTCGGGCAGGCCCGCCTGCTCCTGCTCGAGCTTGACCATCCCCAGGCGGCCGTTGTTGAAGACGACGAGTCGGACCGGGAGCTCGTGCGTGACCGCGGTGATGATGTCCCCGAGCAGCATGGTCAGCCCGCCGTCGCCGCAGAACGCGATCACCTGGCGGTCGCGGTGCAGCGCCTGCGCGCCCAGCGCCTGGGGCATTGCATTGGCCATCGAACCGAGGTTGTATGAGCCGATGAGCTCCCGCTCGCCGCGCATCGGCACGAAGCGTGACAGCCATACCGTCGACATGCCGGTGTCGCTGGTGAAGATCGCGTTGGAGGCGGCGTGGCGGTCGACGGCGACGGCGACGGCCTCGGGACGGATCCGCTCGTCAGGGTTGTCGAAGCGTGCGCGCACCTTCTCCACGACGCCCCGGGCGTCGTAGTCAGGGTCGGCGAGGTGCATCTGGTGCTCCGCCCACTTGCGGTAGCGGCCGGTGGCGTCCTCGAGGTGGCCGCGGTCAGACTTGGCGCCGACGCGCTCGAGCAGAGCCGCCGCGGTCAGGCGTGTGTCGCCCACCACCGCGTGATCGACAGCCGTCCGCCGGCCGATGTGGCCGGAGCGATGGTCGACCTGGATGACCTCCTTGCCCTTGGGATACCAGTCGCTGTACGGAAAGTCGGTGCCGAGCATGAGCAGCAGGTCGCAGCGGTCAAACGCGTGCTGGGCCGCCGGATTGCCAATCAAACCGCTCTGGCCCACCGCGTAGGGGTTGTCGGCCTCCAGGCCCGCCTTGGCCTTGAGCGTCAGCACCATCGGGGCGGCCAGCCGGTCGGCGAGCTCCAGGATCTCGGTGCGGGCATGGCGCGCGCCGTGGCCGACGAGCAGCGTGACCCGCCCGGCGGCATCGATGCGCTCGGCCGCGCGGGCCACGGCGCCGGGCTCTGGCACCACCGGCATCTCGGCGTGAGCGATGCGCGCGGGCGGCCCGTCTACGTCGCGGGCGCCGACGTCGCCGGGAACGGTGAGCACGGCGACCCCGGGCGCGTCGAGAGCCCGCTGGATCGCCTGCTCGAGGAGACCCGGGAGCTGCTCGGGGCTGGTGACGGTGCGGCAGAAGACCGACACGTCGCGGAACACGGCGTCGTTGTCGACCTCCTGGAAGAAATCGGAGCCGAGCTCGGCCTGAGGCACCTGGCCGCAGATGGCCAGCACCGGCGCGTGGGACTTCTTGGCGTCATAGAGGCCGTTGAGCAGGTGCAACGAGCCCGGGCCGACCGTGCCCATGCACACTCCCAGCCGCGCCCCGAGCTGTGCCTGAGCGCCCGCAGCAAACGCGCCGGCCTCCTCGTGGCGTACCCCGATCCACTCCAGGCGATCCTCGAGGCGGATGGCGTCGGTGATCGGGTTCAGTGCGTCGCCGACGACGCCCCACACCGACCGCACGCCCAAGTCGGCGATCGCCTGCACGATCGTCTCGGCCACCGTCGCCATCAGGCGCTCCTCATGGAGATCTCACGCGGCGCGAACGAGTCGGGGTCCGCGCGCGCCCAGTCGGCCTGCCACGAGTCCGGCGGCTCGTGCAGCAACTGTCCCGGCTCCAGCCACTCGTAGAGCTCCGCGTAGCTGCGCGATGTGACGTGGTCGACCCGGCGCACGAGATGATGGGGGCCGACCTCGCCCGGCGAGTGCAGCCCCATGGAGGCGACGAGGCGCTGGGCCTCCGCCACGACCGCATGCTGGTAGCGGTATACGCGCTCAGTCTTGTCGGCGACATCGAGCGCTCGGGAGCGCTTGGGGTCCTGGGTGGCGACCCCCACCGGGCACTCGTTGGTATGGCAGCGCTGGGACTGGAGGCAGCCGACGGCCATCATCATCGCGCGGGCTGCATTGGTGTAGTCAGCGCCCATCGCCAGCCGCTTGACGATGTCCGAGCCGGTCGCGATCTTGCCGCTGGCCCCGATACGGACCCGGTCGCGCAGCCCGCAGCCGACGAGTGCGTTGTGGAGCATCATCAGACCCTCGGTGAGCGGAGTCCCCATGTGATCCTCGTACTCACCGGGCGCGGCGCCGGTCCCGCCCTCGGACCCGTCGACGGTGATGAAGTCGGGAGCGGTGCCCTCCTCCACCATCGCCTTGCAGATCGCCAGCAGCTCGTGGCGGGAGCCGATGCACAGCTTGATGCCGGTGGGCTTGCCCCCGGCGAGTTCGCGCATCTCGACGATGAAGCGGATGAGCTCGCGCGGGGTGCTGAAAACCTTGTGGCCGGGAGGGCTCACGCACGTGTCGCCCTGCGGGACGCTGCGCGCATCGGCGATCTCCTTGGTCACCTTGGCGCCGGGCAGCACTCCGCCGATCCCGGGTTTGGCGCCCTGGCTGAGCTTGAGCGAGACGCACTTGACTGCCTCATGGGACGCCTTCTCGCGGAACTGCCGGTGATCGAAGCCGCCGTCCTTGGTGCGGGCGCCGAAATAGCCAGTGCCGATCTCCCACACCACGTCGGCGCCGTTGAGGTGGTACTTGGTCAGGCCGCCCTCCCCGGTGTCGTGGGCAAAGCCGCCCTTGGCCGCACCGCGGTTGAGCGCCGTCAGCGCGGCGCCCGAGAGGGCGCCGAAGGACATCGCCGAGACGTTGAGCAGCGCCATCTCATACGGCTGCGAACAATCGGGCCCGCCGATAGTGACGCGGGGGACCTCTTTGGGGGGATCGAAGGAGTGGATGGACTGCAGCAGCCATTCGTACCCGGGCTCCTTGACATCGCGCTCGGTCCCGTAGGCCTGTTCGTCCTTGACGCCCTTGGCGCGCTCATAGATCGACGTGCGCGTGTCGCGGTCGAAGGGGCGGCCGTCGTAATTGCGCTCGATGAAGTACTGCTGCAGCTCCGGGCGGACGGCCTCCAGGGCGAACCGCGCGTGTCCGAGGATCGGGTAGTTGCGCAGGATCGAGTGGCGCCGCTGGGCCATGTCGTAGACCCCGACCGCGGCGACCGCGCCGAACACGACGGCGACGACGATCCAGCCGATGCCCCCCAGCGCGACGGCCGCGACGATCGCGAGCGCACACAGGGCCAGCGATCCGGCGAAAGCGGCATATCTCATCCCGTCGGCGTTACCCGCCGGTCACGGGCGTCAAGCAGTCGTTCGGCTTGCCCGTCGGCACAGGGGGTAGCGGACGACCATCCGGAGGTCCATCACTGGAGGGAAGCCCGTGGTCGCGCTCATCGCATTACTCCTCATCCTCGCCATCTTCGGCGGTCTGGGGTTCGCTGTGCACCTGCTGTGGATCGTGCTCGTCGTCGCCGTGGTGCTCTGGGTGCTGGGCTTCTTCGTCGGTGGAGTGGCCGACGCGACCGGAGGTGGGCGCCGCCGCTGGTACGGCCGGTAGTAGCCCTAGCGGCTCAGCCGCTCTCCAGCTTCTGGAGAAGGTGCAATCGCTCGGCGCCCCCGACGTAGGCGTCGAGGTGGTGGCTGCCCTGGCTCACCCGGTGGCAGGGGACGAGCAGCGGCATCGGATCGGTGCCCACGGCGAAGCCGCAGTCATAGGCAGACATGGCGGCCATGATCCGGTCGTAGGAGAGCGGCTCGGCGTACGGGATCTTCTGCACGGCACGCAGCAGCTGCGCCGTGTCGTCGGGCACCAGACGCCAGTCGATGAGGTCGGCCAGTGCGTCGCGGCCGCCGCCGAAATAGCCGGTGAACGCGGTGTTGAGCGCGGTGGCGCGATCGCGCCCGGCGATTGAGCCGCGTCGCCCCTTGGCTCGTGCGCTGAGCAGATCGAAGTCGGCGTGGTCCTCGTAGGCGACCCGTACGATGCCGTCAGATGAGGCTCCCAGCGCGAGCTCGCCCACGGGGCTGGCCACGCGCACGCAGGAGAGCTGCTCGACCGTCTCCTCGCTGATGGTGGGCCGGTCGATGACCGATCGCGCGCCGTCGATGATCCCCCGCTCGTAGTCGTGGCACTGGGCGCAGATGCCCTCCGCGCGGACCGCGACCGACTCGATGGTGTACCCGGCAAGCTTCCGGGCTTCGAGCTCGCGGCCGCCCAGTTCCACGTCGAACAGCCGCAGGCACAGGCGGCACCGGAAGTGGTCATGGGCCTCGACGTTCGTCTCGTAGCGCACCGCCTCGGGGTTGCCCACCGACTCGAGCAGGCCGAGCTCGGCGAGCTCGGCGAGCGTCGCGTAGACGGTCCCGCGCCCGATCTCCGGGACCGCCTGGCTGGCCCGCGACAGCACCTCCTCCGCCGACAGGTGCTCGTCGAGGGTGCCCCGGAACGCGTTGAGGATGGCTCGGCGCTGCGGCGTCACACGCAGCCGGTGCTGGCGCAGCAGGCCGGCGACGTCGTCACTGGTCATGGGCTCATTCTACATTTCTGTACCAGGTAGGAGCAGAACCTAGATAAGATGTAGTCCTTGATAGAGCCGAGTGTCGACAAGACCGACCGACTGTCGGTCGACGTGGGGCGTGCCCCCGCGGATGACCTGTGGCCTCTGCGCGGCGATCTGCCCGCGGCCCGCGACGAGTTGCTGCGCCGGCATCTGCCGCTCGCACGCAGGCTGGCCGCGCGCTACCACAACCCCCACGAGCCGTTCGAGGACCTGATCCAGGTGGCCAACCTCGGGCTGCTCAACGCCATCGACCGCTACGACTCCGCGCGTGGGGTGCCGTTCGGCGCCTACGCCACGCCCACGATCCTTGGCGAGCTCAAGCGCCATTTCCGCAACACCGGGTGGGCGGCCCACGTCCCCCGGGCGACCCAGGAGCTGGCCCAGCGCGTGCAGCGCGCCGTCGGGGAGCTCACCGAGCAACACGGCCGCAGCCCCGAGGTGGCCGAGCTCGCCGTGTACCTCGAGCTCGCTGTCGAGGAGGTTCTGGAGGGGCTCGAGTCAGCTCAGGCCCACTACTCCGACTCTCTGGACGCCCCCATCGCCGACGGCGTGCCGGAGCCCACGACTCTCGGCGACACCCTGGGCACGGTCGATGACGGCTACGCCCTATTCGAGACCGCCAGCAGCGTCAGCGGCGCGATCCGTCGGCTCCCCTACCTGGAGCGCACCGCGCTGACCCTCCGGATGCAGGGCGACCTCAAGCAGTCAGAGATCGCCAGGGCGATGGGCTGCTCGCAGATGCAGGTGTCGCGCCTTTTGCGCCGCGCCGCGGACCGTGTCCGGGAGAGGCTGGGCGACTCACACCGCTAGCGGCTCCAGTCCAGAAACGTCTCGGCGGCGCCCTCGAGCCGGAGCTGTCCCAGCAGACCAGCGCGCCGCAGCGTGGCCGCGGCCTCGCCGCTGCCCGGCACGACCGAAAGGCGGCATCCGTGCGCGCGGGCTCGGCGGATGACGGCGGCGATCGCGCTGACCGCGGCCGGGGCGACGGCCGTGGCCTGGGTCAGGTCGAGGATCACGCGGTCAAAGCCGCGGTCGATCAGGCCGTCGCAGTCCTGGGCGAGCTGGACGGCGGCGTCGTCGCCCAGCGTACCCGCGCAGCGCACGCGCACCCGATCGCGCTCGGGGTCGATCGTGATCTGGCTCGCCTCGTGGGCTACAGCGACCATCCATCCTCCATTCCTGTGGTGCCCGCGAGGGGCTCGGCGCAGACGGGGTACCCCGTTCGGCGGCGGCTTCCCAAAACCTTCGCCAAACGACCCGCCCACCGGTGCGAGCCCGTCCTCCAGGCGGACTCGCGTGCTCCTAACGTCCTTAGGACGATGTGGACCCAAATTGATAGGATTGGATCCAATTCTGAGCTGACACCCGGGAGGGGAGATGACCACTGAGGCGCTGCTTGACCTGATCGAGCGAGACGATGGCCACCCAGCGCTGCTCGCCCCCGGGAACGCCGCAACGGTGAGCTACGCCAAGCTGCATGCCGCCGTCGACCGGGTGGCGGGGGAGCTCGCCGGGGTCGGCATCGTGCAGGGCGACGCGGTGGCGATGTCGTTTTCCAATGGACCCGAGATGGTCATCGCCTTCCTGGCGATCATCGCGGCCGGCGCGGCGGCGGCGCCGCTCAATCCCGCCTACACCGCGGATGAGTTCCGCGGCTACCTCGTCGACCTGCGGCCGCGGGCGATGATCCTGCACGGCGGGGCCGGCGAGCCGGCGCGCGCGGTATGTGAGGAGCTCGGCATCCGTGTCCTTGACGCCACCGCCCAGGCACCGGCCGCGGTGACCGTCGCTGAGGGCGAGCGCGCCGCGCTGCCGGCGCGCGATCCCGACGCGCGCGCTCTGCTGCTGCACACCAGCGGCACCACCAGCCGGCCCAAGGTCGTCCCGCTGCGCCAGCGCAACCTGGTCAGCTCGGCGCGTGCGGTGGCGGCGACCTACGCCCTGGACGGTGCTGACGTCAGCCACTGCGTCATGCCGCTCTTTCATGTGCACGGGCTCGTGGCCTCGACGCTGGCGACCCTGTCCACCGGTGGGACGGTGCTCGTGCCGCCACGCTTCAGCGCGTCGGCGTTCTGGCGCGACACCGTGGAGCACGGCGCCACGTGGTACTCGGCGGTGCCGACGATCCATGCCGTGCTGACATCTCGGGCGGTCGACGAGCCTGTCCCCGACCACGCCCTTCGCTTCGCTCGCTCGTGCAGCTCGTCGCTGGCCTCGCCGCTGCAGGACCAGGCCGAGGAGCGCCTCCGGATCCCCCTCGTCCAGGCCTACGGGATGACCGAGGCGGCTCACCAGATGGCGTCGAACCCGCTGCCGCCGGCCGAGCGCCGCCACAGCTCGGTGGGAGTGGCCACCGGCACGCAGATCGCCATCCTCGACGACGAGTGGCACGCGATGGGGGCCGGCGAGGTCGGCGAGGTCGCGGTGCGCGGCGACTCCGTCGTGGACGGGTACCTCGACAACCCTGAGGCCAACGCCGCCTCGTTTGGCGACGGCTGGTTTCGCACCGGGGACCTCGGGTCGCTATCGGACGACGGCTACCTCACGCTGGAGGGCCGGATCAAGGAGATGATCAACCGTGGCGGCGAGAAGATCTCCCCGCTGGAGGTGGAGGACGCGCTGCTGCGCCACGGCTCCGTGGCGGAGGCGGTGGTCTACGCGCGCGAGGACGCCAAGTACGGCGAGCAGGTGGCGGCCGCCGTCGTCGCCGCGGGCCCGGTCACGGCGGACGAGCTGCAGGCCCACTGCGCGGCCAGCCTCGCCTCCTTCAAGGTCCCCGCCTCGATCGCGCTGCTCGACGCCATCCCCAAGGGCCCGACCGGCAAGGTCCAGCGCCGGTTGATGGGAGAGCTGGTCGGCCAGTGAGGGTCGCCGTCCTCGGCGCCGGCGCGATCGGCGCCTACGTCGGAGCCGCTCTGTACCGGGGCGGGACCGACGTGACGCTCATCGCCCGGGGCCGCCACCTGGAGGCGATGCGCCACGACGGCGTCCAGGTGCTCAGCCCACGCGGCGACTTCCAGGCCGACGTCCCCGCCACCGACGATCCGGCCGAGGTGGGCGCGGTCGACTACATCGTGCTCGGGCTCAAGGCCCAGGACTACGCCGGCTCGGGTGCCCTGGTCCGGCCGCTGCTCGGCGAGGACACGAGCATCGTTGCTGCCCAGAACGGGATCCCGTGGTGGTACTTCCATGGGGAGCCGGGCCCGCACGCCGGCCGGCGCATCGAGGCCGTCGACCCGGGCGGCGCCGTCAGCGCCGTCCTGGACCCGGTCCGTGCCATCGGCTGCGTCGTGTACTGCTCGACTGAGCTGGAGGGCCCCGGCGTCGTGCGCCACGTCGAGGGCACGCGCTTCACCATCGGCGAGCCCGACGGCTCTGGCTCCGAGCGCTGTCGCGTCTTCTCCGAGGCGATGGTGGCGGGAGGCCTGAAGGCCCCGGTCGAGGCAGACATCCGCACCGAGGTGTGGCTCAAGCTGATGGGCAATGCGGCCTTCAACCCGATCAGCGCCCTCGCCCGCGCGACGATGGTCCAGATTGCGACCTGTCCGCCCACCCGGCGGCTCGCCGTCGACGTCATGACCGAGGTGCGTGATGTGGCCGCCGCGCTCGGCCGCGCCCCCGAGATCTCGATCGAGCGTCGCCTGGCCGGAGCCGAGAAGGTGGGAGACCACCGCACCTCGATGCTCCAGGACCTCGAGGCGGGAAAGGCGCTCGAGCTCGCGTCCCTGCTCGACGCGGTGGTGGAGCTGGCCGACCTGACGGGCGTGCCCGCCCCGGCGCTGCGCGCGGTCGCGGCGGCTGCCACGTTGCTCGATCGCGTCAACCGCGGCGCGAACGTCACTGAGGCGGTCACGGCGTGAGCTGCCACTGACAAGGCGATGAGCTACAAATGGCTGGCGTCGTGTCGCCCCCTGAGACCGTCGACAATTTGGATCCCGCGCTGACCGAACGGGTCGCCGACGCGATCCACGCCCGAATCGTCAGCGGCGATTGGCCCGCCGGCACGTGGCTGCGCCAGAACACGTTGGCGACCGAGTTCGAGGTCAGCCGCACCCCGATCCGCGAGGCGCTCAAGACGCTCACGGAGCGCGGAGTGGTGGAGCAGATCCCCCATCGCGGCGCCCGTGTCAGGCTGCCCACGCTGCGCGACCTGCGCGAGGCTTACCTGGTCCGCGCCGTGCTGGAGGGCCTGGCCGCCGAGGTCGCCGCCGACCTGGCAACCCAGGACCAGGTGAACCGGCTGCTGGCCGCCGAGACGCTCTTCGAGGAGGCGGTGAACGCGTTCGCCGTCGACGGCAATCGCGGCGCCGTGAGCGGGCGCAACTGGCAGGCCGCCAACGACGCCTTTCACGAGGTGCTCCACGAGGCGTCGCACAACGAGGTGCTGCGCACGACCATCCAGCAGCTGCACCGGCGCTTCCCCCGCAACCTGACCTGGGGAGTCCTGAGCGACCTGCGGCTGCTCACCGAGAACGTCAGCCAGCACCGCGCCATCCGCGAGGCGGTGGAGCGCCGCGACGGCGTGGCCGCGCGCGAGCTGATGCAGGCGCACATCCGCCGCTCCGGTGAGTTACTGGCCACGCGGCTGACCAACCTGCCCTCACACTGACCCGCGGCCCTCGCCCGCGCGCCGCGGGCTCCGCATGATGCCAGGGTGCCATGAGTAGGATGCCCTCACCCACTGCGCTGAGACATTCATAGACAGGAGATCCACCGTATGCCCAGCTCCAGCGTGACCGATCTTGCCTCTGACCTCGCGAATGGCTCGGCGGAGGTCGTTGACCTCACCCAGCCCCTCTCGGAGAGCACTCCGGTCCTCGTGTTGCCCGAGCCCTTCGTCAACACGCCCCACCTCTCGCGGCGGCCGCTGAGCCATTTCGACGATGACGGACCCGCGTGGGCGTGGGATGTGCTGGAACTGGGCGAGCACACGGGTACCCATCTCGATGCGCCGATCCACTGGATCACCGGGAAGGACAGCGGCGTCGACGTGGCCTCGATACCGCCGTCACGTCTGAGCGGCCCCGTCGTCGTCGTCGACAAGACCGCGGAGGTCGCCGACGATCCGGGCTATCTGCTGACCGCCGCCGATCTGGACGCGCACGAATCCGAGCACGGTCAGGTGCCCCCCGGTGCATGGGTGTTCTTCCGTTCGGGATGGGGCTCCCGGGCCCAGGACGAAACGGCCTTCCTCAACGCCGGTCCTGAGGGGCCCGTCAGTCCCGGACCCGACGTGGCAGGCGCGAAGTGGCTGGCTGAGCACCCCAACATCGTCGGCTTCGGCGTCGAGACGGTCGGCATCGACGCCGGCGCCGCCGGGGGGATGGATCCGGGCTTCCCTGTCCACAACTTCGTGCTGGGCGCCGGGCGCTACGGGCTGACGCAGCTCGCCAACCTCGAGGCGCTGCCCGTCACGGGCGCGCTGGTCGTCGTGGCGCCGCTCAAGCTCGTCGGGGGGACCGGCAGCCCGTCGCGCGTGCTCGCCTTCGTCTCTCGCTGATCGCGGGCGGTGTGCGCCGGGCGCCCGCGCGCGACGTCAGACGGCCGCCAGTTGCGCGTCGAGCGCGTCGCCGTGCTCGTCGGCGAGGGCCGCTGAGCGCAGCGCGGACAGGCGAGCGGCGGCATCCGCGGAGCCTGCGAACGACCTCGCAGCGGTGATGAGCTTCTCAAAGCTCTCGGATCCGTGGGCGTAGGTCGCCCCGTACCCCTTGAGCACCTGCTGGCACTCGACGATCTCACGTGCGAGGTCGCCGTCGTCCGCCACCGCCAGGGCCTGTTCGATCCAGGCGTCGACCGCGACCTGCTCTCGGCCGAAGCGCAGGGACCGCGGGCGCAACGGCCGGCAGCGGGCCATCGTCGTCAACACCGTGTACCCGAAGAGGGAGGTGGTGTTGAGGATCATCCCCTTGTGGGTGACCTTGTGGACGAGCCGCTGAAATAACCTGGACCGCCGCAGCGTGGCACCCAGCGCCGTCGGCAGCGTGTCGGTGATCTCGTCGATCTGCGGATGCAGGAACTCGTGGACCTCGAGCACCTGGTTGCGCTTTGCCTTCGCCTCCTTGCGGACGCGTTCCATCCGGGCCCGCCGGGTCTTCTGCAACGCGACCTGGATCGTGTCCTGGTAACACATCCAGAGGGCGACGTGGCGGGCCGCCTCGAGCGTCAGCCTGGCCGCACCGTTGGGGTCGGGCTCGACCTCGGCGAAGCGGGTCACGCGAGCGAGGTAGCGCTCTGCATACGGAAGGTCCTGGTAGACCGCGGTCCGCACCAGCCCGTGGAGAATCATCGAGCGCGCTGCCGCCGGCATCTCGCGGGTGCGCTCGGCGAGACCTTGGAGCTCGGGACCGACGAGCGATCCCGGGTCGGTGGCCGCGATCTCGTTGCGACGGCTCTCGTCCGACGCCTTGGCAGCCTCGGGCGCCTTGGACGTGGCCTCCCAGGCGGTCATCGGCAACACAGCGTCCGCCGAGGCCGAGGCCGAGGCCGTGGCCGCGGGTGCAGCCGGCGCGTCCGGGACGGCGATGGCGGCATCGAACCCCGACGAGAAGGCGGCGAGCGACGGCTCCACGGACCTGCCGAACGAGCGGATGGGCGCCTCGAACTGCTCGCGCGTGAAAGGCAGCGCGCCCGACCCGGCCACTGCGCCGAACAGTGAGGCGCTGATCACGGAGTCCGCGGCATCGGCCATGGCGGCGAAGTCTTCGGCCACGAGCCGTTTGGACGAGCGCCGCGCGGCCGCGAGCAGCTCGGCATCGTCGACGCGTCCGTCGCCCATCGAGATCTTCTCGTCGACCGAGTAGATGCGATTGGTGGAGGTGATCAGCGTCGTGCGGTCGGGGGTGGCGAACCCTCGCTGGATGGCCCGTCCGCACTCCATGAGCTCGGACGTGATGACGACGTCGACCTCGCCGGGCGTGGGGAAGATGCTCATGATCGGTTCACTGCGGACCCGGACCCCGACCCCGCCTACCCCGCCTCCATTCGTGGACGCGGCGGGGGGGAACATCTCCACGTAGTAGATGGTTGCGCCGGTGCGCTGGGCCACGCCGGCTACCGATGTGTTCTGAGCGAGATAACCGGCGCCCTCCGCGGCGGCCACGATCCAGTCGGCGAGCACGCCCCCGCCCTCGCCGCCAAGGGCGAGGATGGCGAGGGTCAGTGGGCGCCGGCCATCGGACCAGCTCGACATCACGCACCCTCGAAGCGCGCGGCGTGAGCCTCGAGATCCGATGAGGCCACCTTCATCCACCACGCGCGGACCCGCGCCCGCACCTTGTCGCGAGGGGTCGGGTTGTGCACCACGTCAGACCGGTAGAACGACGGGCAGAGGACCGCGGCGTGAGCGTTGGCGCCGCACACACCGCATCCCACGCAGCTGTCGAGCACGGTGGCAATCGGGTCGGTCCGCATGGGGTCGGGGTTTGAGGCGATCGTCAAAGACGGGCAGCCCGAGATCCGGATGCAGGCGTGATCGCCGGTACAGGTGTCGGGGTCCACCCCGAACCGCTCGCGGGTCACGCGCTTGCCCGCCTTCAGCGCCTTGCGCATCTCCGGCTTGACCCGGCGCTGGCGGTTGAGCTGGCATTCGCTCTGCATGACGACCACCTTCGGACCCTCCTCCTCGGTGGTGAGGGCTTCGAGGAAGGTGTCGCGGACCTCGCTGACATCGTAGGTGTCACGGATCGTCTTGGCCCACTCGACGCCGACGCCGCGCGCCGCCTTCTCGATCGGGTGCTGCGTGGACCGGGTCGGGCTGTCGGCCTTGGAGGAGAGAAGGTCCTGGCCTCCCGTGGCCGCCGCGTACGCGTTGTCGACGACGACCAGGAGCTGGTCGGACTTATTGAACACGGCGTTGCCGACCCCGCTGGTCAGGCCGTTGTGCCAGAAGCCGCCGTCGCCCATGAAGGCCACCGTCCGCCGCCCCGCGCCGGGGGCGCTGAGCGCCGCGGCGCCCGCCGAGCCCAGCCCGTAGCCCATCGTCGTCGCGCCCAGGTCGAACGGGGCGTTGATGGCGAAGAGGTGACAGCCGATGTCGGCGCTCACGTGATGCGCGCCGGTCTCGCGCTCGGCGAGCTTCATGCCGCTGAAGATGGGCCGCTCGGGGCAACCGGTGCACAGTCCGGGCGGGCGTGACTGCACGACCTCGGCGGCGACTCGGGGCGCGAACGGGCTCGCGGGATCGTCGCGGTCACGGAGGAGTGCGGGCTCGTGCTGGATGGCATCGGGCAGCACGGCCCGCAGGAACTGCGCCAGTCCCGTGGTCACCGCCGCCGAGGTGTACTCGCCCGCGACAGGAAGCATGTCCTTGCCGTGCAGGGCCGTCTCCACGCCGTTGCGGCGCAGGATCGTGTTGAGGTTCTGCTCGATGTAGTCGGGCTGGCCCTCCTCGACGAGCAGCACCGCGCGCTTGCCTGCGCAGAAGTCGATGATCTCGTCGTCGACCACCGGATAGGTGACGTTCATGACGTAGAGCGGGACGGTGGTGTTGCCGAAGGCATCGGAGCATCCCAGCAGTTCGAGCGAGCGGTTGACCGTGTTGTAGAGGCCGCCCTGCGTGATGATCCCGACGTCCGCGGCGTCGTTGTTGATGACCTCGTTGAGCCCCCGTTCCTTGATGAACTGCACGGCGGCCGGCCAGCGCTGCGTGATCTTCTCCTGCTCGTGGACGAAGCTGGCGGGGGGCAGCACGATCCGCCCCACGTCGCGCTTGGGGTCCTCCATCGCCTCCTGGACGGTCATCGCCGGGCGCCGGTTGTCCTTGGCCACGAAGGTGCCGTGCAGATGGCAGGAGCGCAGGCGCAGGTCGAGCATCACCGGGGTGCTGCTCACCTCCGAGAGCTCGAAGCCGGCTTCCACTGCGTTGACGATCGCGGTGACGTTGGGGCGCGGGTCCAACAGCCACATCTGCGACTTCATCGCGAACGCATGAGCGCGCTCCTGCATGATGCTCGAGCCCTCGCCGTAGTCCTCGCCCAGGATGATCAGTGCGCCGCCCCTGACCCCCCCGCTGGAGAGGTTGGCCAGCGCGTCCGAGGCCACGTTGAGGCCGACCGTGGACTTGAAGGTCACCGCGCCGCGCAGCGGATAGTGGACCGAGGCAGCCAGCATCGCGGCGGCTGTCGCCTCCGAGGCGCTGTTCTCGAAGTAGACGCCCAGCTCGTCCAGAATCGGCCTGGCGTCGCCCAGCACATCCATCAGATGGGAGATCGGAGCCCCCTGGTAGCCACCGACATAGGCGACGCCCGACTCCAGCAGCGCCTTGGTGACGGCCAGGATCCCTTCGACGTGGAGGGTCTCCCCGTCGCCCCGTCGCAGCTGCTCAACCTCGACGGCGAAGGATCGCTCGGCCATGCTCGTCTCCCTTCTTGCGGCGGCCCCTGGGCGGCGCGTCGCCGCCTCGGCTGTCTAGGCTCGGAGTCTAATGCCGGTGCAAGGCACCGGCCGTCATCCTACGGCCAACCTGGATGAGGTGTGGTGTGTTACCCGTGCCCGACAGCCGCGCGAGACTCAGTGCTCCGCGGGGAGTCGCAGACGGAGCCGTGTCCCAGCGCCGAGCGGCGTCTTGACCGTCTCGCAGCCGTCAAAGCCGGCTGCGGCGTAGAACGCGGCCGCATGGGGGTTGGCTGTCACGGCGAGTGCCGAACAGCCCGACTCGCCGGCCAGACGCGCGGCATCACCGACCAACGCCAGCCCAATGCCGCGCCGCATGAAGCCAGGGTCGACGAACAGGTCGTCCAGTTCAGCGCCTGCGGCGACGATGATCAGCGTCGCGAACCCCGCGATCACCGCGTCGGCAGTGACTGCGACCCGCACGCGAAACGCATGGCTGCCCGTCGGCTCACGCCACACGAGGTACGCGGGATTGGCCAGCAGCAACGACCGATCGCCGGCGTTTGACAGCGATGACCGTCGGAACACGGAACGCAGGGCCGGATGGTCCTCGGGCAGGGCATCTCGGATCATGCCGCCATCTTCCTCCTCACCGCCGGTTGCCGGGACGCGGCGCGTCCGCGACGGCGGACACCGGCTCCAGCACTCCTCATCAGCGCGAGACAGGTGGTGCTACACGGAGAGGGGGGGATTCGAACCCCCGATGGACTGATAGCCCATACCGGTTTTCGAGACCGGCTCGATCGGCGCGCATCGCCCGTACATACAGGCGATCGCTGTCCGAGGGAACGGCAAAGGGAACGGCCGACGGCCGGCTCGCCACACGACCCGTGCTCGCGGTGGACTGAACTAATCCAGCCGCGGCGCACTGATGGCCGCAGTCGATTCTGCTGATCGTCCGTGGCGCCTGCGCGAGTGCAACCGTCGGGTTGCGCTCTTCGTTGTTGGCCGGAGGATGCCGACGACATGGCGATAAAAGCTCTAGCGCTACCTTCCGACGAACGAGGAGCTGGCCAGACGAGCCTTAGCGCGCCCGCGCTGACAACACCACTCGCGCCCGCGTTCGTATAGCCCCGGCCGGTGCGAAATATCTGCGGACACCTCATCTGCGGCGCCCGGACGCCGGAGCGCCTAAAGACGCTCACTCGATGCGTCGTTTGCAGTCGTCGATCGGCCAGCGGACACTGCAGAGCGGTTGCCGAGCCCGTGCGCGCGCCGGCGAGCCGGTCGTCTCACAAGCGAACGGTCACTGCGACGCCGCGCCGCGGCAGGGCACGGTGTCGAGACGTCGTCCCGGCCAGCCGAGGATTCCGCGCCGGATCTGGGTCGGGATCGAACACCTTCGCTGCAGATGAGGCCGCCGACCGGAGTTGATAGCGCCCAGAAGCCTGTTCGGACGCACCCGCTTCGTCGCCCTCTTTACTCGGTGTCCGTAACGAACTGATGCCGAACGAATTCACAGGCTCGGCCGATCCTGCTGCACGATCTCTCACGTCTTCTCTGAATCGCTGCTTATGCCAGTGGACGGGGCGGCGGAGCGATCACTGTGGCAGACCGGGTCAGTCTCAGCTGGCTGGGGCCGGCGGTGGCAGCGCTGCGGCGACACGGCTGAAGTCGGGGACCCCGAGTCCGCTGGCGAGATCGTACCCGCGCGTGGCACGTCGTGCCGGGACCTTCTTCAGATAACCATTGTTTCCGCGTGTCACGTCGTAGATGGTCCGCGTCGCCTGGGCCGCCAGGTAGTAGAACAGGCCGTCGGCGGGGCCGATGGGTGGCAGCCCGCGACGCCGTTGGTCGGCGCTGAGGACCGCCATCGCCGACGCGAGCAGCGGAGCCGCGCCGCTGGTTCCGGCGTCGGACTCCCAGAAGCCGTTCAGGACCACCGGCCATCCCGGAAACTCGGACGCCGCCGACGAGACGTCGGGGACCATTCGGGTTGCGCCCGGCAGGCCGAGCCCGCGCTGGAACGGTGGTCGCGCCGAGGCGACCGAGAATCCACCGCCGCCGGCGCCGCCGGGGTGCAAGGCCGAGACCCACCGGGCGTCGTTCCAGACGACCTCCGAGCGCCGGTCATTGGCGGCGTTCAGCGTCAGCCGCGTTCCGCCCACGCTGGTGACGAAGGCCGACGATCCCGGCCAGGTGACGCCGAGGAGCGGCTTGCCGTCGCAGGTGGAGCCGAAGTCTCCGGAAGACGCGTACGCGCCGACGCCGGCGATCCCGAGCCTGGCCAGGATCGCGTCCATCAGATCCGCGCCCGCGCGAGTATCCGGCGTCGAGCCGCGGCCGCGCACGAGGCGCTCGCAGAGTCCGTAGGAGATGGTGACGCTGTCGGGCAGGTGCGACATGTCGAGCACCTGCGCCGGCCCCAGGAACCAGAGTCCCGGTGTCCCCCAGACCTGGGTGAAGGTCAGGGATCGCAGCCCGGGTGCGATCCCGCGGACGACCGCGAGGTCCTCCTGGGGCTCAAACAGGCCCTCCGTGAAGGGACTCGTCTGACCGTCGATGCGCAAGGTGCGCGTCGCGGCCTTCGCATAGCCGAAGCAGCGCGCGTTGTCGGCGATGTCGCGGTTCGAGACGCCCTCGGCATCGTTGAAAATGGCCACCGACGCGCCGGCACCGGCGCCGAGACGATCGATCCCGTAGGCGTGACGCACCTGGCCGAAGCTAAAC
>DASXDW010000010.1:0-30289 GCA_036490435.1 Solirubrobacteraceae bacterium
CCGGGTCATACGCCGCGCGCCCCAGACCATCCGCGCGATACGCCGAAAAGAACGCCGCCAGATCCAGCTCATCGACTGTCTGGATCACAAACCACGCCAGATGATCCTCCGCCAACCAATCCCGTAACGACGGCGGCAACAAAAACGCCTGCTCACGATCGCAATCAATGAAATTCTGAGCCATCCCCGCAGTCAATTGACCCCGCCGGACAGAACCCCTTTACGCGACAGCCTCACGAATGAACGGCAGTCCCAGGGCGACGTCCGCACTGCAGCGATGCTGCCGCTCTCGCCGCATTCCGCGCCGAGCGGACTTGCCTTTCATCGCCACGATCATGCCGCCCTGACGCTTCCAAAGCGACGAACGGATGTCTCGGTGTTCGGTTCACGGGTGGTGCGCAGGCGGGCGCACCACCGTTCAGCCTGTGAGGATCTCCCGGTGTAGGTCAAGCAGTTTGGGCACCTCGTTGGATGCGACGCGTCCCATTCCGCACTCGGTGCAGATCCCCCATTCGCGCTCTCCGGCTGAGGACTGCGCGAGCGCGGCGTCGATGTGCTGGATCTGTTGGCTGCTTGTGCCCTCGGTTTGCTGATCAGGGTGGTATGGAACCAATGCGAAGTACAACTCGGTCTGTGGTCCGGCCGTCAGATCGGACAGCGGCGCGAAGTAGTCGGCGTCGTCGCGGGCTTGAGGGACGGTGAACGATGCCCAGTTGACCGGCCGCTGGGCGGCTGACGCGACGGCGTTGAGGAGGTTCACCTGCATCTGGACCGACTCCGGCTGCTTGAAGTGCTGGTGACCGTAGTCGCCGTAGCAAAGGTGCAGCCCTACTGGGACCTCTGCGGGCACCCGTTCCACGCAGCGGACGAGTCCGGGGGTGACCTGGTCGATGGGCATCTCCGACCCAGGTCCCATCGCTCCCTCCAAGAGCCCGAACTCGACCGCCACGTCCCATTGCACCGCACACCGCTCGTGGGGCAGCTTGGCCAAGAGTCTGTCGAGGTCGGCGAACAGCGCCTGCTCGTAGGAGGGCAGAACGGTGGGCAGGTCCTCGGGCACGATCGTCCCCGCGATCGACGCTATCGGCGTGGGGTACTGCATCTGAAACCGCACGCCGGCCGGGATCGTTCCGTCCTGCTGCAGTCGGTCAAAGATCGTAAACGACTTGGCGTACTCGTCGGCGTAGCCGAGGTTGGGCCAGTCGATCGTGTCTGCCGAGCCACCCTCGGCGAGACGCAGCTCGGCCATCGGCGGCGCGTCCGGTGACGTCCCATACGCCTGCTCCAGCGACACCATTTCGAACTCGGGCATCTGCTGGAACTTCTGGATCTGAAACAGGATCCAATAGCCACGTTCCCCGGTCTCGCCATCGGTCATCCGACGAACCCCGACCGGGATGCGCGTGCTGATCTCTCGCATCACGGTCTCGGCATCGGGCAGGTTGACCGAGCCGTTGAAATGAACGCTGCTGGGCGGCATCACAGTCCTCTCCAATCTGGGCCGCGCGGCTGAGGCACGGGAGCACACGCAGACCGGCGCCCGGCACGGATCGCCGCACGCTATCCGATCCTCCAGCGCAGCGCCGCCCTCGCCCTCGAGGACCGCCGCAACCTCACTTTCACCACCAAGGCGCGGCGAACCCGTCGCTCGCTGTGCGACGGACGCATGGACGAGAAAGCCGCCGCTGAGCTCGTGTTCGAGTGCTCTCGGCGCATTCTGAGCAAAATTCATGCCAGGCCCGCAGCCGAGATGACTGCAATCGCCGCTGCGAGAATCCACCAAACCTCCCGCCGCCGAGACCTGCATTGAGACGGTTCCGGTCACGGCGAGTGCTGCTCTCGGCCGGGTCCGGGCAGTCCGCTCCAGAGTGCCCTGATGGCAACCAAGCGGAAGCCGTGGTCGCGGATCTTGGTGGGGCTATCTCAAGGCGGTCAGCATGGCGGTCCGGTTCACGAGGAACCAGTGGAAGCTCCGATCAAGGGCCTTCTCGCCACCGAGCGGCTCCCACGCGTCGACGAACGCGGGCTCCAGAGCGGCGAGTCGTCGCTTCACAAAGTGGTTGGCGCGTCGGCGGCTTTCGATGATGAGGTCAACGAACTGAGCGTGATCGGTCACGTCGAGTTCGTAGGAGGTGGCGAGGACACGCAAGCGGTGAAATGGGTCGAGGTTCTCCATGCCGCCGCCCATGAGCTCGGGCGGGCGAAGCGGTGACCACATCCGGGCCATGTGCGCGAAGTCCCAGAGGGGTCGGCCTGGTGCTGCGAAGTCGAAGTCGAGCAGCGCAAACGCCTGGCCGTCCCGGTACACGACATTCTCGGGACATACGTCGTTGTGACAAATGATCGGCCCGCCCTCGGGGTCGGCCATCTCGTCGGACCATGGGAGGTCATGAGGCAGCTTTAGCCCGGCCACGGTCTCGTGATAGGTGCGCAGGAGCCGGCCCGCGCTGGCCAGTGCTTGGTCTGACAGCACCCATGCCGGGAACGGCGGGACGCCGACGTCACCCTCGATCCACCCAAAATGCTGACGTCCGCTGTCACCTTCACCAAGCGGGACCGGCGCCGAGAAGTCCGTTGTCGCCAGCATGCGCAACAGCGCGATCGTCGCGCTGTCATTCGGCCCGGTCGGCCGAGCAACCACGTCCCCGACTCGGAAGACCTGGCCGCCGTTTCCCATGCTGCCCGGTAGCTGCTGCACAGAGAGGTTCTACAACAGTCTGGCGGCCGAGGGCCGGGCGCTGGCGATGTGATCGAGGTCGGGCGCTGACTGCTGCGTTCACGAAATTTCGGCGATCTCGCGCTCGCCGGACGGCCGGGCCATAGTGCAGCTTTGGGCCCAGATCGGGCCGGCGCGCGCGCCCGCTTTCGGTGCTCAGAATCGATTTGACGGGCGCTCGCTCGGCGACGTCGCTGCTCATGCCTCTCCCGACCGGTGCGATCTTGCTGAGGATGTCGCCGCAGCGACGATGCGGCCGAGCGTCGGTGGCGCGGCAGGTACGTTCAACGGATGCTCATCGGGTTGCGAGACGGTGGCACCGACGACGAGCCGTTCATCATCGAGATGGCCCGCGAGGCGAGCACGATCGAAGATCGGCCGCTCCCAGCCGCAGATGCGGCGGTTGTCCGCGCTGTGCTCCCGCGGCGCGTCCAGGCCGCTGTGATCGGCGAGAGCGCTGATGGCCTCCGTCTTGGCGCGGCCTGGTGGCATTGGCACGATCCACCCCTTGCGCGTGACTCAGCTGGCCGGGCCCTGCCGGAGATGATCGTCGCCGTCCGCGCCGACCGCCGTGGCGAGGGCGTTGGGACCGCGTTGATCGAGGCGCTGGCTCTGCGGGCTGCTGAGCGGTTCTCGTCGATCGTGCTCAACGTCCACATCAGGAATCCAGCAGCGAGGCTCTACTCCCGGACAGGCTTCACCGTCTTTGCCAAGGGCCGCGGTCCTCTCGGAGTTGCGATGCACCGCGACTTGACGACGCATCAACCGCCAGGCTGACGCCTGCTTTGGCCAACGCGCTACGGGGTGTCCACACGCGTGGTCGCGACGTCGCTTGACTCCGGGTCGTAACGCTAGCGATAATAGCGTCAATGGCTATGGGATCGACCGCGACTCCGTCGAGGCGGCTGCGTGATGTGCTCGCAGGCCTATTCGCGGAGGCGCTTGAGCTTGAGCGTCGCCGGCGCCGGCGCTTCTGGGTTCTCGCCCTTCTGGTCGGATGCGTCGTGGCCGCCGGTGTGTTGGTCTTCGGCTCCGGCGGCGGAGGTGCTGGGCTGGGCCGTACCGCGTCTGGGGGCGCTTCGCCGCCGATGGTGCTCGGCTCAAGAACGCTGCCCGCGTTGGGTGAGAATCCCCTGCTGTCGGTTGCCGGTAAGTGGCTCGTCGTGTCAGACACCGACGACACGACATTCGTGGATGGCCGCGTGGGGGGCACCTGCGCCGCGGCGACGGTCGATCCAGCGAGCCTGCGTCTGATCTCGGTCGCCCGAGGCAACTATGGTGATCCCTCCCTCTTCGATCAGCACGTGATTCCGGTCACGTATGTGCCAACCGTGCACGACCACTCTGGTTGGGGAGTGAACCCGCTGGCGATGCGGATCTCGGTGGCCGTGCGGTCAGCGCCGACTGGGTATCGCGTCGGGCCGGTGATCGTGACCTATCCCGATGGCTCGGACATGCGCGCGGAGACAATCGACGGTGATGGCTCGCTCTGGGTCTACGCGCCACTGGTGGGTCTGCGACTCAGCCATGCGGAGGTGCTGCGCGTCTCGCTCAGAAGCGGTCGGGTCCTGGAGCGTTGGAGGATGCCGCCGATCACCAGGGCGCTGCTTGCGACGAACGCAGACGGGCTGTGGCTGGCTCCATCAAACGAGTCCGGGTACTCAGGGCACGCGACCGCAGGGGAAAAGATCGCGCAGGCGTCGCTGTACCACATCACGCCGGGAACGCGAACGCCGGCGCGCGTGTTCGATGTCGGCGCCTGGGGCGCGCGCTGGCTGGTCGCTCACCGCCAAAGCGTCTGGCTTGCCCGCGGGCCGGTCAGTCGAACACCAACGCTCTGGCGCTTCGAGGGACCGCGGGCCAGCCCGACCCTGCGTGGCGCCCGCACCGCCGGGGGCGTACAGGACTGTGGGGATCTCGGTGACGGACCAGTCACCGTCATGGGCAGCTCCCGCGGCATCCTCTGTGTCACCAACCCAAACCCGAACACCGAGCGCGTACTACGGCTCGGCGCGTCGGGCGGACTCAGCAGCGTGCTTGCAACCGTCCCCACGGGGGGCGAGTGGGAGTTCGTCGACAACGCAGTGCTCGACCGTGGGGGCTACTACTTCGTCGAGCCCACCGCGAATGACTCACCGCAGTTGGGCAAACCGGTGCTCTACCGCGTCGCCCCCCGATCGTAATGAGCAGCCCGCCTGAGAACCGGATCACCCCCGCGTTCAACACCGTCGATCGCTCCGATCCGATGTTGCTGCACGAGCAAGTCGCCGCCGAGATCCGCCGGGCGATCAGCAACGGCGAGGCCAACCCTGGGCAGCGCATCCCCCAGGCGCGTGACCTCGCGACCGTGCTCGGCGTCAACACGAACACGGTTCTCCGCGCCCTGCGAATGCTCCGCGACGAAGGCCTGCTCGAGCTGGGCAGAGGCCGTGCGATTACCGTCAGTGGAACGCCAGACCAGGGCGCACTGATCGCAAAGATCAAAGAGCTGACCGAACTCGCGCGCCAGCACGGCTACCGGCGCGACGAGCTCATCGCACTGATCAAGCGCACCACCTGACCGCTTCTGGTCGCCCTGACGATCGCTATGCACTGGCTCCACAAGTCAAGCTCGCGAGCGCTCCGCGGGCGGATGAGGCAGCGCAGAGCTGGCCGGGTCAGCGGCGCCGGCGCGGCTCGCCGGCTGCCCACCAGTCGGTCGGTCCTCTCCTTCCTGCTTCGATTGTCCCGGCGTCCATCAGCTCGAATCCTTCTCTCACGCGATCGAGCAGCAGTCGGAGCTGCTGCTCGTGATATTCCGACACGCGAGCAGAGGCGGCGCGGCGCTCCTCGTGGTCATGCCAGTCAGTCATCGGATCCTCGCGGGCGAGCAAGACGAGTAGACGGACGTGAGTCTGCCTGGGCGCATGTGTGCGTCTGGACGGATGGCGACGCTGTGGGTAGGCTCTGGCTCCGCGGGGCTTGAGGGTGAGCCATATCGCGTGGTGGGTGTGAGGCGTCGTCCAGAAAGGCTGCCGTGTTAGGTCGGAAATGGGAGTCCGCAGAAGGCACCGTGATTGACGTTCGGTTTCTCGGCGCAGGTAATGCGGCCAAGACCGCCAACGGGGTGCGGTACCTCGTAGAAGTGCGGCCCACAGCGGGTGCGCCGTTCCGGGTGGAAGTCGGGCCACCCGCGCTGTGGGGTTCGTATAACGGGCTCTCCTGTCGGTTTGGGGGTGAAGTGAGCCGTATAACGATCCGCGGATCGGTCAGACGCTGAGGATGGAATGCGACCCTCACCACGAGAAGGCGCGGTTTGATAAGTCCGATCCTGCCTTTCGTCAGAAGAAGGCCGATGGCGCCGAGGCGCAGTACGCGGCTGAGCTGCATGCGCAGCCGCTCGTGGCTGAGCCGTTCGTGCCCGGGGCGACGCCATCGCGGCTCAAGCGCCTCGAAGAGCTAGTCGGGCAGGGTCAGCTGACAGCTGCGCAAGCGGCGGAGCTCGCTCCCGACGGGCGAGTCTCTGATGCCTCATGGGAACTCATACGAGAGAAGCTCGGCGATTGACGTGGCCCGCCAGCTCGTTGCCCGGCCGGCGACGACCGATCGTCTCTTGCCGAACCGCTGCGCCGTAGCGGACACGCTCGCAAACTACGCCGCCCTGATCGGCGCGGGCTACGCCGGCAAGACCGGATCGGACTCCACGGCTGGCGGATGCCTGGCGTTCTTTACCGACGCGACGGTCGGCCGGCGCCGCGCCGGTCCGCGCAATCTTCGCCTCCACAGTCGTTCACCAACCTGCTTCCCTGACGGAGATCCAGGCCTCGCACGAGCAGCCAATCCCCACACCACTGACTTCTACTTTGACTCACCGCATCGGCTGCCCTGGGACGCTTGGTTCGCGACGGTGGAATGGGCCCGGTGTCGTGGGCAGGTGACGTGGCGGTCACAGATTTGGGTCGTGCGGGGTTTATATGGCTGTGAGCGATTGGACGGTATGTAGCGACGCGGTCCTCTTGGCCCAGACGGCATCAGACCCGGACGCGTTCGCGTGCTTCTATGACCGGTACGAGCTGGCGATCGTGGGGTACTTCGCGAGCCGGGTTGGTGATGTCGATCGTGCCGCCGATTTGACTGCGGAGGTTTTCGCGTCTGCCCTGGTTGGCGCGGCGCGCTACCGGCAGGGAGGGCCGACCGCGGCGGCGTGGCTGTTTACGATCGCGCACAACACGCTGCTCAAGAGCGTGCGTAGGGGCCGGGTTGAGGCCAGTGCTCGCGCGCGGCTGGGGATGTCTGCACGCCTTGATCTCTGCGAGGCCAGTCGAGGGCGGATCGAGTCTGCGGTCGCCTCTGATGAGTGGGTTTCCGAGTTGCTTGCCGGTCTGCCCGCCGATCAGCGCGACGCCGTCTCGGCCCATGTCCTTGACGATCGCTCCTACCGGGAGATCGCCGCCGATAACCAGACGTCCGAAGCTGTCATCCGCAAACGCGTCAGCCGTGGCCTGGCCGCGCTGAGACGAGATCTGAGGAGAAGCGCATGAACACCCTCATCCCGGAACTGCGAGCTGAATTGCGCGAGGCAGCCGGCCGGGTGTCGCACAGCACCGCCGACCGCCATTCCGGATGGACGCGCTGGACTGCCGGTGCGCTCCAGGGCCGGCGCCGCAACGGGATCCTCAGTGGAGCGACCCTCGTGCTTGCGGCGGGCGTCACCGCGGCCGTGCTGCTGCTGACCGCCAGCACCGCCGCGCCGCCGGCCTACTCCGTAACTCACAACTCTGACGGCTCCTACTCAATCGTGCTGCGGCAGCTGACCACCGGGATCCCGGCGCTCAACGCGAAGTTCCGTCAGTTCGGGATCGCCGAGACGGTTATCCCGATCAAGACCGGCTGTCATTCGCGCGACGGATCCCGCCCGATCGTCATGCACCCCAACCCGATGTTCGAGATCAATGGCGCGATCCGACAGACCTACTCGGCCAAATATCAACAGCGCGACCCCGCCCGTCCTGGTTGGCACTACGTGCTGGCGGCCAAACGGTTGCCCAACGGGAAACTCTTGGCCTTGATCGGACAGCTCAGGGACCCGATCCCCTCCTGCTTGCCCTACAGCAGCACACCTTCCAACGCCGGACCCCTGACACCATGACCAAGGCGAGACGCGATCCGCCAACGGGACCGGAAGCCCAGCGCATCCCTCTCAGCCGATACCGTCACAGCGGTGGAGTTCAGTCGCGAGCTGCGCGATGACGTTCTGGCGGGAGATATCACGCTCTCGATCCGCCTGTGGAAGCAGCCGCGGGTGAAGCGGGGTGGCCGCTATCGAGTCGGCCCTGGTGAGATCCAGGTCGACGCAATCGAGCTGGTCCCGTTCGCCGCAGTGACCGCGGCCGACGTGCGACGGGCCGGCGAGCCCGACCGCGAGACGCTGCGTCAACGTGCCGCGCATGCCGGCCCGATCGACGAGGGCACACTCGTGTATCGAGTCGAGTTTCATCCGGCGGAGCCTCGGGGCCAATAGGCCGACGCGGCGATCTCAGGTCAGAAAGCCTCTAGCGGCGGAGCGATCGGCCAGCCGGGACTCGCGCGATCCGGCGCGGACCATCGGAAGCACCTCTCGCGCGAGGCGCTCGATCTGCTCGTCCGTCCCGGGTCCGGTCGGCGAAAAGTTCATCGCAGTGAACCCCAGGCCGATGAACGACAAGAGCTGCTCGGCTACCTCTTCCGGCGAGCCGGCTACGACTCCGGCCGGCTGTTTGGAAGGCGGGTCGATGCAGGTCTGCATGTGATAGGCGCAGGTGATCTCGCGCGGGTCGCGGCCCGCCTCCCGAGCACCGGCGAGGATCCGCGCTCGCATATCGGGTATGACCTCCGGTGGCGCGAAGCCGATGGAGGGGATCCAGCCGTCAGCGAGGCGCCCGGTCAGATCAAGAGCTCGCGGCCCGAACGTCCCCAACCAGATCGGAATGCGGCGTCGGGGCTTGGGCTCCATCTCCGCCGCGTCGACCCGACTGATCGTCCCGTGATAGCTGAAGCGTTGCTGCGACCACAGACCTCGGAGGATGTGGATCGTGTCCTCGAGGCCGGTGATCTTCTCCCCCGGGGTGCGGGCAGGGAGACCGAGGGCGCGGATCTCATCATCGGAGTAGCCACCGCCGAGCCCGAGAATCAGTCGCCCGTTCGAGAGCCGGTCCATCGTCTCGGCCATCTTCGCGGTCAGCGCCGGCGGACGGAACGGGACCCCCAGCACCTTCGATGCGATGCCGAGCCGTGAGGTCGAGGCGGCAATCCAGGCCAGCATCGTCCAGGTCTCCAAGGTTGGATCGGTTCCCTCCGGATGATCCGGCGCCGAGATGAAGTCGAATCCGAGGGCTTCCGCGCGCTGGGCAGCGGCGACGGGGTCTGCCCCGTTCCCCGCCGAGGTTGACACGCTGAGGCCGAACGACAACTCGGTCATGAGCTTCTCCTATCGGCGGCGCTGCATGGAGTCGCCACCGAGAGCCGCCCGGCTCGATGGCGCTCGGGTCCTGTCGCAGCGGCTGAGCGCTCGTCCCCGCGATGGGTGAGCAACGCAGCCGTCGCCAAGAGCGATGCCACCCCCGCCATCGACATCGCGATGGGAGCTCCGACTGCCTGAGCAACGCTGCCGATGAGGTACGCAGCGATCCCCTGGGCACTGAGCATGCCGGCGGAGGCGAGTGCGAAGGCCTGCGCAAGCGAGGCCTCCGGCAGTGCCTCCACCAGTCGCTGCTGCAGGCCCAGCGTGCCGCCGTAGCCGATCGAAGCCAGGCCGACCACGCCGACCGCCACGAGCAGCGACGGGTGTACAGCGAACGCGAGATACGGGGCGGCGAGCAGCACATACAGCGGGCGCGTCAGACGAGCCCGCGTGTCCGATGTGACCCACCGGCCAACGATCACATCGCCGACCAGCATCCCAGCGCCGGCCGCCGCGAACAGCCATGCCGCGTGCGCGCCGGCGTAGGGCACGAACAGTGCCTCGGCCCCGACGATCAGCCCGTTGGGTATCCACTGGGCCAGCAGCAGTCGACGGACGGCAGACTCGCCGAAAAGGGCGCGGTTGCGCCGCCACGTCGCCCTCATTGACACGGATCCGCTCGCCAGCGCCGGACGCGCCAGAAGGCCCCAGCGGTCGATCATGCCGACCGCGATCGCCAGAGCCACCGCCAGCCACAGCGCTGAGCGCGTGCCGACCGCGAGGATCAATCCGCCGCCGATTGCGTACCCCACGACCTGCATCGCGCCCACCGCCACGTTGAGCATCGATCGGCCGAGCGCATAGTCCTCGACCGACAGCACCCGCGTCACCAGCGCGTAGCGAACGCCGCCCAGCGCACCAGACGCAACCCCTAGGAGCATCGCGATCGCGAGCATCGCAGCCGTCCCCAGGAGCCCGCTGGCCAGGAGAATGAACGCGGCGGCGCGGACGGCGTCCGACGCCACCAGCACGGTCCGTGGCGCAACGCCGTCACCGAACCCCGAAAGCGTAAGCGCGCCGGCCGCCTGCGGCAGCGACCCGGCCAGAAACGCCACCGCAGCCAGCAGCGGCGACGCGGTGCGGCCGTAGATGAGCACCGAAAAAGCGAGCGACTGGATCGTCATGCTGGCCGCGGCGATGACGTGCCCGCCGAACAGCGCTCGGAACTCCCCGACCGCGAAGACCTCGCGATACGTTCGCATGCCGCGATGGTCATGGCGGAACGGCGGTGTGGCTAAGGTTTCGTCACAAGACGAAACATGCCTGCGCTCGACCTGACGGCCAGCGACCTCGGAAACGTCCGGTTCGCAATCTCACCGATGAGCCAGCTCATCGGCGCGCTGCAGGTGCTCGGCGGCCGAGGAACCCCGGTAGGACTAGAGGACTGGCGCGCCGACCGCCTGGCCCGATACCGCGCCCAATGCCGCGCCGACGCGGTGCTGCCGGCCCTGACCGACCTGCTTGCAGCGACACGCTATGTCCCGGACTGCCTGAGCGTTCCCCCGCGCGCGACGATCACGACCATCGACACCGAACTCCAGACGCTCCGCGGGATGGCGGCCCCGCAGGTTCGCGCGGACCTGGAGCTGAGCGCCGCCGAGCGGCTCGACACCGCCTCAAACAGCCTCGACCAGCTATCGAGCAGACCCGAGTTGTCGTCCCTGCTCGCCCACACGCTGAGCGAGGCCTGGCGCCACCTCATGGCAGCCGACTGGCCAACAATCAAGGCGATCCTGGAGCGCGACATCCAGCATCGCGGCAACGTCCTGGTTACCCGCGGGCTCGAGGCCGCGCTCGGCGACCTCGATCCCGACGTTCGCTGGGATCCGAGCGGACAGCTTGCCCGCCGCAGTTCCGTGAGCGACCCGCATCAACTCGACGGCACCGGCCTGTGGCTCGTGCCCAACGCCTACGGCGGCGGCTGGCTGTGTCTGGACGGGCGCGGAGCATTCGCTCTCACCTACGCCGCGCGGGGCATCGCCGATCTGGGAGTGACCGCCGCACCCGCACCGCAGACGCTCCAGGAGTTGATCGGCCGCTCGCGCGCGACCGTGCTCAACGCGCTCGAACGACCCGCCACCACCACGCAGCTGGCGGCGCAGCTCGGAATGTCACTCGGCGCAGTCGGCGATCACCTCGCCATCCTGCGCCGCAACGGCCTCGTGACGCGGTCGCGGTCAGGACGCGCAGTCCTCTACCAGCGCTCGGCGCTGGCCGACGCGCTTGTCGAATCGAGCTGCTGAACGGCTGACGCCCAGACGGCGGCTCGCGTGCGCCTCCGGTGACTGCAGGCGCGGTTCATGATGTCGCAGGCGTTGCGCGACTACGCCGCCGAGTAACCCCAACCCCTTGATTACAAACGACTCATTTGCAGGGAATTTACTCTAGCTCCGGACGTCTGGGTTCGCCGAGGCGTGCTGAGTTGCCCTCCGAATTGGGGAGTTGCGGACACATCGGGACATGGTCTGGCGCTGCCTCGCCCCTGTTCGTCGACGGCTCAGCCTCCAGAGCAGCTCAGGACGGCTGCAAAGTACCCGGCGGCGAGCGGGCCCAGGGCGCTCATGATTGCTGTCGCCACTCGTCGATGAGCAGCGGGCGCCTGGCGTCCGGCCGCCACGGTCGATGGCCCAGGGGGGCGAGTCCGACGATGACAGCGAGCGCGAGCACGGCGGAGGGCACGTAGTGCGATCCGGAGAACTGACGGTCTGATGCTCGACTGTCCAGACGAACCATCCGTATCTCGTCGATTACCAGTTCGGCCCGCAGCTGGAGAGCCGCGACCGGTCACGGCGGAACGGGCGCTGCGCAGCTCACATACGACCGGACACTATTCGCCGGATGCCCCCGCACTACCGGCGGCCGTGCGTGCTCGCCGCACGTGGATCGTTCTCCCGGCCGATCCATCGGTCCGCCCTCACACCGGTGTGTGGTCTCCACCGGCTGTGCCGCAGGCCAATGACTCGAGCAGCGCCGGCACGTCGGCGGGGCGGATCCGCACCATGGCGGCTTGCCCTTTCGGCGTGGACGCGAAGTCAGCGCGCCGGATCCGCCGCCGCCGCAGCGCGCGCAGCAGGAGCCTTGGTTTCAGCAGGTTGCGCCGTGAGCGACTGTGCGTTCGCGCATCCCATACTCCGCTTTGATCGTTCCGGTCGAGCGCGCGGCGCACGACCCGCGCAAGCACCATCGCGAATGGGGGGTCGAGCCATATGACGAGATCGCTCTGCGCCCAGACGATGGAGTCTGAACGCCGCTCGCTGCCGGCGATGACCCACTTCTCGCCGGCGACCACGCGTCGCAGCTTCGCGGACTCGCGATTGTCGTCGTAGTCGTGGAACGGCAGATCAGTGACCGCGGCGATCTGGCGTGCGAGTACCGTTTTGCCGGCGCCATACACGCCGCACACAGCGATCCGCCGGGGACAAGCCAAGCCCGGCGGCCTCGTCACTTTGTCGCCACCGGCCACTGTCGCGTACTGAGCGGGAGATCGACGAGAGAGTCGCAAGCGGGTCGCCGTGGGCGTGAGCCCCGCACGACACCACCTGATGTGATCAACAAAATGATGAGTAGTGCCATGAGCTGCGCCGCACTGGTCGCAGGGGCGAATCCTGGCATAGCGCGCCGCCGGCCGCATGCGATGGTTTTGCGCTAGGGCTCCCGAGACGCCCGGCGCTGTCCGACAGGGGATGAGGGGACCGCCATGTAAGACTGGTGTGGCCGGGCGGGCTGGCCGCCCGGCCACAGATCACCGGTCAGCTACTTGAGCTGGAACGAGGTGAAGTCCCAGCCGTACAGCGGGTTGACCTCCAGCGCCGGATAGTTCATGCGATCCGAGGCGAAGAAGGGGAACTTCTGATAGCCGAAGACTGCGACGTAGGCCTTCTTGGCCGTGTACTCGTCGATCTTCTGCCACTGCGAGGAGTCCTGCTGCAGCTTGGCAACCGGGATCTGGCCGAGCGTCCCAACGGCACGGTTGATCGTCGGGTCGTTGACCTCGCCTTGGTTGTAGTTGTTGGTCGGCAGGATCGCGTGACCGTCAAGCAGCACGCCGTAGAAGTCGACCGGATCCGGGAAGTCCATGTTCCAGTCGGCGAATCCGGTCTGAGCATGGAGTTTCAGCTCGCCGATCGTCGCAAAATACGTGGTGTCGGCGATTGGCTTCTGGGTGGCCTTCAGGCCCAGTGAGTTGAGGTACTGCGTGTAGGCGGTGACCCATTGCACCCGCGGCGCTCGCTCCTCCGACCACACGGTCACGTGCTGGCCGACCATCCCGGACTGCTTCATGAGCTGTTTGGCCTTGGCCAGGTTGCCCGTGCCGGGGGTCCCGTACGGGCAGGTGGCGGTCTTCGGGTGGCCCGCAACCGCGGGCGGCAGGAAGAAGCACGCCGGCGCGAGCGTGCCGGAGCCGAGACGGTTGTAAGCCTCCTCGTTGAGGCCCGTCACCACGGCCTCACGTGCGAGCTGGCTCGAGAACGGCTTCTCCTGAGAGTTCATGAAGAAGTAGTACGTCGAACCCCCGAGGTTCACCAACTTGTAGCGGCTGGAAGCCTTGGCGTGAATCTGCGGCAGCAGGCTGCCGGGGATCGTGTCCGCCCAGTCGAAGACGTCGGCGCTGTTGTCCAGCACCTGCTCCGCGTTGGACGAGATGTTCGAGTTCACTGTCACCGTGACGTTGTCCTGACCGGCCGGTATGCCCGGCAGCGGCTTCCAGTACGGGTTCTTGACGGCTTGGAAGGACTTGTCGGCAACGACGTTCTTGATCATGTACGGACCGCAGCCAGGCGGTGGGTGCAGCGGCTGGTTGGCGAACGGGAAACCCCATGGGATCAGACCGAGCGAAGGCTCGGCGAGCACGTTGTCAAACGCGCCGTACGGAGCGGTCAGGTGGATCACGATCTTGCCCGTGGCGTCATTGGCCTGAATCCCGGAGATCGTCTTCGCCTTGCCCTTGAAGTACGCCATCGCGCCGACAACCGTCGGGTCCATGAACGACCCCGAGCCGCCCCACGGCATCTTGACGGCGCGCTCGAACGAGTACAGGAAGTCGCGCGCCTGAACCGGCTTGCCGTTGGAGTACTTCAGCCCCTTGCGGAGCGTGACGGTGTAGGTCTTGCCACCGTCGGAGACCACCGGAAGCGCGGTGGCGAGCCCCGGAATCAGCGTCGCGCCGGCGACGCCGGAGGTGTGCTTGTAGGTGACGAGGCCGGTGTAGCTAATCCAGTCAACCTCAGCCGCCTGCGTAGAGTAGCCACGCTGCGGGTCGAGGGAGTCGGGGAAGGTCCCCATCACCATCTGGACGGTCCCGCCGGCAGACTTGCCCCCGCCGGACGAGGACGATGACCCGCCGGCGTTCGACGTGCCGGAGCCGCCCGAGTTGCCCGAGCCACCACACGCACTGATCACCAAAGCGGCGATAGCCAACAGCAGCAGCGCCGCCGTCGGCCGGACGTATCTTCTCACTGATCCTCCTCCAAGAGGTCGTGGGTGTCACAACAAACTGATTGCGACCGAGTGTGGTCTGATGCCACATCCGGACGCCGAACTCCTCACCGATCCCAAGTGCCGTCGCCCCACTGGTCACGAGCAACAGCGGCCTCGGCGAGCCGTTCGGCGCTGCCAGAGCGAGGTACTCGACCGGGTCGTCGACCCGCAACGCCAGCAGCAACGACCGGCCCAATCATTAGGCGTGTCGGACCCCAAGCGCGGCCGTCATCTTCTACAACGTCACCTCCTTCAAAGCCCGACTAGTTCGAAGCGGTGCTGCCCCCCAGAGACAGCACCGCCTCGCGCGGTCTGGGAACCACGAACGTCCATGTCACACTGTGGCGCGTGGGGCGGCTCGCGGGTAGACCCAGGGCGTAAACAAATCATGGGGCCAGTCGCCAATGCAAACTTAACCTTTGCGATTCGCCCCAGTCGTCCCAACGGCAGTTCTTGCCTCATCGCAACCGTTCGTCGGTGCTGCGCACTCGGTCGCACCTGGCGCGCGGTGACCGGAAACGCTCCATCCGGACCCCGGTAACGCTGCCGGCAGGCTCTGCCGCGCTGCGAGGCCGCTTCGACCGAGCGGCAGCCACGGTAGACGCTTGAGGCTCCTGGATCTTGGGCTGCCTGTCGTGCGTGGGCGTGGCTCGCTGTCTGGCGGAGCGGGGAGAGTGTTCGGTGTCCGCGCAAGTAGCCAGGGGTCACAGGCCCGCAACGGGTACCCCGTCTCGACCCGACGCGCCAGTGGCAGCGTGCGAGTGCTTGTGGGTCGGGCTACGTCCGTGTCCAGCTTGTGTCGCCAGGGGCGCGCGGTGGCTGTCGAGCGAGGCTTGTGGGCGATGGCGGCCCTCCCGAAGGGTGGTCGTGATTCGCTGAACGACGCTGGGAATCGCCGCCTCGTGCAGACACCCGTAGCCGATGATCAGGCCGCTGAGGTCGACGCGCTGGATGCACAATGGCGACAGCGGAGGAACCCGCACCCGCTGGCAGCGCAGCCGGTCCGCGACGTCGGAATCGTCCAGCTCCGTCGGAAGGCTGAGAACGACATGCATGCCGGCTTGGACGCCGTACACCCCGAGCTGCGGTAGCTGGTCGGTGAGGGCCTGGAGGACGATCTCGCGGCGAGCACGGTAGATCGCTCGCGTTGAGCGCACGTGACGTACGTGATGTCCGCTCCTCAGAAAATGGGCGAGCGCGAGCTGATCGAGGGGCGGAGAGAATCCGTCACTGAGACGTCGGTGTCGGTCGACGTCATCGAGCAGTGGGGTGGGCACCACCATCCACCCGAGACGGAGCGCCGGCGCGAGCGTCTGCGAAACGCTCGAGATATGGATCACCCGATCCGGGGCGATGCCCTGCAAAGATCGCAATCGGCCTTGATCCTCTCCAAATTCCGCGTCGTAGTCATCCTCGATCACGAATGAACCAGTGGCCCGCGCCCATTCGAGGAGCTCGCGCCGTCGGTGCGAGCTCAGAACCACGCCCGTCGGAAACTGATGAGCTGGAGTGCAGATCAGAACGCCCCCGTCGAGTCCGTCGACGATGACCCCCTCCTCGTCGACGGGCTGCGCGCTCACCGACATGCCCGCAGCCAGCACTTGTGCGCGTTGGTTCACGTGAGAGGGATCCTCCAACGCGACGCGCTCAACCCCGCGACCCCGCAACACTCGGAGCAACAGGTCGATGCTGTGCCCGCTCCCCTGCGTGACGACCACCTGCTCCGGCTCCGCGATCACGCCGCGTGTGCGTCCGAGATGATCCGCCAGGACCTCTCGCAGCTCTCGCTCACCACGATGCTCACGAAACCCGAGCACCTCGGCCGAGACGTGCTGCGTGGCGCGCCGCCCGCTGGCCAGCCAGCGCCCCAACGGAAACAGCCGGACGTCAGGCACTAGCGGCGATAGGTCATAGCGCACGTGCGCAACCGCTCCTTCCGCGGCCCTCGGTGCTGCCGACACCGCCCTTCCGCCACACCCCGGTGCGATCACCGGGGCGCAGCGACGCCGGGTGATCAAGAAGCCCTGTTCGGTCAGCTGCGCATACGCGTCACTCACGACACCGCGCGAAACCCCGAGCTCGAACGCCAACCAGCGCGACCCAGGAAGCTCGGACCCGGCCCGCAGCGCCCCACTCACGATTGCATCCCGAATCATGCGTTCGACCGCTCGGCGCAACGTCTCCCCGGGCCTGGGGTCGAGCGACCACCATCTCAGCCCCTCACTGCGCCGCTCGAACCGGTGCTCGTTCGTTTCAGCCAAGACGGCTCAACGCCCCCTCAGCGGCAGAGTCGGCGCGAGAACGCGCGATGCACCCTGGCCTCACACTAGGTGATCGGATATCCCGGTGTATGTGTATCCGAGGACTGTGTGTGGGACTGCTTGCGCTACTCGTTGTCCCCCCGTGCTGGGATGCGTGAGCGCGCCCTCAGCGCGGCCCCGCAGCCGTGGCGATCCGGAGACCCGAGACGACGCGGGGCGCGCTCAGGGACCTGGAGCCCGTCGTCGAGATGGTCGTCCCGAAGCAGCGTGGCGCGGGGCGATGTGTCTGCAGGAGCGTGAGCGAAACCCGTCCGTTCGGTTGCCGGGCCGCAGCGAGCACGTCGACGTGCGCGGACTGTGCGGCTCCGCGCGGCGAGAGCGGGGGCGGCGTCGAGGTCGGGATGAACGTAATCGTCTGCGTTGGCCGCTGGTTGGGGTAGTTGACCAGTCGCTGCTCCCGGCAGCCGCGCCGGATCGGCACCACGCGCTGGTCGATCCCCATCGCGGCGAAGCGCGCGTTGAGCGCCGGCGCCGCTCGGGTGAGGTCGCGGATCGTGAGCGTCAGCGTCCCGTTGTGGCTGAGTGTGAGCGCATAGGCCGCCGTCGAGCCCCGCAGAGCGACGCTCACCAGGACGATCGCCGCGGCCGCCGCGAGCCCCATGCCGGCGAGGGCGGGGGCGACAGCGTGCCGGACCCGGCGCCCTATGCGGCGGCGCGCCAGCGCCTTCGCGCGCCGGTCTGCGCGCGCGAGGTCGCGCTCGATCGCGCGCTCCAGCTGTGAGCCGAAACGCTCTAGGCTTTTTGGCAGCTGTGCGCTCACACCTCCTCCCGAGGGATGGTCGAGGCGAGCCGGCGTAGCGCGCGGGATACCCTCAGCCGCGCGGCTGCCGGGCGGATCGAGAGCCGGTCGGCAACCTCGTCGTAGGACAGCTCGTCCACCACCCGCAGCTCGAGCGCCCTGCGCTCGTGCGGGGCAAGCGATTGAAGCTGAGCGAGCAGCGCGCGCGACGGGGACAGTCGGCGCTCGACTTCGACGTAACCGTCCTCGGTGCCAAGCTCGAGAGGCAGGCCGAGGCGCCGGCGGGCACAGGTCTCGATCCGATCGTGGCGGGCAAGGTCGGCGACGAGGTGCGCGGCGATGCCCAGCAGCCATGGCAGCGCTGAGCCGCCGTGTTCGTCCCGGAAGCGGTGGCGGTGTAGCCAGGCACGGGCGAACGTCTCGGCGGTCAGATCTGCGGCAGCCCAGCTCGAGCGCTGCGCGACCCAGCCGTAGACCACCGAGACGTGGCGGGCGTACAGCTCCGAGAACGCCGCCGGCTCACGGTCCGAGCGCCGCAGAAGGTCGGCGTCGCAGTCGGCTGACCCCGGTGGACCCACGGACCTCATAGTGACTTATCGCACATCCCGACGTCCGTGTATCCCATCCGCAGGGCACGGCGTTGGCAGACGGCGAGCCCGGCTCCTAGCGTCGTTGGACGCCGGTCAGCATCGGCAGGTGAACTCACCATGGGCGATCTCGCGGCACCGCCTGTGACGTCGAGGTTGTGATGGTGGTCGCTTAGCATCGGCGGCAGTGGGCTCGAGGATTCCAGGCGATGACGAGCGCGACGGGTGTCCCAGCGGATCCGACGACGATCGGACGCTTGACGAGAACGAGTTGCGTGCGGCTGATGATCGCGGCGATGCAGTCGCTGCGTATGAGCTTGGCGTTCTGCTTCGCGGCCGTGAGGATGTCGACGGCGCGCGGGCTGCGTTTGGCCGCGCTGATGAACGTGGCAGTGGACCTGGCGCGAATGCATTGGGTCGGCTCTTACAGGACCGCGGTGATCGCTCGGAGTCGGAGGAGGCCTATCGCCGGGCCGACGAGCGCGGTCATGGTTGCGGAGCGGTCAATTACGGATTCTTGATCGAGGCTCGTGATCCGGCGGGCGCGGAGGCGGCGTACCGGCGTGCAGATCAGCGCGGCGAGGCGATGGGCACCTGCAACCTGGGGAACATGCTGCGACGGCGCGGGGAGTTCGCCGCTGCAGAAGAGGCGTTCGCGCGGGCCGAACAACCGGGATTGTCTGGTGGCGCTGCGGGTCTCGGCTACCTGTACTTCGTGCAAGGCGACCTAGATAAGGCAGAAGCGGCGTACCGACGCGCAGACCTGCTGGGAAGCCCGAGTGGTGCTGCCGGGTTGGGCACCATGCTCGCCAAACGCGACGATCTCGAAGGCGCGCTGCAGGCCTACCAGCGCGCGGACAACCGCGGCGATGCCGCAGGTGCGCTCCTTGCCGCAGATCTCTATCTCTGGCGCAAGGGGCCCGTACTTGCAGAAGGCGCCTATCAGCGCGCCTACGACCGCGCGACCGCAGACTATGACGCTGACATCCGCGAGAAAGCGACTGCCGGACTGGCAAAGCTTCGGCGCGGTCCGGCACGGGTCTGGCAGCGTCGCACTCACAACACACGTAGCGACTAGCGAGACCAGACGGGGGCCGGCGCGCGGGGGATCGGCCGGCACATGCGTCCGCCGCGGACCGAGCGTCGGCGCCGCCAAGACCGTGAGTATGAAAGCGTGCGTCCCGATCGACGATCTTGTTGCAGCGGCTGAGAGACTGCCGAACATGCCTGCCTCGGCCGAGCCCGTCAGGGCGGCGGACCTGCATCGCGCGCTGCGGACCTTGCGCGGCGCGCGGTGGATCGATCTGACCCACCCGTTCTTCCCTGGGATCCCGCACTACGCGGCCTTCCCCGACGAACAGCGCGAGCGCCTCAGCGACTACGCGGATGGAGGGTTCCGTACTCATCGCTACTCCTTGGTCGGGCAGTGGGGCACCCATGTGGATCCTCCGTCGCACTTCGATCCGGACGGAACGACGCTCGACGCACTCGCGGTGAGGGAGATGCTGTTGGAGCTTGTCGTGTTAGACGCTCGACCGGAGGTGGCCGCCGATCCAGGCTTCGTCGCCGGTCCGGAGTTGATCGATCGCCACGAGGCAGTGCACGGGCGGATCCCTTCGGGCGCGTTCGTTGCGTTGCGCACGGGATGGAGCGCGCGCTGGCCCGATCCAGAAGCGATGGCCAATGGCGGGCGCTCGCCGGGCTGGAGCGTCGCCGCGCTGCACGTGCTCATCGGGGAGCGCGCGGTCGCAGCGGTGGGCCACGAGCAGACCGATACCGACCCTGGCCTCGAGGTCTGCGCAGGACGCACCGATGCCGAGGCATACGTGTTGTCCGCCGGTCGCTGGCAGATCGAGATGCTCGCCGATCTCGCTGAGGTTCCGGAGCGAGGGGCGTTGCTGCTCGCATCCTGGCCCCGGCCGGCAGGCGGCAGCGGCTTTCCCGCGCGCTGCGTGGCCATCGTCCCTGAGCTCCAGACACCGAATCGCTGACGGGCGTCTCCGTCGCAAATCGAGCGCCCTGGATGCACCCCGTCCCGCCGACCAAAGCGGAAGCCCGAACCCCCTGAACGTTTCTGCGCCTACTGTTCCTCGAGCTTGAACCCGATTCGCATCTCGACCTGGAAGTGCGCGATCTCATCCCGCTCGACGTGTCCGCGGATGCTCCGAACCTCGACCCAGTCGAGGCCGCGCAGTGTCCTCGCGGCACGCGCGACGCCTGCGCGCATCGCTTCCGTGACGCCATCGGGCGAGGTCCCAGCGATCTCGATGACTCTGTAGGTGTCTGACTCGGGCATGCGGTCTCCTTGGGCGGACATTGAGTAGGCCAGGCACCGCCTACCCGCTCGCGGGGTCTCAACACCGGTGTGGAACCGTCAGCTCCTGGGGCAACCGCCGCGGGTCATCGCCTTGGTCAGGTCGCCGAGCTTTATGAGCGCTCGGCGCTCTTCTACATCGCGTCGGAAACAGCGGTCTCAACCGCCGCGATCAACTCCCGCTGCATCGTGGGAGCCCATGCATTGAGGCGGTCCGGACGCCGGCGCAGCGTTAGCGCAGGCAGGCCGGATGGCTGCGCGCCGCGCTAGTGGGGGCGTCGTGTGCTCCTGACTTGCGCATGTCCAGCGCGACGCGCTGGCGTCACGCTGAATGGTCGATTCAGTTTTGTCTGATGAAGCGGATCATGAGCGGCCAGTCGGTGCGGTGGGCCGCGTCGTCGGCGGCCTCTGACCCACCGAGCGAGCGCCCGCGCTCGCCGGCTACCTGGGCTGGCACCGATGGGATGCCGAGCACAACATGACCGACCCTCGGGTAGATGCGGCGCTCGTGCGGGGCGGGGTCGTGGCGCAGCTCATGCATCATCTGCGCCGAAGAGATCGGCGAGGGCGCGAGCTGATCATCGGCGTCGGCGAGCAACAGCACCGGTCCGCGGAAGCCCTGGATCGGGATCAGCGCGTGGCGGGTGCGGGCGGCGTGGAGGGTCTGCATGAACCCGAGGCGGGTGCTCGGTGTCCCCTGCTTGGTCAGCCCCGAGCCGGTCAGCGCATACGGGACGGCGCGTCCCCGCAGCGTCCAGGCCACCGGCGAGCTCGGCCGGCACTGCCCCTCGACCGAGCCGTAGCCGGTCGAACCGGCGGCGCGGCAACAAAGCCGTGGATCAGCTTGGGGAAGTGCGCCGCGATCAGCGGTTCGGCCTCTGAGCCGCGCGAGCCGCTGAGCAGCCACACCCGATGGGGATCGACGCCGGGCTGGTGGCGCATGAAGTTGATCCGCGCACGAAGTACTCCAGCGAAAATTCGCGAGAGCGCGCACGGAAGGCCGGGAGCGTCGAAGTAGGCGATCCCAAGTGCAGGAATCCCATGAGAGGCGAGCACCCCCGCCCAACCGCCGCTGGTGCTGATCCCGCCCTCCGAACCGCTCCACACCACGACCGCGGGCCGACGGGCGTGCCCCGGGGGCAGGTACAGCTGACCGTCGAAGCCGTCCCGGCGCACCGTCTTCACACGCATTCGCACATCAGCGTGACCCCCAGTTGGCGCAGCGTCGCGGTCGCCGATCGTCCCGCGGCGCTCGCATGAAACGTTGTGATCGTGGGGCCGGGCTGCGGCGAGACCGCCGCCCCGGCCTTCTGCACCCCGAGCAGCCCCAACGCCGCGGTCCCGTCATACGCGTGATCCAATGGCGCCTGGTGGGCAAGTTCCACCTCTCCGTGGGCGTCAGCGCGGAATGTCGCCGATCCGCTCCACACATACATCGCCCGACGCGTCGTCGCGGTCAACCGAATGGTCTGGCCAGGACGCAACCCGGCAATCGTGATCTGCGGCGAGGCATCGACCAGCAGCGTCTTCGGTCTGATCCTGATCCGCAGCGGTGCCGGACGCGCCGCACCACCACAGGCGCTTACGTACAGCCCCACCACTCCTGCCACGACGCCCCCTGTCACCGACGGGCGCAAGCCTGCGGAAGAGCGCTCTTCTTAATGGTTACCGACGAACTCCTGGTACCACACCGCGTTGCCCTTGCTTGCCGGTGTGGGCGATCTGACCACGTAAGCGAACGAGATCATCGAGCTTGTTCGTCGGCGTATCGCCGTCGGGGACCTCGACGTCCACGTTCGAAAATGGATCAACGCCGATGTGCTCGAACAGGCGCTTCACCTTGTTCTCGTTGGCGGTAGACAAGCCGAACGAGTCGTCGGCACCTTCCTTCCCCCGCGCGCGCTCGATCACTCGGTCGATCCATAGCTGGCGCCACCCGGGATGCACTGCGAGCTCCCAGGTCTTGCTGTTGTGCTCGATCAACGTGCGAGCCGCTTCGGGCACATGCTGCTCGTCGCTGTTCTTCGCAAGAAACGTAACGCTCTCGATTGCCAACCTTCGGCTAGAACTCCCATACTGCGTACGCAAACACGGCTGATGCCGCGAACAGCGACCGTTCCGCGCTCGAGGGCTTGCCGTGTGTGGTCTTCGAGAAGGGCAAAACGTGTTGCACCGACTTCAACCCGCTAACTGCATTCTTGTGGGCTGAGCGAGGCACGCGAAAGCGGATTATCTCACGGTGACCGACGTCGGACCATCGCCGAATCGGCAAGCGCATCTGGTCATGACCGGCTTCTGTTTCGTCGCCGAATGAGAGGTCTCGGCCGCTGACACGAGACTTCCCCGGCCGGGGCGGTGGCGAGTGCTCGAGGGAATGGGTAGGGGATGGGCGCGGATCTAGCTCAGACCGCCGACCTTGATGATCTGGCCCTGGTGTGCTCCGGACGCGTGATTGGAGATGTAGGCGTTTCCGCGTGAGTCGACCGCGAGGCCGGCTGGGTCCACGAGCCCCGAGACCCCGAGGTTGGTTGCCGTGACCGGAGTGGTGTCGTTGAGCGTGGCGCTGAGCAGCGCCCCTCCGGTGCTCGCCGGGGCGAGATCGCCGCCGGTGTTGCTCTCGAGGATGAGCAGCTGGCCGGTCGGGGAGAAGGCAACGTCTGTCACCCGGGTGAGGCCGGTGACGACCGCGACGGGCGCCTGGCCGGGCACGATCCGGTAGACCGCGGCGCTGCCGGACAGGCTGGGGAAGCGGCGCAGGACGCCGACGTACAGGGCACCGTCAGGCCCGACCGCTACCGATGACGGGACTGCTTGAGCGGCGATCGTCTGCGTCGGGGAGTTCGGGCCGAGTGAGTTCGCGGGAGCGGTCTCGTCAGTCGTGGGCAGTCGCGCGGCGATCGAGACCCGAGACTCGGAGTTGACGGTGAGCACGTCGTTGGCGCCGGCATCGACGACGGCATAGCCGCCGCGGTAGGGGACAAGGTTCTGCGGATCGGAGTCATAGAGCGTCTGGCCCGGCACGCCGCCGAGCGTCGCCGCGGGCTGCGGATGGGTCGCCGCGAAACCGCTGATGTCGACCCCCGGGCCATTCAGGAACATCTGTCCGGTCTTCTTGTACAGCTCGGCCTCCGCCAGCCGACCGAAGCTTCCGGACTGGCCGCCGTTGAGCGGGGCCTGCCCGATCGCGTCGGATTGGACGTCGCCCATCAGGACCACCGGGTGGTCTGAGTGAAACGTGACCGCGTTGACCCCCGTGACCTGGCCGGTGTCGCGCTCGCGGACCGAGGGCAGGAGCTTGAGCTCCGGCGTGCTGTGGCCGGCGAGCGTGACTCGGTCGACCGCCGAGCTCTGCCCGGCGCAGAAGCGCGTCGCGCGGCCGAGGACTCCGGTGCCGGGCAGACACGCGCGCGAGTCCTTGCCGCCGACGCCCCCGCGACGGCGACGTAGAGATCACCGCCCGGCCCAAACGCCAGGTGCCGGGGATTATTCAGGCCCTTGGCAACGACCGAGACCGTCGGCGCGGCCACCGCTGTGCCGGCCCCGATCAGGGCGGCGGAGGAGACGACCGCCGCGGCCAATCCGGCCATCGGCAATGGCAGACTTCGTGTACGCATCACAAACCTCATGTTCAGCTGGCAAAGACAACCGGTCCTATACGGGAGATGTCGCGACATCGCCAAACGTTGCACCGCCGTCGCGGCCTGCCGCGTGCGTGTCTCACATGGGGGTCACGTCCGGGCATGAGCACGCGCTGCGCCGCCCGGATCGACGCACCCGCGTCCTGCGGCCCAGCCCGCTCCAGCTTGGCTCCCTCGCCGCGAAGCCCGTCGAGCTCGGTCGTGCATACGAGCCGGCGAGAGCGGCTCTACGACAGCTCCGCCGGTCATAAGGACCTCTCAGGCCCCCCCACTCAGGCCCAGGGCTGCTCGTTCCCGGTCTCCCGGACGAGGTGATCCGCGCGCCGTCCCGTTACCTCGGACCAAGCTCTCGGCGAGCTTGCCCGCCGTGTGCCCACAGGCCTGAGCAGCCGCAACGTGACCCTCACGTAGAGCGGCCGGTCGCGACGGCCGAGGAAGACACCCACATCCCAGATCGTCGCGGAGGGGGGTCGGGAAGAGCGTGTCGCTGGTGATCCATGCGAACGTCGACCGCCGCGCGGGAGGATGGTTGCGACCTATTGATCTGCGTCCTTTAGGAGGGCGAGATGCAGTCTTCACCGCTGTTGGACTGTGCTGGTCGGAGCCGTTCACCGGCGACGCTGCCGGGGTATCACCGCGGTCGTCCGCCGAGGAACAAGGGGCTGCGTTATCCGCCGGATCCGCCGACGGTCGATGAGATCGTCGCTGTGATGAGCGCCGCCGGTGAGACGGCTGGCGGGGTGCGGCTGCGCTCCCTGATCGTGGTGCTGTGGCGGGCTGGGCTGCGGGTCAGCGAAGCGCTTGCGTTGAGCGAGAGCGATCTGGATCTTGAGCGCGGCGCGATCCTCGTGCGGCAGGGCAAAGGCGGCAAACGCCGCGAGGTCGGGATGGATCGCTGGGCATGGCAGCAGCTCGAGCATTGGCTCCAGCTGCGACGAACCCTGCCGGTAGGGCCGCTGTTCTGCGTGCTGCGCGGCCCGACGCGTGGTCGACCGTGCGCTCCGGCCACGATCCGCGTCCAATTGCGGGATACGGCAGCGCGCGCGGGCGTGAGGCGGAGGTTCGCGCCGCATCAGTTGCGTCATGCGCATGCGGTGGAGATGTCCGCGAGGGGGTGCCATTGGTCGTCATTCAGCGCCAGCTCGGGCATGCGAACCTCGCGATCACCTCGGTGTATCTCCGCGGGATCGATAACACCGAGATCATCCACACCATCCATGAACGCCGCCCGCCGATGATCTCCGCCTCCGCCGGGCTGCGTCCCGGTCGGTGATCCGTGCCGGCGGTTGCGCTGCGGGTAGCCGTGGCGCAGCCGCCGGTCGCCCCACATCGACCGAGCCGATCGCGGCCGCGGGGATGCCCGCGCGTGCCGCTCAGCTGACGTAGCGCTCAAGCGCTTCGCGGGCGATCTCACTGACGGTCTTGCCTTCACGCTCGGCGCGCTCCTGCGCGCGCGCCTGCAGCTCGGCCGTCATCCGGAAGTTCACCCGCGGCGAGCTGCCCGACGCTCCCGAGAGCGACCGCCGACCCACCCGCTTGGCGTCGGTCAGCTCATAGCCGGCCTCGGCCTCGTCGGCCAGCCGCTCGGCAATCTCCTCGGTGATCTCAACACCGCTCTTGGCCCGCGACGGCTTGCTCATCAGAACCCTCCTTCCAGGCACCTCAGGTATCGATCACGGATCGGCTGGGCATGGATGATCAACAGCCCACCATCGTCGGTCTGGATCGCCATCACCTCAAGCAGCTCGCCCTGCTGGTCAGGACCGAGGAACACCAATCGCGGATCGGTCAGCACCGAGCCGCTCGGCGCCGGCTCGGCAAAGATGACGCCGGCGGTCTCGACCACGTAGCGGCTGCGCGGCCGGCTGATCCGGTGCCGCGTCGACGACCGCGTGTGCCTGATCTCCATCGACTCATTCTGTCAGACAGAATAGACGGATCGGTGCCAGGGCTCAACGCTGATGCAGCCGTCGCCAAGCGGTCGTCCGTGGCGGCCCTGGGGCGTCATCGAAAGCGAGTTCTTCGATCGAGGACTCTGAGTTTCAGCGCTGGATGCTGCGCAGGACGTCTCGCAGCCGCGAGGACGCCGTCCATAAGAACGCCTGCCAGCCTGCGTCCCGGGCCGCCTCGACGTTCTCGATGCGATCGTCGATCAAGCAGTGCGCCCCAGGTGCCAGACCGGTGCGTCTCTCAACCCGGCTGTAGAACGCCGGATCGGACTTGGTGGCCGCCCAGCGCAGCGCTGTAGTGCATCGCGTCGAAGTGCTCGCAGAGACCCAGCTGGTCCCAGAGAAAGCTGGCTCGTCGATGCTCCTGCAACGTTGCCAGGTGGAGCTGAAGTCCCTGCGATCTGGCCGCGTCGAGATCAGCGAGTAGTCGCGCATCCAGCACGGAATCCCGCGTGAACCGGTACGCGACCAGCTCACTCGACGACACCGCCCCAAGGGTCGGCAGCACTCGGTCAAGACGCTCAATCAGATCGGCGCGCCCGAGCAGCACCTCATCGAAGTAGACGTCAAAGAACTCGCTGGACAGCAGCGCCGGGTCGATCCCGAGCTCAACCTGGAGATCTGCCGTCCACGGCCGCGCCTCGGGGTCGCGCACCACCACCCCATCGACATCCAGCATCAACGCCCGAACCGGCACGCTCAGACCCTACGCACAGACCCGGAACCGTCGCCAAGCGAGCGTGAGCGCGACGCTGTGCGCCGAGCGAAAGCGAGCGCGAATTAAGCGCCCGCAGGCTGCGGGGTCCCGCTCCGGGCCTCGGGTTCCAGCCGCAGATACCGCCGCCGGCCGAAGGTGATCCAGTACAGAACCGTCAGGGGGCTCGCGTTGGAGGCGCACCGCATGCCCACTTCTTCTCCAACCTCGACGCGAAGAGCGACCGGAGGACTCGTGGCCCAGTCAATGGCGAGCTGGAGCGTGTGCTCACCCGGCTCAACCGGCAGCACAATCCTCTCCCCACGCCCGATGAGGCTGACCTGCCTCCCATCCAGGAGGACCTTGTACCGCCGGAGTCGGTCCATCCACGGATTCTGATCCCGCTGCAAGCGGATGGCAGCACCTGGCACGCCTTGGCAGTCAACCAAAGTAAGAAGCCGAGGCGCCGATTCCGTCGCATTGCGCCAGTCAGGATGACGAGCGGGCAGTGCGGAAAGCAGTTGCCAAAGGGCGTCGCTGGACCTTTCTGAAGCTAAGTCGAGCCCGTCTGGGCGCCGGGTGACATCAGGTGCTGGTCGTTCAGCGTCCGTAACCCGGAACCGAGAGAGGGCGTCGTCACGGGTACGGCAAGGCTGTACGAGCCCCCCTCCTACCGTCCGATCGTGGCCCGATCGCCGCTGTATCGCTGTTCTTCGCTGCTGTTGCAGCAATTGCTTCGGTTGCCACGGCTCGGGCTGGCCTCGCTGCGGTCGAGCAGTCCAGGGTTATGAACGACGAAGAGCACCTTCGGCAGGTAGGAGCGGCGCTAATCGGGGTGTTGCGGGCAGCGAGCGAGATTGCTCCCTGGATCAAGATCCCAGACCTTCGCGTGCTCCCAGCTGGCCAAAGCCCGTCATTCGACAATTTGAAGCGGGCGCTGCTCGACCTTCGGCGTGCGGCAGTTCCACTCGGGTGGCCCGCGTCTCTGATTCTCTGACACCTGTCGTGAGGGATGCTTGACCATTCTCGTCGGCGCCGAGTACTCTGCGCGGCCATGCGGTTGCGAGCGGGACGCATTCGGGCACTGATCGCCGTCGGTGCGATTGCGGCGATGTTGATCGCCGCCGGCGTCACCGTCGCGTCGGCCGCGAGCAAGCCGGCGCACAGTCACCTGCTCCTCCAGTGCGCGAAGATCATCGCGGGCCAAGGGGGCCGCGCTGCGAGTGCGGTGGCCGGGAGCGCAGACCCTCAGGTGGCCGCAGAGCTCTCGATCTTCCGGGTCACGCGGACCGCAGCCGACACGCTCCCCGCGGCTGGCGACCTGGGTCATGCCCTCGCGAGAGCGCACGCAACGACCTACGACCCGTCGGCGTCGGTGCGTGTCAACCTCGGGCTGGTCAAGGGCGGACCGCTGTATGCGGTGCCCGCGACGTTGACCGCTCCCAGCCTACCGGCTCGGTGTGCCCATCTTCGGGCTCTCGCGGGCCTCCGTGCCGTCTTCGCGCTGTACGCACAGGCCGCGGGCACCGGCCCCGGGGTGTGTCTGATCACGACGCAGCTCGTCCCCGCGGAGTCGCCGGTCTCAATCCTGCCGGGAAAGCGTCCGGGCAAGCGCGGGAAGTCCCACACGGTCGCGACGGCGAACTGCGAGAGCCTGACCGCGATGGCGAGCTATCTCGGGGCGACGGGCTTCGGGCTGACGGGGACCGCGCCTTCGGTTGCGCTCGTCCCCGATGGGGTCAGCTCGGTCACGTACGCGTTTTCCGGCGCACCGTCGGTCACCCGTCCGGTCTACGGGAACCTCGTCACCATCCCGGGGTCGAACGCATCCTCTGTTCACCTCGGCACGGTCAGCCGGGCAAAGCTGCTCCGCAGGATCGCCGCGCTGACGCCGGCTACGGTGACCGAGACCGACGCCAGCGGAGCCGCGGTGGCGACGTACACCCGGCCCACGTCCCTGGTCCCCGCGCTCGCGAATGAGGTGCTGCTCGTCAGCCGGCTGCTCAAGGTAGTGGTGAGCTCAGGCTCCCAGCAGGTATTCGCCTCCTGCAGCGCCCAGACTCACCGATGCGTGGCCGCGGTCGTGTCCACCAGGTGCGATTCGCGCCACCACCGGTGCACGATGCACCGCACGGTCCACCGGTACCGGTATGTGGGCCGCCGACCGCCGCGGGGGACCACCGGCACCGTCGAGGTCCCGACCGGGCGTATCCGAGCACGGGTGAGCCAGTACGTCACGCGGCCGGGGAAGGTGAACTTGGTCCTGCGCGGCACGCCCCATCATCACGCCGACGTCGTGGTCGCGACCAGCTGCTACGCCGGACATCATGGCGCAACCAGGTCCGCCGTCGACCGCCAGCCGCTCCGGGTCGCGGTGCCATCCCACAGCCGGATCGCCACGGTCCGCCGCCATCGCACCTGCGCGGTCAACGTTCTCGTGACCTCGACCCAGCCCGGCCCGATCCACGCCCGCCTCGCCCGCGGCTGACGCCCGGCGCGCTATCCGGCGTCTGGCCACGTCGCGGTGGCGCGGACGCCATCGCCGTCGCCGGGCTTGGGACTGCCGACCGCGATCACGTCAAGCCCGTCGGGACCTGCCTCGAACGCCCGGACGCGACCCTCGGCTGATCAACGTCCCACTGGGCGGCGGGTTACGGCGTGGGTATGGCCGGACCCATCGTCAGTGAACTGACCCCTCATAGCCATGCTCATCGCGCAGCATCTCCGTCAGCCGGGGCGCCTTGATCTGTGGCCACTCCCGCAACAACCCCTCACTGACCGGCATCAGCGGGTCAAGCTGCGAGCCGGCCGGCGCGCGCAAATACCGCGGCGGCGCATCCGACGCCAACGCCCGCGCGACCGTCCGCCGATGAACTCCGAGCCGCTTGGCGATCTGCCGCTGCGACACCCCATCGCTCGCCAGCGCCCTGATCTCCGCCCACTCCAACGCGCTCACCACCACTCCCGACCTCCTCCTCGTCGCTGAACACGACGAGCCTGAGACCGGCACCGGTCGCCACCAACTGGCGCCCTTTTGGATTCCTAGAAGTAGCGCACTATTGAGCGCCGGGCATCAATGGTCGACCCAGAAGGAGTCGAGTTCGGACGCACGCTTTCCGCTCCGGCGCCGACGCTCGCAACCAACGGCGAGCATGCGCGTGCTGATCCCCGGGTCAGCGCCTGCTTCTACGTGAAAGGGATCGTCCGCCTCGCCCACGTTGGGCGATCGCTCCGCCGCGATAGCGCAAGCGCGGCCGGGCCGATCGTCGCCTGCGGCTGCCTACGCGGCGCCGCGGCCGTGAGTCTCCGCGACGGAGTTCCGTGTTCTATGCATTGCGGGACCTTAAGTGCGAGCGCGTCGAGGACGCGCGTACA
>DASXDW010000023.1:0-7469 GCA_036490435.1 Solirubrobacteraceae bacterium
CCGGCCCGCAGCGCCACCGCGCCCGCCGGCACGCCGAGCCCGACGGCCAGTTGCTGGGCGGTGGCCTGCAGCGTGTTGGCGTCGCGGATCTGCTCGGGCGGAGTGTCTGAGAAGGCGATCGTGGAGTAGCAGGTGAGACTCACCGAGCGGCCGATCCCGTCGAGCACGGCCACCACCGCGATCACCACCAGCGGCGTGCCGGCGTGGAAGAAGGCGGCCGCGACCATGGTGGCCGCCGCACCGGTGGTGGCCACCAGGAGCACCCTGCGATAGCCCCATCGCCGCAGCATCGGCGTCGTGGCGGGCTTGATCGCGAGGTTGCCGACGAAGACGAAGAGCACGACCGCGCCGGACTTGACCGGACTCCACCCGAACGCGTTCTGAAACAGCAGCGTGAGCAGGAATGGGACCGAGGTGATGGCGGTCCAGAACAGCGTGCCGCTGCCCAGCGCCGTGCGGAAGGTCGGGACGCGCAGCGTGCGCAGGTTGATGAGCGGGTGCGCGACGCGCAAAAGGTGCACGGCAGCGCCGGCGAGAGCGACGATCGCGACGGCGGCGCAGGCGATCACCCGTTCCCAGGAAATGCGAGGCTGCGAGAGCAGGTAGGCCATGTAGGTCGCCGCGGCGAGGCCGCCGCAGGTGAGCAGGCCGCCCAGCGGGTCAAGCGGCGGCGGCTCGTCGGTGCGCGGAGAGTCGATGAGGCGCCACGCGACGACGAAGGCCACGACGCCGAGCGGGCCGTTGACGAGGAACAGCCAGCGCCAGCTGGCGTAGGTGGTGATGAGCCCGCCGGCCAGCGGCGCGATGACCGGCGCCACCAGGGCCGGCCACACGAGCAGGCCCACGGTCCGCAGCATCTGGGACTTCTCGGTGCGCGACAGCACCACGAGGCGGCCGACGGGAACCATCATCGCCCCGCCCACCCCCTGGAGCACACGGAAGATCACCAGCTCGACGAAGGTGGCGCTGGCCGCGCAGGCCAGCGAGGAGAGCGTGAAGATCGCGATCGCCGACAGGAATACGTGGCGCGCGCCCCAGCGCGTGGCGATCCAGCCGCTCAGCGGGATGAGGACGGCCAGGGTGACCATGTAGGCCGCGATGACGAGGCCGACCGACGTCGCAGGCACGCCCAGCGCGCGCCCGATCCGGGGCGCGGCGGTGGTGACGATGGTGCCGTCGAGGTTTTCCATGAAAAAGCACCCGGCGACGAGGAGGGCGGTGTTGCGCAGGCGTGCAGGGGTCATCAGCGGCGTACGATTAAGCCATGACGTCGGTAGGCCTCGCTTTGCTGGTGATTGGGGCCGTGGTGGCAATCACGGAGGCGCACTACCCCACGCAGGGGATCGCGGGCGGCGCGGGCGTGCTGGTGATGGCGCTGGGAGCCGTGCTGGCGATCACCGGTCTCGGAGCCGGGGTCCTGGTGGCCCTGCTGGCGGGCGGCGCACTGGCTGCCGCCGGGGCGGGAGGCGTGGTGTTCTCCGTTCGGAAGGCCGGCGCCGTGCGCCACCGCCGCGTGCGCACGGGCGCGGAGGGAATCATCGGCCACCTGGGCACGGTGCGAAACTGGACCGAGGCCACGGGCAGCGTGGCGGTCGACGGGGCCCTGTGGCGCGCGCGCCGGTCGCTGGGGCCCGGCGAGGAGGATGAGGTGCCTGAACTGCACGCCGGCGATCAGATCGTCGTCGAGCACCTCAACGGGCTGACGCTCTCGGTGCGCCCGGCCGAAGAATGGGAGCTGTTGTAACCATGGTCACTGCCATCATCGTCGTCCTTGCCGTGATCCTGGTGGTGGCGCTCACCGCCGTGGCCAGTGCGATCCGGGTCCTGCGCGAGTACGAGCGGGGGATCGTGTTCCGCCTGGGCCGGCTCACGGAGGTCCGCGGCCCCGGACTGCAGCTGCTCATCCCGTCGCTTGACCGGATGGTCCGGGTGAGCCTACGCACGGTGACGCTATCGATCCCGCCGCAGGAGATCATCACGCGCGACAACGTTCCGGCTCGGGTCACCGCCGTGACCTACTACCGGGTGATCGACCCCAGCAAGGCCGTCACTGAGGTCGAGAGCTTCCAATCGGCGACGTTGCAGATCGCGCAGACGTCCCTGCGCTCGGTGCTCGGCGTCGTCGATCTGGACACGCTGCTGTCCGAGCGCGAGCATCTCAACGCGTCGCTGCAGGAGGTGATCGACGCCCAGACCGAGCCGTGGGGTATCAAGGTGACCACGGTCGAGATCAAGGACGTCGAGATTCCCGAGCGGATGCAGCACGCGATCGCCCGCCAGGCCGAGGCCGAGCGCGAGCGCCGCGCCAAGATCATCAACGCCGAGGGCGAGGCGCAGGCGGCGGCCAAGCTGGCCGAGGCGGCCGACGTGATCGGCCGCAACCCGGTGACGTTGCAGCTGCGCTACCTGCAGACCTTGCGCGAGATCGGTGGCGGCCAGAATTCGACGATCGTCTTCCCCGTCGACGTGGTGCGCCCGCTGGTCCAGGCTCTGGGTGGCGCGGCGGCTCCCTCCGGCGAGGTGCAGGCGGCGCAGCCTCAGCCATCGGGCACCGCGGCACTGGACGCGATGGTCGCCGAGTCGCTCGAGGCGGCGCGGCGCGGTCAGCTGGGCTCGGGAACCGAGAGCGCCGCGAACGGCGCGCCCGACGCCGAGCCAGAGCCCGAACCGGCCCGCGCCGACGACGACGCGTCAGCCGGTGCGTGAGGCGATCGCCAGCCCCTCCAGCGCCACGAACCCGCGGACGTCGACCAGCCGGAGGCGGCGACCCGGATGCTAACCGCGTTTGAATGCCCGCGTGAGGTTGCTGGACGACGTGGGCGGGCGTGGGACCGATATCCGGGACCAGCGGGAGGCCTGACCCGCGGTGTTGACGGCCCGTACCCGGAACACGAACGCCGAGCGGGTCCTGCGGGTGAACGCGTAGGTGGTGCGCATCGCGTGGTTCAGCACGATGTGCCAGGCGCGGCCGACGCGCTCCTGGAGCTGTGAGTACGCGAGGGGGGTGCCACCGGCGGTGGAAACGCGCCAGGTCAATTGCACACTCTCGCTCTTTGACCCCTTGACCACGAAGCCCTCGGCCACGCCACTCTGGATCGTCGGTGGCGACGGCCCGCACTGGCGCTTATAGATGTCCTTGCCGAAGTAGGTGGAGTGCGGCAGCCCGGCGTAGCCGAGGTGCGACAGCCCGAAGATGTTCTCGATGCTGCCGAGCATCGTGTAGTGGTTGTAGGCCGTGTTGGTGACGGTCCCGGGTGCGATGCACGGCGACAGGAGCACGGCGCCGGTGCGCCCGCCGCCCAGGCCCGTGCCGCCGGGCTCAGGTGCGGCCGGCCCGGCGAGCTCTCCACAACACGAGCTCGAGTCTCCGCCCGTCGCCTCGTCGAAGACGACCATCAGCAGCCCGTCCTCCTTGAACGCCTGCGACGCGGTGATCTGGGGCACCCAGGTCTTCAGGAAGGCATCGGCGCGGGGCAGGCCGCCGGTCTCGCCGTTGGCACAGCTGGCGTCGTGCCCGTCGTCGCAGAGGTTGGGCGTGATGAAGGTGTAGTTGGCGGTGCTCGAGACGTGCGCCAGGTCCTTGGGCAGCAGACTCAGGTTGACCACGTGGCTGCCGCACAGCTTCGCGTCGTCGATGATCGAGTGGAAGTACACGAACGGGTCGTGGCGGCTCGCGTACATGTCGGTCGGCGTGGCGCCCTCGGTGTGGTCGGGCTGGCCGACCACCGGGTGACCGCAGGTCGCCGACTCCCGGGTCGGGTCGGCCCCCATGTCCTCGTTGTAGTCGCGCCAGGTCAAACCGTTGCCGAGGAACTGCTGGGCCAGCGTCATCACGTTCGACGGGTACACGCACCCGCTGCCGGGCTGCTGGCCGAAGGACCCGAGCGACCCTCCGGCGGTGAAGTTGGCGAACACGCCGCAGTCGGCCTGTGTGGAGGGGTTGGGCGCCTGGCCGCTGATCATGGCGATGTAGTTGTCCAGCGAGGCGTGGCCGACACCGAAGTAGTTGGGGAGGAATGCTCCCTTCGCGGTGAGCGTCTTGGACAAGTAGGGCGCGGGCGAGGTGGGCCCGAAGGTCACCGCGGCCGATTCGTTCTCGAGCACGATCACGAACACGTGGCGGACCTGGGACTTCTCGCCGACCGGGGCGGCGAGTGCGGTGGCCGCGGCGGCGGCCACAACGACGGTGGCGATCGCGGCCACCAGCGTGCCAATCAGCGCACGGCGGAGGGCGAGGGCGGATGGCACGGCGGGCAGACTAACCTCAGCCCCGCCCCATGGCAACCAGATCAGATATCCGCAACATCGCGATCATCGCCCATGTCGACCACGGCAAGACGACCCTCGTCGACGCGCTGCTGTGGCAGTCGGGCGCCTTCCGCTCCAATCAGGACGTGGCCGAGCGCGTCCTGGACTCAATGGACCTCGAGCGCGAGAAGGGGATCACGATCCTGGCCAAGAACACCGCCGTCCGCTACGGCGGGGTCAAGCTCAACATCGTCGATACCCCCGGCCACGCCGACTTCGGCGGCGAGGTCGAGCGCGGGCTGACCATGGTCGACGGCGTGCTGCTCCTCGTCGACGCCTCCGAGGGGCCCCTGCCCCAGACCCGGTTCGTGCTGCGCAAGGCGCTGGAGGCGCGACTGCCGGTGATCCTGGTGGTCAACAAGGTGGACCGCCCCGATGCGCGCATCGACGAGGTCATCGACGAGGTCTACGAACTGTTCCTGGATCTCGACGCCGACGAGTCCCAGATCGACTTCCCCATCGTCTACACCAACGCCAGGGCCGGCGCCGCATCGCTGGACCCGTCGGGGTGGACCGAGCCGGATGCCAACCTGCAGCCGCTGCTGGACCTGCTGGTCGAGCGCATCCCCGCCCCGGAGTACGAGCCCGACCATCCGCTCCAGGCGCACGTCACCAACCTGGACGCGTCGCCCTACGTCGGGCGCCTGGCCATCTGCCGCGTGCGTAACGGTGTTATCCGGCGCGGCGAGACGGTGGCCTGGTCACGCCACGACGGCACCCTCGAGCGGGTCAAGGTGTCCGAGCTATACGTGACTGAATCGCTGGAACGCGTCGAGGCCGTCGAGGCGGCGGCCGGCGAGATCATCTCGGTCGCCGGGATCCCGGAGATCACGATCGGCGACACGCTGACCGACGCTCAGGACCCGCGCCCGTTGCCGGTCATCACCGTCGACGAGCCGTCCCTGTCGGTGACGATCGGGATCAACACGTCCCCGCTGTCCGGCCAGGACGGGACGTTCCTCACCGCCAGCCAGGTCAAGGCGCGGCTGGAACGGGAGCTGGTCGGCAACGTGTCGCTGCGGATCACGGAGACCGAGCGCCCCGACGTGTGGGAGGTCCAGGGCCGCGGCGAGCTTGCCCTGGCGATCCTGGTGGAGCTGATGCGCCGCGAGGGGTTCGAGCTGACCGTCGGCAAGCCGCAGGTGGTCACCCGGGAGATCGACGGCAAGAGCCACGAGCCGGTGGAGCGCATGAGCGTCGACGCCCCCGACGAGTACGTCGGGGTGATCACCCAGCTGATGGCGCTGCGCAAGGGCCGGATGGAGCAGATGGTCAACCACGGCACCGGCTGGGTGCGGATGGAGTACCTCGTCCCGGCGCGAGGACTGATCGGCTTCCGGACCGAGTTTCTCACCGAGACGCGGGGCACCGGCCTGGTGCACCACGTGTTCGATCGCTGGGAGCCGTGGCATGGCGAGCTGCGCACGCGCCCCACCGGGTCGCTGGTGGCCGACCGGCGCGGCACGGTGGCCGCCTTCGCGCTGTTCAACCTCCAGGAGCGCGGCACCCTGTTCGTCGAGCCCGGCGACGAGGTCTACGAGGGGATGATCGTAGGCGAGAACTCACGTGCCGAGGACCTGGATGTGAACGCCGTCAAGGAGAAGCACCTCACCAATATGCGCATGTCGACCGCCGAGGAGCTGGTCCGGCTGGTGCCGAAGCGGGAGATGTCGCTCGACCAGGCGCTCGAGTTCCTGCGCGCCGACGAGTGCGTCGAGGTCACCCCTCACGCCGTGCGCCTGCGCAAGGTGGCGCTCGACAAGACTTCACGGGTTCGCCTGGCCCGCAGCGCCGCCCGCGTCTAGGGCGACCGCCGACCGATAACCTCGCGCGGCGTGTCGCCCGCCGCCGAGACCGGACCCCCCGTCGAGCGTCCCCCTGCGGCCTCGCCGGAGGCTATCGCCGCCAAGGTGATCGTCGTGATGCCGGCGCGCAACGCCGCCCGGACGCTGGAGGCGACGGTGTCCGCGATTCCCACCGACGTCGTCGACGAGATCATCCTGGTCGACGACAAGTCGACCGATGACACGCTCGACGTCGCCCGGCGGCTGCCGCTGCACCTGATCTGGCATCCCCACAACGTGGGGTACGGCGGCAACCAGAAGACCTGCTACCTCGAGGCCCTGCAGCGGGGCGCCGACGTCGTGGTGATGCTCCATCCCGACGGCCAGTACGAGCCGGCGCTGATTCCGCGCATGGTCCAGCCGATCCTGGAGGGCGACGCCGACATGGTGCTGGGCTCGCGCCTGGCCATCCCCGGCGCGTGGAAGACGAGCGGGATGCCCCGGTACAAATATGTGGCCAACCGCGGACTGACCGCGGTCGAGAACGTGCTGCTGGGCACGCACTTCTCCGAGCTGCACACCGGCTACCGGGCGTACTCGCGCGAGTTGCTGCTCACCGTGCCGTTCCTGCGCAACTCGATCGACTTCGTGTTCGACTCGGAGGTGGTCATGCAGGCGGTGCACTTCGGCTTTCGCATCGTCGAGGTCCCCGCGCGGACGCGGTACTTCGCCGAGGCGTCGTCGGCCTCGGCCAAGCAGTCGACCGTGTACGGGATCAAGACCCTGGGCGCGGCGGCGCGGTTGGCGCTGCATCGCCGCGGTGTGCTGCGCTCGCGCAAGTACATGCCCTGAGGGCGCGGATCAGCCGGCGGCGGGGTACGTGACGCGTCGGAGCTCGTCGGATGCGACGTAGCGCGTACTGCGCGTACGTCCCAATTGGGCGACGAGACCCGCGTCGAGCAGCCGCCGTAGGTCAGAGGTCGCGGTCGCCAGGGAGATATCAGCCTCGGCCGCGTAGGCAGCCCGCTCAGCGCCGTCGAAAAGACTCTGCTCAAGCGCGATCACGAGCCGATCGGGCCAGCCGCGAGCCTCGACGAGTCGCTCGAGGATCGCCCACCTGGCAGCTGCGTTGCTGAGCTGCTCCAGGCGCAGTCGCGCCTGCTCGATGTGTGCGGTGACGCAGAATCGCACCCACGGCGCTGCGTCGCGTTGGGGCTGATAGGAGCCGGCCTGCACCTGGCGCAGCACCGCGTAGTACTGCTGAGTGTGGCGCCCGAGATACTCCTCGATCGAGCTGAACTCCGGTGAGATCAACCCCTCGCGGGCAAGGACGAGCGACTGCACGATCCGCGAGATCCGTCCATTGCCATCACGAAA
>DASXDW010000044.1:0-11879 GCA_036490435.1 Solirubrobacteraceae bacterium
GGGCGTCTCGCGGGCCGCGGCAACCGCCAAGCCCGCACAGCCGACAGTGGTCCCCAGATCCCGTCTGTGCTCACTGGTTCAATGAACACCGTGATCGAGACGCTGAAGGCGGAATTGGCCGACGCCGACGCCGCGCTGAAGGCGCACATGGCCTCCTGGGAGTACGCGTTTGCCATGGGTGCGAACCGCGACGGCGCCAGCGGCCACCCCAAACATGCCGCCACGCGGGCGCGCACCGTTGAGCTGAGCACGCGCGTGAAGGATCTGCGCGCGCGCCTGGCCGAGCACGAGTTGTAGCACGGCGCAGGCACCAGTTCGGCCCCCGGCGACCACCCCTGGGGCCGTCGCCGACGCCGATGACGCATCCCGCTTGGAAGCGGGAGCGGCGCTTCAGTCCGCGCTCACCTCCGGTCACGGCTGGTTCAGCTGGGCCGTAGCGGTCCCCGACGTCAGTGCAGTGGCAGCTGCGCTGCAGATCCCGACATCGAGCGTCGGGCGCCAGGGCATGACGGCCCACCTCGCCGGCGTGTCGGTGGCGATGGCCGAGCCCGGCCTCCCGTTTTTCGTCGAGCGCCGGGGGAAACGTCCCGGCCCGCCGCGGGACCACCTGCCCGCGATCGCGTGGATCGAGGTGAGTGGGGATCGTGAGCGTCTGGCGCGGTGGGTGAGCGCCGGCGAGCTGCCGGTGCGGATCGTGCCCGGCCCACCCGGTGTCCGCGCGGTCGGCATCGGCGACCGCGAGCTGCGCCCACGCTGAGCCCCGCTGAGCCGGGCCGGCCCCGGCTCAGACCAGCGCGGCCCTGAGCGCGTCGAGATCGGTCGCGCCGAACACGACGCGGTTACGGGTCGCGACATAGACGAGGTCGAGGTCGACCCCGGCCCTGGCGACCTTGCGCGTGAGGTCGGCGAGTACGCCGGGCCGGTCGTCGACATCGACCACCACCACCTCGCGCTCGCGGGTGACCGCGAGGTGGGAGATCGCCAGGGAGTGCCGGGCCGCCTCGGCGTGCTTGACCAGGATGTGCAGCTCGGCCCGGTCGCCGGCGCCCAGGCACGTGGCCGCCGCGATGTTGACCCCCGCGTCGCTGATGGCGCCCGCGACCTGCGCCAAGGCTCCGGGCGTGTTCTCAACGTCGATGACCAAGTCCACTGCCATATGTCCTCCCCGCCCGTGGTCGCTCGCCGATGCGCCGACAGTCTGACTCATCCGCACAGGAGCGGCTCGAGCGCCTCCCTGCTCACACCTCGTCGTCGCGTAGCAGCGGCGTCCCGGCGAGCCGCCGGGCCATGGCGGTCGGTCGGGTCAGGCGCGCCGGCGAGGGGTCCGCGAGCACCCGCGCAGCGATCCGCTGCAGGTCGAGCGCGGCCACGCCGCCGACGACGACCGTGTTGCCGGCCCGCCCCCCGAGCGACCAGACTCGCGGATAAGCCTCGGCCAGGCCGGCGGCGACCGTGTGCACCTCGCGGGCCGCGCTGTTGTCGACGACGTTGACGAGCGCCAGCGGGGCGACACGGGCCGCGTCGGCGAACGCCTCGGCGGTGATGAGCCGCCGCGGTATGACGGCGCCGACGAACGCGTCGATGACGATGGCGTCCCAGCGGCCCGCCGGCTGGCCGGTGACGAAGGCGCGCCCCTCGGCGTGACGCACGTGCAGGCCGGGCGCACGGCGCAGGCCGAGGTGCTCACGCGCGACGGCCAGGACGTCGGCGTCGATCTCGCACACCTCCTGGCGCCCACCCGGATCCTCGGCGGCCAGCGCACGCGGCAGCGCGCAGGCGCCCCCGCCGATATGCAGCACCCGGCGCGCACGAGCGGCGCGCAGGACGACGCGGATCCAGCGCAGGTAGTCGAACTCCAGGTGCAGCGGGTCGGCGAGGTCGACGTAGGACGCGTCCATATTGTGCTGGCGCAACAGCCAACCCGACGGGCGCCGCGGGTCGCGCTCGGCGACAAGGTCGCCGCGCCGCACGACGGTCTTGAGTGCGCCGTGGGGTGGGGCCACGGCTGACAGTGTCGCGCAGGTCAACCGGGTTGGTGCCTGTCAGGCGATCACAAGTGAGCGGCGGCTCAGGGCGCCCGCGGCGGCGATCAGGTTCACGATCACGAACATCGCGATGAGCGCGTCGGGGCGATGCAGGGCACCGCCGATCACCGCGCCGGCGGACATCATCATCTGGGAGATGCTCGTGACCGTGGTCATCACCTGGGCGCGGGAGCCCACTGGGGCGTAGCGCTGGCGCAGGGCGATCGTGCCGGAGTACGCGGGCCCCTCGAGGAAACCGGTGAGCAGGATGAGCACGATGCCGGTGACCAGCGATCCGGCCAGAGGCCACAGGAGCGCCGACACGCCGAGCGCCGCGTAGGACAGACCTACGCGGCGCAGCGACGGCCGGCCGTGCAGGATGAATGTCCCCAGGATCGAGCCCGCCGCCACCGCCGCCCAGAGATAACCGCTGGCGTGCGGCGCGCTGTTCAGCTTCTGTACGGCGTACAGCGGAAAGCCCACCAACATCAGCCCCCAGCTGAACGACGCCAGGCACTGGCTGAAGGTGGTGGCGAGCAGCACGCGCTGGCGTGCCAGAGCGCCAAGCCCCGCACGCAGCGCTCGAGACAGGCTGTCGGGACGATTGTCGGCCCTGCCGAGGTCGAACACGGGGTTGACCCCGACGAGCGCTGCCACGACGAGCGTGAGTGCTGCCTGGACCTCCAAGGTCTCGGCCGGCCCGATGACACCGGCAAGGATGCCGGCCATGACGGGGCCGACGATCACCGCGAAGTTGAGGCTGGTGGCCTCGATCGCACTCGCCCGATCGAGCAGCTCGGGTCCCGCAACCACCGCGAGGCTGCTGAAGAAGCTGCCCTGGGTGAGCGGGCGCGTGAGGCTGTAGACCGCCGCCACGGCGGGGACCGTCCAGTTCGGCGCATGTCCCGCCAGCAGAACCATCGCCATGAGGCCCACCACGCTCAGCAACTGGTCGAAGACGATCAGCGCCCGCCGCCGCCGCGCCATGTCCAGCCACGCCCCGAGGACCGGGCCTGTCAGCGCCGCCGGAACGACGGCGGCGGCGGCGGTGACACCCGCCAGGGGCGCGCTTCCGGTGCGCAGCAGGATCAGCAGCACCCCGGCGGTGTTGAACATCGTTGCGACGATGCGCGACAGCGACACCGTCAGGAGGAAGCTGGGGTACTGTGGCCGCGCCCATAGCGCGCGGAAGCTGTGCTCGGTCGGGGTGAGGGAGGTCATGGCCACACCTCATATTGGCGCAGCGTGTTCGGAGTCCCGGGGCGCCGAGCGATGATGTGGTATCGGATCTGACCAGACGACCGACCCCGCCGCACCGCTGGCCGCGATCTACCCCGTCGCGCTTCCCCAGGTGTACGGGTACCTGTTACCACGCTGTGGCAGCGTCGCGGTGGCGGAGGACCTGACCGCAGAGACGTTCATGGCGGCGGTTGCGGCCAGCCGGCGCCGGCCGCCGCCGCACGTCACCGTCGCCTGGCTGATCGGCATCGCCCGCCACAAGCTCGTCGACCACTGGCGACGCGCCGAGCGCGAGCACCGCGGGCTGGCGGCGGCGGAGCAGGAGCTCCCGGCCGGCGAGGATCCGTGGCACGAGGTACTCGACGCCCAGGCCGCCCACGCGGCGCTGCGGCGCCTCTCGCTTCCGCAGCGCACGGCCCTGACCCTGCGTTACCTCGACGGCCTCCCGGTGGCGGAGGTGGCCCGGCACCTGGACCGCAGCGTCCACGCCACCGAGACGCTGCTCGTCCGGGCCCGTTCAGCGCTGCGGCGCGTCTACCGAGAGGGGGAGCACCATGCCGCGTGACCCGCTCGAGGCGCTACGCCTCCCGGTCGTCCCCGTCGAGCCGCGACCACAGTTCACCACCGCGCTACTGCGCCGCATCCAGGGGGCGCCGGAGCCCGCCGGCCACGCCGCGACGGTGCGCTACTTCGTCGACGACATGGACGCGGCGGTGGCCTTCTATTGCCACGCGCTCGGGTTCGAGGAGGAGCTGCGCCCGGCCCCGGCCTTCGCGATGCTCTACCGCGGCGACCTGCGGCTACTGCTCAGCCTCCCCATCGAGCCACACGCGCTCGGCGACGGGACGCTGCCCGTGCCAGGGACGGGGTTCAACCGCATGTCGCTGCGGGTCAGAGACCTGCCCGGCACGGTCGATGAGCTTCGCACTCAGGGCATCAGCTTTGCCACTGCGATCACCGCAGGTCCCACGGTCGACACCGTCCTACTGCGCGATCCGGCGGGCAACCTCGTCGAGCTGTTCGAGCCCCGCGGCCCGGGCTACCACGAGCGACCGTCGACACCCACCACCGAGGAGAGTCCATGAGCACCGTCAGCGTCCGCTACATCGTCGATAGCGTCGAGGAGGCCGTCGCCTTCTACACGGCACGGCTCGGTTTCGAGGTGCTCATGTTCCCCGACCCGGCGTTCGCGATGCTCACCCGCGGCGATCTGCGCCTGGTGCTCGCCTCGCCCGTGCCCGTCGACCATCACGGCGGCGGCTCGCGTCCGATGCCCGACGGCACCCCGCAGGGACCGGGGGGCTGGAATCGGATCATGCTCGAGGTGGCGGACCTGGCCGGCACGGTGGAGAGGCTGCGCGGCGAGGGCGCTCGCTTTCGCAACGAGATCGTCTCGGGCGTCGGGTCCGCGCAGATCCTGCTCGAGGACCCGTCGGGCAACCCGATCGAGCTCTTTGAGCCGAGGCGGCCCGAGGCGTCGCTCAGCGCGTAGCTTCGGTGCGGTGCAGCGCCACCCCGGCCACCACCAGGGCCAGCCCCGCCACCTCGACCCAGGTGGGGATCTGGGTCAGCACGACGATGCCGATCACCGTCGCCAGCGCGGGCAGCAGGGCGACCATGGTGGCGTACGTCGCGCGCGGGAGCCGGGCCATGGCCAGCTGGTCGGTGACGTAGGGGATGACCGACGAGGACACGCCGACCCCGATACCGGCGAGCAGCGCAACGGGGTCGGCGAACGCTCGCACCGCTTCCCATCCGCCGATCGGCGTCACCACGATCGCGGCGATGAGCATCGCGGCGGCGAGACCGTCGATGCCGCTGAGCGCCTCATGCTTGGCGACGCGGTCGGCGAGCACGATGTAGACAGAGAACAGCAACGCGTTGGCGAAGGCGAAGGCGAAGCCGACCGCTGCTCCCGCGATGCGGATGTCCGTGAGCAGATAGACGCCGCCGACGGCCAGCGCCAGGGCCACGAGGTTGCGCGAGGAGCGCACGCCAATCGCCGCGAGCAGGATCACCGGCAGGAACTCGATCGCCGAGACCGTGCCGAGCGGCAGGCGGCTGATGGCCGAGTAAAAGCACGCGTTCATCACTGCCAGTACCGCGCCCCAGGCGATGAGCAGACGCCGTCCATCGCGGTCGAGCCGAGCGAAGGCTCGCCAGGGCCGCCGCCACAGCGCGAAGATCAGCGCCGCCGAGGCGATCCGCAGCCACGCGACGCCCAGGACCTGCACCCGGGCGAACAGCAGCACCGCGAACGATGGGCCCAGGTAGTGAAAGACGGCGCTGATGACGAAGTACGTGTGGGGCGGCGCGCTCGCAAGGCCGCGGGCCGCACGCGCCCGCCGCGGCTCGGGAGCCGCCACCGGGCGTGGTGCGGGCGCCGGCTTCGCGACGGTGGAGGTCTCCGCGGGCATGGTCACCAGCTTCCGTCACCATCTCGCTGGTGTCCATGGCAATCGACAGGTAGGATGGCGAGGATGCCTGAGAATCGAAGGCGTAACGGCCGAAACGCCGAAGGTGGTGCGCTCCTGGACGCCGTGAACCTGAGGTTGCTCGACGAGCTCCAGACCGACGCTCGCCTCAGCCTGGCCGAGCTCGGCCGTCGCGTCGGGCTCTCCTCGCCGGCGGTGGCCGAGCGCCTGGCGCGCCTTGAGCAGGAGGGGGTCATCCTCGGCTATCACGCCGAGCTCAACCCGCGCGCGCTCGGCTACAGCCTCACCGCGGTCATCCGCATCCGCCCCGCCCCGCGCCAGCTGCACCAGGTCGGCGAACTGGCCCAGCGCACACCCGAGGTCGTCGACTGCCGCCGGATCACCGGCGACGACTGCTACATCATGACCGCGCACGTGCGCTCGGTGGAGCACCTGGAGGAGGTGATCGACCGCTTCGCCGCCTATGGCCAGACGACGACGTCGATCGTCCAGTCGGCGGCCGTGGCCGCGCGCGGGGTGGCGCTCGAGCAGCTCTCAGAACGGGTGTGACGCCAGGCCGGGTTCACCTCGGTGCCTCCAGCCCGCTCAGGTACGCATGGGCCTCGCTCTTGGAGAAGTGCTCGGCCCAACCGGCCGGGGTGGCGTCGTAGCCCGAGTCGCAGATGGTGGGGTCGGCACCGTGCTGAACGAGCAGCCGGATCACGGCCAGGTTGCCCAGCCGCGCGGCCTCGTGCAGCGCCGTCACGTGCAGAGGTGTCGTGTGATCGATCGCGTTGACGTCGAAGCCGAGTTCGATGAGGAGCGCCACCGCGTCGCCCCGGTCGGTGGCCGCGGCGCGGACGATCTGCTCGGGGCGGCGGGCGATGGCCCGGTCGCGCAGGGCCGGATCGCCGCGGAGCATTTCCTCGGCACGGCCCCGGTCGCCCGCTCCGGCTACGCAAAGGAACATGTCGGTGTCGTCGAGTGGGTTGCCCGCGCCGGCCTGCTCGAGGATGGCCACGATGTCGGGATGCCCGTGCAGTGCCGCTTCCTCCAGTGCGGACCGCCCGTGGTAGATGGGATGGCGCGTGCCATAGCCGTTGGGCTCGGCGCCGTGATCGAGCAGCAGACGCACCCGCTTGGCGAACCCCTTGCCCGCCGCCGCCGTGAGCGCGTCCTCGAGCATGTCCCGGGGGCTCTCGAGCGCGGGCGCCAAGCGCCGGTGCCAGGGTCCACCGTCGCCAGTGCCCAGTCCGAACTCCAGTAACAGCTCGATCCACGCGTCGTAGGAGTTCCCCGCCTCGTTGTAGAGCGCCTGGGAATCGTTCGGATCGGCGCCGCGCTCAAGCAGCAGCCGTGCCAGTGCCAGTCCATGCTCGGGCGGCGGCGGGTCATCCTCGCCGGAGCCCAGCGCGCCGGTGAGCGCGGTGAACGGCGGCGAGAGCCCCTCCCAGAGATATCCGGCGTTGGGGTCGGCTCCGGCGTCAAGCAGCAGCCGTGCCACCTGCACTGATGCGGGTCCGAGCGGGCGGTCGCCTGCGCGGCTGTAGGCGACGTACAGCAATGGCACCCAGTCAAACGGGCCGCCCTCGACGTTGGCCGCCGACCGGTCGCGCTCGAGGAAAGAGCGGACTGCTTCGGCGGCGCTCGCCGCCGCGGCGGTGTGGATGCCGGCCGAGGCCAGCTCGGGGTGTGAGGCGAGCAGCTCGGCCGCACGTCGGCGCCGCGCCGGGTCGTCGTTGCCGTAGTTCAGGCAGGCCAGGCGCAGGAACTCGTCGGCGAGCCCTTGGTCGTCGGCGATCGGCTCGCCCACCGCCTGCTCGTGCGGGGAGCGCGCGTACTCAGAGACCGTCTCCAGGTACGCCTTGAGTCTGGGCCAGCTGGGGAAGTTGAAGCTGCGCGCCACCACCAGCTGCGCGTCGGCGCGGGTGAAGCCGGCCAGCTCCCGTGAGTCCGGCTGAGCGTCGGGGAAGCGGGGATGGAACTCACGCACCACCTCGGCGGCGCCGGCGTCACCGGCGCGCACCGCTCGCTGAAACGACTTGGCGCCGTTACGAAGCTGCTCGAGGTTGGCGTTACCTGGAAGACCGCGGGGTGGCACTGAAGCTCCGACCCCTTTCCGCGGACCGGGTACGCCCTGACGCGCGACTTTGATGATAACTCCCGGCCGCAGGTGCGACCGCCGTTTCGGCGAAGCTGTGGGTCGTGCCCGAGGCATGGGTCTATCTGCTGCGCTGCCGCGACGGCTCGCTATACACCGGCTGGACCGTGGACCTCGAGCGCCGCGTGGCCCGCCACCGGGCGGGCGTCGCCAGCCGCTATACCGCGAGCCGGCTTCCCGTCGACCTCGAGCTGGCGATCCCGATGGCTGACCGGACCGCCGCGCGGCGCGAGGAGGCGCGAATCAAGCGCCTGAGCCGCGCCGAGAAACTCGCCCTGGTGAGCGCCGCCGCGCCGTAGACTCCGCGCATGCCCAACACCCCCCGCGTATGCGTGATCGGCGCCGGAGTCAGCGGCCTCACGACGATCAAGGCGCTGCGCGACTGGGGCGTCGACCACGCGTGCTTCGAGGCCAGCGACGAGGTCGGCGGGAACTGGTACTTCCGCAACCCCAACGGGCGCTCCTCGGCTTACCGCTCGCTGCACATCGATACGTCCAAGACGGCGATCAGCTTCCAGGACTTCCCGATGGACGGGCGCTATCCGGACTTCCCCCATCACACCGAGATCCACGGCTTCCTGCGCGAGTACGCCGACCGCTTCGCGCTGCGCGACCGGATCCGCTTCGGCACCGTCGTCGAGCGCGCGACACGCCTGGACGGCGGCGGCTGGGACATCGACGGCGAGCGCTTTGACGTGCTGGTGGTCTGCAACGGCCACCATTGGGACCCGTCCTACCCTGCCTTCCCGGGGAGCTTCGACGGGCCGACGATCCACTCTCACCACTACATCGACCCGACCGAGCCGCTGGCACTCGAGGGCAAGCGGGTGCTGGTGGTGGGGATCGGCAACAGCGGCGTGGACATCGTCTCCGAGCTGTCGCGCAAGGGCGTGGCCGAGCGCGTGTTCCTCTCCACGCGCAGCGGCGCCTGGGTGATCCCCAAGTACGTGCTCGGGCGCCCCGTGGACACGATCGTGAAGACCAATCCGCGGATCCCGCTCGGCCTGCAGCGCCGCATCGCGCGGCTGCTTCCCCGCCTGGCCTCCGGACGCATGGAGGACTTCGGTCTCCCGCGGCCCAACCACCACTTCCTGGAGGCTCACCCCACGGTCTCCAGCGAGCTGCTGCTGCGCCTCGGCTCCGGCGACGCGATCGCCAAGCCCGACGTGGCCGCGCTGGAGTCAGACCGGGTCCGCTTCGCCGACGGCAGCGTCGAGCCGGTGGACGCGATCGTCTACGCCACCGGCTACAAGATCACCTTCCCGTTCCTCGACCCGGACTTCCTCTCCGCGCCCGGCAACGTGCTGCGCCTGTACAAGCGGATCTTCAAGCCGGGGCTCGAGGACCTGGCCTTCGTCGGCCTCGGGCAGGCGTTGCCCACGATCTTCCCCTTCGCCGAGTGCCAGGCCAAGCTCGTCGGCCGGTGGCTGGGCGGCGACTGGGCGCCGCCGAGCGCCTCGGATATGGAGGCCGAGATCCGCCGCGACGAGCGACGCTACGTGCGCCACTACTCCTCGAAGCCGCGCCACACGATGCAGCTCGACCACTGGGTCTACGAGCACGATCTGCGCACGCGCGTCATCCCCGAGGGCCAGCACCGCGCCGCGGCGGCCGGGGGCGTCACGCGCCGCGCGCCGGTTCCCGCCTGACGCGCGCGTGCACGCCGGCGCCCGCGTCGCCGGGGGCTGCTAAAGGTTGGGAGATGCCCGAACCACCACGAGCCAGCCGATCCACCCAGCGAGCGGCGCGCGCTGCCAGCACCGTGCGCGCGACCGGTCTCGGCCGCACGCTAAAGCACCCGGCCGACCGCAACGAGGACCGGCGGGGCCGCTTTGACCAGTTCGCCGAACGCGCCTCGTTTCTGGCCAGCTCACCAGTGTTCTTCGTCGCCTGCGTGGCCCTCGTGGTGGCGTGGGCGGTCGGCCTCGCGGTAGGCGCCAGCGACCGCTTCGAGGCCGCGACCGCCGGCGGGATGTCGGCGGTGACGCTCATCCTCGTCGCCGTGCTCAAGAACTCCGAGCTGCGCACCGACCGTGCACTGCACACCAAGCTCGATGCCATCGCCAGCGCCTTCCTGGAGGAGCGCCGCGGCCACCAGGGCGATGCCGAGGAGCAGCTGGAGCGCTCCATCGGCGTTCACGACGAGATCTGAGGCACAGCCCCAGCCCCGGCCGGCGGCACTCAGTCCAGGGCGAGGGTCTCCCCGCGCTCGGGCATCCGCAGGACGTCGCTGACCTGGTTGCCGGCGAAAGCGGCGCGCAGCGCGTCGGCGCCCTGGGTGAAATGCGCCCACCCCTCGAAGTGCACGGGAACGACGAGGCGCGCGCCGAGGATCTTCGCGGCTTCGGCGGCGCGGTCGCTGGAGAGCGTGAGATAGGCGCCGTCGAAGCGCTGCGGGATCTGCACCGCTCCCGCGAACAGGACCGCCACCTCGATCGATCCCACGCGCTCGGCGATCTGGCGCACGACGTCGAGCGCCGCGTTGTCGCCCGAGACGTAGACGGTGTCGGCGCCGGGAGCCTGGAGCACGAAACCGATGACGGGCCCGGTGATGAGGTCGGTCCCGTCGGGGCCGTGCTGGGCGGGGACCGCGGTCACCGTCACCGTCGAGCCGTCGGGCGCGGCGATCTCGACCGATGCCCAGGGCTCGAGCCCGATCGCGTTGCCGCCCAGCCGCTCGGCACCGGCGGCGGTCGTCAGCACGCGACCGGCGCGGGGTAGGAACTCACGTCCCGCCGGGTCGAGGTTGTCGGCGTGGTGGTCATGGGAGAGCAGCACGGCGTCGATGTCGCCAACGGCGGCGGTCTCGACGGCGGGCCCGGTGAGCTTGGTCAGGTACTCGTAGTCGCCCGGAGGCGAGAATGCCGGATCGGTCATCCAGCGCAGCCCGGCGTGTTCGAAGACTGCCGTCGGTCCGCCGACGAGGGTGAAGTTGTTCATGGTCAGTTGCCTTCCCGGATCGTTCGGTACAGGACGTGGGGGTATCCGGCGTGCTCGAAGTGGCGCTCGTAGGTCATGCCGAGCTTCTCCATGACCCGCCGCGAGGCGACGTTGTCGGCGCGGGTGTAGGCGACGAGATTGGCGATGCCGTGCTGCGCGCCGGCGGCGAGAGCGTGGCGCCCCATGGCCGTGCCCACGCCGCGGCCCCAGTACCGGCTGGCCACCGCCCACCCGATCTCAACCTCCCCGCGACCGTCGACGACCGAATGCACGAGCAGGCACCGGCCGGCACAGCTGTCGTCGTCCCAGGCCAGCCAGGGCCCGAACCCGTGCGCGGCCCAGTGGGCTGCGTCCGTGGCCGCCCATCTCTCACACTCCTGGAGCGAAAAGGGCCCGCTGACCCCGTGCGGCCGCAGCCACCGGGCGACGTCGGGATCGGACATCAGGGTATGCAGCGCCGGCGCGTCGCCTGGCGCCACCGGGCGCAGATCGAGCATCGGCGCAGAACGTACCAATGCGCCGCGCTCGCCACGCGGGGACTAGACCGCCTCCAGCGCCTCGGTCACCGCGCGCGTGGTGCGCACGACATCGCCGGTGGCGAGCAGGTCGAGCAGGCCCCCGCGCAGGATCGCGAGTACGAGCGTGCGCCGCGCCTCGCCCGCGGCGGTATGGCGCTCGGCGGCCGGCTGAGTGTCGGCCAGCAGCGTCAGCCAGTCATCCACGGTGCCCGCGGCGAAGTGGGCCCACGGGCCATTGGGCTCCATCAATGACCGGGCGTAGCTCTCGGTCCACAGCGTCAGCAGGCCTCGGTGCTCGTCTGCGGTGAGCCACCGCCACGTCTCCAGGCCGACTCGCGGCAGGTCCATCCCGTCCTCGAGGCGGACGCGCTGCACGTGCGCCATCTCGTCGGCGCGTGCCCGGGCCAGCAGGGCACGAACGAGGCCATCCTTGGAGCCGAAGAGAAACAGCAGCACCCGGGGGCTCGAGCCGATCTCGGTGGCCAATGGTCGCAGCGACATCGCCGAGAGCCCGTGCTGCGTGACGTAGCGGTAGGCGCGGTCGAGCAGTTCCTCGCGCCGCGCCGATGAGACTGGTGCCGTC
>DASXDW010000089.1:0-21521 GCA_036490435.1 Solirubrobacteraceae bacterium
CGTCCCCGCCGACGCGGGCTGGCGGATCTCCGCCGAGCGGGTCTCGTTTCCCGAGGACCGAATCGACACGATGGAGACGCGCGGTCGTCCGTGGCTGCTCGAACCCGACCGCGGGGAACTGGTGGCGCTGCTGCGCGAGGCTGACGCCGCCGACGACGGTGAGCTCGAGGCCCGCGGCCGCGCTGGCCGCGCCGCCGCCGTCGCGAGTTACTCGTGGGACACGGTGGCCGGTTTGTATGAGGAGCGGATCACCGCGCTGGCCGCGCGGCGTCCGCGCTCTGCGAGCGCCGCGGTCCACGAGCCCTTCCCGCTCGAGGAGGAGGTGTCGGTCCGCGTGCTGGCCACGCCGGCGTGGCGGGGAACCGATCGACTCGGCGAACTGCTGGCCCAGTGGGTGGATGCCACCACCCGTGAGACGAGCGCGTGCCTGTACCTGCTGGCCGACCCTGGGGTCGACGGTGAGCCCGAGGACCTGGAGGCGCACATCCTTTCGGCGGCTGAGTCTGCCGGGGTCGACATCGACGGCGGGGCCGACATCAACGTGCTGATGGAGCCGGCCGTCCCCGAGCGCGACCTGCGCCTGCACCGCGCCGTGGACGCCTATGCCGCCCTGCACGAGGCCTGCTCGGGCCACGAGCGTCTCGCCCGCGAGGCCGGCAATGTGGTCCTGGAGCTGAGCAGCGGCGAACTGGCCGCCCGCCTCGAGTTCAAGCCGCGCTCACTCGCGTCGAGTACCCAGAGATGACCGCCCGCCCTCGCGTCTCGGTGATCGTCACCGCCTACAACCTGGCCCGCTACCTGCCGGCTGCGCTGGACTCCGCGCTGGCGCAGGAGTCGCCGGGCGGCGACATCCAGATCATCGTCGTCGACGACGGCTCCACGGATGACACCCAGGAGGTGCTGGCCGCCTACGCCGGCCGCGTCGAGGTGATCCGGCAGGAGAACGGCGGCCTGGTCAAGGCCGTCGACACCGGCCTGGGCGCGGTCCGCGGTGAGTACATCGCCCTGCTTGACGCCGACGACGAGTGGCCGACCGACCGGCTGCGCCGCCACGCCGAGATCCTGGACGCCAACCCGCAGGCCGGGCTCGTCCACGGCGACATGGAGGTGATCGACGCCGACGGCAACACCATCCACCCCTCGTTCTTCGCCTGGAAGAGAGAGGACCCCACCGACGGCCGCGTGCTCGCCCGGCTGGCCAAGGACAACTTCGTCTCCGGCGGCGCCAGCACCTTCCGCAGCTCGCTGCTCCCCGCGATCTGGCCGATCCCGGCCGACGCCGCCTACCCCGACTGGTGGATCGCCACCAACATCGCCGCGGTGTCCGAGATCGTCCATGACCGGGGCAACGCCAACCGCTATCGCTTTCACGGGGCCAACATGGGCCTCGGCGCCGACCGGCCCAAGCTGCTGGCCATCGAGCGCCGCGAGCTTCCCTTCCGGCGCTGGATGATGCACAACGTCATCGCCGATGACACAGTTTCGCTCGCCGACCTCGGCGCCTTCGTGGTCCGCTGGCGCGGTGCGCTGGCCCACGGCGGGATGTCGGCCGGGGGCAGCGTCCGGGGGCTGCTCGAGGTCGACCGCGAGGCGGCGGCCGCGGAGCTCGCCCATGCCGAGTCGCTGGCGCACGGCCGCGAGCGCTGCTTGGCGCTCGTGCGCGCGCTGGCCCACGACCCCTTCGACGGCGCGACCATGACCGATCTGGAGATCGCGATCATGGAGGCCACCGGCCAGCCTCAGCTCTGGCCCCAGCCCTCGCCGCCCCTCATCCTTTTGGAGGCGCGCCCCGAGCTCACGTTGGGGTGGCTGGACGAGCTGATCGCAAATCCGGATGTGTTGCGCGCGTACGCCGAGGCGACTGCGGCCTCGGGCGACGGGACGCTGGTCATCCTCACGCCGCCCGGCGCCGACCTGGCCCCGCTGGTGGCGCTGGTGGAGTCAGATCCAGTGTTGAGTGACCCGCGCTGTGACCTGCAGGCGTGCACCGAGCCCGCTTCGACTCCGGGGCGCCGGCTGCTGGCCGGCCGGGCCGCCGCGGTCCTCAGCGCCGCTGGGGGTTCTGGGGCATATGCCGCGCTGCCGGCGCACGCCTGCGTGGCTGCCGCCGCGCCTGCGGTTCCAGCCGCGCTGGCGGCCTGAGCCGCGCTTCCCTGGTTCGGGGGTCCCTCCGGTTTTCACAGCGAGGTCGGGACCCATGGGACGTGGGTCGTCTGGTGGTTGCTGAGCAGCCACAATCCGCACCACGTCCGTCGTGGCTGCGGTTGATGGGTCGCCGCTACGCCCGCGGGCGTGGCGGCTCAGGCGGCCGCGGCGGCCCGGAGGCCGGAGAGCGCGTCGGCGCCCACAGCCGGCAGGGCGGTGAACGGTGCGCGCACCGCGCGGCCGGTCAGGACGGCGCTGGCGCCCGCGGCGAGCTGGGCCTCGAGGGCCGGGGTCGCCGGGGTGGCGACCGCCATCAGGTCGGCGGCGTCCTCGGCGCCCAGGCCGGCAGCCTCGACGGCGGCGCCGAGCCGGGCACCCGCGTCCTGTTCGCTCCAGCCGGGGGCGTAGATGACCAGGGTGACGTCGTCGGCATCGGTGAAGGTCTGAGCCCACGCGGCCAGCAGCGACGGGTCATTGACGATCTCGTCGGCGAAGCCGAGGACCGCATGGGAGCGGGCGCCGTCCAGGCGCTGAGCCGGCGTCGCCGCGGCCAGCCGGGCCAGGGCGCCGGCGCTCTGCGCGAGCTGGTCGGAGGAGACGACGGACTCGGGCGCCGTCGCAGCGGCGGTCTCCTGCACGACGTAGGGCGCCACGCCGCGCTCGGCCATGAGGCGGCCGTAGCAGCCCAGTAGCTGCTCAGTGACGATCTCGGGGGCGAACTTCTCGCGCATCCGGGCGGCAGCACGCGGCCCGGTGGCCATCCACGCGGCATCGGCGATCGCCTCGGCGGCCTGGCGGCCGAACCGCTCGGGATCATCGATCGCCAGCGTGAGCAGTCCGTTCTCGGGCTCGATCCACGAGGCCGTGCCGACGCGGTCAGAGGTGATGACCGGCACGCCGGAGGACAGTGCCTCGAAGATCGTCAGGGGCGAGTTGTCAAAGCGCGACGGCAGGATGGCGACATCGCTGCGCGCCAGGATCGCGCGCACCGTGTCGACATCAGCCTCCGCGAGGTACTCGATGTTGTCGTCGAGCCCGAGCTCAACCTGCAACGGGCGCAGGACGCGCTCAAGGTGACTGCCGTTGTCGCGGCCCAGGAGCGTGAGCTGGACGTCCAGCCCGGCGGCGCGGGCCGCCGCGAGGGCGTGCAGCGCCAGCTCCGGATTCTTGCGGTACTCGAGACGCCCGTAGAACAGCGCCCGGATGGGGGCGCCCGACGGTCGGCTGGGCCGAGCGGGGAACTGCTTGGCGTCAAACAGGTAGGGCATGAGCTCGGCAGGGCGCATCCGGTCGCCGAGGAGCTCGGAGGTGGTGTCCAGGAGCAGCTGGCTGGGAGCGAGCAGGAGATCGGCACGCTCGAGGGCCGCCATCTCCAGCGCGTGCCAAGCGTCGTCTGAGGGGGTGCGTGTGTAGCTGGGCTCGCAGTTCCAGATGGGCATGAGCGTGGTGTGCAGCCACTCCACCAGCGCCGTCTCCGGGCGCGGAGCGAGATGCAACGCCTCGCCGCGGTAGTCGGGCGTCTCGACGACGTCAAAGCGTTCGGTGGCGTCGAGCTCCGCGAACTTGGCGGCGACGGTGAAGCTCCAGACCGGGATCTCGAGGTAGTTGAGCTCGCCAGGGGTGGCGACCGTGGGCTCCGGGATCTCGTGGACGAGCACCCCGGCGTCCTCGCGTACGAGCGGCTGGCCCGTTGCCGAGCGCGTGATCACATGGACCTGGATGCCCGCGGCCGCGAGCATGTGGGCCTGCATCTGCACGGCGCGGGGGATGCCTCCGGGGACCTGGGGCGGGTAATCCTTGGTGATGATGCAGATGCTGCGGATCGGCCGCGTCTGGCCCACCGCCGTCTGCGGCGGCCGGGGGACCGCGACATGGGCGGGCATGTGGCCCACCTTGATCCCCGCGCCATCGGCGCTCGGGTCACCTGAGAGCGCGGCCTGCGCCCACCGGAGCTGTCCCGGGCTGTAGACGGCGGCGTGCTTGAGGATGATGCGCGCCTTGAGCTCACGGTCTCGCTGAACGTGGGTGGTGTAGATGCTGCCGCCGCCGTGCACGCGGTAGTTCCAGTGCACGCCCGGGGCCTTAGCGCCGAGCCACCCCTGCTCGACGATCCCCACCCAGAAGTCCCAGTCCTCGTAGCCGACCAGTTCGCGGGTCTCGTCGTAGCCGCCGGCCTGCTCCCAGGCTGCGCGGCGGAACATCGAGGGGGAGCCGAGAAAGTTGGCGTCCAGCTCGGTCCGGCGGTCCCACTCCGGGGGCCGGTTGATGGTCTGGTCCTGGTCAAAGCAGTGGAGGTCGGCGTAGGCGATCCCGGCCCGCGGGTTGGTGTCAAGCGCGAGGGCGCACGCCTCCAGGTAATAGGGCTCGAGCGTGTCGTCGGCATCCAGGCAGACGATGTACTCACCGCGCGCGCGGCCGATGCCGGCGTTGCGGACCGCACCGGGGACGCCGCAGTTGGGCTGGGCGATGAGCTCGATGGACTCGCGAGGATGAGCGGCGATCAACGCGCGAGCCACGTCGCGGGAGTCGTCGGTGCTGCCGTCGTCGACGATGATCAGCTCCAGTTCGCGCAGCGACTGGGTCAGCACGCTCTCGGCCGCCTCGGCGAGGTAGCGGCCGTAGTTGAAGCAGGGGATGACGACAGAGACACGCACGGCGTGCGTCGAGGGAACGGTCACATCTCGGTATATCGGCCGGTCGCCCCCGCCCTTGAGCGGCGCTGCGCGGCGAGCTAGGCGAGGCGCACGCCGCGCTCGCGCGAGCTGATGGTGAGCAGCTCCCGGGCGGGCGTGGCCATCAGGTCGCCGGCGAGATCGGCGAGCTCGTCGACCGCGTCTCGCTGCTGGCCACTGATACTCGAGCGCTCCTTGAAATGGACCGCGACCGGCTGGGGGACGTGGCGCACCGCCGCGCCCGCCGTCTGCATCCGGCGCCACATGTTCCAGTCCCCCGGCTCGTCGAGCAGCCAGGCGTACGGGTCGTAGCGCATGTGGCGCAGGCGCGAGGAGTACATCACGCTGGCGTGCACCACCTCGCCGTAGCGCAACGGCGGCGACCCCACCAGGTGCCAGTCGCCCAGCGGGTACTCGGTCATCGCCTGACCGAACACGAAATCGCCGCCGTGCATGAGCTCCTCGATCAGAACATGGATGTGCCCGTAGGTGAAGCCGTCATCGTGGTCGAGAGGGGCGATGACCTCGCCGCGGGCCTCGTCGAGCAGCCGGTTGACGGGATAGGTGCCGGCCACCTGCCAGAACGACTCCTTCCGCGACGGATACGTGGGGCGCTCGTCGAGCTCCAGGTAGCGCACGCGCGAATCCTCGATCGCCTCCACCGCCGCTCGCGCGTGCGGCTGAGGGCCGTCACTGCACACCAGCAGTTCGAGGTTCTGGTGCACGCCGGCGAGCACCGACGCGATCGCCCGCTCCAACAGCAGATCGACCGAGCCGAAGGTGGGAATGCGCACCGTTACCAGCGAGTCATAGGTCAGCGCCGGACGCGGGGCAGCCTCGAAGGCAGCGCGGTCGATGTCGCCCTGCACGGCGTCGAGGATCTGCTTGGCCCAGCGCGCGTGCTCCACGATCTCCGCGGGATCCTCGGTGAGGATCGGCACCTCGAGCCCCAGGCGTTCCACGAGCTCGAGCGGACCGGTGACCGCCTCGGCGCCCGGCGGCGGCTCGACGCCTTGCTCCATCAGGCCGATGGAGGCGTACTCCTGGCCGTCTGACAGGAACGTGCACACCGACTCGATGAGCGAGCGCAACAGCCCGGCTTCGACGTCGGCGCCGCGCGCATCGAGATACAGGGTCACCTCGCGCCCGACGGGCACCCAGACGACATAGGCGCTGAGCGCGGGCAGCCAGTCCATCGGGCGACTCCAGCGCTCGGGGCGCAGTACGAGCGCGTCGCCGGGGGGTGCCGGCAGCTGCACCGGGGGCGTCGCGGCCGCCTCGGGCGCGCGCAGGTCCACGGCGCCGCTGGCGTCCGGACCGGCGGCGTGGCCGCAGTTGCCGCAGCGCACCCCGACGCTCTCGGCGGTCAGCGCCGGGTGCCCGCACGCCGGGCAGCGCGTGGCCCCCCAGATCGAGGTGCGCAGGTCGCCCGCGCCCAGCAGCGCGGGGCGGCGCGCGTCGCGCTCGATCACCCAGCCCTTGCGGTAGGAGTCGCCAAAGGCGCCGGCGCGGAACAGTGCCTCCCACTGCGACCGGTTGTGCGTCCACTCCACGGCCGCGCGCTCAGCCAGGCCAGGCACGACGTCGCCGAGCACGGAGAGCGCCGAGAGCAACCCGTTGGGCATTGTCAGCGGCCGCGCCGCGGTGCCGTTCACCGCGGACACGTAACCGGCGATCTCGGCGGCCGTCGGCAGGCCGTGCTCGTCGTGCTCGTTCAGCCAGCCGGGGAGCGCGATCCCCTGGGCGGCGTAGACCTGCTTGAGCACCTCCTCGGCCCAGACCCCCTCGTCGGACGGGCAGGCGATGAACACACGCCGCGCGCACACCCGGACCAGCTCGGCGACGAAACCGGCGCGAGCCTGCGGCGGGACGTGCTCGAGCACGTCGAGCGAGATGACGGTGTCAAAGGCCCCATCCTCGAACGGCAGCGGACCCGGGTCGTACCGGATCGCCACCATCCCGGGCGCGACCGGCGCCTCGAAGACGACCTCAGCCCCGGCGAAGGTTGCCTCGGGCGCGATGATGGACAGGCCGTAGGGCCCGCAGCCGACGTCGAGCACGCTCTCGCGCAGCGCCCCGGACGCATCGAGCTCCAGCTCGGCCGTCAGCGGGGCGTAGCGGGTCAGCCAGTTGAGCATGATCGGGGCGCGGAAGCGCGCAGCGGACAGTACCGACGGGACCGGAGCTACGCCGCTCGCTCGCCCCGCCGGCTCAGCTCGCTACGCGGCGAACGCGGCTTCCATCAGCCGGCCCAGCCGAACCCTCTGCCGCGGGCCCATCGTATTGGCCATCGGAAGCGAGAGAGCGCGCGCGGCCACGTGGTCGGTGACGGGGAGATCGCCTGCGATCTCGGCACCCTCGAATGCGGGATGGCGGTGCAGGGGCGGATCAAAGGAGGTGCGCACCTCGATGTTGTGGGCCGACGCCAGGGTGACGGTGCGCTGGCGGCTCTGCGCAGCGGGCATCAGGAGCTGGAAGACCTGCCAAGTCGAGGACTCCGACCCCACCTGGTAGGTGAGCGGCTTGGAGGAGAACAGCGCCTGCAGCTGCCGGGCGGTCGCGCGGCGCCGGTCGAGGGCGTCCGGGAAGCGATCGAGCATGGCGAGGCCAGTGGCCGCGTGCAGCTCTGACATCTTGGCGTTCAGCCCCACCGTGACGCTCGTTCTCGTGTCCGGATCGATGCCGAAGTTGATCAGCCGAGTGATGCGCTCGGCCAAGTCGGGATCGGAGGTGACCACCGCCCCGCCCTCTCCGATCGCGAACGGCTTGGTCGCATGGAAGGAGAAGACCTCGGTGTCGCCCTGGGCGCCGAGCGGCAGGCCGCCTTCGTCGAGCCCGCCGAAGCCCGCGGCGGAGTCGATCAGCAACGGTGTGCCGGCGTCGGCGCACAGGCGACGCCACCGGTCACGCACGGCGGTCGGCGCGGCGGTGCCGAACGTCGAACACCCCATCACCCCAGCGACGCGGCCGTCGTAACGGGCCAGCGCCTCCGCCAGCGCATCGGGAGCGAGCTGCCAGGAGTCGGGCTCGATGTCAACGAACAGCGGCTCGAAACCGGCCCACCGGATGGCACACGCCGTGGCGGTGAAGGTGAACGACGGAACCGCGATGAGCTTGCGGCGGCCCGCGGGAGCCCCGCAGAGCCCTCGGATCGCGGCGATGAGTCCGAGCGTGCAATTGCCCACGGGAATGCAGCTGACATCGCCGATGGAGTCCGCCAGGCGGCTCGCCAGCCGCTCATAGCAGGGTCCACCGTTGGAGTAGAACCGCGCCTCCTCGGCCAGCGCGTAGTAACGGGCCACCTCGTTGAGCGGCGGCAGCTCCGGGCGCTGGTAGCGGAGGGTCTCGTGCTCAGCGAAGGCGAGGTCCGGGGTCAGCTCCGCGACGGACGCGGCAGCGGCTTCGTGCTCGCGGGCGAGCAGCTCCGTTGCGCGCGGCAACTTCGCATCGAGGGCCATACCCGGCTCATCGGCCAAACCCGCCGGCCACTTTAGGGTCAGCCGGCCGGCACAACGCCGGGCGCAGACCGGGCGTACCTGCCGAACCTGCCGTGCGTCAGCGCGGGCGAGCGGGGACTCCGACGACCGTGGTGGCGGGCGGCACATCCCGGGTGACCACCGCGCCCGCCCCCACGACAGCCCGATCGCCGATCACGAGCGGCCGGTCATAGTCGCCATCGACGGTCACCGCTCCGGTACCGAGGTAGGCCCCGTGGCCGATCGCGACCTTGCCCGAGACGTGAACTCCCGGCGCCAGGGTCACGTAGTCGTGCAGCGAGACGTCGTGTCCCACCGTGCAGTCCAGGTTGATCTGCACGTGGCTGGCGACGGCGATGTCCGTGGTCAGGATGCTGCCGGCGCAGATCACCGTGCCGGGGCCGAGAGTGACGTGGTCCTCGTCGTACTGGACCGACGGATGCACGAGCGGTGGAGCGACCGGCAGGCCCGCGGACTCCGCAGCGTGGACGAGATCCTCCCGCAGGGCTGGGTCACCGACCGCCACGACGAAGGACGGCCGTTTCGCTCGCGCCATCTCCGCAAGGGTCAGCACGGGGCGTCCGCGCAACTCGCCGCCCGGGCCCACATCGTCGATGAACCCGATCAGGCGGAATCCGGATCCGCCCCAGGTCGCGCGCTCGGCCCAGGCCGCGACCTCCCGGGCGAAGCCGCTGGCCCCGAAGATTGCGAGATCGATGATCGGGGGCGCCATCAGATCCCGGCGCAGGCTAGTCGAAACTCCGGCCTACAGGCCCTCGGGGTGAAGCACGGTGGGGAAGGTGGCCAGGTACGAGGCCGACGGCGTGCCGATCTTCTGCACGCCGCCACCGCCGCCCCATGCGCCGTGCATGCCGCCGGACTCGTAGAACTGGCCGTTGATCTGGATGATCACGTGGCCGTTCTGGCCCGACAGGGCGCGGTCATACACGGTGACGTACTGACCGGGACCCGAGACCATGCCGGGCTGGCTAGGCAGCGCGGTGGTGTCGACCGGTGAGGTGAGATAGCCCCCGGCGTGCAGGACGGCGGAGACGAAGCCCGAGCAGTCATAGCCCGTCTGCGCACCCCAGCCGGAGTGCCCGCCGCCGTAGACGTACGGCTTGCCGACGAGCGAGTTGGCCTCGTTGACCATCGCCGCCACGCGAGGGTCTCCGACGCCGACCCCGCCACTGGCGCTCACCGCACCCGAGGCCGTGGAGCCCACGACGCCTGAGGTTGTGGATCCGGCAGCGGCCTGGGCGCTGGCGAGCTGACTGGCGAAGTCGGTGGAGGTCCCCGTCCCGGTGGCGGTGCTGCCGGTGGAGAACGAGGCGCCAGTGGTCCCGGCCGTGGACGTGGCAGAGCTCGCGGCGAGCGACGCCGGGTCGACGATCTGCTGCTGAAGTTGGAGGATCTGGTCGATGCGCCCGACCACTGCGCTGATGCTCACTCCTTCCGACATCGGCCACGCGCGCCCCGATCTTGAGGGCGATTTGCGTCCGGCGCCCGTCGTCCGTGCTGCTCTAGAGTCGCGCGCATGGCGCTCACCCGAGCTGATATCGCCTCTGAGGCCCACGGCCTGCTGGCCGAGGGGTACGGGCTGTATCTGGCCTCCAACGCGTCCGTGCTGGCCCGGCTCGAAACCGCCCCGTTCGGGGTGGGGGTGATGACGCTCGACTTCCTGGAGCGGGCGGGAGCGGGGCCGCAGGAGTGGAGCGTCGCCGACCTCATGCGGGTCTACAACGTCCTCAACGCCACGTCGTTCGGCGACAAGGGCATCCCGTTGCAGAATTGGGTGATGATCGACCTCGGCCTTCTGCCCTCGGCGTTCCTGCTCGTCACGCTCGGGCTCGAGCGCGCCCGCGCCGTTGCCGACGAGGAGCGCGGCTACGCGCCCGAACGCGCCCGTACCGGCCAGGTCCTCGGTGCCGTGCTCGCCGAGGCCGAGCGGTTGGGCTACGACGGCCCCATCCCCGTCGCGGGCTACTGCGCGGCACCGACCCCGGTGCCCGGCGGCTGGGTCGGCTGGTCGTTGTGCTCGGCGATCCCTGGCCTGGGCACCACCACCAAAGGACTGGGGCTGGAGGTCTACCGCGCCAAGACGCTCACCGGGGTGGCCCAATTCACCGACCAGGCGATTCGGGTGCACCGCAAGTTCGGGCGCATGGAGGTCGTCTCCGCCGTGCTGGATCTGCATCCCGTGCCGCACACGCTCGTCTACCGCACCGACGTGCACGACGATGACGGCGAAGTCGCCCCCACCACGTGGATGGACTCCCGTGACCTGGAGCTCCAGCGCGAGATGCAGGCCAAGATCGACGCCGGCGCGAGCCGCTACTACGTCCTGTCACCCGGGTTCGTCGACAACCGCGTCCCGATATTGGAGGTGTCTGAGAACTGATGCCCGGCCGCCACTATGTACTCGCCTTCTCCGGCGGGCTCGACACGTCCTACGCGCTGGCGGTGCTGGTGGACCGCGGCGAGCGGGTCACCACCGTCACCGTCAACACCGGGGGCTTCCCGCCCGAGGAGCTGCGCGAGATCGAGCACCGCTCAGAAGAGCTGGGCGGCGACGAGCACGTCGTCATCGACGGCCGCGCGCGGCTGTATGACCAGTTCGTCTCCTACATCCTCAAGGCCAATTACCTGCGCAACGGCGTCTACCCGTCCTGTGTCGGGGTCGAGCGCATGCTCCAGGCCGAGGAGGTCACGAAGGTCGCGCTGGACCGCAGCGCCGACGTCATCGCCCACGGCTCCACCGGCGCGGGCAACGACCACGTGCGCTTTGACGCGGTGACCAAGGCGCTGGCTCCCGATCTCGAGATCGCCGGGCTCATCCGCGACGAGCAGCACACACGTGAGGAGGAGCGTGACTTCCTGCGCGAGCGTGGCTATGCCGTCTCGGACATTACCGCCAAGTACTCGTTCAACTTCGGGATCCTGGGCACCACGATCGGCGGCGAGGAGACCTACGGCTCATGGGAGTACCTGCCCGAGGAGGCGTGGCCGACGACCCGCTCGATCGCCGACGCCCCGGACGAGCCCGCCGAGCTGGTGCTGCATTTCGAGCGCGGGTTGCCGGTCGCGTGCGACGCCGCCAGCGGGGTGAGCGAGGCGGACGCCGCCGTGGCCGAGCTGGGCATCGGCGTCCCCGGCTACGACACGCTGGCCCTGCTCAACCGCATCGGCGCCATGCATGGCGTGGGCCGCGGCATCCACACCGGGCAGACGATCATGGGCATCGTCGGCCGCCTGGGCTTTGAGGCGCCCGGCATGCTCATTCTCATCGCCGCCCACCGCGAGCTCGAGCGTCTCGTGCTCACCAACGCCCAGCAGACGATGAAGGCCGCGCTGGGCACCACGTTCGGCGACATGCTGCACGAGGGCCGCTATTACGACCCGCTGCTCTCAGACATCCGCGCGTTCTTGGACAGCTCCCAACAGCGGGTCACGGGCGACGTGCGGGTGCGCCTGCACAAGGGCAACGTCGTGCCGCTGGGGACGCGAAGCGAGTACAGCCTGCTCGACGCCGGGCGGCGGCTGGGCTCCACGTATGGCCACGGCTCGTCGCTGTGGACCGGGGATGAGGCGCGTGCCTTCGCGCACATCTACGCCACCGCGGGGGTGCTGGCCCAGACGGTGGGCCAGGACGGCCAGAGCTAGGCGGAGAGGATCGCCACGAGCAGCGCTCCTAGGCGCTCGAGCTCCGCCGCCGGGATCGACTCCGTGTGCTGGTGGGGGTCGCGGCCGCCGCTGGCCAGGGCCACGACGTCGGTGCTCGCCGCCAGGTAGTTGGCCTCGAGGGTGGCCTGGCGCTCCTCCAGGACGATCTCGATGCCGTCGGCCTGAGTGGCGGCGGCCTGGACCAGCGCCCGAGCGCGCGAGTCCTCAGCGTGCGGGAACGGCGGCACCATCCGCCCGCGGTCTCGGATCCAGTCGTAGCGCGCACCGCGGGCCTCGCACACACGGGCGAGCGTATCCGTGATGGTCGTGATCGTGGTCTCGATCTCCTCCACCGCGTAGCCGCGAACCTCGCCGCGCACGAGAGCTCGATGCGGGATCGAGTTGGTGAGCGCCGAGTGAAACGCGGTCTCGGCGTCACCGGCGTCGGCGAGCACCTCCGGGGTGAGGCGATCGATCGCCGATCCGCCGAGGATCGCCGCGATGTTGGCGCTGCCGCCGCCGGGCAGCCGCCCCAGCGGCAGCGCGCCCACGATCTCCGCCGCCACGGCGATCGCGTTGACACCCGCCTCGGGGTTGGCGGCGGCGTGGGCGGCCCGCCCGTGGACGACGAAGGCAAACGAGGTCTGGCCGAGAGCGCGCGTGATGACCGTACCCACCGGCTTGGCGCCGTCAACCGAGAAGGCGCAGTCGACGCCGCGCAGCAGATCGGCCGCGAGCAACCCGGCGCCCATCTTGCCGCTCTCCTCACAGCAGGTGAAGGCGGCATGGACCGTCGGCCGCGTGCCAGGCGGGAGGCCGGCCGCCGCGGCGCACACGCGCATGACCGCGGCCACCGCGGCCTTGTTGTCGGCGCCGAGGATCGTCCGCCCGTCAGAGCGCACGATCGCGTCGGCATCGATGCGGGGCGTCACCGGCGGCGCGCCGGACTCGACGGTGTCGATGTGAGCGACGAATAGGTACGTCGGCGCCTGCGGCCCGCCGGGGACGGTGGCGATGAGGTTCCCGCAATCGGACCCGTTGACCTGACCCGCGTCGTCGAAGTCCGATGTGACACCGTGGGCGGCGAGCCACTCGCGGATGAGCTCGCCGAGCGCCCGCTCGCGCCGGCTGGGGGACGGGACCGCCACCAGCTCGAGGAAGAGATCGGTGACGGACGCGTCCCGGGTCAGAGGCACGCGCGGCAGGTTACTTGGCGGCTACGTGGTGACGGGTGCGGCGCCCAGCTCGCCGGCCAGCGCGTCGGAGGTCATCACGTCGGAGAACATCGGGTAGTCGAACTTGATCGCATTCTCGTGCTCCTCCGCGGAGGTGGCGGCAACACAGTCCGACAGCGTGATGACCTTGTAGCCCTTCTCATAGCCGGTGCGCATCGTGGACTCGACGCAGCAGTTGGTGAGAAAGCCCCCGAGCGCGATCGTGGTGATCCCGCGAGCGCGCAGGATGAAGTCGAGGTTGGTGGTGGCGAAGGTGTCCAGGCCGCGCTTGCCCTCGACGACGACGTCACCGGCCTGCGGGGCCATCGCGTCGGCGATCTCTGAGCCCCACTCGCCCTTGACGAACGCGGTGGAGTCCACGACGCCCTTGAGGATCCCGTACGGGTGCTCGGCGATCTCGTTGTAGCCGGGTGCGAAGGTGATCGGGGCATGGACGATGGTGGCGCCCGCCTGGCGCGCGGCGTCGACGAGGCGACGGGTGTTCTCGAGCATCCCCGTGTCCTCCATGACGCCGGCCACGGCGCCGTGGAGCGCCCCGCCCTCGGAGGTGAAGTCGTTCTGGTACTCGATCAGGACGATCGCGGTGTGCTTGGGGTCCAGGGCCATGCGGCGCTCCCTTTCTGTGTGGACGGCGGCTCTGCCTCGAATCGTAGACCCGCCGAATCAGTTGATGGTGCGGATCGGCCTGCCGTCGCGCTCCGCGATGATGTCCTCCACCACCTGGCGGTACATGTCGCGCATCCCGGCTTCCGACACATAGCCGAGATGGGGCAGCAGGACGACGTTGGGCAGCATGGTCAGCGGGTGCCCGGCGGGGAGAGGCTCCTGGTCATAGACGTCGAGCCCCGCCGCCGCGATGACCCCGACCCGCAGTGCCGCCACGAGCGCAGCCTCGTCCACCAGCGGTCCGCGCGAGGTGTTGATGAGCGCGGCGGTCGGCTTCATCTGGAGCAGCTCGGGACCGCCGATGAGACCGCGGGTGCGGTCGGAGAGCACCAGGTGGATGGAGAGGTAGTCCGCGCTGAAGAGCAGTTCGTCCTTGGAGACCCGCCGCGCCCCGACCTCGGCGGCGCGCTCGTCGGTGAGGTTCTGGCTCCACGCGATCACCTCCATGCCGAACGCCCGGGCCGGGCCGACCATCGACGCGCCGAGGTTGCCCAGACCCGCCAGGCCCAGCGTGGCGCCGGCCAGGTTGGTGGGCAGGCCCAGCTGCCAGCGGCCGGCGCGCAGCGCCCGGTCCTCCTGCGTGACCCGCTTGGCCACGGCGAGGATGAGCGCCCAGGCCACCTCGACGGCGCTCGGGACGCCTGGTCGCTCCCCGCCCGTGAACTGGGTGCCACAGGCCCCGATGCCGCGCTCAGTCAGATACTCGACGTCGAGCGACGCGTTGCGCATTCCGGTGGTGATGACGAGCCGGAGGTTGGGCAGTTGTGAGAGCACGTCGCGGCCCAAGCGCGTGCGCTCGCGCATGAGGACGAGGATCTCGAACGCGCGAAGGCGCGCCGGGAGCTCCGCCTGTGAGATCGGCTCCGAGAAGAACTCGACCTCGACGTCCTCGCCAAGCGACGCCCAGTCGGCATAGCTGTGAGCACGGCGCTGGTAGTCGTCGAGCACGGCGACGCGAGTGTTAGGGGATCGCGAGAGAGGCGGCATTTGGCCTCAGGGCCATGTTGATCGCACGGGCACAGGAGCAACCTATCGCCACCCGGGTCACAGGGTGGCTCGGTTGAGAACGACCATCCGAGTGCGAGGAGGAAGCTTTGCCTCGAGAACTGAACATCCTTGTCGTCGCGAACCGCACCGCAATGTCGGGCGCTCTGGAGGAGACCATGCGTGCGCGTGACGAGGAGCGCCCCGCAAAGTTCACGCTCGTCGTCCCGGTGGGCCGCGGCCTGGAGGGCCGGCGGGCGGTGAATCAGATGGACGCCCACATGCGCGAGATCGGCCTGGACGTGCGCGCGATCGCCGGCGACCCCGATCCCCTGCGCGCGGTCCTGGAGGTGTACAGCCCCGCCGACTTCGACGAGATCATCGTCTCCACGCTCCCCTCGTGGGGCTCGCGGTGGATGAGGTCCGGGCTGCCCCAGCGGATCGAGCGCCACACCGGAGCGCTCGTGCGCCACGTGGAGGCCCGGGAGATGCCGAGGGGCCGTGACCGAAGGCCGGTCGCCACCGGGCCCGCCCGCGGTCGCGCAGCCCCGGGCGCGCCGTAGAATCCGGCGCGCTGCCGGTCGAGTACGCCACCTACTTCCGTCCCCCGGGTCTGGCCGGGATCGAGGCGCTGCACGCACGCTTCGTGCACCACGCCTACCGGCCGCACTCGCACCGCACGTGGACGATCGCGGTGGTGCAGCGCGGAGCGGCGCGGTTCGAGGTGGAGAGCACGCGTCAGCGCGCGGATGCCGGCGAGTTGTTCGTGCTCGAGCCCGAGGCGGTGCACACCGGGATGGCCGCCGTACCCGAGGGCTGGGCTTACCAGGTCCTGTACGTAGAGCCGGGCGTGCTGTGTGACTGGGCTCACCGTGACGGGCCGGCGCCGCGGGCGGCGCGCTGGGTGGTGTTTCGCGACCCCGCCCTTCGGGCTGCACTGCTGCGCGCGCACGCGGCGCTGGCGGGAGAGCCGCCCGGGCTGGAGGTGGAGGAGACGGTGCTCGAGGCGATCGCCGGCCTGGCCCCGCACCTGCGCGGCGCGTCGGTCAGCGCGCGCCGCGATCACGGCGAGCACGCCCCGGTGCGCCGGGCGCGGCGGTATCTGCAGGAGCGCTGGGACCAGCCGGTCTCGCTCGCCGAACTGGCCGGGGTCGCCGGGTTGTCGCGCTTTGAGCTCCTGCGCCGCTTTCGCCAGCAGAACGGGCTCACCCCGCACGCCTTCCAGCGCGAGGTGCGTATCGACCGAGCCCGCGGGCTGCTCGGCGACGGCGTGCCGGCAGCGGCGGTGGCGGCGGCGTGCGGGTTCGCCGACCAGCCGCATCTGTCGCGGGTGTTCAAGCGCGCGGTGGGCGTGAGCCCGGGGGCCTATGCGCGCGCGGTGGGCCGCTGAGGTGCCGCGGGCCCATGCGCGCGCGGTGGGCCCGCTGAGGTGCAGCGGGCGCGAGGGCGCGAGGGCGGCGAAATCCCGACACCACAGAGCACACGCCCCGGTTTTGCGAAGCGTGTGTGGTGGATCGCGAGTCATGCTGACACCTCAGAGCACACGCCCCCGAAACTCCGACCGTGCGCTCTGTGATGTCGGTGCAAAGACCGCAACATCGTTCAAGACCCGCGCCGCCGCTCTCGGCGAAGATCCCACGCATCATGACCGTCGCCGAGTTCGACACCAAGGTCGCGATCGTCGTCCGCGACGACCTCGCCGCCTGGCAGCGCCTGAACGTGACCGCGTTTCTCATGAGCGGGCTGACGGCCGTGGCCGGCGCCGAGGCGATCGGCGAGGACTACGTCGACGGCGATGGCGCCCGCTACCTGCCGCTGCTGGTGCAACCGGTGCTGGTGTTCGAGACCGGCGGTGAGAAGCTGCGGACGCTGCGCGAGCGTGCGTCCCGCCGGGAGGTCCCGGTGGCGATCTACACCGCCGACATGTTCGTCACCGGCAACGACACGGATAATCGCGCCGCCGTGCGCGCGGTCGCCACCGAGCAGCTCGATCTCGTGGGCATCGGCGTCCGGGCCGGACACCGCGACGTCGATGCGATCGTGCGCGGCGTCCAGCGCCACCCGTAGCGCACGTCTGGAGCGGCTGCATCGGGAGTCCTTCGGCGTTTAAGACGCTTGGCTTACGGGGCGCACCGAATCTGGTGGCATGAACACGAGCCCTGGTCTCCTCCAACGGCCCGCGCCCGCGCGGGAGGGCGGGCGGGCCCGTTTCCTGCGTGGGCCCGCGCCCGCCGCCTCCTCGTGGCTGGCGGCCAACTGGCAGCGTGTCGCGCTGCCAACCCTGCTGCTGGTCACTGCTGTGGCCTACCTCTGGGACCTCAGCGCCTCCGGCAACGCCAACACCTTCTACGCCGCCGCCGTGCAGGCGGGCACCAAGAGCTGGAAGGCGTTCTTCTTCGGCTCGCTTGACTCGTCGAACTTCATTACCGTCGACAAGCCACCGGCGTCGCTGTGGGTGATGGCGCTGAGCGGCCGCATCTTCGGCTTCAGCAGTTGGAGCATGCTGGCGCCCCAGGCGCTGGAGGGCGTGGCCGCGGTGGCCCTGCTCTACGCATCCGTCAAGCGGTGGTTCGGCGCGGGCGCGGGCCTGGCGGCAGGCGCGCTGCTGGCCGCGACGCCTGTGGCGGCGCTGATGTTCCGCTTCAACAACCCCGACGCGCTGCTGGTGCTCCTGCTCGTCGCCGCCGCCTACTGCCTGACCCGCGCGCTCGAACGCGCCGGGACGCGCTGGGTGGTGGCGGCCGGGACGATGATCGGGTTCGCCTTCCTGGCCAAGATGATGCAGGCGTTCCTGGTCCTACCGGCGTTCGTGCTGGTGTACCTGGTCGCGGCGCCGACGGGACTGCGCCGTCGCATGCTGCAGACGCTGGCGGGCGGCGTGGCCATCATCCTCAGCGCCGGCTGGTGGGTGGCGATCGTCGCGCTGTGGCCCGCGAGCTCGCGCCCGATGATCGACGGCTCCTCTGACAACAGCATCCTCAACCTCATCACCGGCTACAACGGGCTGGGACGCATCTTCGGCGGCGGCGGCCCGGGTGGTGGTGGTGGCGGGGGCGGTGCCGGTGCCAATTTCAGCGGTGCCACAGGCGTGCTGCGCCTCTTCAACTCGGTGATGGGCGGGCAGGCGTCGTGGCTGCTGCCTGCCGCCCTGCTGGCGCTCGGCGCTGGGCTCGTTGCCACGCGCCGGGCGCCGCGCACCGACCGCACCCGCGCGGCGCTCCTGCTGTGGGGTGGCTGGCTGATCGTCAGCGCCCTCGTCTTCAGCCTGTCGAGCGGGATCATCCACACCTACTACACGGTGGCCCTCGCTCCGGCGATCGCGGCGCTGGTGGCGATCGGCGGCCGGATGCTGTGGACCCGACGCGAGAGCACGCGGGCCCGGGTGGCCGCGGCGGTCGGGGTGGCCGTGAGCGCCGGCTGGTCCTGGGCGCTGCTTGACCGGACGCCGAACTGGGAGCCGTGGCTGCGCACCGCGATCCTCGTCGCCGGCGCGGTGGCGGTGGTCGGGCTGGTCGTCTCAGCGCTGTGGCGGCCGCTGCGGGTACGGCTGGCGGTGACCGCCGTCGTGGTCGGTGCGATGGCGTCTGTCGCCGGGCCGGTCGCGTACGCCGCGCAGACGATCACCACGCCGCACACCGGCTCGGTGCCGTCGGCGGGGCCGGCGAGCGCCGGCGGTCTGGGCGGCGGCTTCGGTGCTGGCGGCCGGCCTGGTGGGTTCAGTGCGAGCGCCGGCGGCAGGCCGGGCGGCTCGGGGTTCGGCGGCGGGACCGCCCCGGGCGGGTTCCGCCTCGGCGGCGCGCCGTCCGGCGGGGCGTCGTCCGGCGGGGCGTCGTCCGGCGGGGCACCCACGGGCGCGGGCGGGGCGGCCACGGGCGCAGGCACCGGCGGCTCGGCCTCGCGCAGCGCGGGCACCGGCGGCATGCCCGGCGGGCAGACCACCGTCAGCGCGGCCCTTACGCGGGCACTCAAGGCCGACGCCGGCAGCTACCGGTGGGTGGCAGCGACGTCGGGCTCCCAGTCGGCGGCATCGCTGGAGCTCGCCACCGGCGGCGAGCCGGTCATGGCCATCGGCGGCTTCAGCGGAGAAGGCGGCAACCTCACGCTGGCCCAGTTCGAGAGCTACGTGAAGGCCGGCGACATTCACTACTACCTTGCCTCCGGCGGCGGCGGCAGCGGCAGCAGCAGCGGCAGCGGCGGCGGGGTGGGCGGGGGCGGTCTCCGCGGCGGTTCGTCGAACGCGATCACCACCTGGGTCGAGGCCCACTACAAGTCGGTGACGATCGGCGGCCAGACCCTCTACGACCTCACGCAGCCGAGGAGCTGAGATGACGGCCTAACCGCGAGGCACCCGGATGCCGAGGAGACGCTGGGCGTCGCGGACCACTCCCGCACCGCCCAGCAGCGGCGTCTGGGGGCGGCCCCTGACGGTGAGCGTCATCGGCTCGCAGGCGGGGCGGCCGACGCCACGATCGACGATCTGGATCGCGCGAGCCAGCACTCGTCCGCCCACCGCGGCTCTGAAGGTGAACGTGACCACCGGGTCATCGGCTCTCCCAGTGCAGTCCAGCGCGCCAGCCTGCTGGGTCTTCAGGCCGTCGATCAGGGACGCGATGTGGCGCACCTGCGCGGGACGGGTGACCGAGACCTCGCTGACGGGCGGGCGGTGCGGGCGCCTGACCGTCACCTCGAGGACCCGGGCCGAGGACGGGATCGCCCTCGCCCCCGCGCCCGCGGCACCGGCGCCGGCGCTGGTGCTGGCGGCCACCAGCGCAACTACGAGCGTCCCGAGCACCATGATCGCCCACCGCAGCCGCCTCATCTCGCCCACACTACGGCGATGGCGGCCGCCTGTCACAGTTTTCTCTGATGTCGCACCGGGAGATCCACTCGTGGCTGATGGACATGGACGGCGTGCTGGTGCACGAGGAGCACGCGATCCCGGGCGCGGACGAGTTCGTGGCGCGTCTGCGGGCCAACGGGACACGCTTCCTGGTGCTCACGAACAACTCGATCTACACCCCGCGTGACCTGGCCGCGCGATTGCGCGCCAGCGGGATCGACGTGCCCGAGGACAGGATCTGGACCTCGGCGCTGGCCACGGCTCGCTTCTTGGCGGACCAGCGGCCCGGCGGCTCGGCGTTCGTCATCGGCGAGGCCGGTGTGACGACGGCATTGCACAGCGCCGGCTACACGCTGACCGAGCGCAGCCCCGACTACGTCGTCCTGGGCGAGACCCGCACCTACAGCTTCGAGCGCATCACGCAGGCCATCCGCCTCATCGAGACCGGCTCGCGCTTCATCGCCACCAACCCGGATGCGACAGGCCCGTCGGTCGACGGGCCGCTGCCGGCCACCGGCTCGGTAGCGGCGCTGATCACCCGCGCCACCGGGGTCGATCCCTACTACGTCGGCAAGCCCAACCCGCTGATGATGCGCTCGGCGCTCAACGCCATCGACGCGCACTCGGAGACGGCGGCGATGATCGGTGACCGGATGGATACCGACGTCGTCTCGGGGCTGGAGGCGGGCATGGAGACGATCCTGGTGCTGAGTGGGCTGACGACGCGCGAGGACGCCGAGCGCCACCCATACCGGCCGGGCCGGATCATCGACTCGATCGCTGATCTGCTGCCAGAACTCGACGGTTAGAGCTACGAGCTACCCTCCCGCGAATGCCGCGCGCGGGGCCAAACCCGTTGTGGCGTGGCCGAACGTCGAATTTGCGACATCCCTGGCATCTTCTGCAAGCTTTGAGGTCCGACACGCGTGACACTGTGTCACCTCTTCGCTCCGGTCCGCCTGCGATGCGGCTACTCTGCCCCCCGCCAATCAACGTTTCACGCAAGGAGACAGGATGAACAAGACGGAACTCATCGACGCGATCGCCAAGGACAGCGGGCTGTCCAAGGCCGACTCGTCGCGCGCGCTGGACTCGCTGCTCACCACCGTCACCAAGACCTTGAAGAAGGGTGACGAGGTGGCGATCACCGGCTTTGGCAAGTTCTCGGTGGCCAAGCGCGGCGCGCGCACCGGCCGCAACCCTCAGACCGGCGCGCCGGTCAAGATCAAGGCCTCCAAGAACGCCAAGTTCACCGCCGGAGCCACGCTCAAGAACGCGGTCGCGAACCGGCGGCCCGCGAAGTAGACGGCGCGGCGCGCCCCACCGCGCCGGTGATGAGAGGACGGTTGCGGCGGCCCGGGTGTAGAGACCCGGCCGCCGATGACTCCCCATCCGCCCGCGTCGCGACGACGCGCCGGCGGCCGGTCTAGTCCTCGCCGAACTCGTCGTCGGCAGCGAGACCGGGCTCATCCTCGGCCGCGTGGATGGCGCAGAGCGCCGGCCCGCCGGACTCGAGTACCGCCTCGAGCTCCGCCGTGGTCAGCCGGGCGCCGCACTCCTCGCATCGGTCGCCTGCCGTCTCGATGCTGTGCTCCTCCAGGCTCATGGCGTGAGTTTAGTGCCCGCACCGAGGTAGGCCAGCACCGCCAGGACCCGGCGATGATCGTCGTCGGTGGCCGGCAAGTTGAGCTTTCCGAAGATATTGGTGACGTGCTTCTCGACGGCTCCGAGCGTGATCACCAGTTCGCGGGCGATGGCGGCGTTGGTCCGGCCCTGCGCGATCAGTGACAGCGTCTCGCGCTCGCGCGGGGTCAATTCGGCCAGGGGATCGTCCCCGCCG
>DASXDW010000125.1:0-1647 GCA_036490435.1 Solirubrobacteraceae bacterium
CCCGAGGCGCCACAGGCGGCGACGCAGAGCACGGTGATCAGGACGAGGAGGATGCGCATCGGGCGGGGCCGGCGGTGTGGCCCACGGTGGTTGTAGCCCCGCCCGGATAACAGGGTCGTAACGACGTTATCCGCCCGTTAGCGACTACTGCGCGTTGAGGTAGCAGCCGGAGTCCTGCTGGCATACGGCTAGCCCTACCCCAGCGCGCTGATGCGCTTCACGAGCAGCGTCAGGAACCGCTCGGCGTCGATCCCCGTCGCCACGTGGTGCAGAGGCGTCCACTCGGTCTGGCGGCGCACGTCCGCGTTGGTCCGCCCCCGCGAGAGCTCTCCCCCGGTGTCGACCTTGACCGCGCACCGGGTGGTCTGCAGCAGCGATCCGTCGATCACGTGTGCCACGGCCACCGCGTCGTGCACCGGCGCGCCCACCCAGCCATAGCGCGCGCCGTGAATCGACAGGAAGAAGCGGTAGAGGTCGGCGATGAGTTTGCCGGGAGCCCCGGTGGTCTCGAGCACCGCGAGGCGATCGGGCGTGAGCAGCGCCTGGTGGGTGACGTCGAGGCCGACCATCGTGAGGTCCACGTCGGTGGCAAAGACGCGGTGGGCCGCCTCGGGGTCGCCCCAGATGTTGAACTCCGCGGCGGGAGTGACGTTGCCCTCCCCGATCGAGCCGCCCATGAGCACGACCCGCTCGATCCGCTGCTCGATGCCGGGATAGCGGGCGAACAGCAGGGCGATGTTGGTGAGCGGCCCGGTGGGTACGAGCGTCACCGGAGCCGGCGCGGACTCAAGCGTGGCCGCCAGCCAGTCCACGGCGTGGGTCTTTTCGGGCGAGCGGCTCGGCGGCGGCAGCTCGGCGCCCTCCAGACCGGTCTCGCCGTGGATATCGGCGGCGACATGCAGCTCGCGCATGAGCGGCCGATCGGCGCCGGCGGCCACCGGCACGTCGGCGCGCCCGGCGCAGTCGAGCACCCGGATCGCGTTGGCGGTCGTCTTGGCCAGCGTCTGGTTGCCGGCCACCGTGGTCACGCCCAGCAGCTTCACCTCGTCGCTGGCCAGGGCCAGCAGCAGCGCGGCCGCGTCGTCGTGACCCGGGTCGCAGTCGATGATGATCGGCTTCACCGCGCGGATACTACGTCCCAGGTAATCGACCAGCTGCGCCCTCCCTGGGAGCCTCCCGCCCGTCAAAACGACTCACACAGGAGGCACTCATGGCTGACACCGACACGGTGGTGCACAACTACATCGCGATGTGGAACGAGACCGACCCGGGCCGTCGCCGCGCGCTGGTCGCCGAGACCGTGACCGACGACGCAAACTATGTCGATCCGATCATGGAGGGCGCCGGGGTCGACGGCATCGCCACGATGATCGGCGCCGCGCAGGACCAATTCCCCGGCCACCGGTTCGCGCTCGTCGCGGGCCCGGAGGCGCACCACGACCGGGTGCGGTTCACCTGGTCGCTCGCGGCCGACGGCGGCGCGCCGGTGGCGATCGGCGTGGACTTCGTCAATCTCTCCGACGACGGGCGCATGCGCTCGATCACGGGTTTCCTGGAGCCTGCGGCGTAGGGTTGACCGCCGCCTGGGGCACCGGCCGGGCCTCCGCCTCGACCTTGGACGCGACGAGGGGGGTGATTTTGCCCTCG
>DASXDW010000150.1:0-73753 GCA_036490435.1 Solirubrobacteraceae bacterium
CGCCGTTGTAGCCCGAGAAGATCCCGTCCTCGCCCGCATCCTCGAACTCTTCGCCGATGATCGTGGGCGCGTTGGTGTAGGCGAGCACGTACTCGCGAAAATCCGATTCGGTTTGCAGGACGTGGTTGAGGATGCCGCCGAGAAAGGCGATGTCGGTTCCGGCCCGCAGCGGCACGAAGATGTCCGCCAGTGCGCTGGTGCGGCTGTAGTGAGGGTCAACGTGGATCACGGTGGCGCCGCGCGCCTTGGCCTCCACCACCCACTGGAACGCCACCGGGTGGGCCTCGGCCATGTTCGAGCCCTCGAGCACGATCAGATCGGAGTTCTGCAGGTCGCCCGGCAGCGTGCTCGAGGCCCCACGCCCGAACGACGTCCCCAGCCCGACGACGGTCGAGCTGTGGCAGACGCGCGCCTGGTTCTCGATCTGGATGATGCCCAGCGCGGTGAGGAACTTCTTGATGAGGTAATTCTCCTCGTTGTCAAGCGTCGCGCCACCCAGCGCGGCGATGCTCATGCAGCGCCGGACCCGCTTTTCCTCGCTCTCCCACTCCCACCCCTCGCGGCGCGTGGCGACAATCCGGTCGGCCACCATCTCCATCGCCGTCTGGAGGTCCAACCGTTGCCAATCGGCGGCATGCGGCGGCCGATAGAGGACGTGCTCCTCGCGCGAGGAGCCGGTGGTCAGCTGCAGCGACGCCGAGCCTTTGGGGCACAGCCGCCCCCGGCTGTGAGGCGCGTCGGGGTCCCCCTCGATCTGGATGACGCGATCGTCCTTGACGAAAACGTTCTGGGCGCATCCGACAGCGCAGTACGGGCACACCGACTTGACTACGCGGTCGGCGGTGTGCGTCCGCGCCTGTAGCTCGTCAGAGCCCTTTGACTTCGCCGCCGCGCCGCGACCCAACTTGTCGGGGCCGCGCAGCTGGCGCAGTACCGGCCAACGCCCCGGCGTCGTCACGACCCTCGCTCCAGGTCGTGTGCCGCCCGTGCCCTGACCCAGGCGATGACCGTCTCGTCGCGGGTCGGGTTGTGAGCCGGGGGATTGACGAGGTCCTGGGTGCTCCCGGTCGGCACGCGCCGAGCGCGCACCTCCTCGGGATGCGGGGTGTCGCTGCCGTCGGCAGGCAGCCCCGTGGCGATCATGTAGGCCTGACCAGGCGCGATGCCCAACGCCTGCCCGGCCGCCGCGAAGGACTGCCCTTCGTCAAGCAGCGCGAGGACCTGTGCCCGGGTTGGCATCGCAGCCTTATTATCCCACCGCCGCTGATCCAAACAGGCGAGCGTCCCCGCCACCGGATGGCGGCAGGCGGGCGTCCCCGCCACCGCATGGCGTCAGGCGGTCGCGCCCGCCTGCGCGATGTCGTGCTTGCCCTCGGCGAACTCCTCGACGATCTTGGCGCAGAACGCCGGCAGGTCGTCGGGGTTGCGCGAGGTGACGAGGCCCTGATCCACCACCACCTCCTCGTCCACCCAGGTCCCCCCGGCGTTGCGGATGTCGGTCTGCAGGCTCGGGAACGACGTCAGCGTGCGATCGCGCACCAGGTCGGCCTCCACCAGCGCCCATGGGCCATGGCAGATCACCCCGGCGGGCTTGCCCGACCCCAAGAACTTCTGCACGAATGCGACCACGTCATCCTCGAGGCGTAGCCGGTCGGCGTTGACCGTCCCGCCGGGCAGAATGAGACCGTCGTACTCCTCAGGCGAAGCGTCGCTCACCGCCCTGTCGACGGTGAACGTGTCGGCTGGGTTGATGTCCGAGTTCATCGCCTGGATCTCGCCGGTGCTTGGCGACAGCAGTACCGTGCTGGCCCCCGCACTCTCCACCGCCTTGCGAGGCTCTGTGAGCTCCACCTGCTCCACGCCGTCGGTGGCGATGATCGCGATCGTCTTGCCTGTCAGTTCGTCTGTCATGTGCCGCTCCAGGGATTCGCGGGTGTCCGGGTGTCATCGCTGACTACCCACGTGTCCGCGGCACACCCAACGTGTGCGCGCGGAGCCTCCAGGACGGGCCGGTACACCACCGCTGACTCCAATCAATGACAGCGTGCGCCCCCGTCGGCTATAAAACTCCAGTAATGAGCAATATGGCTCTGCGTCCGCGCCGGGTGGGGGAGATTCTCGACGCGTCGATCAAGCTCTACATCCGTAACGCGCGGACGCTCATCGGCGCCGCGGCCGTGGCGGTGATCCCGCTGCAGCTGCTGTCGGGCCTCGTGCTGCTATCGGTCTACGACCGCGGCGACGAGATCCCCACCGGCTACAGCAACGTGTTCAAGGCCGTGCCCGCCGCTGACGCCAGCGCCCGGGCCGGCGCGAGCGCGATCTCGACGCTGGTGAGCATCCTCACCGTCGCCTTCGTATCGGCGGCGTGCGTGCACGCGGTCAGCTCGGCCTATCTGGACCATCCGCTCTCGATCGGCGAATCGCTGCGGTTCGGGGCGCGGCGCCTGCTTCCGCTCCTCGGCATGCTGATCGTCCTCTACATCGGGCTGGGTATCGCGTTCGTCCTGCTCATCATCCCCGGGATCTGGCTGTACGCCACCTGGGGGGTGGCCGCGCCCGCGCTGCTCATCGAGCACCTGGGACCGCTGAGCGCCTTGGCACGTTCGTCCCGGCTGGTCAGGGGTCGCTGGTGGGCGACCGCCGGCGTACTGCTGGTGGCGTTCCTGATGACCACCATCGGCGCGAGCATCGTGTCCGGCATCCTCACTGCCATCGCCCTCACCAGCAACCCCTCAATCGGATTCGCCGTCCTCATCTCCGTGCTGTCGGCGATCGTGTCGGGGCTGATCGTCCAGCCCTTCCAGGCGACTGTCGTCACCGTCCTGTACTACGACCTCCGCGTCCGGCGCGAGGGCTATGACCTGCACGTGCTGGCCGAGCAGCTCGGGCTGCCCGAGAGCAGCCTCGGCGCCGTCGTCGGCACAGATGGAGGGTTCGCCCAGCCGCCGGGGCCGGAGATGGTCGGCCGGCCAGGCGGCCCGCCCTACTGGCCGCCGCCACCCGGTTGGAGTCCCGACAACTGATGCGCCGATGAGCACGTCGGCGGGCGAACTGCTGGACGGCAGCGCGGCGGCGCGGCGCGCTGCGAGCCAGATCCTGGCTGAGCCCCGCTTTCACCAGCCTGAGGTTCCGCGGCCGCTGCACGGGGTGCTCGCCACCATCGGCCGCGCTGTGCAGGTTCCGCTCACCGGACTTCAATCGCTCGTCGACAAGCTCGCCACCATCCTCCCCGGCGGCGTGGCCGGCGCGTGGATCCTGCTCGCCGCACTGGCGCTCATCGCCGCCATCGTCACCTCCAGGCGTGTCGCTCACCGCGGGCTGGCGGCCACCGCTTCCCCACGTGCGCCAGGGCCGACGAGCGCGGCCGAGCTGGAGCGGCTCGCCGCCGCCGCTCAGGACGCCGGCCAACTCGACGAAGCCGTCCGGCTGCGCTTCCGGGCCGGATTGACACGGCTGGGCCAGCGCGAGACCTTCGCCGGCGCGCCGACCCGGCCGACGCTCCAGATCGCTCGCGCGCTCGATTCGCCGGAGTTTGACTCACTGGCCCATCGCTTCGACGAGATCGCCTACGGGTCATCCCCCGCCACCGCCGATGACGTCGACCAGCAACGCCGCGAGTGGCCGCAGATCCTACGGGCCGGCGGACCGCCGCGACCGGCCGGAGGCGAGTCGTGATCGGGCGGATCGGGTGGATCGGCGCCGCCGTCATCGTGCTGGCGACATTCCTCGTGCTCGGCCTGGTGGCCGACGCCTTCGTCCCCGCACCGCAGGGCCCGCCGCTGTCCTCGCTGTCCACCACGCCCCGGGGCGTCGCCGCGTGGGCGTCGCTGCTGCAGCGCGCCGGACACCCTGTCAGCCAACTGCGCACCCCGATCGCGGACGCACAGCTCCGCGTGGGCACGACCCTCGTCGTCCTCGCCCCGGCGCCACTGTCCACCGCGGAGGCCACCCGTCTTCACCGGTTCGTGACGGTGGGCGGCCGGCTGGTGATCGGAGGACCTGGTGCCCCGACCTACGCCACCTTCCGTGCATTGGGGTCCCCCGCTGCTGTGGTCGGCCCGGGGACGAGTCAGGGAACGCTGGCCTCCGCGCGGACGCTGCGGGTGACAGGCACGGCGCCACTGGAGAACCGTGACCTCGCCACTGGCCACAACGCCGAGTTCGCACTGCGGCTGGCCGGCCCCGCCGATCGGCCGGTCGCGTTCGCCGAGGCGATCCACGGCTTCGGGCCCGCCACCGGGCTGGCCGCGTTCCCCAGCCGGTGGTGGGTGGCGATCGCACTCCTCGCGCTGGCTGCCGGCACCTTTGTCCTGGCCCGCGGTCGCCGCCTCGGGGGACCGGACCCACTCCCGACCCAGGCGCCGTCACCGCGCGCCGCGTACCTCGAGGCGATGGCCGCGACCCTGAGAGCCACCGCTGAGCGCGGCCGGCTCGACGAGTTGGCCGGCGAGCGAGCGCTCGGCAAGCCCGGGAGCCGGCGGCCATGAAGGACCTCTACGAGCGCGTGCGCGGGCAGGTGGCCACGGTGGTGATCGGCCAGGACGAGGTCGTCGCCCAGGTCATGGCCGCCTTCGTCGCCGGTGGCCACGTGCTCCTCACCGGGCCGCCGGGAGTGGCCAAGACCCTGCTGGCGCGGACGATCGCCAGAGCGCTGGGCGTGACCTTCACCCGCGCGCAGTTCACCCCCGACATGCTCCCCTCCGATCTCACCGGCACGATGATCCTGCGCGGCTCGGAGCTGACATTCAGGCCGGGTCCCGTGTTCACCAACATCCTGCTCGCCGACGAGATCAACCGCACGCCGCCCAAGACGCAGGCGGCGCTGCTGGAGGCGATGCAGGAGGGCCACGTCTCCGTCGACACCACCGCCCACCCGCTCCCCTCCCCGTTTCTCGTCATCGCCACCCAGAATCCGATCGAATATGAGGGCACCTACCCCCTGCCCGAGGCCCAGCTCGACCGCTTCCTGCTCTCAGTGGAGGTCGGCTATCCCAGCGAGGAGAGCGAGCTGGCAATGCTGGCCCAGCCGCGCGCGGCCCTGGAGCCGGCGAGCCTGGCCGAGGTGCAGACGGTCGGCAGCGCCGAGGACCTGCTCGCGGCACGCCAGACGCTGACCGACACCAGCGTCAGCGACGAGGTCGCCGGCTACGTGGTCGCGCTGGTGCGACGGACGCGCGAGCTGCCCAGCGTCACTCTTGGCGGGTCCCCGCGTGCGGCGGTGCACCTGCTTCAGGCCGCCAAGGCCACGGCGCGCCTCGCGGACCGCGCGTTCGTGACGCCCGACGACGTCGTCGCCCGTGCCGGCGCGGTGCTCGCCCACCGGCTCGTTCTCAGCCCCGATGCCGAGCTCGAGCGCTTCAGCGCGCTCGACGCGATCAACACCGCGCTGGCCGATGTCCCGGTCCCGCGTTGAGCTCACTGCTGTCGTTGAACCCGACGGTGCGCGCGGCGGTAGTGCTGGGCGCCATCGCCGTCCTCGCGCTGGTCGTCCCGAGCTGGCTGCCCATCGCCCTGGCACTCGTCCTGCTCGGTGCGGTGGTGGCCGACGCCTGGACGGTGCGCCGCGCGCCCGCGATCGAGCGGCATGCCGGGACGGTCCTCTCCCGCGGTGCCCGCACGCCGCTGCGCGTCACCGCGCAGACCGGGGATGGTCGCCGCGTCCTGCTGCGCCAGGCCCCGGCCGCCGGCGTCGGGATCGACGGTGGCACCGCCGTGACCGAGGTGCGCGGTGGGTTGACAGGCCTGCGCCGAGGGCGGTACGTGCTCCCGGGAGTCGCGAACGCGAGCCTTGGCCCACTCGGCCTCGCCCGCGTCCACCACGTCCCCAGCGCGTCCAGTGAGGTGCGGGTGTACCCCGACGTGGTGGGCGCGCGGCAGTTGATCCTGCGCCTGCGCCGCTCGATGGCCGGACAACCCAGTGGCATGGCGCGTGGCCCGCTCGGCTTGGGCACCGAGTTCGAGGCGATCCGCGACTACTCGGTCGACGACGACATCCGGGCGATCAACTGGCGCGCCACGGCGCGGCTGGGGCGCCCGATGAGCAACCAGTATCGCGTCGATCGTGACCGGGAGGTGGTCTGCCTGATCGACTGCGGACGGCTGATGGGCGGCTCGCTGGGCACCGGCACCCTGCTCGATGCCGCACTGGACGCCGTCACGGTCATCGCCCTCGCGGTCGATGAGCTGGGTGATCGGTTCGGCGCGATCGCCTTCGACGACGAGGTCCGGCGCGCGCTGGCGCCGCGCCATCTGGGCGGCAGCGCTGCCGTCGAACAGCTCTTCGACCTCGAGACCCGGCCGGTGGACTCCGACTTCGAGCGCGCCTTCACGCGGATCGGACGCTCACGCCGGGCGCTGGTGTTCGTCCACACCGATCTCGTCGACGAGTTCGCCGCCCGCTCCCTGCTGGCCGGCGTCGCGGCACTGGTCCGGCGACATGCTGTCGTGGTTGCCAGCGCCTCGGACCCGGAGCTCGATGCGGTCGCCACCTCCGGTCGCGATCCCGCGGCGCGACTGGTCGCCCTCGACGTGCTCGACGCCCGGCGCGAGGCCACCATCCGGCTGCGACACGCGGGCGCGCAGGTGCTCGAGGCGCCCGCGGGACACCTCGCCGAGCGCTGCCTGCAGACCTACGTCACCGCGAAGCGGAGGGTGCTGCTGTGACCCGTCGCCCGCGGACGAAGACCAGCGTCCAGAACCCGGCGCCCAGGAAGATGCCGACCGTGAGCGCCGCGCCCAGCGGCAGCGCGCGCGGCGTGACGAATCCCTCGGTGAGTCCAGCCACGATCAGACATGGGGCAGTCCCCAGGATCATGCCGACGGCTGGGCGCGCCGCCCGGCGCAACGACTCGCCTCGCGGCAGGGTGCCCGCGTCGATGAGCGCCCATCCCAGCCGCAGGCCGGCGGCGCCCGCCACCGTGAAGCACGACAGCTCCAGGATCCCGTGCGGGACGATGTAACGCACGAACACTGCGAAGTTCCCCGCGCCAAGCGTCACCCCACCCAGCGCGCCGAGGATCACCCCGTTGTACGCCAGCACGGCCAGCGACCCGGCTCCGAGCAGGAGCCCGCCGCCGAAGGCGAGAAACGTCACCTGGATGTTGTTGGTGAAGATCGAGCTGGCCAACGCCGCTTGCGTGGTCGCGCCGAAGGGAAACTTGTGGATGTGCGGACGCGCGGCGGCCTGGAACTGCTGAGGTACCAAGCCGAGGGCGGCGCCGGGGTCGTGCAGGGCCCACACCGCCGCCAGGACGCAGGGGAGAAACGTCGCCAGCGCCGCCAGCGCCAGCATCCCGCGTCGCTCGGCGACCAGCTGCCAGTAGCGCCGCGTGGCGAAGCCGAACAGCGTCCCCGCGCCACGGCGGCGCCCATAGACCGCCTGCCGAGCGGCCAGAACGAGCCTCTCCAGCCGCTCGACGACAGGATCGCCCGGGTAGCGGCGGCGAGCCAGGGCCAGGTCGGCCACGGCCGCGCGATAGCTGCGCCCGAGCTCGAGCACGCCCTGCGCGCCGAGTCGCTCCGGTCGTCCCCCGGCGCGCTTGACGGCGGCCTCGAGGTTGTCCCATTCGGGGCCTCGCTCCGCGAGAAAGGCGTCTAGGTTCACGTGGAGCTCGACGACCGTGTCACGATCGCGACGCCCGAGGGGATCGAGCTCGAGCTCCAGTTGGCAGGGCTCGGCTCCCGGTTCATCGCCGGTGTCACCGACCTGATTATCCAGATCATCCTGTTAGCAGTCCTGGCCATCGTGACCGGAGCCCTGTCCGGCGGCGGATCGTTCAACGCCACCGTCTATGTGATCGGGGCCTTCCTGATCGTGTTCTTCTACCCGATCCTGTTCGAGGTACTGGCTCGTGGCCGTACGCCCGGCAAGCGACTCACCCATCTGCGCGTCGTCCGCGACACCGGCGCACCAGATGATCTGCCCGCCAGCACGATCCGCAACCTGATGCGCATCGTCGACGGCCCACTGCTGGCATATGTGCCCACCGTGGTCTCCATCGTCGCCACCCCCCACAACCAGCGCCCGGGTGACCTGGCCGCCGGCACGCTGGTGATCCGCGAGGGGTCCGGCCACGGATCCTCGACCCGTACCGCCACAAATCATGACCTCCCACCCAACTGGGATGTCAGCGCCATTACACCTCAGGAACTGGCGGCAATCCGTCAGTTCCTCGAGCGCCGCACAACGCTCGAGCGCACGGCACGCCACGAACTGGCGGCCCGTCTGGCCAACGGCCTGGGCGCCAAGGTCGCGGGGGCACAACTGCGCGGCGATCCGGAGGCGTTCCTGCAGACGCTGGCCGACCTCAAGGCTCGCGGACGCTGATGCATTGACACGCGATTCGAGGTACGCTTGCGCGGGCACAATGCCCACGGGACGGGGCATATCAAGGAACGGGAGGGGTTGTACATGACGACGTCATTCGACACGACGCCGCCACAGGCATACAGCGGGCGTGGTTCCGGACCACGCGCGGGCTTCTGGCGGCGGTTCGCGGGAGCCTTTCTCGACGGGCTCCTGATCGGGGTGATCAACCTCATCCTGCAGGAGGGACTCAAAGCGATCGGCGCCGTGCTCGCTCTGCTGATCTCGATCGTCTACTACTCCTATTTCGAGGGCGGTCCCACAGGTCAAACGCTGGGTAAGCGCGCACTCGGAATCCGTGTCATCTCTCTCGATGACGGCGGCCCGATCGGTTACGGCCGTGGCTTCATCCGCTGGATCGGCCGCATCGTCTCGGCGATCGTCTTCTTCCTCGGGTACTTCTGGATGTTGTGGGACAAGGAGTCCCAGTGTTGGCACGACAAGTTCGCCGGTGACGTGGTCGTGCCGATCTCCGCCTACCCACTCCGGTAACCGCACCGCTCAACCATCGCGACGATGTGCAGTGTCACTTTCACCCGTCGCGGCGGAAGATGACGAGGCTGTCGACCTCGGCCGCGATGCTCCACCCCTCGGGCATGTCAGCGCGCAGAGCATCGACCACCGCGGTCGGGCCCGGACCGCTGCTGCCAACGTGGCGGCCGTCGCGGGCGTCGTGGAACGCCACGGCCCCGCCGACGCCCACGTGGGGGTGCCACACACGCCAGTCCTCGCCACACGCCTCGGCACTGTGATCGCCGTCGATGAAGACCATGTCAACGTCGCCGCCGGTCCAGCTGCGCCCCAGGTCCTGACTGCGCTGGATGTGCCAGCAGATCCTCGGACCGCCCCGTGAGGCGCGCCGCACGGCCATCCGGGTCGCGAACGGGGTGCCGTGCCAGCCGGCCCGCATCGCCGAGCCGTGCTCGTCGACGAACGGATCGACGAGATGCAGCTCGGCCTGCGGCGCGAGCACTGCGCAGAACATGACGGCGCTGCTGCCCTCATAGACGCCGAGCTCGACGACGCGACTCGCGCCACTCGCATACTCGGCCAGCAGCCCGGCCTCGGCCCCGGTGTGCATCGGGCGGGGCGGAATGATGCCCGCGGCGAGCGCGACGGCCCGCACGCCGGGGTGATCCTTGATCGCGGCGGGCGTGCGTGACCGGAGCGCTGAGGGAAGAGGCATCGGGCGGCGATGCTACGAGGCGTAGGCCGGCGGCGCCTCAGGACGGCCCCACCCGTTGCGGCGACCAGCCTGGACGATGGGTGTAGCTTGACCTGCGAAATTCCATGACTGCCACCACCCATCCGAATCCGGCGGCCGATCAAGCTACCGCGGGCACGCCGCGGGCGGCCCAGGCAGTGCTGCAGTCCGGTGAGTCCGCCGAGCGGGGGCGAGCGGCCCGGGACGCCGTTCCTCGCACGGCGCACGGGGATTGGGCACCGGCGCCCGACCGTCCGGATCCGATCTCCATCTTGAGCGACCAGGCGGCCACGCGGCTCCAGGACCTCGTGCCGATCCGATATGGGCGGATGCTGGTCTCCCCGTTCACCTTCTACCGGGGCGCTGCCGCGGTGATGGCGGCGGACCTCTCGGCGACGGCGGATTCCGGGATCGTGGTGCAGGCGTGCGGCGATGCGCACATCTCCAACTTCGGTGGCTTTGCCGCGCAGGACCGCCGGCTCCTGTTCGGTCCCAACGATTTCGACGAGACGCTCCCTGGGCCGTGGGAGTGGGACGTCAAGCGGATGGCGGCCAGCGTCGAGATTGCCGGGCGCGATGTCGAGTTGCCCGCCAAGCGGCGACACTGGCTCGTGACCGAGTGCGTCCGGGAGTACCGCGAGGGAATGCGCAGCTTCGCCGATGAGAGCCACCTCCAGGTCTGGTATGACCGGCTCGACGCGAGTGAGCTGGTCGACCGGTTTGGCGGGCGACTCGGCCAGAAGGGCCGGATCCTGTTCGCAAAGCCGTTCGCCAAGGCGCGCCGCAAGACGAGCTTGAGGGCGGTCACAAAGCTCACCGAGCGCGTCGGCGGCGAGCTGCGCTTCCGTCGCGTGCCGCCTCTGTTGGTCCCGCTCAGCGACCTGGTCGACCCGGACGACGTTCGCAAGGACACCGACATTGTGCGAGCGGCCCTCGACGCGTACGCGGCAAGCCTCGACGAAGAGCGCCGCTACCTCCTTGAGACCTACCGCTTTGTCGATATGGCGCGCAAGGTCGTCGGGGTCGGCAGCGTCGGCACACGCGCCTGGATACTCCTCTTCGCCGGCCGGGACGGAAGAGATCCGCTGGTACTGCAGATGAAGGAGGCGCAGGCGTCGGTGTTGGAGCCCTACCTGGGTGCGAGCGTGTTTGAGCACCACGGCGAGCGCGTCGTGCGGGGTCAGCGTCTCTCCCAGGCGGCGATCGATGTGTTCCTCGGCTGGCAGCGGAGCGTCGGTCTCGACGGACTGGAGCATGACTTCTACATCCGCCAGCTGTGGGACTGGAAGGCCTCCATCGACCTGTCCACGATGGACGACTCGGGCCTGCACGCATACACGCGGGCGTGCGGGTGGTCGATGGCTCGCGCACATGCGCGCTCCGGTGATCGCCTCGCCATCGCCGCCTACCTCGGCGCCGGGTCGAAGTTCGATGAGGCGATCGCGCGCTTCGCGGCCGCCTACGCAGACCAGAACGATCTGGACCACCAGCGCCTGGCCGACGCGGTCGCGTCCGGCGAGGTGCCTGCGCTGACCGGCCTCTGATCCTCCGGTCCGCCCCCGGGGGCCGTGAAATAGTTCGCGGCTCAATGGAGCCAGGCGAACCCATGTCGGCCGGTGACCGGGGAGGGTCACGCGGCCGACGTCTGACCGCACGGGTGCTCGTCGGGGTGGCGGTGCTGTTCGCGGTCCTCGCGGTGACGCTCTCCTACCTGGGGCGCGCGGTGCTCCGTCCCGGCCCGTTCGCCGACCGGGCGGTCGCCGCGCTGCGTGACCCCGCCGTCCAGAGCGACGTGGCGGATCACGTCACCAATGCCGTCACGAGCATCGGCGGCGGCGACCTGGTCGCGGTGCGGCCTGTGGTGCGTTCTCTGGCGGGAGGGATCGTCGGGAGTCAGGCGTTCGCCGCTCTGTTTCGCAGGGCGGTCCTGCAGGCCCACGAGGCCGTGGTGCAGCGAGGCGACGGGCGGGTTCTGATCTCGGTGGCCGATCTCGGAGTGCTCGTGCAAGGCGTACTCGATCGGCTGGCTCCGACGGCGGCCCGCAAGATCGGGGCCGAGAGGGTGTCGACGCTGTTCACGCTGCACCCCGACGGCGCCGTGATCGACGTCGTCAAGGTGGCCAGGGGCATCTACGCCGCCGCGTGGGTGCTGGCGGTGCTGGCGGCCCTCGCCGCGATCGCGGCGTTGTTCGTCTCCGAGGACCGCCGACGCGCCGGGTGGCGACTGGGGGTCGGTCTCGCGATCGGTGGCTTGACACTGGCGGTGGTGGTGATCGTCGGGCGCGAGATCGCCGAACAGGTCGCGCCGGCCGGCCGGGGGCCCGCAATCGGAGCCCTGTGGCGAGCGTTTCTCGGTGGCCTGCAGGTCCAGGCTCTGCTCCTCGCTGCGGCAGGCGCCATCGTCGCCGGCACCAGCGCCGGACACCTCGGCCGGGCCGGTCGCGAGGCGTGGCGAGCGGCCGTGTGGCTGGCCCGGCCGGCGCCGGGAGGGTCACAGCCGCCGTCGCTCGCCGGTGCGATCGGTCTCGTCGCCCTCGGCATCCTGATTCTGCTGGAGCCCGGCACGGCACTCACCGCCATCGCACTGCTGGCCGGCCTGTACATCCTGTACCGGGGGGTGGCGGCCGCCTCCATGGCGGTCGCGCTCGGCGCTGGGACTCTCTCTCCAGGGCGCTGGTCGGCGAGACGCGCGGTAAGGCAGGCGCCTCCGTTCATCGCCGGGGCGTTGGTCGTGCTTGCGGGCGTGATCATCCTCACCGGCGGCGGAGACGAAGCGCCGGCGGCCACGCCGCTCACGTGCAACGGATTCGTCGCGCTGTGCAACCGGCCGCTGAATGACGTGGCGCTGGCGGCGACCCATAACTCGATGGCCTCGGTGACGATCCCGCACTGGCTGTTCGGCCAGCAGGACGGCACGATCGCCGACCAGCTTGACCACGGGATCCACGGGCTTCTCATCGACACCTACTACGGCTTTGCCGTGCGGGGCGGCGTGCGCACCGATCTGGACACGCTGCCCAAGCGCAACGCGGCCGAGCAGCAGATCGGCGCGCCGGCCGTCAAAGCGGCACAGCAACTCCGCGCGCGATTGCCGGCAGGCACGGGAGGCGATCGGGGGATCTTCCTGTGTCACGGCTTCTGCGAGATCGGCTGGGTCACCCTCGCCTCGGCCCTGTCTGATCTGCGCTCCTTTCTCGTATCACACCCCGGCGAGGTCGTCGTCGTCATCAACCAGGACGAGGGTGTCACTCCCACCGACATCCAAAGGGCGTTCGAGCGCGCGGGACTGCTCGACCTCGTCTACCGGGGCCCACTCGGACCGTTCCCCACCCTCCGCCAGATGATCGAGTCCAATCAGCGACTCGTGGTCATGGCCGAGAACGACGCGGGCGACGTCCCGTGGTACCACCTCGCCTACGCGCACGCGCTCCAGGAGACGCCGTTCCGCTTCACCACCGCCCCCCAGCTGACCGATCGGACGAAGCTCGCCGCGAGCTGCCGTGCACACCGAGGACCGAGCTCCGCCCCACTCTTCCTGGTCAACCATTGGGTTGACACCACGCCCGCCCCACGTCCCTCACTCGCCTCGGTCGTCAACGCGCGGGGGGCGCTGCTGACGCGGGCCCAGACCTGCCAGCGTCAGCGCGGCCGCCTCCCCAATCTGGTCGCCGTCGACTTCTATCGCCGAGGAGACGTGTTCGGCGTCGTCGACACGCTGAACGGCGTATCCCGGTGACCGAGCGGGGGCCGACGATGATCGGCCGGCTCCGGCGTGCGCCTCGTGAGCTGATCGGTCTGTATTGGGACTCGGGAGTGGTCAACGACGTCCCGGCCCTCGCCTGGTTTCTCATCTCGTCGCTGGTGCCGCTCGCGCTGGGCCTCACCGCTCTGGCAGCGGTCGCCCTCGGTGACTACGCCCGGGCTCAGGAACTGTCGTCGCGGATCTCCCAGGTACTGCCCAAGGACGTCCACGATCAGATCGTCAATCTCATCCTCCGCACCAAGGATCAGTCACCGCTGCTCATCGCCGGCTCGATCGCCGCGATGGTATGGGTCAGTTCGGGAATCGTCGGAGTCCTCGAACGGTGTCTGCACCGGCTGCTGGCCCGGCCGGGCTTCGGCGTCGTGGTCGGCAAGCTGCGCAACCTCGGGGTCGCCCTCGCGGTAACGGTGCTGATCGTGCTGATGGTCGCGGTGGCCACGGCCGGCACCAACCTCGTCCGGCGCTTGGACATCGCCTCGGTGATCATCCGTGTGGCCGTGCCGTTGACCTCGCTGGGCTTGACCACGCTGCTGTGTGGCGCGGTCTTCCACACCGTGGCGGGTCAATCCTTGCGTTGGAAGGCCGCCTGGGCGGGCGCTGCGGTCAGCGGCGTCGTCCTCAACATCACGCCGACCGTGGCCGGGTACTACCTGCGCGTGGTCGCCGGGCGAACTCCCGTCGGGCTGTTCCTGACGCTGGCCGGGGTGCTCTTCACCTGCTACCTGGCGGCATTGGGGCTGTTGCTCGGCGCGGGCGTCGCGGCACGGGTGCAGTTGGGCCACCGGTTGCAGGGCTGAGGTCCCGCCCCCAGTCGGGGCGGAACTGGATGCTGATGCGCGCGCCGAGACAGCTGGCGAACTTGGGGATGCTGTGCAGCCAGGTCCGCTGACAGCTTCCACCCATCACCAGCAGATCGCCATGACCGATATTGAGCCGCAGCCCCGGCCCACCCGCCTTCGGCCGTAGCGCAAACGGCCGCGCGGCGCCGAGTGAGACGATCGCCACCATCGTGTCGCGCGGGCTCTCGCGCGCGATGCGGTCCCCGTGCCAGGCGACGCTGTCACGACCGTCGCGATAGAGGCACATCCCGGCACTGACGAACGGCTCGCCGAGCTCCTCGGCGTAGTAGGCACTCAGCGCCGAGCGCGCCTCGCCGACCACCGCATGGGGCAGCGCCTCACCCTGCGCGTAGCGGGCCACGAGCCGCGGGACCCGCACGGTGTTGTCGTAGATGTGGATCTGTTCCTCGTGCCACGGCACGAGGCGGGCCAACGCATCGCAGAGCTCGTCGGCCGCGGTGATGAACCCCGGCCGCAAATCGACCCAGGCGCCGTCAGACAGCGTTCGGCGCTCGACAACCTCGTCGAGCTCGGCGACCCCCGGTTCACCCGAGGAATCAAACAGCGATGGTTGCAGGACGACCGACATCCCAAGCAGTCTAGCTCGAAATACGAACATACGTTCCCACGCTGATGCGCCCTGTCCGATGCTCACCGCCAGGCGGGTGTCTGGGTTGATGATCGATGACACTCGGAGTAACGTCAGCACGGTCGTCGGGCTGCGCGTCACCGCTTTCAACCAGACGCGCTCTACAGGGGGCCGTGGGTTCAGGCTCATGGTGGGTCATCACGACGCATCGGCGTGCGACACCCAGGCACTGTTGTCTCGCTGGCGCGAGGACAGGGATCGAGCCGCGCGCGAGGAATTGGTCGCTCGCTTCCTGCCACTCGCACGGAAATTGGCGGGTCGCTACCTCGGCTCTCGCGAGCCACTCGAGGACCTCGTGCAGGTCGCGGCGCTGGGCCTACTCGGGGCAATCGATCGTTTCAACCCGGCGCGCGGCATTCCGTTCCGCGCGTTCGCGATCCCCAGCATCATCGGCGAACTGAAGCACTACTACCGCAGTACCGGCTGGGCTATACACGTCTCGCCTCACGAGCAGGAGCTGGCACTCCGAGTCGACCGGGTGTCACGAGAGATCACGGCACGTTCCGGTCGTCCTGCCCGCGTCGCCGAGCTTGCGGAGCAGCTCGAGATCACCACCGAAGACGTGCTGACCGGAATCGCGACGGCGACCGCTCACTACTCGATCTCGCTTGACGCTCCAGCGGCCCCGCACGGCGACGATGAGGACGGCGCGGTCGCTGACAGCATCGGAGCCGAGGACCGCAACTACGCGGATCTCGAAACCACGCTCTCTGTCTCGGCGGCAATCGTCGCGCTCCCAGATCGCCAACGGCAGGCGCTCACATTGCGGCTGGACCGGGCTATGACGGAGACTGAGATCGCGCGGCGGCTCAACTGCTCACAGATGCAGGTCTCACGCCTACTGCATCGCGCAGCGGCGGGGCTGCAGGACTTGCTCGACCCAACGCTCGGCGAGTGCGAACAGCCCCCTGCCGGCCGACAGTCGACCCACCGAGCAGCGTGAAGGCCTGACGTATCGCTGTTCAGCTTGCTCCACCAGGCAACTTCACCCCGGCGCGTCTCAGCGTCGTCGACGGATATGTGTTGTACCGCGCGTGATAGAGAGCCGCAAAGCGGCCAGCGTGCGGGAAGCCCCATTTCGCGCCGATGCCCGCCACGGTGGCTTCGTCAGTGCTGGCATTGACGAGATCGTGGTGAGCTCGCTCGAGGCGCGTGTGTTGGATGATCTGGTGAGGCGTGGCGCCCAGCGATCGTTTGAAACCTTGTTGGAGCGCGCGGATGCTGACACCCGCCGACGAGGCGACCTGTGCGACTGTGAGCGGCTCGTGGGCGTGTTGCTCGATGTATTCATCGGCCCGCCGGATCGTGGTTGAGCCGATTCTTCGTGTGGGCGCGGCGAGCTGTGCTCGCAGGTCGTGGTCCGCGCTGAGGAGAAGGCCCGAGAGGATGGCGTGGACAAGCGGAGCGGTCATGATGAGCTCGCGGAAGAGCGAGTCGTGATCGAAGAGGCCGGTCGCGAGGGTGCACACCAACCGGTTCCAGTCGGCTGCGGCACGGCGGGAGAAGTCGAGCGCCAACTCGAAGCCGATCGGCTCGGTGACCGGTCGATGGAGCATCTGCTGCAGCTCGTCCTCGAGCGCGTGCCGGTCGATCTTGATCGCGAGCATATGGCCGGGGCTGCGCCAGCCCGCGAAGCCGCTCCGCCGGTCGGGCCGGAAGACCATGCCCCTCGTCAACGTAGCGACCATCTCATCGGACCCGCAGAACGCGCGCGCCTGCCCAGCACTGACGAGGTTCACCTGGTACGCATCGGCGGGTGGTTCAGTGTCGACCCGCGTGTCGGCGTCGAACGAGAGCCACTCGAGCCTGATCGGACCGAGCGACGCAGCGTCGAGGCTCATCGTAAGATCACGATGGTCGCCCAGGGTCGCCAGACGGTGCTCATGGGAGAAGAGCGCGGCGGCCGCGCTCGCCTCGACGGGATCGCGACTCGATGGAGCGCCCTCGTGTCGCGCACCGGGCCCGTCGTCCGTCGTCCGTTCAGCTCTGGTCATTCTGTTGTGCCGATGTTAGGCGTCGATCGCCGGCTATCCAGATTGCGTAGCCGACGATCCGATTTACGTACTCTTTCACCTGCGAGGCCTTGCTGCAAGCTGGTCAAAGCGGTTTGCTTCGCGCAGCCGGCAAAGGTTCAACGCGGACCGGCACGCGGGCATGTTGTCGAGAGGAGGAGTCGCACCTATGTTCAGGTCCAGGCGCGCGCGCACAGGCGCGGGCGCGATAGTGGCAGCCATCATTGCGGCCGTAATCGGCGGGTGCGGGTCGACCTCGTCGACGTCGTCGAGCGCAGCGGCGGCCGGGGGGTCATCGTCAAGCACATCCGCGGCCGCGGCACCAGCGGCCACGTCGAGCACATCGGCGGCGAGCGGATCGGGGACGCGGATGGCGATCTTCTATTACAACCCGAGCCCGTATGGGATCGCATCCCTCAAGGGCGCGCAGAAGGAGGCGGCGGCGCTGGGCATCAAGCTCGACGCCTTCGATGCCAACAACAACCCCCAGCTCCAGTCCACGCAGATCCAGGACGCGATCACCACGGGCAAGTACAAGGCCTTTTGGGTGTGGGGTCTCAATGACGTCGCACTGACGCCGATCATCAATAAGGCGCGCGCCGCCGGCATCAAGGTCGCGTCTGCCGACTACACGTGGGGTCCATTGTCGGCCCAGGAGAAGCTGACAGCGGACCCGCAACTCGTCACGACCGTCGGCCAGGCGCTCGGCGCGGAGGCGTCGAACCTAATCGTCGCGATGAACGCGGCCTGCAAGAAGCAGGTGGGAAGCGGTCACTGCAATATCGCCTTCCTGCCGGGGCTCGCCAACTACCCGACTGACACCGTTCGTGAGAACGCGATGACCGCGTACTACAAGGGCAAGCCGAACTACACGTTCACGATCATGCCGCCCGGGATGTATGACCAGGCGGCTTCGCAGAAGGTCGCCCAGACGTTCTTCACCGCAAACAAGAACATCAACGTGTTCGCCACGTTCGGCGACCAGATGGCAGCGGGGACCGAGACGGCGCTGAAGCTGGTCGGGGGTTACACCCCCGGCAAGAACATCGCGATCATCGGCTACGGTGGCGCCAAGGAGGCTGTCGCCCAGGTCAAGAACGGGACCTGGTATGCCACCCTCGGCCTGTATCCGGTCGCCGAGTCGCTGCTGGGAATCAAGTACCTCAACGACGCGGTGCAGGGGAAGCCGGTGCCGAACCTGGTCAACATCATCAACGCGGCGACCCACCCGCCGATCATCGACCAGGCGTTCCTCACGGCGCACCCCAACTACGCGCCTGACTGGACGCTCGAAGGCGGGATCGGTTAGTCAGATCAGCCAACTCACAGATCGAGGACGAGCCGGATGACAGCTCGAGTACGAGTCGGATGAGTGCAACGGCAGTTGCGCCGGTCCGGCTCGTCTCGATCGGCAAGCGGTACTCCGGCACCAACGCGCTCGACGATGTCAGCGTTGAGGTTGCCGGAGGCACCGTGCACGCGCTCGTCGGCGCGAACGGCGCCGGGAAGTCGACGCTCGGCAAGATCGTCGGCGGCGTGATCCGCCCCGACGACGGACAGTTGCTCATCGACGATCGCCCGGTCCGCTACGCGAGCCCGCGTGAGGCGCGCATTGACGGGATCGCGACGATCGCGCAGGAGCTCTCGCCGGTGCCGGAGATGAGCGTCATCGAGAACGTCTTCCTCGGTATCGAGCCGCGTCGCTCCGGGCTCGTGCGCCGGCGTCAGATGCGCACTCAGTACGAAGAGCTGATCGCACAGTGGGGCTTTAAGCTCGACGGGCACACCAAGGTCGGCGCGTTGCGCACCGCCGACAAGCAGAAGGTCGAGATTCTGCGCGCGGTCGCGTGCGAGGCGCGGGTGATCGTGATGGACGAGCCGACCTCGTCGTTGACGAGCGTCGAGATCGAGACGCTCCACCAGATGATCCGCGCTCTGCGGGCGAGCGGCAGGACGATCGTCTACGTGAGCCACTTCCTCGACGAGGTGCTCGACCTCGCCGACACCGTGACGGTGCTACGCAGTGGGCGCCTGGTGCGGACCGGGCCCGCGTCGAAGGAGACCGAGGAGAGCCTCGTCGCCGGGATGTTCGGCGTCGCCGCGGACGCGGAGCACTTCGAGAAGCCGCAGGGCTCGACCGCGCCGATGCTCCTGGAGGTATCCGGTCTGCACCGCAAGGGCGTGCTCAGGGACATCTCGCTGCAGATCCGCGCGGGTGAAATCGTCGGCCTCGCCGGTCTTGTCGGCAGCGGCCGCTCCGAGTTGGCCCGCGCGATCGCCGGCGCCGATCCGATCGATGGCGGGACGATCGCCGTCGACGGCACGGCGCGCCGCATCCGCTCGCCCGCGGATGCGATGGTGGCCGGCATGGCGTTCCTGCCCGAGAGCCGCAAGGACGACGGCCTGTTCATGGAGCTCTCGCTGGCGTCGAACACAACCTTCGCGGATCTGCGTGCAGTGACCTCGCGATTGGGAGTCCTGCGTCGCGCCCTCGAGCGGGTCAAGACGCGCTCGCTCCTGAACTCGTTGTCAGTCGAGCCACCGAACCCGTCGACGAGGGTGGCGAACCTCTCCGGCGGTAACCAGCAGAAGGTGCTGTTCGCCCGCTGGCTGTTTCGCAACCCGCGCGTGCTGATCCTGGACGAGCCGACGCGCGGCGTCGACGTCGCGGCGCGCGCAGCGATCCACCGCCTGATCAACGACCTGGCCGCCGAGGGCACCGCCGTGCTGTTGATCTCGTCGGAGATCGAGGAGGTGCTCGGGCTCGCCCATCGCGTGCTCGTGATGCGCCTTGGCTCGATCACCCGCGAGTTCGGCGCCGACCCGCCGTTGGACGCCGTGATGGAGGCCGCGTTCGGCCTTGGAGGGAGCACGACCCCATGAGCGCCACGCAGCCGCCCGATCCCGTAGCCCCGGACCCCGTTGGGGCAGGGGACCGGGTGAGCGCCGACACCATCGCCGCTCCGCGCGTCCGCCGGCAGCGCCGGATCAAGGCTGAACACGTGCGTGACTACGGCATCGTCGTGTTCGCCGTCGCGCTGTTCGTCTACTTCACGATCGCCTCGTCGGTCTTTCTCACCAAGAGCAACCTCCTCAACCTCGTCTCCCAGAACGCGACGATCGGCGTCGCCGCCTGCGCCGTGACCTTGACGATCATCGCCGGCAACTTCGACCTCTCGCTCGGGTCAATCTTCGTGCTGGCAGAGGTGCTGGCTGCGTACGCCGCCGTCCACATGGGCATCGCGTGGGCGTTCCCGGTCGCGCTCCTGTCCGGCGCGGCGATGGGCGCCATCAACGGGTTGCTGGTGACGAAGCTGCGCATCAACGCATTCCTCGCCACCCTCGCGTCGGCGCTCACCTTCGGCGGCATCGCGGTCGGAGTGACACACGGCGGACTGCTGATCACGCCGACCAGCAAAGCGTTCACGTTCATTGGCCAGCACAGCGTGGGCGGCGTCCAGTACGCCGTGATCATCTTCGCCGTCGTCGCCATCGTCCTTCAGCTCGTGTTGGCCTACACGGTGTTCGGTCGCCACCTCTACGGCGTCGGCGGCAATCGCGACGCGGCGCGGCTCTCGGGAATCAAGGTTCACCGGACCGTGATCATCACGTTCGTGATCACAGGCGCCGCCTGCGGCCTTGCCGGCCTGATCGACGCGTCGACGACCGGGTCAGGGTCAAGCGACATGAGCGGCCTGGGCGGCCAACTGGCGCTGCTCGCCATCGCCGGCGTGGCCCTCGGCGGCACCAGCATCTTCGGCGGCGTTGGCTCGGTCTGGCGCACGGTCCTCGGTGTCCTGATCTTGGGCATGATCACCAACGGCTTCGACCTGCTCGCGGTCGCGGACTACTGGCAGGACGTGGTCCGCGGCATCCTGATCATCGGCGCCGTGGCGATCAGCTCGGTCGTCGACCGGCGCTGAGGCCTACACGGCCGTCTTCGCCCCCCACAGCTCCTGAGTTGCCAGCCGCGCGCCCTGGGCGAGCGACGCGAGCTTGGCCCACTGGATCTCGGGGTGGACGCGGTGGATGAACGCTCCCTGGGCGAAGCCACAATCGGTCCCGGCGAGAACGTTCTCCCGACCGACGACGTTGGCGAGCCGGACCAAGCGCTGCGCGACCAGATCCGGATGCTCCACGACGTTGGTGTGATGGGTCACGACGCCCGGGATCAGCTTCTTGCCGTCCGGGAGCGGCACGTCCTCCCATACCCGCCATTCATGCTCGTGGCGTGGATTGGCCTGCTCCATCGCGTAGTAGCCGGCGTTGACCTGCAGGACCAGGTTGACCGTGTCTCGCAGCGGCGGGTCATACGCGTGGGGGCCGTGCCAACTCCCCCAGCACACGTGGTAGCGGACGCGCTCCGGTGGCAGACCCTCGAGCGCGTGATTGAGCGCATCGACGCGGAGTTGCGCCCAGCGGCGATAGTCCTCGTCGGTCTGTCCGCGGGAGAGCATCGAGTCCCATTCGTGCATCAGCACGGCGTCGTCGACCTGAAGGAGGAACCCCGCATCGACGATCGCGCGGTACTCCTCACGTAGGGCGTCGGCCAGTCCGTAGACGAACTCCTCCTCGCCGGCGTAGTGCTCGTTGCGCAGCCAGTACGCGCTGGCCGGGGCGACGACCGGCATGAACGCCTCCACATGCTCGTGTCCCCGGAGCGCCGCTCGGAGGTTGGCGATGTCGCGATCCAGCGCGGAGCGGTCATACGTGATCGGCCCGGTGCAGACCCACTCGATCGCCTGGTTCGCCGCCGGCTCGTCCTCGCGCCCGCCCGAGTCCGCGGCACGGTTGCTCTCTCGGACGGCGGCCTCGTCCAGCGCGTCGAGCGCGGCGTAGGCGCCGGGGAACTCCTGGCGGTCGCGGCTGGGGGGCATCATGCTGGCGCCCTCCAGGGTCATCACGCGCGCCTCCAGGCCACTGACCCGCTCGTAGAGATAGGTGATCCAGCTCGCCTTGCCCATCTCACCGTCATCGACGACGTCGATGCCCACGTCGATCTGGCGGTTGACGACGTCTTGCACGGCGCCGCGCAGCGTGTCGGCGTACGCGTCCTCGTCATAGCTCTCGCCGCGCTCCCCCGCGGCCAGAAACGACAGCAGCTCCGGTGGCCTGATCAGGCTGCCGGTGTGCGTCGCAAGGATCTTGTCCATTCGGTCTCCCACTCCTCGACGTGGCCGTCGGCCTTCGCGCCGCACGCAGCCCCTTGCGCAAGCAAACACGAGCCGCTGCCGAAATGCAAAGGGTCGCTGATTGAGACAACTTCTCGCGCGGATAGGCAGGCGCGCGTAGACCGCCTCGGATATAACCGTTCACACACGGGCGCCGACCGGCGGACGAGGAGGACGAGGATGAAGGTCAGTGTGTTCGAGCAACTGCCGTATCGGCATTTGCCCGCTGGCTTCGAGGATCGCTACAGCTCGGTGGTGACTACGCCGTATTTCGATCTGGTGGAGCCTGAGCGGATGCAGGAATCGCTCCAGTCTGGCTACGCGGAGCTGTTACATGCGGCCCGAGCCGGCTTTGACGGTGTGTGCCTCACCGAGCACAGTCAGTCGTCGTATGACATCTCGCCCAACCCCAATCTGATGGCGGCGGCGGTGGCGTACGCAACGCAGGCGGAAGGCCTCGATGTGGCCCTCACCATCCTCGGGCGCTCGCTGGGCAAATCGCGAGAACCGCTGAAGGTCGCTGAGGAGTACGCGCTGCTCGATTGCATCACCGGCGGCCGGCTCATCGCCGGCTTTCCGGTTGGACTCAGCTACGACGCCAATCAGAACGGCGCCATCCCAGCGATTGAGACCCGCGAGCGCTACAACGAGCACCGGGAGCTGATCCTCAAGGCGTGGACCGAGCGTGAGCCGTTTGCCTGGAACGGACGATTTGAGAAATACGGCCAGGTGAACCTATGGCCACGTCCGATCCAACAACCGCATCCCCCGATCTGGATCCCGGGCAGCGGGTCACCAGGCACGCTGCTGGACATCCTCCGGCGCGATTACGCGTTTGTGTACTTGAGCTGGAGTGGGCCCAAGCTGGTCGGGCGCCAGGTCTTTGACCGCTACTGGGAGATGGCCGACAAGGAGGGGCGCGACCGCAACCCATACCGGCTCGCCTTCCTGCAGGTGGTGGCGGTCTCCGAGACCGATGCGCGCGCCGAGAAGGAGTACGCGGAGCATCTGGAGACGCACTACCGCTCCGGCCTCGGGACCGTCCCCGCCTCGGGCTTTGCCGTGCCCGGCTACGCGGAACCGGCCGGTATCGAGCACATGATCCGCAATCCCGGCGACCTCGGCATGTTCGCGAAGATGCGCCACATCACCTACAAGGAGATCGTGGACACGCAGGTGGCGATCGTCGGTAGTCCCACGACGGTGGCTGACCAGATCGAGGAGTTCGTCAGGGAGTTTCGCATCGGGAACCTGCTGGTGATGCTGCAGAACGGGTCGATGCCGCGCGAGCTGACCGAGAAGAACATCTCGTTGTTCGCGTCCGAGGTCTTGCCGCGGCTGCGGCCGATCTGGGACGAGGAGGGATGGGAGAATCACTGGTGGCCGCGCGGGTCTGAGGTCAAAGGCGCCGTCGCCGGTGCGGCGGCCGGAGGGGAGGCGTGATGGCGACCGCTTTCGCCGACGTCCGCGATGAGGTGGTGGAGGTGTGCGGCGGTCGTCTGCGCCTCCACGTCAAGGTGGCGGGCACCGGTCCGCCCCTCGTGTTCTTCCACCCCCTGCCCGGGCTGGAGTGGCAGCCGTTGCTCGACCGCCTGGCCGAGCGCTATACCGTCTATGCGCCGGAACATCCGGGTACGTCGCCGGGCGAACCGCAGGCGATCCGTGAGGTCCACACGCTCTGGGAGCTGCTGCTCGCCTACGAGGAGGCGCTGCGGGCACTCGGGCTCGAGCGCCCAACGGTCGTCGGCATGTCCTACGGGGGGATGATCGCGGCCGACCTCGCTGCGACCTTCCCCCACGCGTTGAGCCGGCTGATCCTGCTGTGTCCGATCGGGCTGTGGCGCGACGACGCTCCGATCCGGCTCGTGGAGATGGTCACGGGCCCGCCGGAGGAGGTGCCGACCTACCTGTTCAAGTACCCCGACAGCGAGGCCGCGCAGGCGCTGATGGCGCTTCCCGACGATCCAGACCAGGTCCCGGCGGCGATCGCGCAGGGGGTGTGGAATATCGGCTGCACGACGAAGTTCGCGTGGCCGATCGCCGACCACGGCCTCGCGCGGCGACTGCACCGGATCGCAGTGCCGACGCTGGTGCTGTGGGGCCGTGACGATGCGCTGGTCCCGCCCGTCTACGGCGAGGAGTTCGCCGGCCGGATCGAAGGGAGCCGCCTTGAGATGCTCGACGATTGCGGGCATGCGATGCAGGGCGACCAGCCCGAGCAGATGTTGAAGGCGATCACGGAATTCCTGGGCTGAGGTTTCAGGCGAGAGGAGACGGCATGCGATTTGGGATCGGCGGGGTTTGCACCGAGGAGACGCTCCGGCCAGCGGACGTTGCGAGACGTGTGGAGGATCTCGGCCTGGAGTCGCTCTTCCTGGGCGAGCACACGCACATTCCGTGGTCGCGGGTATCGCCCTACCCCATGGGCGAACTGCCCCGCAACTACTGGCGGACGCTCGATCCATTCGTGGCGCTCACCGACGCCGCGGCTGGCAGTTCGCGCATTCGCCTCGGAACCGGCATCTGTCAGCTTGCGCAGCGCGACCCGATCGTCTGCGCCAAGGAGGTGGCGAGCGTCGACGTGCTGAGCGACGGCCGGTTCGAATTCGCCGTGGGTGCCGGGTGGAACCTGGAGGAGATGAGAAACCACGGCACCGACCCGCCTCAGCGCTTCGCGATCATCGAGGACCGCCTGAAGGCGATGCGCGAGATGTGGGCCGAAGACGAAGCCACTTATCACGGCCCGTACGTGGACTTCGACCGCATTGCGGTATGGCCCAAGCCGGTGCAGAAGCCACACCCGCCCGTGTTGCTGGCCGGTAACGGCCCGAGCGCTGAGAGGCGGGTGCTCGAGCACGCCGACGGGTGGGCGCCGGTGGGCGTGCCGGGCATCGCCGACCGCGTCCGCCGGTTGCAATCAGACGCGGTCGCCGCGGGCCGGAAGGTCTCGGTGACAATCGTCGCCTGCCCGCCCAGCGCAAAGGAGTTCGAGGAACTCGAGGACGCCGGCGTGGACCGCTGTGTCCATTGGGTGGATTCCATGCATGCGGACGACTTCGACGCGCAGATGGAGCCCTTCCTCACGGCCATCGATCAATACGGCGGGGATCGCGCCGGAGCGACGCCCAGCGCGTGATGGAGCAGCTAGAGCCCGTCGCGCCGAGTCTGGAGCTGATCGGGCGGTTTCGGGCGACGCTCGCGCAACCGCTTGAGCTCGGACACACGCCGTGCGGACGGCGGCGAGTGATCGGCGTCACCGGAGGCGAATTCGACGGCCCACTTCTGTCAGGCAGGGTGCTGCCCGGCGGCGCGGACTGGCAGGTGGTCCATGAGGACGGGACCGCGACGATCGATACCCGCTACACGCTCGAGTGTCACGACGGGGCCCTGATCTCCGTGGCCACCCAGGGGTGCCGTCATGGGCCGCGCGAGGTGCTGAAGCGGATCGCCGATGGGGAGCCCGTGGACCCGACGGAGTACTACTTCCGAGTGTCGATTCAGTACGAGACGGCGGCTCCCGGATACGAGTGGCTGAATTGGGTCGTCGCGGTCGCCTCCGCGGTGCGACTTCGAGCCGAGGTTGTGTACGACGCCTACGTGGTGCGGTGACGTGCGCGCGGTGAAGGTTGCCGAAGACCGGCGGTTGGTCGCGGTGGACTGCCCAGCACCCGAGCCTGGCCCGGAGCAGGTCCTTATCGAGGTCTCATACTGCGGGATCTGCGGCTCGGACCTGCACTTCCGGGAGGTGCCGGAATTGTTTCCGGCGGGCACCGTTCCGGGACACGAGTTCTCAGGCCGGATCGTGGCCGTCGGCGAGCGCGTCGATGGGTGGCGCGCGGGCAATCGGGTGTGCGTGCTCCCGTTCGGGCAGTGCGGCGAGTGCGCCGTCTGCCGGGCCGGCGACGAGCAGGTGTGCCCACACGCGGTGAGCAACGGCGTCGGCCTCGGCACCGGCCGGCCGGGCGCCTATGCCGGGCAGGTCGTGGTCGATGAACGGATGCTGTTCTCATTGCCTGACTCGGTTGACGACCGGGCCGGGACATTGGTCGAGCCGTTAGCGGTGGCGATCCGCGCTGTCGACCAGGCCCGGGTGCTCCCGGACGAGCCGGTTCTGGTGTTGGGCGCCGGCCCGATCGGCCTGCTCACCGCGTTGGTGTTGCGCCACCGTGGAGTACAGCGAACCATGGTGTGCTCCCGCAACCCCACCCGGGCTCAACGCGCCGCCGCGCTCGAGCTCGACACCGTGTCGCTTGACGAGGTTGCCCTCACCCCGCCGGCCGAGGGCCCGGCGTGTGTCTTTGACTGCGCGGGGACGCCGGCCGCGGCGCAGCTCGCCGTCCAGATCCTCCGTCCGCTCGGGCGCCTCATGCTCGTCGGCCTGTCCTTGACGCCGCTTGACCTGGCAGCTCCCCCCATCGTCATCAAGGAACTGGAGATCCGAGGCGTGATCGCCTATCGGCGCGCCCAATTCCAGGCCGCGATCGACATGCTCGCCGCCGGCGCCATCCCCGTCGCCGAACTGATCACGGAGGTCGTGCCGCTGGCCGAGGCCGAGGCGGCCTTCCAGGCACTGACGGCACGCGGCAGCGACAAGCTGAAGATCCTGCTTGCGCCGTAATCGCCTGCCCGGGAGTTGATCGACGACCCGGATGCCTGCGTCAGCTGATGACCTGCGTGACCGACGCGTTGATCAGCTCCCAATCCACATCGACCCCCAGACCCGGGCCGGTCGGCGCGTGGATATCGCCGTGAGAGTCGATGACCGGAAAACCGGCCAGGCCATAGCTCAGATGCTCGAGGGTGTGATCACCCGTCCGGTTGAACGGCAGCACCTCGAACCAATCGCAGTTGTCGATCGCCATGGCAACGTGCAGGTTGGCGACGTTGTTCATGGCGTTGTAGCCATCGTGGATCTCGCATGGGAGGTTGAACGCCTCCGCAAGGTGAGCGATCTTCATCAGGCCCGTGATCCCTCCTTTGATGACGACATCGCCGCGCAGGTAGTCGGTTGCCTCGCTCACGATCCAGTGGGCCAGAGCCTCGAGTCCGCCCGGCGTCACTTCTGTCGCCATCAGTGGAATCCGCAGGTTCTGTTTGAGCCGCCGGTAGCCGTGGATGTCGAGCGCCGGGAGTGGATCCTCATACCAGAGGTAGCCGAGTTCCTCGATCTCAGACCCAACTTCCAATGCGGCCGCGTAGGAGTAGCTCCAGGTCGCATCAAGCATCAGCGTCATCTCGTCGCCCACCTCATCGCGGACCCGAGCGCAGGCGTCGATATCGAACGCGATTGGCGGTGGGACGTCCGTGCGCCACGGCGCGCGAGGCGGGTGGAGCTTGTACCCGCGCCACCCCTGTTCGCGCCAATAGGCCGCCTCGTCTGCGTAATCCCGTGCACTCGCGTGGTGCGCGGACGATAGGTACACGGGGAGCCTGTCACGGCAGTTGCCCAGCAACTGGTGAATCGGTAAACCGGCTGCCTGACCGGCGATATCCCAAAGGGCAACGTCGACCACGCCCAACGTGATCGGACTGATGAAGTGGCCGAGGCTACCCAGACGACGCCAATGGCGTCCTATCTCCAGCGGATCAGCTCCCAGCAGGAGCGGCTTCACGAATGTGACGATCTCGCGCGCGATTGCCTCCGGGCCGGGGCCCGGATAGCTCAGGAAGTTCGTGCCCTCGATTCCCGCGTCTGTCTCGATCCTGAGAACCCCCATGGGGAGCTTCCCGTCCCAGGTTCCGAACACCGCCAATCGAGGCGATGAGCGCTCGTGCATCGCGATCGTGATGTCGGTGATCTGCAAACCTCGGCACCCTCAGCTCTCGGCGAGCGCTCTCACGCGGCGAACCTATCAGTTGCACTCGCGCCCTGTGAAACGGGTCGGCAGCGGACGCGGGGTCATCCGCTGCCGACCCGGTAGTGGGTTGACTCAGTCGGCTCTGACCGAAGTCAGCGCCGCCAAGTGTGCGAGCCCACGGGTGACCCAAAGGAGCCGAAGGGAGACCCGAAGCCGAGGTGCGGATCGAACGGGCGGACGTCGTCGACCAGATCTGACACCGGGAAGATCCCGAGGATGTTCGAGCTGAACTCGGTCAGGTAGAGGAAGCGGCCGTCGTCCGAAAGCCCCCACTGGCGCGGGAAGTCGCCGCTGGCGAACGTCCCCACCGTGGCCGAAGCGCCACCGCCATCAAGTGCCTTCCGGTAGTCGAGGATGCTGACGCTCCCGGCCTGCCCGGTGGTGAATCGATTTGAGTCAGCGACGGCGATGAGGTGATCGTGGTCGATCAGCTGAATCCCAACCGGCGCGACCCCAACCGGCGTGGTCGACAGGCGCGCGTGAGACGGATCGCTGAGCAGCCAGCGGGTGCTGAAGGCCAGGACGTCGTCCTCAGCGCGAGCGGTGACCCATGCCACCCGCCCGTCCTTGGAGAGGACCACGCGCACCGGGGAGCAGCCGGCATAGACGCTGGCCAGGACCGATCGCGCCGGATCCTTCTCCGCCTTGCGCAGGTCGACCACGGTCAGCGTGCCCGCCGGGCCAGGCGTCGTGCCCGTCCCGATGCCGGTGGGGGTGTTGCAGGCCGTGGGGCTATAGCCGGGATCGGTCGGATTGGCCGCTTCGTTGCTGACGTACGCATAGCGTCCGTCAGGCGAGAACGCGATGCCAACCGGCAGTTGCTCGACGGGGATGTTCCCGACGAGCGAACTCGCGGCGCCTCCTGAGGCCACCGCCTTCCTGAAATCAATCACGCTGACCGTCTCGTTGTCCTCGTTGGTCGCGAACGCGTAGCGACCATCGTTAGACAGCGCGACCTCGATGGGCCCGGAGCCGGCGCCGGTCGGGACGGTTCCCAGGATCGCTCCCGGCGTCCCGGCGATCGCCTTACGAATATCGATGATCTGCACGCCCGCTGGCGTGACCGACGAGTTCGGCGGCTGGACGGTGTCCAGTAGATACCTTCCATCTCGGGTGACGGTGAGCCCCCACGCACCACCGCCCGTCGCCAGGACTGAAACCAGGCGGGCAGACCTATGGTCCTCCTTGATGATCGCAATTCCGGTGGTCGCTCCACTGAGCGACGCAAAGACATAGCGACCGTCGGGAGTCGAAGTGACGGCGAAGGGCGAGCCCGGCAGCGAGAGCTGCTGCAGGGTCGGACTGATCGCTTGCGCAGAAGCGAGCGGTGGAGCGCTCAAGAACGCGCTGACGGCAAGAACGCCGAGGACTGCCAGGTGACGAATCCGCATGGTGGTGACCGAGCCTTCCCTCTCTGATCAAAGGTTTTGATGGGCGTCTTCCGCCCGCAGGAGTCTACTACATAATCCTGATCAGCTTAGTATAGATTTCAGCACGCGGGTCGTCACCAGCACTCGTTGAGCAGGTCCCAAGCATGTGCAGAAACCGGCGGGTTTCTTGCATCACCAGCGTCACGCCTCTACCAATTCGCCGCGTAACGCCGCGTAACCCCTGAGGAGAGTGAACATGGCGACCATCGCCGTGACGGTGGGACCCGCCGGCGACGCGTACGTCGCGCTGGTGATGGGGGCCCCACCCGAGATCCGCGACTCGGTGCCACTCGACGCGCTGGAGGAAGTCAATGCGATCCCCGCCCTCGAGAGCCTGGTGTTGGACTTCGACCACTACGGCCGGCTCGTCGGCATCCAGGTGACCGCCGCCGCACACTCCGTCCTCGCACCTTCGCTTCTAGAGGCAGCCGAGCACTCAGCGTAGTTCCGTCGTTGCCGCCGGCGTCGACGCGGCGGAATGGCTCGCCGAGCGGCTGCGCACGGCGGGCGTCGCCGAGGTGGCGCTGGAGGAGGAGCCGAGCTGGGGCGCGTCTCCTCCCACACTGGTCGCACTGGGCGCGCTCGGGATTGCCGGCGCCGCGCTGGTGCTGGCCAACCGGCGCGTACCCGGGGCGCGGCTGGCGGCGGCATCGATCGCCGGTGTGCTTGACGAGGCCGAGAACGGGCCGCGGATTGTGCGGCGGCCCCTGCGCCGCCGCCGACGACCCGGCGCTTGCTGATCCGGTGGACGCACGACGCACGGTCGCCCACGCGCTCGGCCTCACCCAGGCCGACACCGGTACGGCACGGAGCGAACGCATCCAGCGCGCGCTCGAGCAGGCCGGGACGCAGTCAGCCCCGCCAGGGAGACTGCGCGCGGTGGTATTGATCTCGACGATCCGCGGACGCCGCCGGATCGTCGGCGATGCTGAGAATACGGCCACCCACGACCAGGTCACATACGCACGGGACAGCGCCGCGGTGCTGGCGGTCAACGTTCCGGGTCGGGCGCCGTATGCCGTCCACGTGCGGCGGTTTAAGTGCGCCGTCGACCTGCTCGAGCCGCTGTGGATGCCGTTGCCGGCGCTGGTGTCCGCCGTCGATCGGGCCGATGTCGAGATCCTCTGGAACGAAGTTCCCGGGCATGAAGCCCAGTTGATGGACCGCGTGGCGGGCTCGCGCGCCGCCGCGCCTGCCCGAGCCGCCGAGGTCGACGCGTTCGCCGGTCAAGCGCTCCCCGACCCGTCGCAGATGCAACGACTCGCCGTCGACAGCGCGCGGCGTGCGCTGCAATACGTCCAGGATCCCGCGATGCGCAAGATGCTGATCGACCAGTACCGCGCCGCCGGCATCGACCTCGGCGAGGACGCCTAGCGCCGACGGCCTATGACGAGTGACTCGCCGACCGCGTGCGCCGGCCACTCGGCGAGCGCACCGGCTTTACCAGGATGGCCCGCGTATAGAGCAGGTCGAACCCACGGCGCTGTGCGTTGCGCTGGGATCGGGACGCGGGCTGGGTGGTGATGACCGCGACATCGCAGCCCGCGGCAGCGGCGTCCGCGAGTCGAGCGGAGAGCAGCGCGGAGTGGATACCCCGGCGGCGATGGCTGGGCGCGGTCGCCGCGCCGGTGAGCTGGGCGATGCCGTGCGCGATGCGGAGGCCTGCGCCGCCTGCGAGGACTCCATCGCTAAGTGCGGCATAGCGCGTGCTGCCGGCGGCCACAAGATCGTCCTCGGCCCGGATCAGCGCATCGCGAGCGAATTCCTCGTGCCACGGCACCCCTTCGGTGTCGGGGCGGGCGACACCATCTGCCACCACGTCGAGCCAGGCTTCGAGTTCATCGCCACCGCTGACCCTCACCTCGATCCCCGGGGTGATTGGCTCCGGCTCGCGATCCAGAGCACGGCCAAGCACGTTCTCGAACGAGACGAGCCGGTAGCCGCGCTTGGTCAGTAGATCGCCGATTGCGGGATCCGCGAGGTGGGCGAGCTCGATCTGCACGGCCGCGCCGCGGGTCGCGAACTCGCGCTCGATTCCGTCCAGCTCAGCCGGGGTCGGCACCCCTGCGAAGCCCATCCCCGCAACCTTGTTGAACGGCGAACCCTCCTCGGCGAAAGCTGCCAGGCCACCGGCGACGCCGGTCACGAACCCCACGGGAGCTGGGCATCGATCATGCGCGGCCGCGCTCGCGCCGGCGGTGAGCTCCGCCTCGGCGCGCTCGATGCGCTCTGCCAGGTCGGTGTCGCAGAAGAGCGGCAATCGTTCGACGTTCATGTCGGTAGTCGTCTCTTCAGGGACGTGAGCGTTACAAGGGCCCGTTCGAGCTGAGTTGACTGCTCTGGACCGGAGCGAGCAGGATGATGCGCTCGCCGGCCCGGATCAGCGTCTGGGGATCCGCCGGCATCGTCTCGCCGACGTCGGTGACCGCCACGACGAGCGCCCCCTGCGGCCAGCGGATATCGCCGATGCGACGGCCGGCCGCGGGCGAGCCGGGGGTGATGCGGAGCTCCAGAATCTGGAAGCCGTCGAGGGGTGCGCTGGGCTGGGGGGCGGCGCGCTCAGGACGTTCGGCGCCGAAGTCCGCGGCGACGGCCCCGGCCTCGATGCGGCTGCCGGCGGTCTCGATGCTGCGCGCCAGCGCATCCAGGACGTCGCGGCGGGTGATCCAGCCCGCGCAGGTGCTCCCGATCCCCTGACAGGACGGGAAGGCCGGAGCGCCCGTGCATGGTGAGCTGGCGCAGCGCCTGGTCCAGCGTTTCATCCTCGAACAGCTCCTGCGGGTCGTTGATGGTCTGAACGACGGCACCGAGCTGCTCCAGCTGCCTGCTCGCTGCGGGCATGTCGCCGCCCACGCCTGGCGCCCGGAGCCTCGGCAATCCGTTACCGGTCTGCACGAGCTGCATGACATCAGCGACGCTGAGGGTCTCGAGGAAGTTCGCCGAGGCGTGCGCCCGGCGGGGCACTGAGCACGCGGCGCAGGCACTGGAGCGTGCCGGACACCGTGCCGAGGCCGCGCGGCTCATTGGGAGCGTCGGCCTCGACGACGCGCTCGCGATGTTCGACGGGCCCCAGGGCTATGCCGTCGAGCGCTGGTGGCAGTCCGAGTGGCTCGTGGGGCGCCTGGAACTGGAGCCGGTGTAACGACCGGCGCCCTCAAGCGACCAAACACACATCAACGATCTCCCAGAGGAGCGAAACATGTCCAGCAACAACCCCCGCACGCACAGTGGCACCTTCGCCGACGGCGAGGCCCACCCCGACACGTATGCCGGCGAGGATCACATCGGCACCTTCGCCGAGGGCGAGGCCCACCCCGACACGCAGGCCGGTGACGACCACATCGGCACCTTCGCGGAGGGCGAGGCCCACCCCGACGCCTACATGGGCGAAGACCACACCGGAGGCTTCGCGGAGGGTTCCGGAGACACGGAGAACCGGTGAACATCGCGCCCGGCGAGTCGAACGGCGGCGAGGGCGTGGCCTGGTACCGCGTCCTCGCTCCGAGCGATCTGCCCGAGGGCCGCGTAACGGCGGTGGCGGCGGGCCCTCACAGCGTCGCCATCACGCACTTCCAGGGACAGTTCGCGGCCCTTGCGAACCGGTGCCCGCACCAGGGTGGACCGCTACTTGACAGGTATGAATTCCGCCGGTCGCTCCGAGGTCGGAGTGGAGTCCCACCACCAGCTAGTCGTCGCGTTGCGGATCCGGGATCCCAAAGATCCTGAGCGTGGACTCCCCCGCCTCGACCCGCGTCCGGAACGAGTGCTCGCGAGCCTCGAGTGCACGGGCCTCCTCCAACACCGCGGCGGTGTCCACCGCGTGGACCACGACCAACCCGTCGTCGTCGACGCACACGAGGTCACCGGGGCTCACCAGAACGCCGCCGAGTTCGATCGGGACCTGAACCTCGCCGGGGAAACGCTTCGTTGGCCCGCGCGGTGACGTCCCGCGGTGAAATACCGGGAAGCGCATGTCCGCGATCTCCGCACGGTCGCGGATCGGGCCGTCGATGACGATCCCGGCAACACCCTGGCGCGCCGCTGCGCGCACCACCAGATCGCCTGCGAAGGCGACCTCGTGCTCTCCGTCGGTGCCGACGACGACCACCGAACCCGCCGCGGCCCGGGCGACCGCGAGATGGACGGCGAGGTTGTCCCCTCGGTGAGCGCGAACGGTGACGGCCGGTCCGAGCGCGGCCGCGCCCGGCCACGCCGGGTCAAGGCCACGCACGATCCGAGCGCGGTCGCCGGCAGCCGAAGCGATCGCCGCGCTCGACAGTCCGCTCCGCACGACGCTCATCCGACCGGCTCGCCGCGCCCGGTGCGACGGCCGTCGATCGGCCATGCCTCGAGCGTCGACCCCTGGCCGGCCCAGGCGAAGAGGACGTCGTGGAGGTTGAGGCACGGATCGACGTGCGAGGGGACGAGCATGAGCCTGTCGCCGATCCGCGGCGACGAATCGCCCGCCACCTTCAGCCAGCCGTGCTCGTCTGAGAGGCGCGTCAGCTCGAGTCCGTCGCCGATGACCCTCGCGAGACCATGCTCGGTGGTCATCGCCTTGAGGCCGGCGTCGATGACCGCCGTCCCGCGGCGGGGCCGACTGACGACGGTTGACAGGATGAACAGCGCCTGCTCGAACGGCAGGTCAAGCCGGGCGTAGTGGGAGTCCATCAGGACATAGGAGCCGGCCTGGATCTCGGTGAGCACGCCGGCCTCCACAGCGAGATCGAGAGTGCCCGTGCCGCCGCCCGAGATCACGGGGCATGGGTGCGCGGCCGCCGACAGCCGGTCGCGCTCGGCGGCGAGGATCTTGGCCGCCCGCCACACGTGCTGGCGTCGCGCAGCGCGCGACGCCAGCAGCACCGCCTGCCCCTCGTAGCCCTGCAGCCCGCGCAGGGTCAGCTCGTCGGTCGCACTCACCGCGCCGGCGATCGTCAGCAGCCGCTCGCTCCCCGGCGGCAGTCCGCATCGGTGCAGGCCGACATCGATCTCAATCAGCACCCCGAACCGCGCGCCATCACGACGCGCCTGCCCGGCGAGAAGCCCGACATGCGCGAGGTCATCGACCACGACCGTGACCGCGCTGCGCCCAGCCGCCCGACCCAGGGCCGCCAGCGCCGGGCCGCCGACGACCTCGTTGGCGACGAGGATGTCGTCAAACCCGCGCTCGGCCAGCACTTCCGCCTCGCCGGCCGTAGCGCAGGTGACGCCGGTACATCCGCCGGCGGCGAGCTGGCGAGTGAGGAGTGCGGTGCACTTGTGGGCCTTGAAGTGCGGGCGCAGCCGCGTGCCCGTGTCCCCGTCGACGTAGGACACGGCCCGCGCGATGTTGCGCCGGCACGCCGCCAGATCGACAACCGCGCACGGCGTCGGCAGGCCAGCCGCCACCGCGTCCGGGAGGGACGGCGCCCCGGGGAGCGCGGGTGCCCACGCGGTCTCGACCGCGGTGGCGCGCGACCTCCGAGGCAAGGGGACGCTAGCCACCCCGCCGGAGCACCGCCCCCGCCCGCTTCGTCGTCAGCCGCCCGTCGCGCAGCGACGCGACGCCGTTGACGAGAACGTGGTCGACGCCGGCGCTCAGCTGGTTGGGCGCGAACGTCGTCCCGCGCTCCCCGTACACCTCAGGGTCAAAGACCACGACATCTGCCCGCGCCCCTGGGCGCAGCACGCCACGGTCCGCCAGGCCGACGCGCTCGGCCGGCTGCCCGGTCATCTTGTGCACGGCGGCCTCGGGGGTGAGCAGGTGATTGTCACGGACCATGTAGCGGTAGAACCACGCCGCCCAGGTGTACGCGCCGTGGAACGTCTCGCCGGCGAGGGGACCGTCGGTGGCGAGTGTGGTGGCGTCGGACCCGGGCATGCACAGCTCGTGCACGAACGCCTCGCGCTGCTGCTGCTCGGTGTGACACGGCAGGATCATGATCAGGGTCTCGCCCGTCCTCAGCGCTGCACCGTGGAGCAGGTCATAGACGGTGTCGCGCACGTCCCCGTCGCCGCGTTCGGCACTGATCTCCGTCAGGCTCCGGCGGCCGTACTCGGGCCACGCGCGGCTGTCGAGCAGGACGACCGAGGACCAGTCGGCGACGCCGAAGACGCCCTCGGCCCGCTTGCACCGCGCCCGCTCAGCAGGATCGGCGAGACGCTCCGCCATCCGCCGGCGCCCGCCTTCCAGCGCCCACGCCGGCAGCAGCGTGTGCAGGTAACGCAGCCCGTGCAGCCGGGTGTGCATGTCGAAGGCGAGGTCCTGGTCGTGCGTGCGGTCAACGAGCTCCATGCAGCGGCGCCCGTCATCGAGTCCCCCCCGGGGCAGGAGATGTGAGATCTGGAGGCGCACACCGGCGGTGCGCGCGGTGCGGATCGCCTCGGCCACGGCGTCCACGGCGCCGCTGTCTCGTGCCCGGGTGTGCGTCGCGTACAGCCCGCCGCGACGCGCCACGATCGTACACAGGGCGGCGATCTCCTCCTCGGTGGACGCCTTCTCCGTCGGGTACTCCAGTCCCGTCGAGAACCCCCACGCGCCCTGCTCCAGCGCCCCCTCGAGCAGCCCGGCCATTTCGGCGGTCTCCTCACGGGTGGCGCTCCGTTCGGCCAGCCCGACGGTGGCCAGCCGCAACTGGCCGTGGGGAACGAGGCTCAGCACGTTCACCCCCGGCCCGGCCGCCTCCATCCGGTCGAAGTACCCGGCCGCGTCGCGCCACTCCAGCGGCGTGTCCTCGTGGTGGCCGTACATGCTGATCGGCGCGGCGTCCACGTCGGCGATCGGGAAGCACCCGTGCCCGCAGTTGCCGAACACCTCGAGCGTCACGCCCTGGTGCAGCGCGCTCATCGCGCGGGGATCACGAAGCAGCGTGTAGTCAGAGTGACTGTGGATATCGATGAACCCGGGTGCCACATACCGGCCCGTGGCATCGATCACCTCGGCGGCCTCGGCGCCGGACAGTGATCCGAGGTCCACGACGACGCCGTCGCGAACGGCCACGCTCGCGCGCAGGCCCGGGGCGCCCGAGCCGTCCAGCACGGTGCCGTTCTCGATGAGGACGTCGAAGGTCATGCCGGCCTGACCGCGTCGTGGACGGCCGCCACCGGTGTGGCGGACACACCGTCGCGCAGCCGGGCCGTCTCCTCGACGTCGACCCCTCCCCCACTGACCACGACGCCGTAGCAGTCGCGCGCGGCCCGCCCGGACACCTTGCCCTCGAGCACGTCGTCGAGAACGAGGCCGGCGTCGCGCCGGTGCGGGGATCCGACGCCGCCACCCCCGGCCGAGATGTGGTGGACGACATCGCCGTGGTCAAGCTCGATCGAGGCCATCGGCATCGGTGGCAGGGTTCGTTCAGTCGCCGTCCCGGGATTGATGACCACCGTCGACGGGGCACCGGGCAGACCGCCCTCGAACCCGGGTGGAGGATGGTGCCGGCGGTCCGTGCGGATCGTCATCCGCATCCCATCGGCGCGGACGCGATAGTCGCGCACGAAGGCGAGACCGCCGCGGAACTGGCCCGGTCCACCGGTGTCCTGGGCCAGGCCGTAGCGGAGCACCTGTAGTGGGAAGTCGGCCTCGATGAGCTCAACCGGCTGGTTGCTGAGGTTCGCAAGGGGGTTGGAGATGCCCTCGGGGCCATCCTGCCCGGCGCGGGCGCCCCAGTTGCCGACGAGCACCTCGGTCAGGACATACGGACGGCCTGACACGTAGCCGCCGAACGAGATGAGCGTCGGCCCTCCCTCGCCGGGCGCTCGCACCCGATCGGGGACGGCACCGGCCAGCGCGCCCATCACGGCGTCGTAGACGCGATAGCCGACCACTCCGCGCGCGCCGCAGGCTGCGGGCAGGACCGGGTTGAGGATCGAGCCCTCCGGAGCGCGGATCACGATCGGACGCATGTATCCCTCACAGTTGGGGAGCTCCACCTCGGCGATCTGCCGGATCGCGCAGTAGCAGGCGGCGAACACCATGCCGACAGGACAGTTGAGCGAGGCCGCCACCTGCCGTGGGGCGCTCGGGAAGTCGATCTCGATCGTCCGGTCAAGGATCTCGACGACCGCCTCGATCTCCAGGGGCACCGGTGAGTCACCGTAACCGTCGATGAAGTCGGTGCAGGTGTAGCGCCCGTTGGGCAGCGTGGCGATGACGTCACCCATCATCGACTCGCCCATTGACTGCAGAGCCTCGAGGTAGCGCCTGACGAGTGGGACGCCGTACTTGTCGATCAGCCGTCGAAGCCCGGTCTCGCCGATGCGACACGCCGCGAGCTGCGCGCGCAGGTCGCCGAGCACCTCGGTCGGCGAGCGCGTGTTGTGGGCGACGATCTGCAGGATGGCGTCGTTGGGGACGCCGCCATCGATGAGCTTGAGGATCGGCAGTCGGAGCCCCTCCTGGTAGATCTCCGAGGCATGCAGGGCGACGCTGCCCGCGGCCAGCCCTCCGACGTCGCTGTGATGGGCCATTGTCGCCGCGTAACCCTCGATCTCTCCGTCCTGACAGATCGGGCTGATGACGTAGATGTCGGGCAGATGCTGCCCGCCGGCGTCGAACGGGTCGTTGGCGATGAAGACGTCGCCGGCCCGTGTGTCGGCCGCCCGCTTGACGATGTGGCGCATGATCGACGGGAACGTCCCGAGCTGCCCGGCCAGCGTCAGTCCCTGGGCGACGATCTGTCCGTCCCGGTCACAGAGCGCCGTCGAGTAATCCATCGAGTCCCGGACCACCGCCGAGTACGCGCTGCGCATGACCACGAGCGCCATCTCGTCGGCGGTCGATCCCAGTGCGCTCGCGACGACCTCAAGGGTGATCGGGTCCAAGGGGGCATCGGTCACCGTCTCTCACCTCGGGTCAGCTCGATGTTCGCGTGGTCATCGAGCGACGCCGACCAGCCGGGCGGGACGACGGTCGTGGCGTCGTATTCCTGGATGATCAACGGCCCGCGCCGCGGCCCGCGCGTCAGCTCGTCGCGCACCAGCACCGGCGTGTCGAGGGCTCCGTGAACGCCGAAGTACGCCTGCCGGGTCGTGGCCGCGTGCAGGACGGTCCGCGGCCGATGGCCGTTGCTCTGCGCGGGCGAGCCGGCGCCCGACCGCGCGACGACTCTCAGGCTCGCCAGCTGGACCGGGTCGTCCGAGGCATGCCCGTAGGTCCGGCGGTGCTCGTCCCGAAACCGCTGCGCGAGCATCACGGGATCGGGAGCGCCGCCGTCGACCGGGACGGTCAGCTCGAACGCCTGGCCGGCATAGCGCAGGTCGGCCAGTCGTGTGACGACCATCGCGTCGCCCTCGCCGCCATCGTCGGTGACCATCGCGCGCACCTGCGCCTCCAGCTCATCGTAGAGCGCGTGGAGCTCGGACCGGCTCGGCGCACGGGCGCTACGAGGAACGGACTTCGAGAACTGATATTCCGAGCCGGAGTGGATGAGCCCGGCGGCACTGAACACGCCCGGCGACGGGGGGATGACCACGGTTGCGATGTCGAGCTCCTGGGCAATCGCGGCACCGACGACGGGCCCGTTGCCCCCGAACGCGCACAGCGTGAACTCCCGTGGATCGCGCCCCCGATAGGTGGACACCGCCTTGACGGCGCGGGTCATCGTGGCGACGCTGAGGGTGAGCGCGCCGTAGGCGGCCTCAGTCCGGCCGATTCCCAGCGGCGCGGCCAGGGCCGCGTCGAGGGCCTGCTCGGCGAGGCTCGCGTCGATCGGCAGGTCGCCCCCGGCGAGCTGCGCGGGATCGAGATAGCCAAGGACGACAAGCGCGTCAGTGAGGGTCGCGTCGGCGCCGCCGCGTCCGTAGCAGGCCGGTCCCGGGCTCGCGCCCGCGCTGTCGGGCCCGACGCGGATCCGCCCGAAGGCGTCGACCCGAACGATGCTGCCACCGCCCGCGCCGATCTCCGACACGTCGATGTACGGGAGCTTGACGGCGTAGCCGCCACCCTTGATCAGCCGGCTGCTCACATTGATCCCGCCGCCGACCTCGTATTCGCCGGTGGTGACCGGCGCACCATCCTCGATCATGGCGGTTTTGGCCGTCGTGCCGCCCATGTCGAGCGAGATCATGTTCGCGGTCTCCGTCAGCCGAGCGAGGCGCGCGCAGCCGATGACCCCTGCCGCCGGCCCCGATTCGATGATGTGCGCCGGCCGGCGGACGGCCGCGGTGAGCGTCGTCGTGCCGCCGCTGGACTGCATGATGCGGACCGGGGCGTCGATCTCGCGCGAGCGCAACCGCTCGACCAGCGAGGAAAGGTAGCGGCGCACGATCGGTGCGATATAGGCGTTGACGACCGTCGTGCTCGTGCGCTCGTACTCGCGGATCTCCGGGAGCACGTCCGAGGAGCGGCTCACGTAGACGCCGTCGCCGAGTTCCTCGCGCAGGATCTCGGCCACACGGAGCTCATGACCAGGGTCGGCATAGGCGTTGATGAGGCTGATCGCGACGGCCTCGACATCGTCGGCGCGCAGGCGGCCGGCGAGCGCCCGGATGGCAGCCTCGTCGAGCTCCTCCCAGGTCTGCCCGTCGGGCCCGAGGCGACCGCGGACCTCGTAGCGGCGGCGCCGGGGCACGAGTGGCGGCGGCTTCTCGTATCGGAGGTCATAAAGCGTCGGGATGCGCAGACGACGCATCTCCAGCACGTCCCGGAAACCCTCGGTCGTCACCAGCGCCGTCCGGGCGCCCTTGCCCTCGAGGATGGTGTTTGCCGCGACTGTCGTCGCGTGGACGATGTCGTCGAGTGCGGCCGAGCTGACGCCGCTCGCCGCCAGCAGCTCGGTGGCCCCCTGAACGATGCCGTCCGCGTAGTCCTCGGGCGTCGACGGAACCTTTCGCGTGCTCACGCTCCCGTCGGGCCGCGCGAGGACGACATCGGTGAATGTGCCACCGATGTCGATCGCAATTCGCGTCGGTCCGGGCACACCTCAGCCGATCTCGGCGGGTGCGGTCTCGAGCGGATCCTCCCCGCCGGTGGGCTCCGGCGCGATCGCCGTGCGGCGCGCCTCGCGCGCCGTTACGGTCGCCGGCACGTCGACTGCGCCGCTCTCTGACAGCACCACCGCATAGGTCTCGAGCGCCGCCAGGCGACTGACCTTGTCGTTGCGGACGTCATCGGCGACAGCCTGTGGGTCACGGGTCAGCGGGTCACCCCAGCCACCCCCGCCGGCCATCCGATGGTGAAACAGCGCGCCTTGGTCGATGCTCGTGGAGAACATCGGCGGGTGGATGCTCGAGCTCTCGCCGTCCACGATGAGGTTCTCTGAGGGCGTGCCGTCATGACCACCGGCCAGCCCATAAGGGCGATGGCGCTGACGATCGGACCTGACCAGCAGATTGGTGTCTGGCGCGAGCATCCGCCAGCTGCGCTCGATGGCCAGGCCGCCGCGGTTGTGGCCGGCGCCGGCCGAGTCGGTGACAAAGCCGTAGCGTTCAATCAGCACCGGAAAGTCCGCTTCCGCGACCTCGACCGGGATATTGGCCGCGACCGAGCACGGATTCGATACGCCGTCGTTGCCGTCAAGGCCCGGTCGAGCGCCCCACGTGCCGACGACCAGTTCGTAGAACACCGACTGCTCGCCGCCCTCCCCCGGGCTCGCGAACACCGCAAGCGAGTTCCCGCCTTCGCTCGCTGCCGGGATGCGGTCGGGGATGAGCTGAGCGAGCGCGCCGTTGATCGCGTCGAGCACCCGGAACGAGGTCACGCCCCGCATCGAGGACGCGGCCGGCATCACGACGTGCGTGATGGTGCCCGGCTTGGTCACCACCGTCACCGGCCTGAAAGCCCCCGCCGTCATCGGCAGGTCGGCGCTCACCGCCGACATGACGGCGTGGTAGGCCGCGGCCTGAGCGCTGGAGCGCGTGCTGTTGAGAGCGCCCCGTACCATCGGGGCGGAGTCGGAGAGGTCGACGGTGATCGCGTCGCCGTGGATGGTGACCGTCGCCGTGATGGCAACGTCTCGTTCCTCGATTCCGTCGGAGTCGAGGTAGTCGGTGAAGGTCGCCGAACCGTCGGGCCAACGTTCGATGTCGTGTCGTACGAGCTCCTCCGTGTAGTCGAGGAGGTCGCCCATGATCGTGTGCAGGCGAGAGGGGCTGTAGCGCTCGGCCAACCTGCGGACCGCGCGCTCGCCGATAGTGCATCCCGCCAGCTGGGCCCGGATGTCGCCGAGCGTCGTGTCGGGGAGGTGCACATTGGCCCGCAGGAACTTGAACACCGCGTCGACCGGCCGTCCCGCGTCGTACAGCCGCATCCACGGGATCCGCAATCCCTCCTGGAAGATGTCGGTGTTGTCACAGCTCGCCGTCCCGACGACCCGGCCTCCGACATCCGCGTGGTGCGCGGTGGTCACCGCGTAGCCGAGCACCGTCTCGCCGAGCAGAATCGGCTTGATGATGAACACGTCCGGCGTGTGCATGCCGCCGCTGAACGGGTCGTTCATGATGAACACGTCACCGTCGTGCATGTCTGACCCGTATTCCTCGAGGAGGCGGGCGACCGCTGGGGGTGTCGCCCCGAGGTGGACCGGGAGGGTGACGGCCTGCGCGACCGTCTCCCCAGTCGGGCCGCAGATCGAGGCCGAGAAGTCCATGCAGTCACGGACGATGGTCGAGTGAGCGGTGCGGAAGATCGACATCGCCATCTCGTCGGCGATCGATGCCAACGCGTTACCCACGATTCCGCGCGTGACGACATCGGCGTGCGACATGGTGGGACCGAGAGGCCGGCCTGCACTGTGCGTGAGCCTCAGCGTGCCGTCCCATTCCCGCGTGACCTGCCAACCCGGCGGCACGACCACCGTCGTGTCGTATTCGTCGATCGCCAGTGGCCCGTCCCTGCCCTCGGCGGTGACATCCGCACGGCCGCACACGTCCGTCGCCAGCGCCCCCCGGTCGTCGCGGAAGTCCATCTCTCGTTGTGACGACGACTGCGCCGGTGCCGCGTCGGTGTCGCCGCGCACGGCCGCGTCAGCCCGCTCGCCGCCGAGGACGGCGAGCCGCAGGGCCCTGATCTCGACCGGAGCGTTCGCGTCCTCGCGCACCCCGTAGGTCCGCTCGTGCTCGTCCTCGAAGCGGCCGGCGAGCGCATGCAGCGCCGTCGCGTCGATCTCATCACCGGGTAGATCGATCTCGATGTCCCAGCTCTGCCCCCGGTAGCGGACGTCCGCCGACCGGCGCCACGTGACATCGTCGTCGTGTTGGACGCCGGCGAGCAGGCCGGCGCGCATCTCCTGCTCGAGGGCGACGACCTCCGCGACGTCGCCCGCGCGCGCGTCAACCCGGCAGAAGCGGACGTCGTGGAACTCCGGCCGAGCGAAGAGCAGCCCGGCGGCCGAGAAGCCGCCGGCGACCGGAGGCACGAGGACGGTGTCGATCCCGAGCTCCGCGGCGAGCCCGGCGGCGTGCAGCGGGCCGGAGCCGCCGTAGGCGATGAGCGTGAAGTCAGCCGGATCGCGCCCTTTCTCCGACGAGACCGCGCGCAGGGCCCGCATCATCTCGGCGTTGGCCAGCTCGTGGATGCCCTTCGCGGCCTCGTGGCCGTCGACCGCGATGTCGCGGGCTACCTCGTCAACCGCCGCCCGGGCGCGCGCCACCGACACCGTGAGGCTCCCGTCGGCCAGCTGGCCGGGCGGAATGTAGCCGAGCACGACGTTGGCGTCGGTGACGGTCGCGCGCGTCCCGCCGCTGCCGTAGCAGGCCGGACCGGGGTCGGCGCCGGCGCTGACGGGGCCGACGTGCAGGCCGCCCGCGTCGTCGACCCAGGCGATGCTGCCGCCGCCCGCGCCCACCTCGGCGATGTCGAGCGTCGGGACCCGGATCATCTCTCCGTCGCCGCGCAGGAAATGACTGCTCGACAGCCCGCCGCCGACCTCGTACTCGCGGCTCCACGAGACGCGCCCGTTCTCGATCAGCGCCGCCTTGGCGGTCGTCCCGCCCATGTCGAACGCGATGGCATTGTCGATCTCGTGGCGCCGGGCGAGCGCGAGCGCGGCGATGACGCCCGCCGCCGGACCGGACTCCAGGACGTAGACGGGACGCTGCGCCGCCAGGCTCGCGCCCATCACGCCACCCGAGGACTGCATCAGCGTCAGCTCCCCGTCGATGCCCAGGTCCGTCATACCGCGCTGGATCGAGGTGACGTAGCGCTCCATCAGCGGCCGCACATACGCGTTGACCGCAGTGGCGGCCGTGCGCTCGTACTCCTGCTGCTCGCGGATCACCTCGTAGGAGAGCGATACCGGGACCCCGGGGAGCTCCTCGCGCAGGATCTCTCCGGCGCGCTGCTCGTGCTCGGGATAGCGGTGGGCGTGCATGAAGCACACGGCGATGCTCTGGACCTCCAGCTCACGGAGCCGGGCGGCGACGCGCCGGACCTCGTCGGGATCGAGCCGCGAGATCACGTCTCCCTCGGCGGTGATCCGCTCTGCGACCTCGAGCCGCAGCTCGCGTTCGATCAACGGCGGCGGCTTGGCCCAGAAGGTGTCATAGAGGAGCGGGACCCGGACTCGACGCAGCTCGAGTACGTCGCGGAAACCGGCGGTGGTGACGAGCGCCGTGCGGCTGCCGCGCCGCTCAAGCACGGCGTTGGTGGCCACGGTCGTGGCGTGCACGACACTCTCGATCTGATCGGAACCGCCGATGACCTCCTCCAGTGCCCGCAATCCGTCGATCACCGCTCGGTCGTAGTCGGGCGGGGTCGAGAGCACCTTACGGAAGGTGAGCCCACCGTCCGAGCGGAGTGCCACGACATCGGTGAAGGTGCCGCCGACGTCGGCCCCGACGCGGACCGGCCTGCGCTCGGCCGGGTGCGGTGACGCCATCAGACTCCCACCTGATCGGCTCCCGCGCGCGCGCTCAGCGCGATCGCAGGGTCATGGCGATCGCCGAGCACGCGGGCAAATCCCTCGACGCTCCAGCGCACGCTCTCTTCGACGACGATCCCGGCAGCCTCGCCGTCGCGCTCGCGGCAGGCGTCGAAGAACCGCTCGTGGGACGCCACCGAGCCGGCGAACCGCTCCGGCGTCGCGAGCAGGATGCGGTGGTAGCGTACGGCCCGCCAGAAGAGGCGCTCCACCTCGTCGACGAGGCGAGGCCGGCTGCCGGCCTGATAGCAGCGCGCGTGAAAACGCCAGGTGACATCGAGGTAGGTGTCGAGCACCTCGGCGCGGGCCGCGTCGCGCAGGTCCTCGAGCACGGACGCCATCTCCTCGAGGGCGCCGTCGGTGAGGCGCGGCGCGCCGCGCTGGGCCGCCAGGACCTCGACGCCGCGCCGGGCGGCGTAGATCTCCTCGACGTCCTCAAGGGTGAGCGGGCTAACTGCGGCGCGTCCGGTCGGCCCGATGACAACCAGCCCGTCCCGTTCGAGCCGGCTGAGGCTCGCCCGGACCGGCGTCGGCGATACGCCGAATTCCGCCGCAAGCTCCCGCAGCCGCAGCGGCGTGCGCTCCGGCAGCGTGCCGCTCGTGATGAGCTGGCGAAGTCGCTCGGTCAGGCGGTCTTCAAGCGAGGGAACCTGCTCGAGCTCTGTGATGGCACCGATGGCTCCTCTCATGAGAACGTTATATCAAATTTCGAATAACAGATTTCGGATGACATACTCGTCCGCAGCCTCTCGGCTCGCGAGTGGCGGCCGGCCGGTCAGGTCTGCTGGAGCAATTGGAACATCACCCCGCCTGTCGACTCCGGCGTGCTGAACCGTACGAGGCGCCGGCCCACCGGCACGGGCGCGTCGCTGGCCCAGCGGGCGCCGCGCTCAAAGAGATCCTGCGCCGCTTGCTCGATGTCGTCGACACGGAGGCAGACGTGCTCGATGCGGGCCTCGTCGTCTCCGAGCCGCGCCGCTCGGCCCTGCTCGTCAGCGGGCTCGAGCAACTCGATCGAGATGTTGGCGAGGTTGTAGAACACCGTCTTGACGCCGAGACGCTCGCGGGCGTCAAGCGCCTCGTCGACTTCGATCCCGAACAGCCGCGCCAGGATCGCCGTGGCCTGCTCCAGATCGCGGACGACGATGCCCACGTGGTCGACATGCAGTGACTCCTTGGCCCGCGACGGATCGCCGGTCATGGTGCCGGCACCGCATCGGGCTGTCCGGCCAGCGACAGCAACACCTCATCCTCCAGGACGCGCACCCGGTAGCGCCTCAGGCGATAACCGGTGTGCCCGAGACAACGTCCCGTCGGGACGTGGAACTCGAGGCCGTGCCACGGGCAGGCGACGATCTCGCCTTCATAGGCCCACTCCAGCCGCCAGTCGCGCTCAGCATCCGCGACCATCGTCCCCGTGGTCCGCGCGCTCTCGCACACCGGCCCGGCCTGGTGTGGACAGACGTTGCGCAGCGCGAATAGCTCACCGGCGATGTTGAACACTCCGACCGACCGGTCCTCGACAGCGATGATGCCGTGGCTGCCCTCCGGGAAGTCCGTGGTGCAACCGAGCACATGCCACTGCTCACCGCCGAGATCGCGCACTCCCTGGCTATGGGCGCGCACGGTCGGCCTCCCGATTCGCGAGCCGGCGGCCGTGCTCGTCGATCTTGAAGAGCTCTAGCGCGTTGGTCCCGAAGATCTTGCGTTTGACGTCGTCGGAGAAGGGCACTTGGTTGAGCTTGGCCGGATGGTCGAAGTCGTGGTGAGGCCAGTCGGAGGCGAACATCGTGCGGTTCTCCCCGCGGTAGAGCTCGACCAGCGTCACGATGTCCGCCAAGCGTTCGGGCTCCTCGATGGGCTGAGTGGCCACGAACACCTCGCGCAGATAGTGACTCGGGCGCTCGGTGAGATAGGGCACTTCCCGGCGTCGCTCGAGGTACTCCTTGTCGAGGCGGTTCATCAGAAAGGGCATCCACGAGATGCCAGCTTCGGTCACAGCGATCCGCAACCGCGGGAAGCGCACCATCACCCCCATTGTCACCATGTCGACGAGGTTCGCTATGACCGAGAACGTGTGACTCGTGGCGTGACGACCGAGCTCCGTCTGGTAGCCGTGGTTGTTGAAGGGGTACACCGGGGACACCACCGTGACCGAGTGCAGCAGCACTGGCAGATCGGCGGCCTCGGCCGCGGCGAACAGGGGCCGATACTTCTGATGGCCCCAGAGAGGATCGAGACCGGCGCATGGGAGGTAGATGCCGACAATGCCGGGATCATCGGCATACCGCTCGATCTCGCTCACTGTGTCGGCTGGATCCTGCGGACACGCCACGATGCACCCGAGCAGTCCCTGCCCGCGGGATGTCCACTCCTCCACCATCCACGCGTTGTAGGCCCGCGCGAGCGCCGCCGCGTACTCGGGCTGCGGGAGCATTGGCAGCTTGAGCAGATGATCGGGGAACAGGACCCCCACGTTGACATGCAGCTCGTCGAGCGCCTGTCGCATCTCGTCGGGCGTGAACACCATCCTCGTCGCCTCATGACCGGAGGGGAACTTGGCGGTCAGCGTCGAGTCGCCCCCCACCGAGAATCCGGGAATGTCGAGATACGTCTCCCGCGTGTCGGCAATGTTCTCGAGCGCTACACGCCACGGCATGTCGCAGTACGGGGCGAGGGCGGTCGGGGTTTCGTGCACGTGGACATCGGTGTCCACGATCAGCATCTCCTCGAGCTTGGATCGGGCCTGATCGCTCTCGCTGGCAACGGCGGTGTACGTCACGACTGTCCTTTCACTCGGCGGGCGCGGAGCTCCCGGAAGGTGACTGGCGGGACGGCTCATAGGTCTGATGGAAGTCGACAGTGACGGCATCACGCGTGACCGCATGGGCGTAGGCAAGGAGACCGTCGATCGCGGCAATCGCGCCCTCGCTGTCACCCGCGGCGACTGCCCGCATCACGGCGGCGTGCAGCGTGGCCGACCGGACCATGTCCTGGTGGCGTCGCTGGTGCATGTACCAATAGCGGCGCGACAAGGCCTGGAGGGGTGCCAGGGCAGCCGTCGCGAACTGATTGCGCGCCGTCGCGGTGAGCAGCGCGTGAAACTCACGATCGAGCTCCAGGAAGGCGCGGTCGTCGCCGGCGGCCGCCACGGCCTCCATCTGCTCAGCCAGCGACTCGAAACGCTCGCGCTTGTCATCGGTGCACAAATGGGCAGCCCGAGCGGCAACGATGCGCTCCAGAGCGCGCCTGACCTCGAGGGCCAGCAGATGCTGCTCGATGTGGATCTGCTCGATCATCGCTCCCCGCTTGGGAAGGATTCGGACGAGATGTTCGGCCTGCAGTCGTTGGAGGGCCTCGCGGATCGGGGTCCGTCCAATCCCGAGGGTGGCGCACAGGCCAGCTTCCGAGATGAGGTCGCCGGGCGCCAGTTCCAAGGTGACGATCATCTCCTCCAGGCGGCTGTAGGCCTCCTCAGACAGCGTCCGAGGAGGCGACGGCGCAGCACGTACAGCGGGCGCGCTTCGGCGACGGACGGGACGGGCGCGATCCTTCTTCACCTTGTCCATTCGGTCTCCCTGTTGGTGACATACGAGGCGAGGTGCGCGTCCCGGGAGCGACGCGCGACATCGATCTCCGCCTCGGGCATCTCGAGCAGGCTCATGTGTCCCGCGCTCGGCGCGCTCGTGCTCGCTAGGACGGGGTACAGACGCGCGGCCAGTTGCGAGAACAGCTCGGCGCCGCCGAGTGCGGCCGAGGTCAGCGGCCCGACGACGCCCCACCTCCGGCCGATTCCCTCGACGACGATCCGGTCGAGGTCCTCCTTGGTGACGACCCCGCTCTCCACGAGGGCGATCGCCTCGCGCAGGAGGGCGAACTGGAGGCGGTTGAACACGAAGCCGGGAGTGTCGAGGTTGATGCGGATGGGATGACGGCCCAGCGAGACGAGGATGGCGTCGACCTGGTCCACCACGGCGGCCGCCGTCGACGGACCCGGGATGACCTCGACGATGCGATGCGCCCACGGCGGGTTCACATAGTGAATGCCGATCAGTCGCGTGGGATCCTCGAGCCCGTCCGCGATGCCGGCGATGGTCAGCGAGGAGGTGTTGGTCCCCAGGATCGCCGCGGGCGACGCGGCCTGCGCGACACGGAGCTCCTGCTGCTTGAGCGCGAGGTCCTCGGGCAGCGACTCGACGATGAGGTCCGCCGTGCGGGCGGCCTCGGCGGTATTGCGAGCGTAGCTGAGGTCCAGCTGCCCGTTCGAGGTGGCGTTGATCCGGGCCATGGCAGCGGCCTGGCCAGTCGCCTTTGACACCGTGAAACGCACCGTGTGACCGCCGCGGGCGTAGTCGAGTGCTATGTGGGACCCCATCAGCCCGGCGCCGAGCACGGCCACGATCATCGAACGCTGGCCAGCCCCGCTGCTGTCTAACATATGAATAACATATCAGTCTATGCCCCTCCCCGCGGGCGGCGCCCGCCACGGTGTGACACGCGTCACCTGCGCGACCATCGCGCGGGTGCCACGTGGGACCGGTCACCCGCCCAGGCCACCTTCCAGTGCGAACCCGGCTCGGAACATCATCGGTTCGCGGCCGCGCCCTCCGATGATCTGCACCGCGGTCGGAAGGCCCCCGGCGTCGCGCGGGCTCGGGATCGACAGCGCCGGATGGCCGCTCAGGTTCAGCGGTGCGGTGTTGTAACAGAGCGCCGCTGAGGTGCGCTCGGCGATCTGGGCAAACGGTGCGGCGTAGTCCAAGAGCTTGGGCGCGGTGATCGGCAGTGTGGGTGTCAGCAGTACGTCGAACCGGCTGAGGGCCGTGTCGAGTTCGTGGCGCACGAGGAGACGGAGGTTGTGCAGCCGGCCGAACGCGGCGTTGGCGTAGCGGTCGCGTAGGTGGCGGTCAGCGAGCACCCATGCCTTGATCTGGTCGGCCAGCAGGGGTGACTGCGTCCGGCGATCACGCGCGAAGGCGCGCATCCGGCCGGTGTCGATGTACCCCATGTGGCCAACCCCCTCACCGTCGGTGCGGAACATGGCGGCCACGAGCTGACCGATGTAGGGCTGGAAAATCGTGAGTGCGTTCGCCCAGATCGGGATCGTGATCTCCTCGGTTCGCGCACCCGCAGCCGCGAGGACGCCGACCGCGCTGCGCACTCCCGCGAGGACAGCCGGCACGCAGATCCGCTCGTCGCAGCTCTCGCGGATGACGCCGACGCGCAGGCCGGCGACGTCACCGGTCGCGACGTCGCCACATCGTGACGGCTCGACGACGCCACGCGCCCACTGCGGATCACGCCAGTCCTCTCCGGCGATCACGTCGAGCAGCAGGGCCGCGTCGGCGACCGTCCGCGCGATCGGGGTGACCGAGTCGATCGTGTGGTCGATGTGCGCGACGCCGAATGAGGGAACCGATCCCTGGGTCGCCTTGACACCGACGACGCCGCAGAACGCGGCCGGGATGCGTCCGCTTCCGCCCTGGTCGACGCCGAGCGACAGGTCCGCCTCCCCGGCTGCCACCACCGCGCCCGATCCGCCGGATGACCCGCCCGCCGAGTAGGCCGGGTTCACGGGATTGCGCGCCGGACCGAACGCGCTCGTCTCGCCGGTGCCGGCCGCGGCCATGTCGTCCATGTTCAGCTTGCCGATGATGGTGCCCCCGGCGGCAAGAATCCGCTCCACCACGACAGCGTCGAGATCGGGGGTGTAGGCCGGCATCCGGGAGCCGTTCGTCGTGGGCACGCCCGCCACCGAGATGTTGTCCTTGACGGCCACGGTGCGGCCGGCGAGCGGCCCGATTGCGGCGCCCACGATTTCGCAGCGGCGGACGAACGCGTTGTGGGGATTCTCCTCCGGCGACGGGCGATGACCGGGATCCCGGCCCGTCGGCCGCGCGATCGGGAGATCGCCCTCCACATCGAGGGCCCGGCCGGCCGCCTCCACGAGTCGGGCGACGACCTCAACCAGGTCCGCCGCCTCGTTCTCGGTGAGCCGGATGTCGTCGCGCGCCGCAAGATCCACCAGCTCCGCCGCCGTCGGGGGCTCGAACGCGGTGGCTCCGCTACCCATCCTCTCGTATCCGTGATCGGTGGCGTTCGCGTGGTCCACGGTTCACCAGTTGGCGAGGGTGTCTTCCTCTTTGGTCATCATTTCCAGAAGCGCCGGCCGCCCGGCTCGCGTCGCGTCGACGGCGCGGTCGACGGCGGCCGGAATGGCGTCCGGCTCGGTCACGCGCTCGCCGTGAACGCCCAGGGCGCGCGCCAGCGCCGCGTAGTCGCCGTGCAGGTACTTGAGGCCGTACCGCTCGGTGGCCACGGGATAGCCACGCTCGTAGAACGACATACCACCATTGTTGAGGACGACGGTGATGATTGGGATGCCAAGGCGGGCGCCGGTCTCGAGTTCCATCCCGGCCATACCGATGGCACTGTCCCCCATCACGTTGACGACCGTCTTGGCGGGATCCGCGATCTTGGCGCCGAGCGCGACGCCGAGCCCATAGCCGAGGTGCGTCGACTTCCCCCAGCCGAGGTAGCTCCTCGGCACGAGCGCCGGCCAAAATGGGGCGAGCTGGTCGCGGGGCAGGCCAGAGTCGTGTGTCATGACCGTTTGACGCGGGTCAAGCGCCGCGATGAGCTCCGCGATCACCCTGTAGGGACTCATCGGCACCTCGGGCGACTCGAGATGCGGCCGCCACTCCCGATCGATCTCGGCTCGCAGCGCGGTGATCTCGCCGACAAGATCGTCGCGGGCCGCGGGGGTAGGGCGATCGACGGTCCTCCACTGCTCCGACAGCGCGCGGAGCACGAGCTTCGCGTCCCCGAGCAGGGCGTGGCGGATCGGGTAGTCCTTGGCGAGGTCGCGTTCGTCGATTGTGGCCTGGATCGCGATCTTGCCGGGCGGAAGCGGAGCCGCGAACACGGTCTTCGTCAGGCTCGAGCCGATACCGAAGATGACATCCGAGCGCTCGAGGTAGTGCGAGATGAGCCTTAGGCCAGTCTTGCCGCCTGCCCCGAGCGACAGCGGATGGTCCTCGGGGAAGGCGCTTTTTCCGGGGAGCGTGGTCATCACCGGGGCGTTGATGAGCTCAGCGAAATCCACGAGCTCCCTGGAGGCCTGCGCGTACAGGACGCCTTGTCCGGCATGGATCACCGGCAGGCGGGCCGCCGACAGCGTCCGGACGACGTCGCCGACGCTGTCGGGGTCGGGCCCCGAGCGGGTGGTCACGCCCGAGATGTAGGTCTGCACCGGATCCGCGAGGCCGGTGGCGACCGCGACCTCCATGGGCACGTCGATGACGACGGGGCCCGGGCGTCCGGTACGGAGATAGACGAACGCGCGCCGCAACAGCTCCTCGATCCGCTCCGGCGAAGTGATCCGGACCGTCCACTTCGTGATCTCCCGGAAGTTGGCGACCACGTCGAACGTGGGCGGCTGTCCCAGGCGGGCCGCGGAGATGTGCCCACTGAGGATCAGCACGGGTGACGAGTCCGAGTACGCCTGGGCCACCGCGCCGAAGCTGTTCTCGATCCCGGGCCCGTACTGGACTGCCACGACGGCCGGGCGACGCCCGTCGGTGCTGCGCGCGAAGCCGTCCGCCATGGAGACCGCGGCGCGTTCAGAGCGGGCCACCAGCGGTCGGATCCCGAGCCGCGCGGCAGCCTCAATCAGCATGTTGTCCGGGAAGCAGAACAGGTGCTCGGTGCCCTCCGCCCGCAGGATCGAAGCAATGACGTCGATGCCGTCCACGTCAGCCCTCTCGCGCCGCGGGGTGGCCGTCGGCCCCGGTGATGAACGCAACGATCTCCTGGGCCGACACGCCACGGGTCGGCATATCGGCCACCTTGCGACCCTGCCGCAGCACTGCCACGCGGTCGGTGACCTGGAGCACGTGGTCCATGTTGTGGGTGATGAACACCACCGCGACACCTCGGCGGGCCAGCATCCGCACGAAGTTGAGGACCATCTCGGACTGGCGCACGCCAAGCGCGGCCGCTGGCTCGTCGAGCACGACGATGTGACTGCCCCATGTCACCGCTCGGGCGACGGCCACGATCTGACGCTGACCGCCCGAGAGCGTTGCCACCCGCGCGCGGGCGTCGAGCCTGATGTCCAGCGACGACAGCGTCTCGGAGGTGCTCTCGTACATCGCGCGTTTGTTCAGCCAACCGAGCCGGCGCGCCGCTGGCCCGGTGCGCATCAGCTCGCGGTTGAGGAACATGTTCTGGGCGACGTCGAACTGCTCGACGAGGGAGAGGTGCTGGTGGACGATCTCGATCCCGAGCTCGCGCGCGCGCTCGGGGTCAAGCTCACCCGAGTCGGCGCCATCGACGCTGATCGACCCCTCATCGATCCGGTGGATGCCACCGATGCAACGCACGAGCGTGCTCTTGCCCGCTCCGTTGTCGCCGACGAGGCCGAGGACTTCGCCGGCGTCGATCGCGAGTGTGACTCCGGACAGGGCGCGTACGGCTCCGAAGCTCTTGGAGACGTCCCTCACCTCGAGAACCTGCCCGTTCTTCCGTTGTGTCTCGTCGTGCTCAGGCATCTATTCGTCGGTCCTCCCCATGCCCTTGGCGATCTGGTCCATCATCACCGCGCCGACGATGAACCCGCCGACGACCACCTGCTGCCAGAAATCGGGAACGTTGAGCAGGACCAGGCCGTCCTCGATGGTCGCGATGATCAGTACCCCGACGGTCGTGCCGCCGACGCTGCCCATGCCGCCCGACAGCGACGCGCCGCCGATGACGACCGCGGCGACCGCGTTGAGGAGGTCCCCCTGTCCGAACAGGCCGTTCCCCGCGTTGAGACGGGAGCTGAGGATGAGCCCGCCGATGCCGCTGCACACGGCGCAGATCACAAACGCGATCGTCTTGATCCGCGCCGGGCTGATCCCCGCGAATGTCGCCGCCTGGCGGCTTCCGCCGACGGCGAACATGTGGAGACCGAGCTTCGTGTGCGCCAGCAGCAGGTAGATCAGGACGATCACCACGATCGCGATCACCGCCGGCACCGGGAAGCCTCCCGCGCCGATGGTGGCGGTGCCGATCTTCTCGAAGCTGCTGGGGAACCCCTCGATCGCCTGCCCGTCGGTCATGATGAACGCGAGCCCCTGCGCGACGCCGAGCATCGCGAGGGTGGCGATGAAGGACACGACGCGCAGCTTGGTCGTCAGGAACGCATTGACGAGACCGACGACGACGGCGGCGAGCAGCGCGAGGATGACTCCCGGCACGACGGGAATGCCGGTCTTGATGATCAGGATCGCCGCCACCGCGCCGACGAGCGCTTCTACAGAGCCGACCGAGAGATCGATCTCACCGACCAGGATCACCACGGTCAGTCCGGCCGACACGACCGCCAGGTTCGACGCCTGCAGGAGGATGTTGTAGAAGTTCGAGACCGTCAGGAAGTACGGCGAGAGGATGTGCAGCAGGATGCACAGCAGGATCAGCGCGGCGATGAGCCCGCTGATGTGCTTGTAGCGATCGAGCTTGCGCAGGTACCTCAGCGGGGACGCCGACTCGCGGTCCCCGCCGCCGCCACCGCCTCCGGATGACACGGCATCGGCCGAGCCGCCCGCGGGCAGCTCGGCCAGATGTTCCGTACTCGTGCGGTCAGACATCCCGGTCAGTCCGGTACCCCGGGTGCAGTGCGTACCGAGCGCAACGGTCCTCGCCTACAGACCCGGGCACCCGGACTTGGCCTGCTGGAGAGCCTGCAGGACATAGCTCGGCGCCTTCGTCTTTCCGGCCAGGATGGACTGCGCGAGCGCAGGGTTGATGCCGAACGCGGGAATCGTCGTCATCGCGGGGATGTTCTTGTCGCCGCCGAGGTACTTGTGGACGTCATCGATGAACGTCTGACCTTGGAGCAGCGGGAACTCCATCGCGTCGTAGTAGATGTGACCGGCGAGCACGTCCTGGAGAGCCGGGCAGCTACCGCTGAATCCCGACACGCCGACCTTGCCGACCAGGTTCTTCGCCTTCACCGCCGCGTACGCGGACTGAGCGCCCTGGTCCCACCACGCGAACAGCCAGTTGATGTCCGGATGTGCCGTGAGCATGCTCTCGGCGACGTTCACCGCCTTCTCCGGGTCATAGTTCGTCGGCGACGCCGAGACGATCTTGATGTTCGGGTGCTTGGCGATGACGCTCTTCATGCCCTTCTCCTCGTCGACCCCAGACGGGTCGGTGAGCTCGCCCTGGACATCGCCGATCAGGCACGGATTGTGCGTGGCGCAGTACTTGACGATGCCGTTGCCCACGGTGACGCCGGCGTTGAAATTGCTCGACGCGATGAACGTCACGAGCTTGCCCGCCGCCGGCGGCGACTGCATTCCGATCACCGGCACTCCGCGGCTGTTCGCCCCAGAGACGGCGACGCCCATCGCCTTGCCGTCGATCGTGTTGATCCCGAGGAACTTCACGCCCGATGACAGGTAGGTCTCGAAGGCGTTGACCTGTGCCTCACCGTCATTGCTGCCCTTGACCAGCAGGTCCATGCCGTACTTCTTGGCCTCGTTGACGGCCCCCTGCTGCTCGGCGGCGATGAATGGGTTACTCACGTCGGGCAACACCAGCCCCACCCGGACTCCTTGGTTGCTGCCGCCGGCTGCAGCGCTACTACTCGTCGCGCTGCTGGTGCCACTGCCGGTGGCCGCCGCGCTGGTCGCGGCGCTGCTGCTGGTGGCGCTGCTGTTGCCAGTACTGCTGCTCCCACACCCGGCGAGAAGAGCGAACATCACCACGGCGAGGAGCACACCGGTCAGCCCCGCCCACCTGCGGTTACCTCGATCGACCCTGTCCTTCACCTTAATCCCCCTCAGGTTGCACTGTATGCGGCTTGGTGGCGATGCAGCTGTGAAGCTGTATCCCGAGTGACACTCGGCTCGGTCAGACCGAAGCCCACGAACCGGCACTCACGGTTCCAGCCCTGCTCGCGCCTTTCCGATGATCGGTGGGAGCGGCCTCAAGCCGCCCCTCACGTGCTGTCCGCGCCCGCGATCGGCATCGCCGCGGTGCGACGGGTGGCCCACCAACGGCCGGGACCGAGCGTGGTGGCCTGCGCTCGTCTAGGGCCGAAGAGTTGGTCCATCGTCATATCTAATACATATGGCAGTCGTATGTCAATAGATATGTGAGTCGTATGTTAGTTTGCGGCCGCGATCCGCTCGCGCGGGTGCCGGTGAGCGCCGTCGGCGAAGCGCTCGACGAGGTGTTCGAGGGACCGGTCGAGGATCTGCCGGAGCACCGCGCGTGCCCGCTCGCCGTCGCGGGCGCGGCATGCCGCGTCGAACTCGTGCGCGCTCGCCCGCGACTCGTCAAGCCGTCCGTCGTCCCCCAGGGTGAGCCAGTTGTAGCGGTGGGAGCGCTCGAAGAGCGTTTCCACGCGATCGAGGATCGCCGGCCGTCCGGCCGCCCGGTAACACACCACTCGATGCTTCCAAGCCGCGGTGAGGTACGGGTTGACATCGCCGCTCTGCGCCGCCGCCTCGACACCGCGAAACGCCACTTCCAGCTCGACGAGGTCGGCATCCTCGAGAGCCGCGGCACCCGTCTTGGCGAGCCATGCCTCAAAGCCGATCCGCGCGGTGTAGATCTCTTCGAGCTCTCCGACCGAGAGCGGGGCGACACGGGCGCCACCATGCGGACGGGACTCGATCAGGCCCGCCTCGATCAGCTCTCGCAGCGCGATCCGCACCGGCGTGACGCTGACCCCGAACTGGCTCGCCAGTTCCCGGTACGGAAGTCGCGTCCCCGGCGGCAGCCTGCCCTTGACGATCGCGTCGTGCAGCTCGAGGGCAAGTGTTTGCTCCACCGTGCGCGTGCTCGCCAGAGGCCGAATCCCCGATAGATCAAGCTCGGGTGGCTCAGTCACACCAGTTCTCCTCCGCTCGTCTCGTTGCCGAGGCGTCTCGGTCGCTGCGATTTGTGATCACATACTACAAGTCAGAGATCACAGGTCAAGCAGGCCGCTCAGACCAGGAGCCGCAGCGGGTGCTCGAGCAGATCGTTGATCGCAGCCAGGAAGCGTGCGGCGTCGGCGCCGTAAAGAATGCGGTGATCACACGTGAGCGTGAGCGTCATCAGGTGGCGGTCAACGATCGCGCCGTCGTCGTCGCGGCCCAGGACTGGGCGCACGGCGCCGACGCCGAGGATGGCAGCCTGGGGCACGTTGATGACCGGAACGATCGCCGTCATCCCGAACATGCCCAGGTTGGACACAGTGAACGTCCCTTCCGAGAGCTCAGTCGGCGTGACCGACCCGTCGCGGACGCGCTCGGCCAGTCGTCGCGACTCGGCCGCGATCTCGGCGAGGGATCGCTGGTCGGCATCGCGGATCGTCGGCACGATGAGCGCGCCTTCGGCGGCGACCGCGATCCCAACGTTGATGTGGGCATGCAGCTCGATACGACCATCCCGGAACGAGCCGTTTGCCAGCGGGTGGTCGCGTAGGGCCAGGGCGCCGGCTCGCACCACGAAGTCGTTGAGCGACGGGACCGCCCCGGCGCCAGCGGCCTTGAGCTCGTCGCGCATGGTGAGGATCCGGTCCATCGCCACCTCCGTCTGGACCTGGAAGTCCGGCACCGTGTCCCGGGCCTCGTCCATCCGCTGCACGATCACCTGCTGGATGCGTGTGAGCCCCAGCGTCTCCGCCACCCCGTTTCCCGCGCCCGCGCCCGCGCGCGGGCGCGCAGGTGGCAGCGCGGGCGCGCGCGTGTGATCCGGCGCCGGAGCACGGGCCATGAGCCCCGCCGCCGGGGCGGGAATCGAGATACCCGCCGCCGCGGCCACGTCAGCGCGTGTGATGCGCCCGCGCGGTCCGCTGCCGCTGAGCGCGGCGAGGTCGACGCCGTGCTCGCGGGCGAGCCGGCGAGCCACGGGAGTCACCGCCACGGGAGTCACGACCTCAGGAGCCACCACCACGTTCTCGGCCTGGGCACCGCGCTCCTCCGGCGCGCTCGTCTCCTCCGCGGCGACCGACTGCGCCGCGGCGACCGTGCCGGCGCCGGCGCGGGCCATGACGGCGCCCACCGCGAGCGTCTCCCCCGCCTCCGCCACGATCGTGAGCACTCCGGCGGCTGGGGACTCGTAGGTCATCGTGGCCTTGTCGGTCTCGATCTCGACCAGCTCGTCGCCCTCGGCCACCGCGTCGCCGTCGGCCTTGAGCCAGGTGAGGATCGTCCCCTCCGTCATCGAATCGGACAGGCGGGGCATCGTGATGTCGATCACGGCAGCAGGTCCAGGGCCGCGCCGACAATGGTCGCAGCGTCGATTCCGAAGTGACGGTAGAGATCGACGACGTCACCAGACTGACCGAAGTCATCGACGCCCAGGCACGTGACTGGCACACAGCGTACGGACCCGAGGAAGCTGAGCGTGTGCGGATGGCCGTCCAGCACCGTGACCATCGGCGCCGCCCGTTCAGGCGGGAGGATGTCGTCCAGCACGCCGTCGTCGGCGACGCCGAGCCCGGAGCGGGCACGCAGTGCCTCGAAGACGAGCCCGGGCGAGGTGAGGCAGACCACGTCGGCCGGATGGCCCGCCTCGGCGAGCTCGTCGGCAGCGGCCAGCGCCTCGGGAATGATCACCCCGACCGCGACGATGGTGACCGCCGGAGCCCCGTCGGCGACGCGCACCGGGTAGCCGCCCGCGAGGGCCTGGCGGCGGCGGCGCTCCCGCGACGGGCCGTCACCCGGAACGGCCGCAAGCGACTGGTCGATCGGCCGCGTCGAGAGCCGGAAGTACGCCGAGCGGCCGTCGGCGCGCCCGAGGCGCGACAGCGCGTCGAGCAGCGCCCACTCCATGTCCTGCCCGAAGGCCGGCTCCCAGGCGGTGCAACGGGGCTGCTCCAATCCGATCGACGGGGTGATGATCGACTGGTGCGCGCCGCCTTCGGGTGCCAGCGTGACGCCGGACGGCGTGCCCACGAGGATCGATTGAGCGCCGGCATAGATGCCGAACGACCAGGGCTCCAGGACACGATTGACGAATGGGTCATAGAGGGTCCCGATCGGCAGCAGTGGTTCGCCGTCGCGTGACCAGGTGAGCCCCAGCTCGGCCAGCAGCCCCACCAGATTGGTCTCCGCGATGCCGAGCTCGATGTGCTGGCCATGGGTTGTCTCGCGCCACCGGACGAGCGTGTCGGTGTCATCAGCGAACCAGTCGATGCGGTCGCCGACATTCCAGATGCCGGCCCGGTTGAGCCAGCCTCCGAGGTTCGTCGAGGAGGCGACGTCGGGGCTGACGGTGACCACTCGGGCGGCCACCTCCGGAGCGGAGTGGGCGAGATCTACGAAGAAGCGGCCGAAGGCCTGCTGGGTCGACGCCGCCCCCGCGTGAGTGCGGCCCACCTCCGCGGGCGTCGTCGGCGGCGGCTTGAGCGCCCGCGGCTCGCGTGTCAGCCGTCGCGCCACCTCACCGCAGAGCGCGGCCTCCGGCGTGCCGGACGCAAACCTGGCCCATGGGTCCGACGCGTCGGCGGCGAGCTGCGGCGCGAGCGCCTCCCACTGCTCGGTGGTGAGCAGAGCCGAATGGTTGGCCGGATGGCCCATCGTCGGCAAACGCCATGCCTTGATCGTGTACGCGAAGATCACCGACGGACGGTCGACCATGGCATCAGCCTGGGCGTAGGCGTCCAGCAGCAGCCCGAGGTCGTGGCCGCCGAGGTCGCGCACCGCGAGCTCCAGCTCGTCGTCGTCGACACCGCGCAGCACCCGGTCCAGATCGCGGCGGGCGCTGCCCTGGCCGTCGAGGAGCCGGCGGCGCAGGTCCGCGCCCTGGGCCCGGAGCGCGCGCTGGTACTCCTCGTTGGTCATCCCGTCGATACGCGCGCGGAGCGCCTCGCCGCCGGGCCGGCCGAACAGCGCCTGGAGGCGGCGGCCGTATTTGACGGTGATGGTGTGCCACGACGCCGACTCGAACATGCCCGCCAGCCGCCCGTAGGCGATGTCGGGCACCACGCGGTCCAGCGACTGGCGGTTGAGGTCCACCACCCACAGCACCTCGCCCAGCCGCGGGACCACAGGATCCACCACCGCCTCCCAGACGGCGCCCTCGTCGAGCTCCGCGTCGCCCACCAGCGAGATCTGCCGGCCTCCGAGCGGGACGTCGAAATGGCCGGCGACATACCGATGGGCCAGCGCGCTCCACACGGTCGCGGTCGCCCCAATGCCGACCGAGCCCGTCGAGAAGTCTGCGGGCACGGGGTCCTTGAGACGACTGGGATAGGACTGCAGGCCCCCGAACTCCCGCAACGTCGTCAGATACTTCGGGTCCAGCTGCCCGAGCAGATACTCGATCGCATGCAGCATGGGCGCTGCATGCGGCTTGACCGATACCCGATCCGGGGCGCGCAGGTGATGAAACCACAGCGCAGTCATGATCGAGGTCATCGACGCCGAGGACGCCTGGTGGCCGCCCACCTTGACCCCGGACGAGGTCTCACGCACGCGGTTGGCGTGATGGATGATCGACGTCGAGAGCCACAGCACCCTCTGCTCGACCGCCTCGAGCACATCGAGGGCGTCGATCGGGGGTGCGGTCTGGGCCATGCGGCGAAGTTTCGCCGTCAGAGCGTCCGTATGTCCAGGCTCCGTGCGCCTGCGGAGTGTTTGACGCACAATGTTTGCGCTGTGTGTCGTCTGAACGTTACGATCATGACGTGCCGCGCCCGATTCTCGACGACGTCGACAGCCGCATCCTCGAGCTGCTCGTCCAGGACGGCCGGCGGTCCGCCAGCGAGATCGGGCGACTCGTGGGACTGTCCCCGGCGGCGGCCAAGCGCCGCATCGATCGCCTTGAGCGGATCGGCGTGATCGCCGGCTACCGCGCGGTGGTCGACCTCACAGTCGTGGGGTCGTCGATCGAGGCCTTTATCGAGCTGCGATTCGCGGCCTCAACCCAGGTCGGGGACATCGACCGCGCCGTGGCGAATCTGCCCGAACTGGTCGAGTCGTTCACCACGGCGGGAGATCCGGACGCGCTCGTCCGGGTCCGCGCCAACGATCTCGACCATCTCAAGCGGGTCATCGACCGCATCCGACGCAGCGGCCGGGTGACGGGCACAAAGACGCTGATCGTGCTCGGCTGACCCGGTACCCGTCCGCGTGGGTCCACACCGGTCCGGTTGTGCGGACCACGCGACCGCCGGCGCCACAGTGATCGTGGATTCCGTGGATTCCGTCAGATCCAGCTGTCCTAGAGGCCGAACCGGGCTGCCGCTATCGACGACGATCCTCATCTATGCGGAGGTTTTGGGGTACCGCTACCGGGATTCGAAACAGACTGACCGGAATCTGAGTTCGCAGACTTTGCCTGCAAATCGGCACTTTCAGTTTTCGGCCGAACCGCCCTCGTGGGGCAGGTAACCGCCCGGAATTAGGCGGCGACTGTGGTGTACTTGTGGCGCACGACGTCTCCGGCGACGCTGGGCACGTACACGATCACCGCGCGGGACACGGCCAGCGGGGTGACCGGCTCGGGCCAGCTCGTCTAGACCGCCTTGCCCGCGCCCGCCGTCCCTCAGGGTGGTGGCGCGCCGACGCCGCCTCCCACGTCCAGGTCCAAGCTGGCTCCGGCACCTCAGACCAAGGCAAAGCCGGTCACGCTCACCTACAAGTACCTGACCGCCCAGCACAAGACCATCACGGGGCACGCGAAGCTGACCAGCTGCCGGGCCACGTTCGCTGGCAAGGGCAAGAAGCGGCACGAGACGGGGACCTCATGCCGGCTGACCCTCACCATGCCTGGCCTCAAGGCTCCTCATGGCTCGCACGCGCGCCTGAACCACTCCGGCGCCACGGTGGGTACGGGCACGGCCCGCGGCTCCTCGGTGAGCCTGACCATCAGCCGCCCGAGCCTGAAGGGCGGCAACTACACGCTGCTCGTTCACGAGCGCCGAAAGACGAAGCGGACAGTGCTCCAGCTTCACATCGACTGACCGGTGATCCAACCGCGAGAGGAGCACGCGCTCGGACGCTGTGAGACCTGGCACTCACGGCACTCCGGCATTCGTGGTCAGCCTCCGGCGGGCAGGACGCCCCGCGGTTGCCAAGCCGCGGTTTCGTACGCCAAACCTGTGTGGCGGCGAGGCAGCGAGTTGTCGCGTGATGCCCGGCCACGCCAATACCGGAGGCCGTTACGCGGGGCGCGCGCGGCCACGCCACCGTGCGAGCAGCTTTGGCACCGCCAGCCCGTAGAGATATGCCAGGCCCACTCCGAGGACGGTTTCGAGCACGCGCTCGTTGAAGCGGTGCGCGGCGTTCTCGGGTTGTGCGTAGAGGAGCAGGAGGAACACCAGTGCGGTGGTGAAGGCCGGTGCGACGTACCAGCGACTGCCGCTGGTCCCGGCGGCCGCGGCGACTGCGGCCACCACGGCGATGCTGTACCACCCCGGCGACGACGTGGCTCGCACGAGCGCGGTGCCAGCCAGAGCCCCGGCGAGCACTGCCAGCACCCGACCGACGCTGCGGAGTCGTTGCATCTCCTCACTTGGGCGCATGACCAGCAACGCGGCACCGGTTGCCCAGCCAACGTGCTCGAGATCAGCGAGAAACCCGATCGCTGCGGCGGTCGCGCCGGCGAGCCCGAGCAGGACGCCGTACTGGAGGGTCGGACGGACCCCGGGCGGCCTGGGCTGCGGGGCGCGTTCGGGCCACAGCATCGAGACGGCGCACGCCCAGACCGATCCGGCGACCATCAGGCCGGCGACCTCGACAGCGGTCCCGAGGTCGGTGTAGCTCAGTCCGATCCCGAGCAACGGCAGCGACAAGACCATCGCCACCATGCCGATCGCCGATCGAGCCGCTGCTGCGGCGGCGCCGATACCGGCCAGCGCAATGGCGATGACCGCGAGTGCCGGCACTCCGGCGAGCAAGGCCCCGACCGCCATCGGGAACCCCGCCAGGAATCCCAACCCGGCGAGTCCCAGGCGACCCCGACGTCGTGCCGGGAGCCCGATGATTGCCGCAGGGAGCACCCCGACGGCCAACGCGAGTCCTTTGCGCACGTCGGTCGCAGCGACGATCGCCGCCGGTACGGCGTACGAGGCCCCTAGCGCCGCGCCGGACCACCCCCACGCGACGCCGGCCGGCCGCTCAGTCCTCGCCATCGGTTGGCGCTCGCTCCGTGAGGACCAGGGCCGCGAGCGCGCCGTTGCCCAGGACCGCCAGCATGATCCACAGCGTATCCAGGCAGTCGGCGACTCGCGGCACGTCGGGCAGCCCCGCCCGATCGCCGATAGCCGGGCGCCAACTCAGCGAAGCAGCCGGTGGGTCACGCCTGGCAGGTCCGCGAAGCCTGTGGTGTCCGTGGTGATCAACGTTCGGTCGGTGGCACGCGCGGTTGCTGCGATCTGGAGGTCGTGCGCGCCGCGCGGCTCCCCGGCTTTGCGTGCGTGCGCGAGCAGCGAGGCGTGATGGCGGGCGACGTCGATGTCGTACTCAAGGATCTCGACCCGCGTGATGACGCCCTCAACGATCGTCTCGCGGCGGGCTCGGTGGCGCTCGTCGGCGAGCTCAACGCCCACCGAGAGCTCGGCGGCGGTGATGGCACTGATCGCCACATCGGCGTCGGCGGGGAGCACGTCGGCCGCGTCGGCGGTGCCACGCTCCAGCGCGATCAGCACGCCGGTATCGAGGATCAGTCGCTCCACGGATCCGCTATTGGCGCCGGACCGACGAATCGGCGGAGGTCCTCGAGATCGTGCTCCCAATCCGGATCGGGCGGATGGGCGTTGAGGAACTCGCGCAGTTCGCCGAGCGTCGTGCGGTGAGCCGGCGCGATGGTGGCGATCGCACGGCCCCGGCGGACGACGGTGAAGGTCTCGCCGCGGTGCTCGACGGCGTCGAGCATGTCGGCGAAACGCTTTGAAGCCTCGGTTGCAGAGATCTCGCTCATAATCTGATTTCAGATATAGCGGCCAAGGCGTCAATCATGTCTCGAGGAGCCTGAGGCTCAGCCAGCGACTGCCGTCGCGGTCGATCAGTGCGTTCTCGTAAGCCACCCGCCGGATTCGGTCGGCGCCGACCTGATCGCCGCAGATGTAGATCGTCCCGTCGGTCTTGCGGGCCACCGCTGGCCTCGCCGTCATAGACCACCGGTTCCTCGGCGATCCAGCGCAGCGGCGGCAGGGTCACCGCAAGCGATGCGCCACAGACCGACTGCTGGAGGCTGTGACCAGCACCACGGCGGCCAGGAGACCCGGGTACACCCACACAAGGGTCAGGACGGCCACTACGAGCCATCCCCACACGGCAGGGCTCAGGGCGGCCTTGGGACCAACCCGGAGAGCGCGGTAGAGCGTCCACGCAAGTAGCCCGACGAGTCCCACCCGAGCCAGCGTCCAGAACACGAGCTGCATGTCTGGAGCGACCCTGGTCATCGCGCGAGCATATCCACCACTGGCGCGGCGATCCACGCGGATGTAGCGTGCGTTCAGGGGTGTGAGCTAGCGGCAGTGTCTGTCGGCGCCTCGCGCGGCACCTAAGGGTTGGTCCCCTTCTGCGCGAACGACCATCCCACCTGCTATCCCACACAGTCCTCAAAACGCGAAAACCCCCGTGGATACGAGGGATTCGGAGTACCGCTACCGGGATTCGAACCCGGGTTTCCGCCGTGAGAGGGCGGCGTCCTAGTCCCCTAGACGATAGCGGCGGGGAGTTAGCTTTCGGGGCTTTTCTCGGTGCCCCGTATGACGCCTGAGGGTCGATCTCGGGAGGGCAGGCCTCCCTGAATGGGCCCCTGAGCGCCGAGAGAGAGGGTAGCGCGTCGTAGGCAGGTACGGACGTGCAAAGCTGCGGCGCATGCACAGCGAAACCATTGACGTTCAAACCCCTGACGGCACTGCCGACTGCTACCTGACCCGCCCCTCCGACACGAACCCCAAGGGCGCGGTCCTGTTCTTGATCGATGCGATCGGGCTGCGGCCGCGGATCGAGGAGATGGCTGACCGGATCGCGAGCGACGGCTACGTCGTGCTCGCCCCCAATGTCTTCTACCGTGCGGGCCGCGCCCCGCTGTGGGAGACGCCGGACTTCGCCGACGCGGAGTCGCGCGCCAAGTTCATGGAGGCACTCGGCCCGCTGATGGGCGAGCTCACCCCCGACCGGATCGCCGCGGATTCCAACGCCTACCTGGAGCAGCTCGCCGGGCACAGTGACGGGCCTGTCGGCGTCACCGGCTACTGCATGGGTGGCCGTCTGGGCTGGTCAATCGCGGCCGCGCACCCCGACCGAGTCGCCGCGCTCGGCGGTTTTCACGCCGGCCGACTGGTCACCGAGGGCGACGACAGCCCCCACCTCATGGCCCCCTCGGTCAGGGCGGAGGTCTACTGGGGGCACGCCGATCACGACCAGGGCATGACCCCTGAGAACATCGCCACCCTCGATCAGGCCATGGACGAGGCGGGCGTGCGCCACACCACCGAGGTCTACGAGGATGCCGCACACGGCTACACGATGTCCGACATGGCGGTCTTTAACGAAGCGGCATGCGAGCGCCACTTCCAGGCGTTGGGCGCCCTTTTGGGTCGCGCTCTGAAATAACGCCCGGCGGGCCTATAGGATTCCCGCGAAGTTGCCGATACCGGTCCTGTCAGACAGCGAAGGCAACCAGCGGGATGAGCCCTTCCTTGCGAACGCCCCCCGAGCAATTACTAACTGCCTGATCTTCTGATGCCCAAAGGCCCGCCATGAGCGGGTCTTCGGCGTTTAAGGACCCAGCGCCGCCGCCCGCGGCGACGGATCGCGATCCCGCCGGCCTCCGCCACTTGCTAACTTCCCCCGCACCAGCGGCTGTGGTGAAACTGGTATACACGCACGGTTCAGGTCCGTGTGGGCTCGCGCCCGTGGAGGTTCGAATCCTCTCAGCCGCACTTCTCGCGCAGGATAAACACGCCCGGGACGCAGCTAGAGCCAGCCCCGCTCCTCGGCCACCCGCGCGGCCTCCCCACGGTTACGGGCGTCCAGCTTCTGCATGACCGAAGACAGGTGGTTGCGCACGGTCCCCGGCGACAGGTACAGCGCCGACGCCAACTCGGCGACGGTGGCGTGCTCGCGGCTGGCCGCCAGCACCTCGTGCTCGCGCGGGGTCAACGGCGACTCGCCCTGAGATAGCGCCGCGGCGGCCAAGCCCGGATCCACCACACGCTCGCCGCGAAGGGCCCGGCGGATCGCCGAGGACAGCTCTGAGGCGGGCGCGTCTTTCAAGACGAAGCCCGAGGCGCCGCCCTCCATCGCCCGCCGCAGGTAGCCCGGTCGGCCGAACGTCGTCAGGATCAACACCCGGCACGCCGGCAGTTCGGACGCCAGTTGCTCGGCGGCATCCAGACCCGTCGCCCCCGGCATCTCGATGTCCAGTAGCGCCACGTCGGGACGTGCATCCATGGCCGCGGCCAGCACCTCGTCGCCGCGCGCCACCTGCGCCACCACCTCGATGTCGGGCTCCAGCCCGATCAGGGTGGCCAGCGCCCCGCGGACCATGCCCTGGTCCTCGGCGATGAGCACGCGGATCACACCGACCCCCCGCCCACCGGGATCGACACGGCCAGGCGAAAGCCCGGGCCGTCGGGCAGCCCGCCGGCCTCGATGCGCCCGCGCAACCGCTCGGCTCGTTCGGTCAGCCCGGTGATCCCGTGACCAATGACAGCCTCAGCGGACTCTGTGCCGTCGCGCTGGCAGGCCGGCCCCTCGCCGTCGTCGACGACCTCGACGCGGGCGTCGCCCAGACCCGCCTGCACGCGCACCTGGCAGTGCTGCGCTCCGCTGTGGCGGATGACGTTGGTGGCTCCCTCGCGCACGGCCCAGGCCAGCACGGCCTCCACCTCAGGGTCCAGCGTGACCGGCGCTCGTTCGAACTCCGCGGCGATGCCGGCCGCCGTCAGCGCGACCCGCGCGCCCTCGAGTTCCTTCTCCAGCGTGGGCTGCCGGTAGCCGCTCACCGCCTGGCGCACCTCGCGCAGCGACTCGCGGGCCACCGCCTCCACGTCGGCCACCTCGGACGCGGCGCGCTCGGGGTCAAGGGCCAGGAGCCGCCCGGCCAGCTCGGCCTTGATGGCGATGACCGACAGGCTGTGCCCCAGCAGGTCGTGCAGGTCGCGGGCGAAGCGCTCGCGTTCCGCCGCCACAGCGGTCAGGGCCAGTTCCGCGCGGGCCTCACTGAGCTCCAGGTTGCGCATCCGCAGGTCGCGCATGAGCACGAGCAGTAACCCGATCCCGACGGCGCTGGCGGCGTACCCGGCGCCGGAACCGCCCCCACCACCGCCCACCAGGACTGAGCCGAACGCGGCCGCCGCGCAGAGGACGACCGCGGGCAGCCCCAGGTCAGAGCCGACGACCAGGCCGATGCACGCCGCGCAATAGGTGAACAGATAGCCCCAAGTCGGGCGGTCGGCGATCGTCAGCGCGCACGCCAGCGCCAGCATCACCCCCGCCAAGGCCAGGGAGCGCCGGTAGTTCTTCGCGTCGATCCACGTGATGACCAGCACCACGTAGACCGCGGAGAAGACCACTGCCCCGGCGATGGCGAGGACGTGTTCGCGCGCTGACCCGGTGTTGGCGATCGCGTCGATCACCGGGACGACGATGAACAGGATCCACACCATCAAGCCCAGAATGCGCGCCCGCCCGAATGGCTCCTCGGGGTTGTGCCGATCCCGGCTCCAGGGCGAGCGCGGCCGGGGCCGGGACTCGGGCATCAGGCGACGTCCCCCATCGGCGTGCGCAGAAACCTCACCATCAGCCACACCCCGACCACGGTCCAGACGGCCAGCACCTTGAGGTCAGCGCCGTCAAGCCCCGCCCCGTGGTGGCGCGGGTCGAAGACATACTGCAGGCTCGTGGCCAGCGCCTTTATGGGAAAGATCCCCGCGATCGTCTTGAGCGCCTGGGGCAGCGAGTCGGTCGGGAACCAGATATTGGAGATGAACGTCAATGGAAGCACGGCCAGGTTGACCACCACGGGGCCGGCCTCTGCGTTGGGGATGAACTGCGTGATGCCGATCCCGATCGTGGTGAAGCATGCGGTGCCCAGGATCAGCGAGACGATCAGCCCGGGCAGGGCCTCGGCCCGGAAGTTCAGACCCCACACTGACGCGCCCAACACCAGCACCACCGCGGTCATCATCAGCATCACGATCGACGCCGAACCGATCCGGGCCAGGACATAGGCCCAGCGCGGCAGCGGAGTGCCCTGCATGCGCTTGAGGATGCCCTGGTCGCGCAGGATCGCCGTCCCGATGGCCAGGTTGACGAACGTGGTGGCGATGATGCCGTAGGCCAGGATGCCGGGAACGAAGAAGTCGTTGAAGGCGATGTTGCCGCGAGTGGAGATCGTCTGCCCCTTGTCCAGCGAGGCGAAGATCACCAGGAACATGATCGGGAACACGAAGGTGAAGACCCCGCGGCCGCGGTTGCGCCAATAGGCGCGCTGCTCGTAGCGAATCTGCCAGAAGACCAGGCCGAGGTCTCGGCCCAGCGTCGTTTGCGGGACCGTGTTCATGCCGGGACCTCCTCGTGAACCGGTTGACTGTGGTTGTCAGACGCCGTGAGCTCGAGATAGATGTCCTCGAGCGTCGGTTGGGTGACGGAGAAGTGCGCGAGGTCGTGGTCGCGCTCCAGCGCCCAGCTGGTGATGATCTGCGACGCGTGCACCGGCTGGCGCGTGTGGATGGTCACGCGATCGCCCAGGAGCTCGCGGCTCTCCGCCGGGACGTCGGGGACATCGCCCAAGCTGACGCTGTCGGGCAGCTCGAAGCGGAGCTCGGCCGGGCGCAGGTCGCGGCCGCCCAGCTCATCGGGGCGGCCGGAGGCAATGATCTGCCCGCCACGCATGACCGCGACACGGTCGGCGAGAAACTGGGCCTCGTCCATGTAGTGGGTGGTGAGGAACACCGTCTTGCCCAACTGGCATAGCGAGCGGATCGTCGACCATGCCTGACGGCGCGCCTGCGGGTCAAAGCCGGTGGTCGGCTCATCGAGGAAGATAAGCTCGGGGTCGCCGACCAGGGCCAGCGCGAGGTCGAGCCGGCGTCGCTGCCCGCCGGACAGCTTCTTGGCGCGCTCGTCGCGCTTCTCGGTCAGCTCGACGAGCTCGATGACCTCGTCCACCGGACGCTGGCGCGCGTGGTAGCGGCCAAACATCTCGATCAGCTCATACACCGACAGGTCGGGCTGGACGCCGCACTGCTGCAGCACGATGCCGACCTGCTCCCGCAGTTCCCGCGAGCCCGTCGCCGGGTCGATGCCCAGGACGCGTGCTTCGCCGGAGGTTCGGGTCCGGTAGCCCTCAAGGATCTCTACGGTCGTCGTCTTGCCAGCGCCGTTGGGCCCCAGCAAACAGAAGACCTCGCCGCGCCGGACATCGAAGCTGACCCCGCCTACAGCGAGCGTCTCGCTGTAGGACTTGCGCAGGTCACGGACTTCGAGCGCCAGCTCATCTGCTTGTGTGGGAATCGAATTCATGGCAGGCAGCGTACGTCTGGGGCAGTCCCCGCGTAAGTGCCGCGCCGCCGAAATCCCCTATGACATCTGTCATGCGCTCCAGCGCTCGATCACGGTGGTGTCGCGTTCGTGACCGAGGACGCCGAGCGAGCCGGCCTCCAGCTTGAAGCGCGCTCCGGCGGAGACCTCCATCTCCAGCCAGCGCGCCGTGAACACCCGCAGGACGTGCCCGTGGGCGAACGCCAGGCCGTTCCCGTCCACACCCGCGAATCGCGACAGCACCCGGTCCACCCGGGCGCCGATCTCCGACGGGGACTCGCCTCCCGGGCAGCCGTCGCGCCACAGCAACCACGATGGCGTCGTCTCGCGGATCTCCGGCGTGGTCAGTCCCTCGTACTCGCCGTAGTCCCACTCGACCAGGTCGTCGGTGATCTCCGCGACGTCGGCGAACCCCGCCAGCTCGCACGTCTCGCGCGCGCGGCGCAGGGGGCTGCACAGCACCAGCCCGAAGTCCAGACCGCCCAGCTTGGGTCGCAACTCCTGTGCCTGAACCTCGCCCTCGGGCAGCAACGGGAGGTCCGTGCGGCTCGTGTGCTGGCCGGATTTGCTCCACTCAGTGGCGCCGTGCCGTGCGATGTAGATCTCGTATGCCATGCCGCGGTCGCCGCACACGATCTCATGTCTGGCGTCCCGCGTGTTAATTCGAGTCCGGCGACCCCGCGGGCGCACCCCCGGTGCGCTCGATCTCGTCCACCTTGGCCCGCCGGCGCACGTGGCGCTCCTCATAGGACACCTGGGCCTGGAGGAAGGTGAGCACGATCTGCGCCGCCACCTCCACGCCGATCACCCGCCCGCCGAGGCACAGGACGTTGACGTCGTCGTGCTCGACGCCTTGGTGGGCGGTGTAGGTGTCATGGATCGTCGCCGCGCGGACCCCGCGGATCTTGGCCGCCGCCACCGAGACGCCCGCGCCTGACCCGCACACGATGATGCCGCGATGGGCGCGCCCGGAGGCGACCGCCTGCCCGACCTCCAGCGCCTTGTCGGGGTAGTCGACCGGCTCGGGCCGGTCGGTGCCAAAGTCCAGGATCTCGTGGCCGTCGGCGGCGATCACGCTGAGCAGGCGGTCGCGTAGGACGTATCCGGCGTGGTCAAAGCCGCAAGCGACGATCATGGCTTCTGGGTTATCAGATCCTCGGTCGGGACCGGCGCGTCAGCCCCGGTCAGCTCGTGGGCGGCAAGCAGCGCCGCGCCCAGCACCCCGGCGCGCACGCCGTGACGCGCCACCCGGATCGTGGTGCGGTTGCCCAGGCCGGGAAGGACGTACGCGGCCGCAGTGCGCTTGGCCGGCTCCAGCAGCAGATCGCCGGCGCGTGCTGCGCCCCCGCCGATCACCACCTCCTCGGGATCGAAGGTGTTGATGGCGTTGGCGATACCGAGGCCCACCCGCTCGCCCCACAGCTCGAGCAGCCGCTGGGCGACCGTGTCACCGGCCTGCGCGGCGTCGACCGCCTCGACGCCGGTGACCGTGCGGCCCTCGGCGTGCATCCGGCCCAGCGCTGAATCGGGATGTTCCCCCGCCGCACGCGCCACCATGACGTCCAGCGCGTGCCCCGCGGCGACGCGCTCGAGCGACCCCTCCTGCGGGAACTTCCCGGCGTCGGGCACCGCCCCGCTGAGGTCCATGCCCACGATCGTGTGGCCTAGCTCGCCGGCGCCGCCGGTGGCACCCCGGTAGATCCGCCCGCCGAGGACCAGGCCGCCACCGACCCCGGTGCCGACGGTGATCATCACCAGGTCGCGCGCCACCATGCGCAGCTGCTCGTCGTGAGCTTCGGCCAGCGCGGCCACCGTGGCGTCGTTGTCCACGAACACGGGTACTCCGAGCCGCTCGCCCAGGACCTCGCGCAGCGGCACGTCGGCCAGCGGGATGTTGGCGGAGGAGACCACGCGACCGGTCTGAAACTCGACGACCGACGGCACGCCCAGTCCGACGCCGTCGAGCTCGTCGCCTCGGCACTCCTCGATCATCGTCACGAGCTGCTCGATCAGCGCCTCCTGGCCGGAGTGGTCGGTCGCCTTGACCAGCGACTCGGACAGATCTGCACCCCGCAATCGCGCCACCGCGATCTTCGTGCCGCCCAGGTCCAGGCCGATGACGTCGGTCACTGCGGCTCGCCGGTGAAGTACAGACGGGAGGCGGCGGCCTCATCCACCAGCACCCTGATGGCCTTGGCCTCAGGGACCAGCAGCGAGGACGGGGTCAACGGGTCGGGCTCGGCGTCGGGCCCGAAGGCGCGCGCGACCGCGTCGGCCTTGGAGTCCCCCACCGCGAGAAAGACGATCTTGTGAGCACTGGCCAGCAGCGGCAGCGTCATCGAGATTCGGGGGACGAACGGCTCCAGCCCCGCCTCCGGCACGCCCACGACCAGCCGTTCTCGCTCATTCAACGACGTCTGGCCAGGGAACAACGACGCGCAATGGCCGTCGGGGCCGATCCCCAGCAGCAGGAGGTCGAACACGGGTGGGGTGGGTGGGGACAGTCTCTCCAACCGCTGCTCGTAGTCCTGGGCGCCGGCGTCGGGTCCCAGCTCGCCCTTCATCCGCTCAAACCGCGGCGCGCGATCACCCAGCGGGTCGAGCAGGCTCTCCTTGATCATCTTGTAGTTGGAGCGGTCGTCCGTGGGGTCCACGCAGCGCTCGTCGCCGATCCACAGCGTCGTGCGCGAGAGGTCGAGGTCAACCCGCTGCACCGCCTGCACGAAATGCTGGTAGGCGCTGCGCGGCGTCGAGCCTCCGGTGAGCACGATGTCCCCGCCGCCGATGGCCGCTCCCACCATGAGCGCCGCGCACCCCCTGGCAGGATCGTCGACGATCTCGAACGAGACCGTCATGCGGGGCACAGCCCCCGGGCCGCATTGAGCGCGGGGAGGTAGGTGGAGTCGCGCAGGAGCGCCTGGCGGATGCCCTCGCCGAGGATCCCGCCCTCGCCCCGCGAGGCACCGAGGATCTTCCACCCGCGCTCCGCACCGTCGGCGGTGCGCTCCAAAGCGTCGAGGCCGCCCTGGCCGCGCTGCAGCGAGAGCGCGGTGCCGTCCGCCGTGACCACGGTGACGCCGGCCAGCCCGGGCGCCTCCTGCTCAGCGGTATGCAGCGAGACGACCACATCGCTGCCGTCGTCGGGTGCGCCAGCGGCCCGCCGTCCGTCCCACAGCCGCAGATGGCTGTGCTCCCACTGCAGACGGGAGGAGAGCCACCCGGCCAGCAGCAGCGCGCTGGCCATCGAGGTCTCGCGATGGCGGATCTCGAGCTCCTCGATGTCGCGCAGAGCCTCCAGGCGCTCGGGCAGGTCGAAGGTGGCGGCCAGCCGCTCGCGCCACGGCGTGGTGCGCAGCCAGGCCAGGTCGACGATGTAGGCGTGCTTGCGTAGACGCTCGGCTCGGGCGAAGGCGTCGACGGGATCGTCGATGTCGTCGGAGTCCAGGAGCATGACGTCCACCAGTGGGCACACGGCGTCGACGGCCTCGGGGTGTCCGTGCGGGGACCACAGCACCGTCGGCAGCTCTGACACCAGCACCGGATCGCAGATCGTCTGCAGCGCGCGTAGGTGGGTGGGTCCGAGGTCGATCTCGACGCTCTCGTGCATCACCCCCAGGGCCGATCCCTTGGGCTCGTCGTAGCTGACGGTGGCCACGGCGTCCAGCGTGGTGCGCCCCTCCTCCACCGCGCACAGGACGGTGCGCGAGCCGTGGTAGCGACCGGCACGCTCCAGGCGATTGGCGACCTCGCCCTTCCACTCGCGGTCGACGATGACGATCAGGTTGATGACGCGGGCGGGCGCCAGCGCCTCGTTGGCGGCGTGGCGTTCACGCAGCAGTTCGCGCAACGCGGCCTCGATGGCGTCAGGATTGGTGTCCTGCGCAGACCAGACGTCCTCGCTCACAGACGCCGCCACACCCGCCCGTCCTGGAGCAGCGCATTGGCCTCGCGCGGACCCGTCGACCCGGCCTCGTACTGCGGGATCGTCGAGGACCTGTCGGCATCCCACGCCTCCAGGATGGGGTCAATGATCCCCCACAGCGCCTCGATCTCGTCGTTGCGCGTGAACAGCGTGGCGTCGCCCCGCATCGCATCGAGGATCAACCGCTCGTAGGCCTCCGGCGATTCGGAGAGGAACGACGTGCCATAGCGAAATTCCATGTTGACCGGGCGGATCCGCATCCGCGTCCCCGGGATCTTGGCCCCGATCGACACCGACACGCCCTCGTCGGGCTGCACCGTGAACACGATCTGGTTGGCCTGGATGCCCACCGAGCCCGTGCTCTGGAGCGCCACATGCGGGATCTGCTTGAGCACCACGGCGATCTCGGTCAGCTTGCGCGCCAGACGCTTGCCCGTGCGCAGGTAGAACGGGACCCCGGCCCAGCGCCAGTTGGAGACGTGCAGGCGCAGCGCCGCGTAGGTGGGGGTGCGCGAGTAGGGGGCTACGCCGTCCTCCTCGCGATAGCCCGGGACCTCGACGCCGCCGACCACGCCAGGGGCGTACTGGGCGCGTAGCGCCATCGCGGCCACCTCGTCGACGCTGGGCGGCACGATCGCCTCCAGCACCTTGAGCTTCTCGTCGCGCAGGCGGTCGGCGTCAAACGCCGTCGGCGGTTCCATCGTCAGCAGCGCCAGCAGCTGGAGCATGTGGTTCTGAACGAGATCGCGTAGCGCCCCGGAGTGCTCGTAGTAGCCGGCACGACCGCCGATGCCGATGTCCTCGGCGGCGGTGATCTGGACGTGGTCGATGTAGTTGCGGTTCCACACCGGCTCGAACAGCGCGTTGGCGAACCGCAGCGCCATCAGGTTCTGGACCGTCTCCTTGCCCAGGTAGTGATCGATGCGGAAGATCTGCTGCTCTTCGAACACCTCCAGCAGCTGGGCGTTGAGCGTGCGCGCCGAAGCCAGGTCATAGCCGAACGGCTTCTCGATCACGATCCGCACGGAGGCGCGGTCGCACCGGTTGAGCCCGGCGGCGCCGAGCTTGCCGGCGATGAGCGGGAAGAACTCGGGCGCCGTCGAGAGATAGAAGATGCGGTCCAGTTGCCGGCCCGCCGCCCGGTCGAACTCGTCCAGTTCGCGCACCAGCTCGGAGTAGACGGCGTCGTCGTCGAACGACCCCTGGACGTAGCGG
>DASXDW010000215.1:0-6713 GCA_036490435.1 Solirubrobacteraceae bacterium
GGTCTCACCGGCGGCGATGCCCGGGCGAGCCGGCGTCGCCCTGGCGCCGTGGCGATCGGCGACGCCGCGACGGGTGGGCTGGGCGGTGGGATGCGCGATCGTCGCGCGGACCGACACGCTGCGCGCCCTCGGCCCCTTCGACGAGTCGCTCTTCCTCTACGGCGAGGATCTGGAGCTCGGCCTGCACGCGCGCGAGCGCGGGGTGCAGACGTGGTTGTGGCCTTCGGCGCGGGTCGTCCACCATCGGGCGCACTCCTCCAGCGTCGCCTTCGGCGGCGAGCCCTTCGAGCGCCTCGCGGCGGCGCGCCACGACGTCGTGCGCCGGCGCCTGGGCCGGCGGCGGGCGGCGATCGACGACGCGCTGCAGATGTTGACGTTCGCGTCCCGGATCGCGGTGAAGACCGTGCTGGGGCGGCCGGCGGGGCGTGAGCGGGCGCAGTTGCGCGCCGTGCGCTCCGTGGGGTCGGTGGGGTCGGTGGGCTCGGTGGGCTCGGTGGGCTCGGTGGGCTCGAGGCGGAGGGGCAACACCGAGCGATGAGACGGCTTGCGGCGCTGGCCGCCGTCGCAGCCGTGGCGGTGATCGCCGTGGCCGTGATCCTGATCGCCACCAGCGGAGGCACGCACCCGCGCCCCGCGCGTCCAGCGCCTCCCGCGCCTACCGCGCCACGGCGGCCGGTGCCCCCTCCGGCACAGCGCGCTGCCCTCCCCGCGCCGGCGGGCCAGGCGTTCGGCGTCAACGTCAACCGCCTCTTCAATGACATGACCTACACCCAGCCGCAGATCGACGCGCAGCTCGCCGCGGTGCGGGCCACCGGGGCGACGGTGGCGCGCAGCGACGCCTTCTGGGAGGCCGCCGAGCCCCACGCGCCCGTGGACGGGCGCCACCGCTACGACTGGTCCTTTGACGACGAGATCGCGGGCTCGTTGGCCGCGCACGGGCTCACCTGGCTCCCGATCATCGACTACACGGCGCCCTGGGCGCAGTCCGTCGCCGGCCAGGATCACTCGCCGCCCCAGCCGGCTGAGCTCGCCGACTACGCCGCCTACGCGGGCGCCTTCGCCGCTCGCTACGGCAGCGGCGGGGCGTTCTGGCGCGCCCACCCGGACCTCACCCCGGCGCCGGTGACCACGATCGAGATCTGGAACGAGCCGGACAACCCGGAGTTCTGGGCGCCGGACCCCGATCCGGCCTCCTACGCGCGGATGTACTTGGGCGCGCGCGCCGCCATCGAAGCCGCCGATCCCGCTGTCCGCGTGCTGGTGGGAGGTCTCACCTACGCCTCTGCGTTCCTCCCGGCGATGGTCCGGGCCGTGACCCTGTTGCGCGGCCATGTCGATGGCGTGGCGCTGCACCCCTACGGGACCCCGGCCGTGGTGTTGGCGCGGGTGCGCGGGGCGCGCGCCGCGCTGGCCAGCGTGGGGATGGCGGCGGTTCCGCTGTACGTGACGGAGTTCGGCTGGACCACCCAGCCCGCGGGCGCGATCGGCTACGCGCCGGCCACTCAGCGTCCCGCCGACATCGAGCGCGTGCTCACCGCGCTGGGCCATCTGCAGTGCGGGCTGGCCGCCGCGCTGCTGTACACGTGGGTCACCCCAGAGCGCAACCCCGCCGACGGACAGGACTGGTACGGAATCGCCAACCCGACCGACCCAAGAGCTGCGACAGCTGACACCGCAGCCTTCGCCGCGGGCCTGCGCGCCGCCGCCGCGCCGGACGCCGCACCGCCGCCGCCCTGCGTTACCTAATGCAGCTGGTGGCCACAGCGCCCTTGCGCTTGCAGCCCTCCAGGGCCAGGACTCCGCTCCTAAACGCGCCCAGCGCCGGCTTGACCGTGACGTTGCCGTTGTGCAACCCGAGGAGGCCGGAGAAGTTGAACGGGCTGGTGTTGGGGTCCTCCTGACCCATCCACGTGTACCAGTAGAAGCCGCTGAGGTGCAGCGAGAGGCGGTCCTGGCCGATGAGCGGCAGCAGCTTGGAGATGTTGCGCGCCTGCCCGGCGGGCGTGGTGATGAAGTCAAAGCTCGCCTTGGTCTTGCCCTTGGCCGACGGCCAGCTGACCTCGGAGGCGATGAGCGGCTTCGCGCCGTCGCCGAAGCGCGACATCGCGCGGCGGACGAACACCATGAACTCGATGACGTTGGCCGGGATCTTGGTGAAGTCGTTGACAGAGACGACGTCGAAGAGGCTCTTGGCGCCCTTGACCTTGTAGACCAGGCCCAGCGACTTCCAGGCGGTGTTGGTGAGCGCGCCGAGCACCACCTTCGCGCCGGGGTCGGCCTTCTTGACCGCCGCGTGCGCGACCTTGAGCATCGACACGTAGGTGGAGGCGAACGGCTGCCTCCAGTAGTAGGCGAGGTTCGGCTCATTCCAGATCTGCCAGGAGCGGATCGGCATCTTGGGGATGCCCGGGTTCTCGCGCCAGAAGCTCCCACGCGGGCCGTAGCGGCCGATGAGCGCCGTGAGGTAGGCGCCGTACGGGGCGTACTTGCGCGGATAGGCCACGCCGTTGCGGTTGGTCACGGCGTCCCACTGGGGGGTGTAGAGCACGGTCGGAAGCACAGTGATGCGCTCCCTGGCGGCGTCGCCCACGACCATGTCGGTGAACTGGAAGCTCGTCGGCACCCCGCCGGCGTCGGTGAAGTTGTCGGTCTGATCGTCGGGAACGTCGGCGTCGGTCTCATAGGGCTGCGCCGCCGCCCAGCTGAAGGCCACGCGGACGCTCTGGACGCCGCTGGAGACCATCGTCTTGAGCTGGTTGGGGAAGTTGATCGGGGTGTCGGGCCCAAACAGCGGGCCGTCGGCGTCGACCCCCACGAACCCCTGGGGCACCCGCCCGGACGTCGCGGCCTTGGTCTCCTTCGTCTTGGAGGCCCCCGCCGCAGCAGCGCCGGTGGCCAGCGCGGCAGCGAGCACGAGGGCGGCGACCAGGGAGCACAGCACTCGACATCGGGCGGCGAACGTCCTTGCGCGCAGCGGCATGGCGGCGCAGTGTAATCAGGCTGACATCGGTCCGGCGTAACCAGGCGGCGTTCTGGCCCGGTGCAGGCGGTCTCAGGCCCGGTGCGGGCGGCCTCAGGTCCGGTGCAGGCGGCCTCAGGTCCGGTGCAGGCGGGCGCGCAGCCCCAGCCCGCCGCCCACCAGGGCAAAGCCCAACGCCGCGGCCAGCCACCCGTCATAGCCGGTGTGGGGCAGCTCGCCCGTCGTCGAGGCGATCGTCGCCGTCGGCGTGGTGGGGTCGCTCGCCGTGGAGGTGCTCGCCACCGGCGTCGCGCTCGTGGTGGGCGGCGAGGTCGCGGCCGACTGGGTCGACGTCGACGGGGCGCTGGTGGTCGTCGCCGTGGACGTGCTCTTGCCCGACGACGTCCCGCCGAAGGGATCGGTGTACTGCTGGTCACCGGCGGAGCCGCCGCCACCGGCGGCGATGGTCACCGCGGGGATCGCGAGCGCGATGGCTCCGAGGACCAGCATGGAGATCACCAACCAGCGTGGGGTGCGCACCGGTGCGAGTATGGCAATCGCCGTGGCGGCACGCGTCCGGCTTGCCGGGTTGCCTGGCAAACGCGCGTTTTGCAGGATCTCTTGCAAGACCAGGAGGTTGGTCGGCGCAGGCGACGGGGCGTGTTAGGGTGGCTGCCGCCGTACCCCCAGCCGTCGTAAACCGGGCGTTCAGACGCCCTTCTTGAAGGCCGTCGACGCCCCGTGCGGGGCGCGATGTCGTACGCCCCCACGCTCATGCCCCATCTGATGCGACCCACTTCTCGCGTTGTCGTTGCCGCCGCGGTGTCGGCCGCGCTGCTCGGAACTGGCCTGACCGCCCCGAGTTCGGGCGATCTTCAGAGCCAGATCGCGAGCACGCGGTCGGCAGCCGCCTCGCTGCGCGGCCAGATTGCCGCTGACTCGCGGCAGATCGCGGCCACCAGCGACGGCGCCGCCCGCGCTCAGGACCGCCTGTCTGCCGTCCAGGACCGGCTCGATGCCCGCGTGGCGCAGCTGAAGTCCGTGCAGGCCCAGCTGCTGGCGGCCCGCAACCACCTCGTCGACCTCGAGAACCGCATGCACGCGGCAACGACCGCGCTGTCGGCCAACCTGGTGTCGAGCTACGAGGGCGCCCAACCCAACCTCGTCTCGGTGATCCTCAGCTCCAAGGGCTTCTCCGATCTGCTCAACCAGATGGGCTTCATGTCGCGAGTGGCCCACCAGGACGCCAACATCCTGCACACCACGCGCACCATGCGAGCAGCGGTCGCCCGGCAGGCCACCGCGCTGGAGAGCCTCGAGTCGCGTGACCGCACGCTGGCCGCCCAGGTGCTGACGCAGCGCAACCAGGCTGCGGCGCTACGGACGGCGCTGCTGCGCCAGCAGATTGCCGAGGAGACCAAGCGCTCACACGCCTCCGCCCAGTACGACGCGGTCAAGGGCCACCTGGGAGCGCTCCAGGCGCGGCTGGACCGGATGGAGAAGGCCGCGGCTCAGGCGGCGACACGCGCCGCGGCCACCGGCAACGCCAACGTCAGCGGCATCGCGGTCAACACCGCGGGCATGGTGCAGCCGCCCGCCGGCGCGCCCGAGGCGGTACGCCAGGTGATCGCGGCCGGGAACGCCATCGCCACCCTGCCCTACATCTACGGCGGCGGCCACGCCTCCTTCCACGCCGACGGCTATGACTGCTCGGGCTCGGTCAGCTACGCGCTGGCCGCTGCGGGTCTCGTCAGCTCGCCCATGGTCTCTGGCAACTTCGAAGACTGGGGCGAGGCCGGGCCCGGCAGGTGGATCACGATCTACGCCAACGCCGGCCACGTGTGGATGGACGTCGCCGGCTGGCGCTTCGACACCGTGGCCCTAGCGGAGAGCGGAACGCGCTGGGCGCGGGGCGGCGGGGAGTTCTCGGACATGGTCGTCCGCCACCCGGCGGGCCTGTAGCGCCGCGCCTGCCCCGGCCGGCGGGCGGGGAGGCTCAAAATCCTCCGAGCCCGCCGTTGGCCGGGGTGCTTCATCGGTGAGGTAACGGACGCCCAGCAGCACCGCCGCCGGTAGCGCGACGATGGCCAGCATCGCCAAGAACCAGACCTGCCCCGCGTCGGTGCCCTCGCCGAGGGTGTGGACGATGCCGGCGACCCACGCCAGCGCGGTGAGGCGGTGCAGCTTGCGCCAGCGGCTGACGCCGATGGCGTGCCGCGCGTAGTAGGAGAGGCCAAGGAACACGAGCGCCCAGCCGCCGATGATCCCGATCGACGTCCACGCCGTCTTGTAGCTCCAGGCAAAGGGCAGGGCGACGTCGGCCAGCGTCGGGCTGAGGACGTGGTCGCCGAGCAGCGTCAGGCCGTGCGCCGCCAGGGCGACGAGGGTGCCCAGGGAGAGCACCTCGTGGAGGGCGAGCAGATCCGGGCGCCGGGCGCGCATCATCTTCAGGCTCATCACCAGGCCGAGCGACACGGCGAGGCTGGCGAGCACGAGCGAGACGATGCCGGCGGCGCGGCTGGTGATCCAGAACAGGTGGGGAGTCGCGTTCGTGGTCATGGTCAGCGTGCCGTGATGTCGGAGCGGGTGAGGCGGTCGCCGGCGACGAAGGCCGGATGAAGGGGGGTGGTCGGCGCCAAGGTGGCGCCGGCGCGGTAGGTCACGGTGAACGCGCTCCCCGACGCCGACAGTGACGAGGGGACCGCCGCGGCCGCCGGGGTCGAGGAGTCTGAGACGAACGCCCGGCCGGTGGCCGCGAGGCGGATCCGCGTCGTCTCCCACCTGCGGTCGTCGATCGTGCCGCGATGACCGGAGGTGCTTGTCGCCGCAGCGGCGGTGAAGCCGGTGGAGCCGAAGTCGGCAAGCGGCAGGGTCTGGCAACTCGAGGAGCTCGAGCACACCGACGGCGCCTCGAGGATCCATTCCGCCGACGTGGTGTCCACGACCGCCGGGTGCAGGCGCTTGGTGAACGACCGGTGGCGCGTGAGGTTAGTCAGGGTCAGCGTGACCTCCCCGCCCGTGATGGTCACGCCCGCACGCATCCGGTCGCCCGGTTTCACGGTCAATCTGACCGCGCGCGAGGCCGCGGGGACCAGCTCAAACCAGGCGCTGGACACTGCGCGCCCCGAGACTGTGCAGTCAGACTCGGTGCCGATCTGCTCGAGCGCCGGCGAGTCGACGTCAAAGCCGCCGATCCCGACCCACGCCGCCGAGTAGGTCGCCTGGCCGGGGGTGCAGGTGGCTTGAGGCTGGGTCCAGGTGCCGCTCACCTTCTTGAACTGGACGCCGCTGCGATGCACGGCGTAGCCCGCCCAGTTGGAGCTCTGCGCGGTGTCGGCGGAGGCCGCTGAGGCGCCGCCGAGCGAGGCGAGGGCGGCGACCGCCAGCGAGATCCAGACGCGACGCCGGCTGATGACCCCCAGCGGGATCCAGGGACGGCGCCGGCTCATGACCGCCCCGCCGCCGCGAGGATCGCCGAGGCCTTGCCCTGGAGGTCGTACATCGTGACCGAGGTCCCGTTGGCCGTGACCGTCACCTTCCTCCCCACCTGCTCGGCGACGGCCAGCGCCGCGCGGCTGCCCTGCCGGGAGTCGCCGCCGAACCCACCGCCGGACCCGCCGGTGCCCTCGTCAACGAGCCAGCGCAGCTTGCCGTTGCGGACCTCCATGGCCAGCCATTGCGCGCTGACCGTGCTCTCGCGGCCGGAGAAGCCGCCCAGGCCGGCGACGTTGGCGTCGTTGGCAAGGATGGCCGC
>DASXDW010000231.1:0-19184 GCA_036490435.1 Solirubrobacteraceae bacterium
TGCCGACCCGCGCCACGCTACCCTAGCCCCACCCTTGGAGAGGTGCCGGAGCGGCTGAACGGGCGCGACTGGAAATCGCGTAACGGGGGTTAACCTCGTTCGGGGGTTCGAATCCCCCCCTCTCCGTTGGATCGTTGGTCCAAAAAGCGAAGAACCGCTTAAGGATCCTTGCGCTCCTCCGATCCCTCTCGTAGACTTCCTCCGCAAGGGAGGGAGAAGACAGGGGAACGGGCTAGCTCCGTTTCGTCCCTTTCACGTCCATGATCCAAAGACCGGCACTGAAACTCGTTGAAGGTGGGCTCGACTCCACCGCTGCCTGGCTTTGGTTCTGTGGCCATTGCGCTTCGCCGGCGCCCAACGGCGCTCCCGCGCCGACGGCGCGGGTGTGCACCTCCTGCGGGCTCGGCCTGCTGCTCGAGGCCCGCGAGGACGCGGTCCCGTCCGCTAAGGACGCCTTCCTCGTCGTCGACTCCACGCTGTCGGTCCAGGCGATGTCCCGCGAGGCCCAGTCGCTGCTCGGCGTAACCGAGGAAGCCGCCATCGACCGCCCCGTCGCCGAGCTGCTCGTGCCGGCCGACACCGAGTCCCAGGGACGCGCCGGCTTCGCCGCCGCCGTCGCCCAGGCCTCCGCGGGCGATGACCCGGACAACTCGCGCAACTTCGTGCGCCCCTGGAACACCTTCGGTGTCCGGCTGCGGGCCCGAATCGCCACCTGCGGGCCGCCGCGGGCCGCGCTGGTGGTACTCGAGAACGGACGACCGCCCGCGTTGCGGGCAGTCACCAACCCGCGCTGAGGTTTCGGCGCCGCGCTGCGGCGTCTTTTTTGTGGGGTGGTAACGGGGTTGAGCGCCTGCAAAAGTCGGCAAACCTGAGCCCGCGGTTCGCGTTTGCCGAAAAGTGCATGTAGGGCATGTAGAAGTCGGCAAACCTCGATGGCGAGCGCGGCTTTGTCGGCAAGTGCAGGTCGCCGGAGCGCTCCAGCCCGGCTCCTCCCAAGGCGCAGCGCGGCTAAGCGGTCAATCCCGGCGCGGGCGGCAGCTCCGCCGGCGCGCCGAACCCCACCAGAACACCGGGTAGGTCGACCGAGCCGTCCTCGCGCTGGCCGTTCTCCAGCAGCGCGACGATCGTCCGCCCCACCGCGACCGCCGTCCCGTTCAAGGTGGCGAGATGGGCGGGCCGGCCGTCGGCCGGGCGGTAGCGGATCTCGAGGCGGCGCGCCTGGTAGTCGGTGGTGTTGGAGGTGGAGGTGAGCTCGCGGTAGCGGCCCTGGCCCGGCAGCCACGCCTCGAGGTCGAACTTGGAGGCCGCCGAGGCGCCCAGGTCGTCGACGGCGATCGCCACCACCCGGTAGGGGATCTCCAGGTCCTGCATGATCGACTCCTCGATCGCCAGCAGGCGCTGGTGCTCGTCGCCCGCGGCGTCGGGTTCGACGAAGCTGAACATCTCCACCTTGTCGAACTGGTGCACGCGGAAGATGCCGCGGGTGTCCTTGCCCGCTGCGCCCGCCTCGCGCCGAAAGCAGCTCGAAAAGCCCGCGTAGCGTACGGGCAACTCGTCGGCGGGGAGGATCTCGTCCTGGTGCAGGTAGGCCAGCGCGACCTCAGAGGTCCCGACCAGGAACAGGTCGTCGTCAGCCAGGGCGTAGATCTGTTGCTCGGTGTCGGGGAGCATTCCCGTGCCGTAGAGCGCATGCTCGCGGACGAGCACCGGCGGGATCACCGGCTCAAAGCCCTCGCGCCCGAGCTTCTCCATGGCGTAACGCACGAGGGCGAGCTCCAGCAGAACCAGGTCGCCGCGCAGGTAGGCAAAGCGCGAGCCCGACAGCCGCGCGCCGCGCTCCATGTCGATACGGGGCCCCGCGAGCTCGAGGTGGTCGCGGCCGCTGGGCTTGCCCTCGCCGACCTCGCGCAGGACGGTGTCCTGGTCAGGAGCATCCTCCGAGGGCAGATTGGGCAGCGAGGTCAATGCGGTATCGCGTTCGGCTCGCAGGCGAGTCTCTTCATCAGACAGCGCGCGCCCACGAGCGGAGAGGTCCGCGAGCTGCGCGCGCTGCTCGGGAGTGGGGGCGCCCTTGAGCGCCTTGCTGGCGGCGTTCTGCTCAGAGCGCAGCTGCTCGAGCTGGGTGGTCACGGCGCGCCACTGCTCGTCGAGGTCAAGCACCCGGTCCACCGTGGCGGCCACACCGGCCCCACGACGGGTGAGCGCCGTACGCACGGCGTCGGGGTCGCGGCGGATCAGCCTGATATCGAGAACTGCCGCGCCTCCGCTAGGGGTGCCGGGTCACTGGCTGTTGTCCGGCAGCTGGCCGATGGCCTTCGCTTGGCACGGGGTGACGCCCGTCAGCTTGGGCGCCTGACGGCCGGCGTAGGTGGCCACAAACTTGGCCACGTCGAGGGCGTCCTTGCCAACGACCACGTTCTGCGGCATGTAGGCGCCCGAGAAGCCGCCGTTCTCGATCGCGTAGAGGACACGGTCGATGGGCCGTTCGCAGCGCTGGTTGAAGTTCGGGCCGCTGGTCGCTTGGGCGGTGCGGATGTTCGGCGCCGAACCATTGGAGGCCGCGTAGGAGAGCGTGTGGCAGCCCGAGCAACGCTGCTGGAAGAGGACCGCCCCGCTATGCAGTTGCGTCATGTTCTTGGGAACCGCGATGCGCTGGGTGCCGCACGCCGCGGTCACGACAGCCACCGCCACCGCAGCCGTGCCGAGCGCCAGGATCTTCGCCAACCGGCTCATCGGGCAAGGATCATAATCGGGACGCCGTGCGTACGAGTCGCCCTCCCCGCCTGCTGCTCGCCGCCGTGCTCGGGTCGCTCGCCGTGACCGCCTGCGGCCACACCACGACGGTCGGCACGGGCCACACGCTGCAGATCGCGCTCAACGAGTATCGCGTCACGCCCCAGGACATCCGGGCGCAGACCGGCCTGCTGACGATCTACGTCCACAACTACGGGCGGCTGACCCACAACCTCGTGATCAGCCTCGACGGCCGGACCGAGGCGGCGACCAAGCCGATCGCCCCCGGCCAGACCGAGGAGCTCGACGCCGCGCTGGGGCCCGGCCACTACCTCATGGCTTCCTCGATCGTGTCTGATCAGGCGCTCGGCGCGTACGGCACGCTGGTCGTGCACTGACCGTTGCAGGACCGGTGGGCCGCTTGGCGAAGGTATGCCCACCCCCGGCGCCGGCTTGTGCGACGTTCGCCACCGCAGTACTCAAAACAACAGCGCGATCGTCCTCCTACGGCGGCAACCAGAGGTGCCGACGCCGGGGGGCCCAAGCTCACCCGCCGGTGCCCGCAGCGCGGATGAGCAGGACGAGGATCACCAGCGCCGCCAGCACCATCACCCCCAGCTCACGCTGGAGGACGGATACCACCACCACGCGCTGCTCGGCCTCGGGCAGTCGGCCCACCTCGGCGTTGGAGGCAAACCCACGCGAGTCCAAGACCATCTGGGCCGAGGCGATCCGTAGTTGCTCGGCGACGAACGAGATCCCCAGCGGCAGCAGCCCGTAGATCAGATGCAGGCTGGACTCCTTGCGGCCCATCAGCACCAGTACACCGCCGAGCGCCGCCTCGATCACCACCGCCACCTGCCCGGCGCGCAGCAGCCACCAGAACAACGCGCTGCGGCGCACGCGGTACCAGCACCAGGCGCCCCACAGCCCCGCGCCGCCGACGAGCGCGATGCACAGCACCCCCACCACCAGATGAACAAGCTTCACCGGACGCTCACGCGGGTATCCGCCTTATGGCGTAACTTGCCGAGAACTCCGGGTATGGCCAGAAACGCACGGAGTAGATAGCCGCATTTCGCACTAAGTAACACTGTGTTACAAGCTTCCCTACGTCGGTGATATAAGAGGTTCTGTGCTTCGAAGCTATCTACCGGCGATCGTCTTCCTACTGCTCGGCGCCGCCGTAGGCGGTCTCTTCGGAGTTCTCAACCTCTTCACCGGGGTGCGCGGGACGCACCGCCAGCAGAGCAAGACCAGCCCGTACGAGTGCGGTCTGCCGTCGGAGATCCAGCGCGGGTTCCGCTTCGGAATCAGCTTCTACCTGATCGCGATGCTGTTCATCCTGTTCGACATCGAGGTCATCTTCCTGTACCCGATCGCGGTCCAGCTGCGCGCGTTCGGCACCTTCGCACTGTGGGAGACGGTCACATTCGTCCTGCTCCTGATGGTGGCGTTCGTGTACGTCTGGCGGCGAGGAGCCCTGGAATGGAAATAAAACGTGAACCGCTCGGCGCAGCCAACCCCGGTGCGCCGCTGGACTTCCGTGCCCGCCAACTCCAGGCCCGCGACATGCTTCGCGGCGACCTGGAGGGCGAAGCACTGGAGCGCTACGTCAAGGAGAACGTCCTCACCACCACCGTGGAGAAGGCGGTGGCGTGGTCGCAGGGCAACTCGATTTGGCCCCTGACCTTCGGATTGGCGTGCTGTGCCATCGAGATGATGTCGATCGTCGGCGCGCGCGTCGATGTCGCCCGGTTCGGCTGGGAGGCCTTCTGGGCCTCGCCGCGCCAGGCGGACCTGCTCATCCTCTCGGGCCGCGTGTCGGTGAAGATGGCCCCGGTCATCCGCCGCATCTACGACCAGATGCTCGAGCCCCGCTGGGCCATCTCGATGGGCGCCTGCTGCTCGTCGATGGGCGTGTTCAATAACTATGCCCTCGTGCCCGCCGACAAGTTCCTGCCGATCGATGTGCACGTGCCCGGTTGCCCGCCGCGGCCCGAGGCGCTGCTGCACGGCATCCTGCGCCTGCGCGAGAAGATCCACGGCACCGAGCGCGAGGGGTGGCGGGAGCGCTACCACGCGGTGGGCACCGAGGAGGTGCTCCCCAACGGCTCCAGCGCCGGCGATGCGGCGATAAACGTGTTCCCGGGAGGGGACACCGCCGGTGCCTGACGCCACCGGGCTCGAGCTGACGGCCAACGCGCTCCGCGACCGCAACGCAGAGTCGATCCTCGGCACCGACTTCGGGCGGGGCGATCGCGCGGTGCTGGTGGCCAATCCGGCGTACGTGATCGACATCCTCACCTCGCTCATCGCGGACGGCTACAGCTTCCTGGCCAGCCTGCACGGAGTGGACTACTACCCCGACGAGCCTCGGTTGGGCGTGCTCTACGAGCTGCTGGACATGCAGAACGTGGACCGGATCACCGTCAAGGCCCGTCTCCACACCGACAGTCCGCGCATCGCCACCGCGACGGGCCTGTTCCCCGGCGCCGAGTACCCCGAGCGCGAGGTGTACGACATGTTCGGCGTCGTCTTCGAGGGTCATCCGGACATGCGGCGGATCCTCATGCCCGAGGACTTCGAGGGCTTCCCCCAGCGACGCGACTTCCCGGTCGGCGGCGAGCCCGTGCTCTTCACCTACAACGAAGAGAACACCTACGGGAAGTGGAGCTAGTGGTCTAATGGCGCTCGACACCGCCGATTACCGCAAGCGCGAGGAGTCGATCACCTACTCGGCCGAGCCGGCCGGGCAGGGTGAGACCCACGAGCTGCTCACGCTCAACATCGGCCCCCACCACCCCGCCACCCACGGCGTGCTACGGCTGCTGGCCACGCTGGAGGGCGAGGTGGTTCGCGACATCAAGCCGATCATCGGCTACGTCCACACCGGGATCGAGAAGACCGCCGAGGACAAGGCCTACTGGAAGGTCATCCCCGTGGTCGAGCGGATGGATTACCTGGCCTACTACTTCAACGCGATGGCCTTCTGCGGCGCCGTGGAGACGCTCGTCGACGTTGAGGTGCCGCCGCGGGCGCAGTACCTGCGCATCATTCACCTCGAGCTCAACCGCATCATGTCCCACCTGGTGTGGCTGGGCACGAGCGCGCTGGACCTCGGAGCGATCTCGATGTTCTGGTACTGCTTCCGCGAGCGCGAGAAGATCCTCGACCTGTTCGAGATGAGCTCCGGCCAGCGGATGCACACCCGCTACATCCAGGTCGGCGGCGTGATGGAGGACATCCCGCGCGGCTTCGAAGCCAAGCTGCGCACGTTCCTGGCCGATATGCCCAACCGCGCCGACCAGTACGCGGACCTGCTGGAGAAGAACCAGATCGTCTTCGAGCGCCTGCACAACGTCTGCCCGCTCGACGCAGAGACGCTGCTGTCGCTCGGCGTCACCGGCCCGCTGCTGCGCGCCGCCGGTCACCCGTGGGACCTGCGCAAGGCGGCCCCGTACTCCAGCTATGACCACTTCGACTTCAAGATCCCGGTCGGCACGGTGGGCGACAACTACGACCGCTACCGGGTGCGCCACGCCGAGATCTACGAGTCGGTGAAGATCATCACCCAGGCCCTGGACGGCCTGCCCGAGGGGCCTCACATCACCACCGACCGCAAGATCGCGCTGCCCCCGCGCCACGAGCTGGCCACCTCGATGGAGGCGCTCATCCATCACTTCAAGCTCGTCACCGAGGGCTTCCGCGTCCCGCCGGGTGAGGCCTACTACCCCATCGAGGGGCCCCGTGGCGAGCTGGGTTGCTTCGTGCGGTCCGACGGCTCGGCCAAGCCGGCCCGTGTGCACATGCGCGACTCGAGCTTCGTCAACCTCCAGGCGCTGGCCCCGATGGTCCGCGACAGCTACCTGGCCGACCTCATCGCCACCCTCGCCATGCTCGATCCGATCCTTGGCGGGATCGATCGATGAGCTACCGCGACCACCATCCGGTCGACCTCAACGACGAGCTCTCCGAGCGCCACGGCGAGAACCGCGACCCGGTCGGGTCGCTGTCGCGCCTGGTTCCGCGCTTCGGCCATGGCTCGCGCGTGCCCGGCTGGGACGACGCCGTCGATCTCACCAAGGACCCCGCGGTCATCCCCGACCCGGCCATCACCCCGGTCCCCGAGGAGCTGCGCCGAGAGATCGAGGCCTCCATGGCCAAGTACCCCGACCGCCGCTCGGCGGCGATCCCGGCGCTGCATGCCGCGCAGGCGGTGCACGGCTGGTGCTCACCGGAGGCCATCGACCAGGTGGCCGCGGTCATGCGCCTCACCCCCGCCTACCTGACCTCGGTGGCGAGCTTCTACGACATGTTCGAGCTGGAGCCCAAGCACACCAACGACGTGTTCGTGTGCACGAACATCACGTGCTCGATCCTGGGCGCCGACGAGTTCTACGAGGCGATGGCCGCGGCCGCCGAGGACCAGGACATCGACGTGCGCTCCTTCGAGTGCCTGGGTGCGTGCGACATCGCGCCGATGGCCTCGGTCAACGGCGAGTACGTCGGCCCGCTGGAGCTCGCCGACGCCGAGCGGATCGTCGAGGACCTCGCCGCCGGGCGCCCCGTCCTCAAAGACAAGCAGTTGCGCTACCGCCGCTCGGTGGACCCGAATGTGGATTCGCAACCCGACCCCGGGCACGAGTTTGCCGAGCCCGACCACCCGCATCGCGCCGACACCGCCGGTCTGACCGAGGCCGACGAGGCCGCCGATCGCCCCGGACCGAGCGCGCCGTTGGAGTTTCCCCCTCCCGACCAGAGCGAGACATGAAGCCGATCCTCTTCGACCGCATCGACGAGCCGGGCCTGAACACCCTGGACGTCTACCAGCGCCGCGGCGGGTACGACATGCTGCGCAGAGCACTGACCATGACGCCCGAGGACGTCCTGGCCCAGATCATGGAATCCGGGATTCGCGGCCGCGGCGGCGCCGGATTCCAGATGGGACGCAAGATCTCGTTCCTGCCCCACGGCGACATGGTCAAGTACCTGGTCTGCAATGCCGACGAGTCCGAGCCCGGGACGTTCAAGGACCGCGAGCTGATGCAGAAGATCCCGCATGCGCTCATCGAAGGGATCGCCATCGCCGCCTACGCCGGGGGCATCAACAAGTCGTTCATCTACATCCGCGGCGAGTACCAGCTCCAGGCCGACATCCTGGAGGCGGCGATCGCCGAGGCCGCCAACGCCGGCTACCTGGGCGAGCGGATCCTCGGCTCTGACTTCACGATGTCGCTCGTGCTGCACCGCGGCGCCGGCGCCTACATCTGCGGCGAGGAGACCGGCCTGCTGGACTCGCTGGAGGGCAAGCGCGGCAACCCGCGGCTCAAGCCCCCGTTCCCGGCGATCGAGGGGCTCTACGCCGGCCCGACGCTCATCAACAACGTCGAGACGCTCTCCACCGTCCCCTCCATCATGCGGATGGGCGGCGACGAGTACGCCAAGATCGGGACCGAGACCTCCACCGGGACCAAGCTGGTCTCCATCTCCGGGGACGTCAAGCGTCCCGGCAACTACGAGATCGAGCTGGGGATCCCGTCGCGGGAGATCATCTACGGCCTCGCGGGTGGCCCGCCCAGCGGCAAGAAGGTCAAGTTCTGGTTCCCCGGCGGCTCGAGCTCCCCGGTGCTCACCGGCGATGACCTCGACGTCCCGTACGACTTCGACTCGATGGCCAAGGCGGGCACGATGCTCGGCTCCGGGGCCATCATCATCGCCGACGAGTCGCGGCGGATCCTGGACACCATGCTCAAGGTGGCCAAGTTCTACGCCCACGAATCGTGCGGCAAGTGCGTCCCCTGCCGCGAGGGGACCAACTGGACCCACAAGATGGTCCAGCGGATCTACACCGGCGAGGCGACGCCCATGGACCTCGACATCATGGCCTCGGTCCAGGAGCAGATCATCGGCAACTGCCTGTGCGTGCTCGGCGACGCCATGGCGATGCCGATCGGCTCGATGGTGGCAAAGTTCCGCGCCGAGCTCGAGGCAGAGATCGAGGCGGCGCGCGAGCGCGCCGACGGCGCGGCGCTGCAAGACGTCGTCGCGCTCGGGGTGGCCGACGAGCACGCCGGTCCGATCCCCGTCCACTGACCCCACGCCCCCCATGCCACGTCCAGAGCGCAAGACCATTCAGCTGACCATCGACGGCCGCGAGGTGCAGGCCATCGAGGGCGCCATGCTCGTCGACGCCGCCAAGCAGGGCGACGTCGAGATCCCCTACTTCTGCTATGAGCCCAAGCTGGGCCAGCCCGTCGGCGCCTGCCGCATGTGCCTGGTCGAGGTCGAGGGCATCCCGAAGCTGCAGACGAGCTGCTCGACCCCGGTCAAGGACGGCATGGTCGTCCACACCCAGACCGAGCGCGTGCGCAAGGCCCAGAACGCGGTGGTGGAGTTCCTGCTCGTCAACCACCCGCTCGACTGCCCCGTGTGCGACAAGGGGGGGGAGTGCCCCCTCCAGGACATCACCTTCGGCTGGGGGCTGGGCCGCAGCCGCTTCATCGAGCCCAAGCGCCACTTCGAGAAGCCGCTGGCGCTCTCGCCGCTCATCGCCATCGACCGGGAGCGCTGCATCCTCTGCTACCGCTGCGTGCGCTTCTCGCAGGAGATCGCCGAGGACTACCAGCTCATCTTCACCGAGCGCGGCGCCCACACCTTCGTCGGCACGCACGACGGCCACCCCTACGTCGCGCCGTTCAGCGGCAACATCATCGAGCTGTGCCCGGTGGGCGCACTCACCTCCCAGCCCTACCGCTTCCGCGCGCGCCCGTGGGACAACGAGAGCGCCGCCGGCGTGTGCACCCTGTGCTCCTCGCAGTGCAACGTGACCTTCACCGTCCGCGACGAGCGCGTGGTGCGGGTGCTGGCGCGCGACGCCGAGGGCCACCCCGGCGTGGATGACGGCTGGCTGTGCGACAAGGGCCGCTTCGCCTACCAGGCCATCCACGTCGACGACCGGATCACCCGGCCGTTGGTGCGCGACGGCGACGAGCTGCGCGAGGTCTCGTGGGAGCGCGCGCTGCAGACCGCGGCGGGCCTGGCGCGCCACAAGGGCCGCGTGGGCACGCTAGTCGGCGGCCAGGCCTCCAACGAGGAGGGCTTCCTGCTGCAGCGCCTCAGCCGCGAGGCCCTGGACACCTCGGACATCGACTCCCGCGCGGGCAACGCGATCCCGGCCGAGGTGGCGCGGACCCTGGCCGCGCCCGAGCTACAGGCCTCGGTTCCCGACATCGAATTCGCGCACACCGTCCTGCTCTTCGGCTGCGACCCGCGCGACGACTCGCCCATCCTCGATCTGCGCATCCGCAAGGGCGTGCGCCGCAACGGCGTCAAGCTGGCCATCGCCACCGCGCGGCCCACGGCGCTGGAGGCCAACGCCGCCACCAGCCTGCGCTATGCCCCGGGTGCCGACGCCGCCTTCGCCGCCGCCCTCGAGCGCGCGCTGGACGGGGCCGGCGAGGTCGCCGAGGACATCGCGGCACTGGCCACGCTGCTGCGCGACGGCGGCGAGGACGTGGTGATCATCTTCGGCGAGCGCATCGGCGCCGCCGCGGCGGCCACGCTGACCCGCATCGCCCGACGCCTCGGCCTGGCCGGACGCGAGGGGACCGGACTGCTGGGCCTGCCGGCGGGCGCCAACGGGCGCGGCCTGCGCGAGGCCGGCGCCGTCCCCGACGCCGGCCCCGGCTACAGCGCGCTGCCGACCGCGGGGCGCAGCGCCGCCGAGATCGGCGCGGCCGCCGCCGCGGGGGAGATCACCGCGCTTCACCTCTTCGGCACCGACCCCGTGCGCGACGAGCCCGACCGCGGGCTGTGGGAGCGCGCCATGCACTCCGCCGCGCTCGTCGTCGCTCATGCGTCGATCCTGACCGAGGGACTGGCCGAGCACGCCACCGTCATCTTCCCCGCCGCGTCGCACGCCGAGAAGGAGGGGACGGTCGTGCACCCCGACGGCCGGCTCCAGCGCCAGCGGATCGCCATCGCCTACCCCGGCGAAGTCCGCGCCGGCTGGTGGGTGCTGACCGAGATCGCGGCGGCGTGCGGACTGGACACCGGCGTCCGGCGCGCCGGGGACGCCTTCGCGCAGTTGGTGGCGGCGGTGCCGTTCTACGCGGGGCTGACGCTCGAGGAGATCGGCGGGAGCGGCGTGCGCTGGCCCGAGCGCCCCGAGGCCCAGCCCATGGCGCTGGGCGCCGAGAGCTCGACGCCCGGCGAGGGGGCCGGGGCCGTGTCGCCCGAGCCTGCCGCGCTCACCAACGGCCACCTGCGCCTGGGGACCTACCGGCCGATCTGGGCCGCGCCCGAGTGCGAGATCTCACCGGCGCTGAAGTTCCTCATCCCCGAACAGCAGCTCGAGCTGTCGCCGGAGGACGCCCTGCGCCTGGGCGTGCTGCACGGCGAGGAGATCGTGGTCGCCCAGAACGGAACCCGCCTGGCCGCCAAGGCCTTCATACGCTCGGCGGTGCCGGCGGGCAGTGCCTTCCTGGCCGACGGCCTCTCCGTCGAGTCGGCCAACGTGCTCACCGGGGCGGGCGGGATCGAAATCCAGGTGATCAAGCCGTGAGCCTGGTGACGGCAGACGTCAACCTGATCGAGCCCTGGTGGATCCAGATCATCAAGGGTCTCGTCATCTTCGGCGTGATCTTCGCCGTGCTGCCCATGATCATCATCTACGAGCGCAAGCTGCTCGGGCGCTTCCAGGGCCGTTATGGACCCAACCGCGTCGGTCCGTTCGGACTCATCCAGCCGCTGGCCGAGGCGGTCAAGCTCGCCGTCAAGGAGCCGTTCCGCCCCGCCACCGCCGTCAGCTCCCTGTACCGGATCGCGCCGATGGTGGCGATCATCACCGCGGTGGCGTCGATGGCGATCCTGCCCTTCGGCGGCGTGCAGAACATCTTCGGGCGCCCCATCGGCCTCTACGGGATCGACGTCTCGATCGGCCCGCTCTACGTCTTCGCCTTCAGCGGGATCTCGTTCTACGGGATCATGCTCGGCGGCTGGGCCTCGGGCTCCAAGTACTCCTTCCTGGGCGCGATGCGCGGCGCCGCGCAGCTCATCTCCTACGAGGTGTCGCAGGGGCTGTCCCTGGTGGGCGTGATCATCACCGCGGGGACCCTGTCGCTGACCGGCATCGTCCACGCCCAGGCGGGCATGTGGTACGTCATCCCCCAGTTCGCCGGCTTCCTCATCTTCATGACGGCGTCCTTCGCGGAGACCAATCGCGCGCCGTTCGACGTCGTCATCGCCGACGCCGAGCTGGTGGGCAGCTACTTCACCGAGTACGGCGGCTTGGCCTTCGTGGCCTATCAGTTCGCCGAGTACGCCAACGTCATCGTGGTCTCGGGGCTGGCCACGACGCTGTTCTTAGGCGGGTGGCTGATGCCCTTCGGCATCCACCCCCCCGGTTGGGTCGACCCGATCGTGGTCATCGTGAAGATGATGCTGGTCATCACCTTCTTCATCTGGGTCCGCGCCACGCTGCCGCGCCTGCGCTACGACCAGCTGATGTCCTTCGGCTGGAAGGTGCTGCTGCCGCTGGCCACCCTCAACCTCCTGGTCACGGCCATCATCGTGGTGTCATGACCCCTGCTTCGCGCCACTCCGATCCCGAGAGGCTCATATGACTCCGTACAACCCCGGGGCCGACGTCGTCGAGGTCCTCCGCGGCCCGGGCGCGGGCCCAGTGCGCGGCGCCTACCGCATCTTCGGCGAGACCCTGCGTGGACTCAAGACGACCTTCGCGCGCATCGTCGAGGGTCCGGTCACCATCCAGTACCCCGAGGAGAAGACCCCGGTCTACCCGCGCTTCCGCGGCCGCCACAAGCTGCACCGCTTCGAGGACACCGGCCTGGAGAAATGCGTTGGCTGCTCGCTGTGTGCCGCCGCCTGTCCGGCTGACTGCATCCGCGTCGTCGCCGCCGAGAACACGCCGGAGAACCGCGTGTCGGCCGGCGAGCGCTACGCCGCGGTGTATGAGATCAACCTCAGCCGCTGCATCTTCTGCGGCTACTGCGAGGTGGCGTGCCCGTTTGACGCGATCACCATGGGCCACGACTACGAGATGTCGGACTACACGCGCTCGGACCTCATCTTCACCAAGGAGATGCTGCTGTCCGAGGCCGTGGAGCGCACCCCGCTGCGAAGGGAGGGGGAGTGAGCGCGGTCCTCTTCTTCATCGCCGCGATCGGCGCGCTGGCCGGAGCCATCGGCGTCGTCGTCCTCCGCAACCCCTTCTACAGCGTGCTCTCGCTGGTGTGCCACCTCATCGCGCTGGCCGCTCTGTTCCTGTTGCTGCGCGCCGAGTTCGTGGCCGCTGCCCAGGTGGTCGTCTACGCCGGCGCGGTGATGGTGCTCTACGTGTTCGTGGTGGCCTACATCGGCGGCGCCGACAACCCCCTGCATCGCCCCGGTAGCTCGCTGAGGTTCCTGGCGCCGCTGTTCGGGCTGGCGGTGGCGATCGAGCTGTGCATCGCCATGCTCGGCACGGCGCTCAAGGGCATCTCGTCCAAGGGCGCCCCCTACGTCCCAGGATTCGGCACGCCCAAGCACATCGGCACGCTGTTTCTCACCACCTATCTGTTCCCGTTCGAGATCGCCTCGCTGCTGCTGTTGGTGGCGGCGATCGGCGCGGTCGTGCTGGCCCGCCGCCGCCGCGGCCTGGAGCCCGACGACGCGTTCGAGGCGAGCCTGCAATTCCCGCGCTCGGTGTTCACCGGCACCATGGCCGAAGCCGCGGGCTTCCGCGAGGGGGCCGGGACCACGACCGACGCTCACCTGCAGACCGAGCCGATCGGCGCGCAGACCTCACCACCCGCGGGCGTCGGCAGCTCTGGGTCCGGCTCGGGCTCGGGCTCGGGCGAGAAGGGCGAGGGGGGTTGGTAGATGGCGATCGGCTGGTACCTCACCGTCTCGGCCCTCATCTTCTGCATCGGCGCCGTCGGCGTCATCACCCGCCCCAACCCGCTGGTCATCCTGCTCTGCCTGGAGCTGATGCTCAACGCCGCCAACCTCGCGCTCGTCGCCTTCTCGCGCATGTGGGGTCACGAGGACGGCCAGATCTTCGCGCTCATCGTGATGGTGGTGGCCGCCTGCGAGGTGACGGTGGGACTCGGCCTCATCGTGGCCATCTACCGGCGCCAGCTACCGGTCAACGTGGACGACCTCAACGAGCTCAACGGGTGACGCGGGCGTGAGCGCAACCACCTTTGGCTGGCTGATCCTGCTCTTCCCCCTGGTGGGGACGATCCTGATCGCGGTCAGCTACAAGCGCCTGCCCGGCACCAGCGCCGGGTGGCTGGCGACGCTGGCCATCGCGCTGGCCTTCGCGGCCTCGCTCGGCGCGCTGTTCTCGCTGCTGGGCGACCCGACCAGCCACCGGGAGCTGACCTCGAAGCTGTGGAACTACGACGTCACCGTCGGCGTGGACGCCCAGCTATCGATCCTGGTGGACCCGCTGTCGATCTTCATGGCACTGGTGGTCTCGGGGGTCTCGACTCTCATCCACATGTACTCGATCGCCTACCTGAAGTCAGACCGCGGCTACAGCCGGTACTTCGCCTATCTCAACTTCTTCGTCTTCTCGATGCTGGTCCTGGTGCTGGCGGGCAACTTCCTGTTGCTCATCGTCGGCTGGGCCTTCGTCGGCGCGGCGTCCTACCTGCTCATCTCCTTCTGGTACCGGCGCTCCACGGCCACCAAGGCGGGGCTCAAGGCCTTCGTCATCAACGTGCTCGGTGACGTCGGGCTGGTCCTGGGCACGTTCTTCATCCTCCGCCACACCCACACCCTCGACTTCCAGAAGGCGTTCGCCGCCGCCCCCCACGTCTTCAGTCACAACAGCACCGACCTAGTGGCGGGCTGTCTGCTGCTGCTCGTCGGAGCCTTTGCCAAGTCCGCCCAGGTTCCGCTGCACACATGGTTGCCCGACGCCATGGAGGGCCCCACGCCGGTCTCGGCGCTGATCCACGCCGCCACCATGGTGACCGCCGGCGTGTACCTCATCGCGCGCATGCACCCGTTCTTCGAGATCGCCACCACCGCCGCCGACGTGGGCGCGATCGTCGGCTGCCTCACGCTGCTCATCGCCGCCACCATCGCGATCGTCCAGACCGACCTCAAGCGCGTGATCGCCTACTCGACGATGTCTCAGATCGGCTACATGATCATGGGCGTCTCGGTGGGCGCTTATTCCGCGGGCCTGTTTCACCTCATGACCCACGCCTTCTTCAAGGCGCTGCTGTTCATGGGCGCGGGCTCGATCATCAGCGCGATGGGCGGCGAGCAGTCGCTGAACCGGATGAGCGGCTTTCGCAAGGCGCTGCCGTTCACCTTCCTGGCCTTCATGGTCGGCGGCCTCGCCCTATCCGGGCTTCCCCCGTTCTCAGGCTGGCTGTCCAAGGACGACATCATCGGGTACCTGGACAACCGCGGCGGGGGGTTTGAGATCCTCGGCATCCTCGGGTACGTCGGCGCGCTGATGACCGGGATCTACACCTTCCGGATGATCTTCCGCGCCTTCTGGGGCGAGCCCTGCGAGGAGGCCCGCGAACTCGAGCACGGCCACCTCGTCCATCACGACGTCCCCACCAATCCGCAGACGGGTGAGGCCGAGGACACCGATGTCGGCTTCCCCGGCGTCGAGCACCACATCGCCGAGCGCGACTGGCCGATGCGCGTCGCCATGAGCGGCCTGGCGGTGCTGGCGGTCATCGGCGGCGCGCTCCAGATCCCCGGCGTCGACGACGCCCTCACCAAGTTCCTGGAGCCGACGTTCGCGAATTCGGACCTCTACAACCTGGAGGCCGGTACCGGCCCCGAGTGGATCGGCCTGATCATCGGAGCGCTCATCGCCGTCGCCGGCATCTCGATCGCCTACCGCACCTGGGTGCTCAAGCCCGGCACGTCGGCGGCGCTGCAGGCGCGACTGCCGCGGCTGCACACCTTCCTCTACAACAAGTGGTACTTCGACGAGCTCATCGACCTGCTCGTCGTCCGCCCAACGCAGTGGCTGGGTCGCTTCAACGAGTCGGTGCTCGAGCGGGGGGTCATCGCCGGCGGGATCACCGGCGGCACCACCGGCGTCGTGCGCGCCGCCTCGGCCGCGGTCCGCCGCGCCCAGACCGGCTACCTGCGCTACTACGCGGCGGCCATCGTCGTCGGCATCTCCGGCATGGCTCTCTACTTCCTCATCTCCGCCTCATGACGCTCTCGATCCTCATCTGGGTCCCGCTCGCGCTGTCGCTGCTCTCGGCGCTGCTGCCGGCGCGACTGGCCGGGCGCGCCGCAGTGGTGTGGAGCGCGATCACGGTGGGCCTGGCCATCAGCTTCCTGGCGCGCTTTGAGGCCGGCCACGTCGGTCTGCAGTTCGTCACCGACAAGGTGTGGATCTCCGCGCTGGGGATCCACTACAAGCTCGGGCTGGACGGGCTGAATGTCGCGCTGATCATGACGACGACGATCATCTTCTGCGCCGCCCTGCTGTGGGCCTCGGCCCACGAGTGGGACCGCCCGAAGGTCTTCTTCTTCCACTTCGGGCTGGCCGAGAGCGCCGTGCTGGGCGCCTTCTGCGCCCAGGACCTCGCCCTGTTCGTGGCCTTCTTCGACCTGATGCTCATCCCGTTCTACTTCCTCTCGGGGATCTGGGGCGGGCCCGACCGGGTGCGGGCGACGACCCGACTGGTCATCTACACGCTGATCGGCTCGTTCTTCATGCTCGTCGCCGCCATCGCCACGGGCGCGCTGGCCTCCAGCCAGCACGGCACCCCGCTCACCTTCGTCCTATCCTCGCTGCGCGGCCTGCCGCTCTCGCACACCACGCAGACGTGGGTGTTCCTGGCCTTCGCGGTGGCCTTCCTGGTCAAGATGCCGCTCGTCCCCTTCCACGGCTGGCTGCCCGACGGCTATAAGGCGATGCCGATCCCAGCGGTGGCGGTGTTCTCCGCGATCCTGTCCAAGGTCGCCGCCTACGGGTTCCTGCGCATCGTGCTCCCGCTGTTCCCCTATGCGACGGTGCACTTCCAGACACTGATGCTGATCATCGCCCTGGTGTCGATCATCTGGGCGACGCTGGTGGCCATGACCACGCCCGACGCGCGGCTCGTCATCGCCTACTCGAGTGTGGCCCAGTTGGGCTTCATCCTGCTGGGCATCTTCTCGCTGCGCCCCGAGGGCGCCCAGGGCGCGCTGCTGCAGATGGTCAACCACGCGCTGGTCACCGCGCCGCTGTTCTTCATCGTCGCCGCGCTGGCGGTGCGCGCCGGCGGCTCGGAGAAGCTTTCCGACATGGGCGGGATCGCCTTCCGCGCCCCCGTCCTGGCCAGCCTCTTCCTCATCGCGACCCTCGTGTGGCTGGCCATGCCCGGGTCGTCGAACTTCGTCGGGGAGTTCATGATCCTGCTGGGCGTGTTCAACGCCAAGCTGCCGATCGCAGTGGTGGCCTCGCTTGGCGTCGTCGGCGCCGCGGCCTACGCGCTGCGCGCCTTCATCACGTCCATGCACAACCGGGTGGGCGCGCGCGTGAACTCGTTTGACATCTCGATCGGCGACGCGCTGCCGATCATCGGGGTGCTGGCGGTGATCCTGGTCCTGGCCTTCTATCCCCAGTTCGGGCTGCGGCGCTCGGAGTCGACGGTCAGGGCGGCGGTGGCGCCGGCCCAGGCGCAGCAGGTCCTGCAGGCCTCCGCCCGTGCCCACCGGGTGGCCGAGGTCCCATGAACACGTTGATCCTCGCTGCCGCCCACTTCAAGGGCCCGCACATCGACTGGGCCTCGTTCATGCCCTTCGTCATCCTCGGCGTGGGCGCGCTGGTGGTGCTGCTGATCGGCCTCTTCGGGGCGGTCGCCCGCACGGTGGTGGTGCCGCTGGTCACCATCGGAGTGCTGGTCGCGTCGATCGTCATCGAGGTCACCCGCCTGCACCACCCGACCTCGATCATCTCCGGCGCGCTGGCCATGGACGGGCTGGCCCTGGTGCTCGACATGATCTTCGCCGTCTCGGCGATCGCCGCCGTCGTGCTCTCGCTGCGCGACGAGGCGCCCCGCAGTGCCGGTCACGGCGAGTACAACGCGCTCATCCTCTTCAGCGTGCTGGGGATGGCGATCCTCGTCTCCTCCCAGAACCTGGTGACGCTCTTCGTCGGATTCGAGCTGTTGTCGATCCCGCTCTATGTGCTGTGCGCATCGGAGTTCCGCCGCGAGGGCTCGCTCGAGTCGGGCCTGAAGTACCTCGTGATCGGGTCGGTGGGCTCGGCCACGCTGGTCTACGGACTGGCCCTCGTCTATGGGGCCACCGGCTCCACGCAGTTCGCCGGGATCTCCAGCGCCATCCTCACCGGCAACGGCGGCAATGGCCTGGTGGGCGACCCGCTGCTGCTCACCGGGCTCGCCCTGGTCATCGTCGGCTTTGCCTTCAAGGCCTCCGTCGCACCGTTTCATCAGTGGACGCCCGACGTCTATGAGGGCGCGCCGACGCCGGTCACCGCGTTCATGGCCACCGCCACCAAGGCGGCCGCGCTGGGCGTGCTGCTCCGCTTCTTCGACGTCGCCGCCATCCACGTCCACAGCACGTGGGCGCCCGCCCTGGCGACCATCGCCGCCATCACCATCATCGTCGGCAACGTCGGAGCGCTCAGCCAGTCCTCGCTCAAGCGCATGCTCGGGTACTCAAGCGTCGGCCAGGCCGGCTACATGCTCGCGGGCGTGATCGTCGCCACCCAACTGGGCATCGACGCGACCGTGCTGTACCTGGGGCTGTACATGTTCATGAACCTCACCGCGTTCGCCGTGATCGTCGCGGTCCAGCGGCAGCGCCCCGACGGCGATGAGCTCTCGGGCATGGCGGGCCTGGGGCGGCGCGACCCGTGGCTGGCGTGGCCGATGTCGATCGCCATGCTGGCCCTGGCCGGCATCCCGGGGACCGTCGGCTTCATCGGCAAGTTCCAGCTCATCCACGCACTGGTCGACGGCGGTTACACATGGTTGGCTGTCGTCCTGGTGATCGGCTCAATGATCTCGCTGGCCTACTACCTTCGCGTGATCGCCACCCTGTGGATGCGCGACGAGGTCCCGGCTCCCGCGCCGGGCCTGCGCGGCGCGATGATGGGCGGGCGAGGCGGGCTGGCCCCGATCGCCGGCGGCTCACCCGAGGCCGACGAGGACGACGGCGGCTTCACCACGGCGCCGCGCGCCGCCGGCGTGGCCGCGGCCGGGCCCGCGCCGGAGGTCACCGCGGTAGCGGTGCTGTTCGCCGCCGCCACCGTGTTCTTCGGGATCTTCCCGTCAGTGCTGTTCACCTTCGCGGCCCACGCCGGACGGGCGCTGGGCCTGACCTAGCCGTCGGCGTCGGCGTCGGCGTCGGCGTCGGCGTCGGCGGGAGGATCGCTCGCCGTGTCGCTCGAGGGCGCGCTCGTGATGCGGATGGACCCGTCGGGCCCGATCTCGACCGTCCGCCCG
>DASXDW010000063.1:0-33875 GCA_036490435.1 Solirubrobacteraceae bacterium
GGTGATCGAGTCGATCAAGCTGGGTGCCAAGGACTTCGTGGTCAAGCCGTTCCAGCCCGAGCGGCTGCTCGAGGCTGTCGGCAAGGCGCTCGCCTAAAGCTTCCCCCAGCTCCCCGCCGCCATCGCGGCGGGGACGCGCGCCGGGCCCAAAAATCCGGCATCCGGCCTAAAGGCCCCGCCCCAATCAGCCGACAAAGAGGGTGACTCTTCCCTCGGAGTCTCGTCCCTCGATGCGGTTCTCCACGTTCACACGTGGCGCCGGCCTGATCGGCGCCCTCACGCTCTCGTACGCCCAGATGGCGCAGGCCGCCACCGGCACCGGAGAGCAGACTCCCCTGCACCTGTCCACGACGGGCGCGGTCCACACCGCTTCGAGCAGTGGCACCGGCTCGGGCATCGTGCGCACCGTCATCGCCCTGGTCGTCGTGATCGGGATCATCTTCGCGGTCTCGAAGGTGCTCAAGGCCGTCAAGGGCCGTGACGCCGTCCGCGCCAGCGGCAACGGCCTCGAGCAGGCGCTCGGGCTGGAACGGCTTTACGACGAAGTCCTTCGCGCCGAGCTTGATCGACTCGATCACCTTGGACTCCTGGCCGAGCGCCGAGCACATGAGCACGCGCGCGCCGGGGTCGATGGTCATGATCTCGGCCAGCGCCTCCAGGCCGGTCTTCTCCGGCATGGTGATGTCGAGCATCGTCAGCTCGGGCTTGAGCTCCTGGAAGCGGGCCACCGCCTCATTGCCATTCCCCGCCTCGCCGATCACCTCATGGCCACCGGAGGCGAGCGCGTCGCTCACGACCTTGCGCATGAAGGCGGCGTCGTCGACTACGAGTACACGGGCCATCAGTATCAGGCTCCTTCTTCATCGTTGGGGGTCTCATCAGTGTCGTCGGCGGCCTCCGCCCCGACGGTCTCCTCCACGGCGACGGCCTCCTCGGCGACGCCCGCTTCATCAGCGGCGTCTGCCTCGGCCGGCTCGTCGGCCCCCTCCTCCACAAGACTCTCGAGTGCTTCGTCGGCGGGTACCACCTCGGGCGCATCGTCAAACGACGTCGTGGAGACGTCGTCGAGGATCTCCACGGCGGGTGTCTCCCACGGCGGCGTGTCCGCAACCGCTCGGCCACCGACGGTGTCGCACTGGAACGCCCACTCTCCGTCGTCGGTGACGATGAGGTGACCCTGGGCGAAGCGCAGTCCGTTGACGTACAGGTCCACGGGGGCGTCGGCGGGGTGGTCGAGCTCGACCACCGAGCCCAGCGGCAGGCCAAGCGCCCGGGACAGGCCGAGCTGCGTGCGGCCCAGCTCGGCCCACACGCGCACCTTGATGCCGGTCAGCGCCTCCACCAGCGCCACGCTCTGGGTGCTGCGGCCCGCGTTGTCGGCGCTCGCGGCGTCGCCGTCAGCGGTCTCGTCCAGCTCGTCCAGAGCACGGGCCAGGCGGACCACGAACGCCCGGGGCACGAGTTGGATCAGCCGGCAGGACTCACCGCCGATGAGGAAGGTGGTGGACGTGGCGTGCGGCGATGCGCCGTAGATCTCGGCCGCGGCCCCGGGATTGTCCACGACGCGGATGTCGGGGACCGAGATCTCGATCTCCTGGCCCAGGACGACGCCGATCGCCGAGGCGGCCGCGGCCATCATCTGATTGGAGGCCTCGCCGACGGCGGAGAGCTCCAGCTCGGACAGCTCGTCGGACTCGCCCTCCTCGGGGGCGGGCATGCCCATCGCCTGGGCCATGTTGCGCACGCCGGCGGCGGTGAGGACGAAGATGTTGGCGCCCGTCACGCCGTCGACGTAGGACACGCTGGCCGCCACCGAGCCGGCGACGACGCCGTTGAACGGCGACTGGCCCTCGCCCATGACGCTGACCTCGCCGCGCTCGATGGTGCCGGGCGCGAACATCTCGAGCACCTGCGCGATCGCCTCGGCGGTGGAGGCGCCCAGACGCATCAGCGCGTCGCGTGACGTGATGTCGCTGGCGCTCATGAGCTCGAGCCCTCCGGCCCGCAGATCTGGACCGCGCGCCGCGGCCCGTGGGAGCCGGGCTGGGCGCGGGCCAGCTTCACGTTCTCGGCGTAGAGCATGACCCCGTCGTCGGCGGGGACGCCGAACTTGACGATGCTGCCCGGAACCAGCGACAGGATCTCCGACACCTCGAGGTCGACCGAGGCCACCTCGGCGCGGAGAGTCACGGGCACGTCGGACATCGCCTTCTGCATCGGCGAGGTGCTCAGGACCTGGTCGTCGTGGCTGGGGTCGCGGCCGGAGATGGCGTCCTCCACCGGCTCGATCGCGGCCCACGGGATGAGCATGGCCATGGCGAAGGAGTTCTTGGCGATGCGGCACTCGAGCAGGAGGGTGAAGGTCGGCTCTGACACCGAGGCCACCTGACCGGCGTCGTGCGGGTCGATCTCGCCGGCGGTCAGCGTGACGCCGCCGAGCTCCTGCCACACCAAGGAGAGCTGGAACACGAGCGACTCAAAGAGGCGGCGCGTGAGGCTCCAGTCGATCTCCGACATCCGCCGCTCCTTGGGCGGGCGCTCCGGAGAGCCACCCAGCAGCGCCTCCAGCCCGGCTAGGACGAACGTCTGCTCGGCGGTGAGCAGCATGCGGGTGCCGATCGGGGCGACCTCGAGGATCAGCGACAAGGAGTTCGGCGGCTGCTGCGCCTGCGCCGCGGCCCAGGTGAGCTGCACCGTGTTGATGAGCTCGAGCTCCACCGGCACGCGCAGCTCGGTGGACAGTCGCGTGTTGGCGGTCTGGCAGAACGTCTCGGTGGCCCGCATGATCCGGCGAGCCTGGTCGGAGGTGAACTTGGTCGGCCGCGAGAAGTCGACTGTGCGCAGCCGATGGCCGCGCCGGTTCGGCTTCTGTGACCCGCCGGCGTCGGGCAGCTGCCCCTGCTTGGCGGCGTCGACGAGCGCGGCGATCTTGTCCGGGGTCAGGTGCTCGCTCATCGTGTTAGCCCCGCTCCGGTCGTGACGCGCGGGGTGCGGCCCTCGAGCAGCGTCTCGGGCCGCTCGCCGGCCGCGCGGACGGTGACGGTCAGGTCGCTGACGGTCACCTTCAGCGTCCGGCCGATGGTACCGCCGGTCTTCGCCGCCCTGACGGGGACACGCGCATTGGCCAGCGCACTCCGGACGGCGGCCTCGTTGCGGGCGCCGATGTCCAGGCCGCCGCTCATCTCGAACATGCGCGCGCCGCCGGCGATCGCGGCCTCGAAGCGGCGCTCCACGGCCCCGGCCTCGCGCATCTGCGCGATCAGCTCGGGAACCGCCGTGTCTGCGAACTTGGCCACCTGGTTGCCCCGGTCGTTGGATTCGGGCAGGACGATGTGTGCCAGTCCGGCGACGCCCGCGGTGCGGTCGACGATCGCCAGGCCGATGCAGGAGCCCAGCCCAAGGGCGACGAGCTCCTCGTGCGGATCTTTGGAAACCACCATCTCACCCATACGCGCCGAGGACATGGTCAGGCTGAGGGCTCAGCCAGACCGAGGGGCGACAGCAGATCGCTGATCTGACCGGAGGTCGGCAGCAGAAGAAAGGAGATCGAGCACGGGTCCCCGGATACGTCCAGCTCGGAGTCGAGCACCAGCGCCAGGTCGTCGGCGCCGGCGGTGCCGATGAGCAGCGAGGACACGATCGCGGCGAGCATGTCGGTGTGCAGCTGGGGCGGCGAGGGCTCCAGCTCCAAGTTGGTCATCGCGCCCAGGCCGTTCAGGTAGGACGTGGCGAGGATGTTGCCGATCTCGCGCAGCGCCGAGTCCCCGACCTCGGTGTGGGCCTCGACGCCCAGCAGCGCGCATAGGACCTCGGCCTGCTCGTAGGGGATCAGCAGCAGGACGATGCCGTCGATGTCGCCCCGGATGGGGACGACGACGCCCGCGACGTGCTGCTCGGGGTCGCCGCACGCGTCGACGGCGTCGACCGGCGGCAGGGCCAGCGCGCGCGGCACGCTGATCTCCACCTCACGAGCGAGCATCTGCGACAGCGCCGTGGCGGCGGTGCCAGACGCGATGTTGGCCAGCTCGCGCAGCGCGTCGAGCTGGGTCTCGGACAAGGACGGGCTCACTCGGGTCTTCTCCTGAGATTGTTCGTGGGTCATGCCGCCACCCGTCCATGCCCGGGTACGGCCGAGCTGTCAGCGGGGCGTGCGCCGCCGTTGCGGCTCTCAGCTTTTGGGGTGCGCGGGTCAAGCGCGTCGCAGTCGACGATGAGGGCGATCCGGCCGTCGGCCAACGCCGCGCCGCCGGAGACCGGCTCGCCGCTGACCGCGGGCGGCAGCGGGCGCGTGACGAGCTCGCGCTGCCCGATCAGGTCATCGACCGACAGGGCGAGGCGCTGCTCCTGCGCGCGCACGATGACCACAAACTCATGTTCACCCGTCGGCTGACGCCCAAACACGTCGGCGCCGTCCAGCAGCTGCAGCACGCCGTCATCGAGGACCAGCATCCGGCGCCCGGCGACGGAGCGCACCGTCTGCTCTGAGAGCCGCAGCGTGCGCTCGACGCGGTCCAGCGGGATCGCGTAGGGGGCGCTCGCGACGTCGACGTGCAGCGCGGACACGATGGCCAGTGTGAGTGGCAGGCGAATCTGCGCCGTCGTGCCCCCGCCCTGGACCGAGTCGAGGATGACCTCGCCGCCCAGCTCACGGATCTTCGACCGCACCACATCCATGCCCACGCCACGCCCGGAGATGTCGCTGGTGCTCTCCGCAGTGGAGAAGCCCGCCGCGAAGAGCAGCTCCACCGCGGTCTTCATGGTGATCTCGGCAGCGGCCGCCGCATCGATCAGCCCCCGCTCGACCGCCTTGCGGGCCACGGCCTCGGGGTTGATGCCGCGACCGTCATCACGGACCTGGATGACGACGCTGCCCCCGGAGTGGCGCGCCGAGATCTCCAGCGTGCCGACCTCCGGCTTGCCGGCGGCGACGCGCTCCGCGACGGGCTCCAGGCCGTGGTCGAGCGAGTTGCGGACGAGGTGCACGAGCGGGTCGCCGATCGCGTCGACGACGGTGCGGTCCAGCTCGGTCTCGGAGCCGACCAGGTTGAGCTTGACCTCCTTGCCCAGCTTGCCCGACAGGTCGCGGACCAGGCGCGGGAACCGCAGGAAGACGACGTCCACCGGGATCATGCGGACCTGCATGACCATCGACTGCAGCGCCTGAGAGCTGCGCGTGAGCTCCTGCATGGCCTGCTGCAGACCGGGTACGTCCAGGGAGCTGGTGAGGGCCTCGACGGCGGTGCGGTGGATGACCAGCTCGCCCATTGAGTGCATCAGCGCATCCAGACGCTCGGCATCGACGCGGACGGTGCGCGCGGCGCTGGAGGTCTTGGGCGAGGCGGCCCTGGCGGCCTGAACGGGCGTGGCGGCCTGAGCGGGCGTGGCGGCCTGAGCGGGCGTGGCGGCCTCAGCGGGCGTGGCGGCCTCAGCGGGCGTGGCGGCCTCAGCGGGCTCGGTGACGACCTTGGGCTCCGCGACCAGCTCCGGCGCCGGGACCTCGAGGATCTCCACGCCGACCACGTCCGAGACGGCGGAGATGGTGCTGATGAGCGCGGCCTCCTCATGCTCGGAGGCGATCCACGCCTCGATCCGCTGACCGGAGAACTGCTCGACGTCGTCGACCGGCGGGGCGCTGGCGATCAGCTCGCCATGGTCGCCCATCGCGGCGAAGGTCATGTGTGCGCGAACGGCCGGCATCAGTACCTGATCATCGAGGACGGCAACGACGTGGAGCACGCGCGCGCCGGCGGCGACCGCGATGGTCACCTGCTCGGGCACCGTCAGGGCGACGGCGACGCGCTCGAGCTCCTGCTCGGCGGTGCGAGCCCGCACCAGTCCGTGCAGCCGCTCAACCAGCGGGGTGGGGTCAAGCGCCTCCTCGCCGTCGGCCTCGATGGACTCGAAGGAGCCAGTGAGGGCATCCAGGCAGGCCAGGACGGTGTCGATGGCCTCGCGGGTCAGTCCCTCGCCGCGCTGGCGCAGCAGTTCGAAGACGTCCTCCATCTCGTGCGTGAGCTTGGCGATCTGGGCGAAGCCCATGGTCGCGCTCATGCCCTTGAGCGAGTGCGCGGCCCGGAAGATCTCGTCCACCGTCTCGCGGTCGCGCGGGTCCTCCTCCAAGCGAACGATCGCCAGGTTCAGTTCCTGAAGATGCTCCTGCGCCTCTGCGAGAAACATAGGCATGTATTCGGAGGTGTCCATTACGCTTTCCGGTAGATGAAGGGGTGGGCCATCTGCAGGCCCAGCTCGGTCGGTCTGGAGACGCGCTCGGTGGCGCCGACGACCAGGTAGCCACCGGGACGCAGCGCCTGGGCGAGACGCGCGTGCAGGTCGTTGCGGATGGGCTCTGCGAAGTAGATGACGGTGTTGCGGCACATGATCAGGTCCTTGCTGGCCGCGGGCGGACGCAGGCGCAGCAGGTCGCCGACCTCGAAGGACATCATCCGGCACAGCACCTCCTTGGCCTGCCAGCCCTCCGGCACGCGGTCAAAGCCACGCTCCATGACCTTGACGTCGACGCCGCGGGCGTCCTCGACGCTGAACAGGCCCCCGCGGGCGCGCTCGATCATGCGCTTGTCGATGTCGGTGCCGGAGATCTTCACGCGGGCGGTGGGGATGGCCGCGTGGCAGACCGCGGCCAGGGTGGTGGCCTCGGCGCCATAGGAGCAGCCGGCGCTCCACGCGCGCACCTGGCCGTGGCCGGCCAGCTCAGGCAGCACGTCGCGCTCGAGACGAGTCCACTGCTCGGGGTGGCGCCACAGCTGCGAGACGTTGATCGTCACGCGGTCCAGCAGGGCGTCGAGCTCGGTCTTGTCGCGGCGCAGCGCGTCCAGGCAGTCGGTGAGCAGGTCGATCCCCTTGCGTGCGAAGAACGAGCGCAGGCGGCGCTCCATCTGCGGGCGCTTGTACTGGCTGAGGTCGACGCCGCAGATCTGACGCAGGCCCTCGCAGAAGAGGACGTAGTCGTCACTGGCAACGGGGGCGCCGATGGCACTCATGGGTTCACCTCCGCCGTGATCGCAGCGGCCATCTGATCAAGGGGTAGCACCTCGTCGGCCAGTCCCGCCTGCACGACCGCCCGAGGCATCCCGTAGACGGTGCAGGTTTGCTCAGCCTCGACGAGGATTCGGCCGCCATGGCGCCGAACTTCGCGCGCGCCGCGCAGTCCGTCGTTGCCCATACCGGTGAGCACGACAAGGGTGAGCCGGTCGCCCCATTTGGCGGCGGCGTCCTCGATGAGGAGGTCGGCGCGCGGGCGCAGGCCGCCCAGCGGGGCCTCGTCTGAGAGGGCCGTCTGACCGGTCGGGGTCAGCCGCAGGTGGCGGCCGCCGGGGGCGATCAGCGCCACGCCCGGCTCCAGGAACTCGCCGCCCTGCGCCTCGCGGACGTTGAGGGGGCTCGAGTGGTCCAGGCGGGTGGCCAGCGAGGCGGTGAAGCCGGCGGGCATGTGCTGGACGATCAGGGTGCCCAGGCCCAACGGCGAGGGCAGGCCGGGGACGACCTCGGCCAGCGCACGCGGGCCGCCGGTCGAGGTGGCGATGACCAGCGCGCGCGAGGTGGCGTTGCGGATTCGGATCCCGCCCACCCGCCGCACGGCGGGGACGTGGCCGTCGGTCGCCACGGGGCCGCTGCCGTTGCGCGGCAGCCGCGCGGAGCGCAGGTGTCCGCCCAGCCGGCGCGTCTTGGTGGCGACGAGGATCTTGGTGAGCAGGTTCTGCTCGAACGCGTTGACCTCGGCTTGGCCGGCGGGCTTGGGCACCAGCTCGAACGCGCCCTCGGCGAGGGCGTCGACGGCGTAGGCGCCGTGGGCCGGCGAGAAGGCTGAGACCACCACCACCGGGATCGCCGGCCCGCCGCGCCGCCGCAGCGCCTTGAGCACGTCGAGCCCGCCCAGCCCCGGCATCGCCAGGTCCAGCGTCATCGCGTCGGGCGTCTCACGCTCGCACAGGGCGAGCGCTTCGTCGCCGTCCTTCGCGGAGGCGATGACGTCGATCCCGCCCTTGGTCAGCACGTTGGTGACGATCCGGCGCATGAGCGCGCTGTCGTCCGCGACGACCACGCGGGGCTTGGGGGTGGCGGTGGTCATAAGAGCTGCTGTACGTCGGAAAGCTCAGTCAGCTCAGTCGGCTCAGGCGGCGACCGGCAGCTCGGTCGTCGTGTCGAAGATCGTGCTCAGCGTGAGCAGCACAATCAGACGCTCGTCGACCCGGACGATCGCCTCGATCATCGACGAGTCGGCACCCGGTGCCTCCTCGAGCTGATCGGCGGAGACGGTGAGGACCTCCTCGACGCTGTCGACGATCACGCCGGCCGTCTCGGCCGCGGCCTCGACGATCACGATCTTGGACTGCTCGGTGAGCTCGGAGGTGAGCCCGAGCCGGGCCGCCACGTCATAGACGGGAACGATCCGACCACGGAGGCTGATCACGCCGCGGACCCAATCGGTCCGTGAGGCCACCGAGCGAGGCTCGGCGTAGCGAATGATCTCGTTGACCGCCTGGATCGGCAGGGCGTAGTGCTCCGCGCCCAGCGTGAACACCACCAACTGCTGATGATTGGCTTGCTCTGACATCGTGTCTTACTCCTTGTTTCCGTAACGAGCCGGTTCGCGCATCCTGCGCTCGGCCTTCTATCGAGATATTCGGCGCCTGAGGCGCGAGCTTGAGGTTTGCGTCCGTTAACCAACCAAGGCCACGAGGGGCCGGGTGGGATTACGGGGCCACGATGTCTGTGATTCCCGCCGCGGCCGGGTCTGAGTCAGCCACTTCGCTCGGCTCGGAGCCGGCCGGGGCCGCCAGCACCTGGGTCAGGCGCAGACCGAACTGCTCGTCGATCACCACGACCTCGCCGCGGGCGATGGGCGTTCCGTTGACCAGCAGGTCGACGGGCTCGCCCGCCATCCGGTCCAGCGTCACGACCGAGCCCTCGCGCAGTTCCAGGGTCTCGCCCACGGACATGCGCGCGCGGCCGATCTCGACGCTGAGGTCGACGGGGACCGCGGACAGGCGCCGCAGGTCGGCCATCGACTCGCCGGCGCGAATGGTGCCGCCGTCGCCGGTGAGAGGCTCGAAGTCCACGTCGTGGCTCATCGTCTGCTCCTTACTGGACCGCGAGGTCGGTGAAGAGGATGTCGGTCACCTTGACGTCCGTGGTCTTCTTGATCTGGCTGAGGATCTCGGACTTGAGCTTGGCCCGGCCGGGGTCGGTGAGCAGCGCCGACGAGGGGTCGTTGGTGATCGTGTTGGTGATGATCGAGCGGATCACCGCCTCCTCGGGCAGGGTGCCGAGGCCGGAGGGCGTCGTGGTGGCGCCCTCGGCGGTCGCGCCGTCGCTCTGGCCCGGAGCCAGGATGAGGCCGATCGTCATCGTCGCGTAGCGGCCGTCGGTGAGGTTGAGCGTGAAGCCCTTGGGCAGCACGTAGATCTCGCCGTCGATCTTGGGCTTGGCGACAGCGGGCTTGGGCAGCAGGAACGTCTTGGCGGCAAAGCCCCCACCGGCCACGACGACCAGCAGGATGATGATCAGCTTCTTCTTTGTCATTGTCGGGTGGTCCTAGGGGTTCAGGTCGGGGTAGATGCGATCGAGCACGATGTCCACTCGCCGGTTGCGGGCTCGCCCGGCCGTGGTGGTGTTGCTCGCCAGCGGGTGCAGGTCGGCATAGCCGGCCGCCGACAGTCGTTGCTCGTTCACCCCATGGACGATCAGGTAGCGCACGACGGTGGTGGCCCGGTCAGTCGACAGCTCCCAGTTACTGGGGAACTGCGAGCTCTGAATCGGCTGGTTGTCAGTGTTTCCTTCCACCGTTATCGGATGCTTCTGGTCAACATTGAGCAAGTGGCTCACCTCTTGTAGAAGTGGCGAGCCGGCGGGCTGCAACGTGGCTGACCCCGAGTCGAAGAGAAGTTTGTCGGTGAGCACGTGCACGACGAGCCCCTGGCGGGTGATCACCGTCTGCACCTCGTTGCCGAAACCATGGCCCTTGGCGTAGGTATTGAGCTCCCGCTGGAGCTTCTTGAAGCTCTCCTGCTCCTGCTTGGCGCCGCTGGCGGCGATCATCGCTTTGGAGATCTGCTGCGCCGACGTGTCGGTGGGCTTGGGAATGTTGGGCGTCAGCGGGACGATCGCGGGGACCGCGGCAGTGGCCGGCGTGTGCGCCTTGGTCGACTCGGAGCCCGACTGCATGATCGCCTTGCCACCGGAGAGGATCGAGCCCGAGAAGGCCGCCTTCAGTGACTGCTGCAGGCTCTCGTACTTGGAGATGTTCACCGACGAGATCGAGTACAGGACCATGAACAGCGCGAACATCAGCGTGAGCATGTCCGCGTAGGTGAGGAGCCAGCGCTCCTCGTTCTCGAACTCGGCTGCGTGACCGCGCTTGCTGCGACGACCGGCCATCAGAAGCCTCCTAGGCCGCCTCGGCCTGCGGCATCTCCGTCACCGAAGCGCCCTCGTCGTCGGACTTGCGCTCGGCCGGGGGCACGAACGAGCCCAGCTTCTCAGCCACGACCCGCGGGTTGTCGCCGGCCTGCACGGCCAGGATGCCCTCGAGGGTCAGCGTCCGCAGCTCAACCTCGGCCTTGGAAAGAGACTTGAGCCGGTTGGCGATGGGGAGGTAGATGACGTTGGCAGAGCCGACGCCCATGAGTGTCGCGATGAAGGCTGAGGAGATGGCGGGGCCCAGCGTCGCCGGCGCCGACAGGTTCTGAAGCACGTGCACCAGACCCATCACGGTGCCGATGATGCCCATCGTCGGGGCGAAGCCACCGGCCTTCTCAAACGGGGCCGCGCCCTCGTGATGGCGGGCCATCATGCCGTCGATCTCGGCTTCGAGGACCTCGCGGACCAGCTCGGGATCCGAGCCGTCGACGACGAGCTGCAGACCCTTGCGGGTGAAGTCGTCCTCGATCTCCGCGGTCTGCCCGTCGAGAGCCAGGAGGCCCTCGCGGCGCGCCTGCTCAGCGAAGCTGACGAGCTGCTGCACGCGGGCGTTGAGGTCGATCTCCGGCGGCCCGAACGCGATCTTGTACAGCGCCGGGATCTTCTTCATCCCTTCCATGCCGCAACTGGCCATCGTGACGCCGCCGGTGCCGCCGATGATGATCAGCAGCGCCGGGATGTCCATGAAGGCAGCGGGGCTGGTGCCGCCCATGATCCCGGCCATGAGGATGCCGATTGTGGCGACGACGATTCCGATTGCGGTTGCGGGCTTCATTTCATTCTCTTAGATCGACAGGGGAGCGAAAAAATCAAGGGGTCTGAGTGGGGAAAATCCAGAGTCGGTCTGCTCACCACAGGCGGTGATGAGGCGCCGTCAGGCGCCGTGAGGCGGGGGGGAAGGCGGGGTTGGCTCGGGTCAGCCGTGATGGTGGCGCGCCTCGAGGGCGGCGTCGTGCACGGCGGTCAGCGTGGAGGGCTTGCGCAGCGGAGTCACGCGGCGCAACTCGTTGCGCTCGGCGCGCAGCTCGTGGCGCAGGATGAGCGCCTCGGCGAGCACGGTGGCGCGGTAGGTCGCGATCATGTCGGCGACACGGTGCGGCGGCTCGGCGACGACGATCTTCTGTCCGTTGTGGATGGTGATCACCGTGTCGGGCGTGGCCTCGATGGTGATGATCGCGTCGGGATTGATCTGGAACGTGTCCACCGCGTGTCCCAGGCGGTGCAGGGTGATCATGGGCGGGTCTCCTGAGGAGAAGGGTTGATGAGAGAGAGGGAGAAAGGGGGCGGCGTTCTGACGAGCGCCGCCCCCTCAACTCACGCCAGGGCTTAGCCCTGCGGCATGTTCACGACGGTCTGCAGCATCGAGTCAGCCGTGGTGATGACCTTGGAGTTGGCCTGGTAGCCACGCTCGGCGGTGATCATGTTGGTGAACTCGGTGGCGAGGTCGACGTTGGACATCTCCAGCGAGCCGGAGATCGTCGCGCCGAAGCCGGCGACGCTCGGTGTGCCGGTGGTCGCCGGACCCGAGCTGGCGGTGGCACTCCAGTTCGAGCCGCCATCACGCTGCAGGCCGGCCTCGTTGGGGAACGTCGCCAGCGAGATGTAACCGGCGGTCTTGGTCTGACCGAACGTCGGGCTCGTCGAATCCTGGTCGGTGTAGCTCACGCTGCCGTCCGCGCCGATGGCCAGGTTGGTCGATCCGGGCGGGACGTTGAGGTACGTCGGGGTGGCCGAGCTGGAGCTCGAGGGCGCCGTCGAGCCGACGACGTACTCACCACTCTGGGTGGTGAGGAAGCCCGATGAGTTCAGCGTCAGGTTGCCGGCACGGGTGTAGTCGACCGTGCTGGGCAGGTTGTTGGTGTAGGGGGAGGTTGTGCCGGGGTTACCGTTGCCGACCTGCAGGAAGCCGTCGCCCTGGACGTAGACGTCCAGCGCGTTACCGGTGGTCTGCTGTGACCCGGTGCCCATGAGGTTGTCGATGGACCCGACGCTGACGCCGAGGCCGACCTGCTTGGCGTTGGAGCCGCCGTTGAACCCGTTGGGGCCGGTGGCGGCGCTGAGGTTCTCAGACAGCTGGTCCACGAAGGTGGTGCGCTGCGCCTTGTAGCCGATGGTGTCGACGTTGGCCAGGTTGTTGGCCGTCACGTCGAGCATCGTCTGGTGAGCTTCGAGTCCGCTGATCGCGGAGTCCATGCCTCGCATCATTTGAGGTACTTCCTTTCTCGGCTTCCTGCTTGGAGGACCAGCCGGAGTTTGAATCCGTTCTCGCTACGCGATGACGGCACTGTCGATGTTTGTGAACACGTGCTCGCGCATGTGCTCGGAACCCACCGCCGTGACGACGGTGTTGTTGGGGACCGACACCACAAACGCGGTGTTGTCCACAAAGACCACTGCAGCCTTTGACCCCTTGGTCGCGGCTCGTGACACACCACCCGCCAGCCGTTGCAGGGTCGACTGGTCGAGTTGGATTCCTCGCCGGTTGACGCGCTCAAGCGCGTGCCGTGAGAACGTGGGCGCCTGCGCCGCCGTGGTGCTGCTCGACAGCACCGAGGCGAACGTCGGCGTACCGACCGGAAGCTTCAGCGCAGCGAGCTGCGCCGGCGTGACGGCCGCGGGGGCCTCCGCCGGTGCGCCGGCCGCGCCGGGTCCGATCAGCGAAACACTGGGGACCGCTGAGGTCACGAAGCCTCCAGCACCGAGCCGAGCGAGATCCCGGGCGTCGTGCCGATCGTCAGCGTCGGCCCCGCGGAGGTGAAGTCAACCTTCGACACCGTGCCGGTCTGGGTGGCGCCGTCCGAATCCTGGTAGCTGACCGTGTGGCCGAGGAGCCCCAGCGCCGAGGACGAGGCCTGCTGGGTCGAGGCAGATGCGGTCGAGGTGGCGATCTGCGTCTCCTGCTCCAGGCTCGAGAAGCTGGCCAGCTCCGACATGTACTGCGTGGGATCGCTCGGGTTGAGCGGGTCCTGGTTCTGGAGCTGGTCCATCATCAGCTTCAGGAAGTCGTTCTCACCGAGGCTGTCGCTGGGGTTGGAGAAGCTCGTACCGGACGTGCCCGTCGGGGCGAGCTGGGTACCGGTGGTGCCCGTGGTGCCGGTGGTGCTGGTGACGTCGGTCATGTCAGTGGTCCTCGGTGTTGAGTGGGGGCACGCCTCAGGCGAGCACGTTCACGAGCGCGGAGCCCGAAAGGGTCTGAAGGGGGGTGTCAGCGGAAGTGGTCGCGTCGGCGTCGCCGTCAGCGCTGGCACCCGAGGCGCCGGCGTCGGTCTCGCCGGAGCCCTGCGCGGTCCCGCCCTGCCCGTCGCTGCCGGAGCGCTGCTGGCCTGAGGACTCGATGTCCAGGCGCAGCAGGGCGGTGCCGTTCTGCTGGAGCTGGCGCTTGAGGTCGTCGCCGCTCTGCGACAGGGTCTGGGCCGCCTCCGGGTGCTCGGTGATGACGCGGGCCACGATGCCGTCCGGGGTGTGCTGAAGGTGGATCTGGATGGCGCCGAGGGACTCGGGCGAGAGCTCGATGCGGGCGACCGAGATGCCGTCGCGCGCGCCCATGGCGATGGTGTTGGAGACCTTCTCGGCCGCCTCGGCCAGGCGCACGCCGTAGGCGGTGGGTCCCGCGGCTGCGTTGGTGGCGGACGCGGTCGCTGCGGTCGGGGCGGCGGTCGCAGCGGGCTGCGCCGCGGCCACCTGGAGCGGAGAGGAGGCGGCCGGGGCCGGCGCGGGCGCGGCGTTGTCCCGCGCGCTGTCGCCGTCGGAGCTGTCCTTGGCCGTCGAGGTGTGGCCGCCCGAGCCGGTGGCGGTGGCGGCCGGGGCGCTGACGGAAGCAACGCCGGTCGCCGGAGTGGCCGGGGCGGTACCGTCGCCCCGAGCCGTCGCGGTCTGCGGCGGGGTCGCGCCCACAGCGGTGGCGGCAGCCGTGGCCGTCGCGTCGGTCAGGGTCGCCTGAGCCGGGCTGGAAGTCGTGGTCGTCGCGGTGGCGGCGCCGCCCAGTGCAGGCACCGGGGCCGCGGCGGTAAGGGGAGCCGTGGGCGCCGCGGGAGAGGTGGGCGCCGGCGTGGTCGGCAGCGTGCCCGTCGTCGTCGGTGCGGGAGCGCCCGGAACGGTGCCGGCAGCCGTGCCGGCCGGGGCGCCCGAGGCGTCCGCGGCGCCGGCCGGTGTCTGTCCGGCGGCGTACTGTGTGAGCGCGGTGCGCAGGTCTCCGCCCGGCAAGGCCGGAGCGGCGGCGGCCCCGGCGGGCGCCCGGGCCGGGAGCGCGGGAGCGCCGGAAGTCGTGGGACCCTGAGCGGCGCCGGATGCGGAGGTCTTCACCGGCACGGGTTGGGACGCTGTGGGAACGGCGACGGTCAGCACGGCGGCGATCAGCGAGGTCGGATCAGCGACGGACCCGCCGGGCGTCGTGACAGAGCCGTCAGCGGACGTGCCGTCGGAGTCGCTCGCGCCGAACCCGCCCCCGCCCACCCCGGACCCGTCTGCGTCCGCTCCGTTTCGCTTCCCTCCCTTCGTGGAGGTCTGCTTGCTCTGGCCTTCCGCAAGTGCGGTCCGGGCCACCTGGCTTGACAGGACGCTGGCGAAGGCGTCTGTCGGCGGGGCGCCGCCTGTCGGCGGACTCGTGCCCTGGCCGTCGGCCGTGGGCGGGGCGCCGGTGGCCGGCGGCGCACCGGCCGGGCCCGTGGCTCCGGGTGCGAGACCCGCACCCGGAGTGCCCGCGGCGCCGGTGGACGCGGCGTCGGGGGTGACGACCGGCATCAGCGACGCTGATCCGATGCCGGAGCTCATGCGGCCCTCCGGCGAAATCCGTTGAGCGCAATCTCGTCGAGATCGGCCGCCTCGATGCGCGCCTGCTCACGCACGAACTCGATGCGGCGGTTCTCCTTCAGCCGCTCCAGGGCCTGGCGGTCGCGCGCGGCCTCGGTCAGCTCCTCGCGGCGTTCCTCCACCACCTGGTCGCGACGGTTGAGATCGTCGCGGCTGGCCTGGTGGGCGCGCTCCGAGCGCTCTAGGTAGGCCTGGCGAGCCATGAGCTCGGTGGCGCTGATCGGCGCCGCGGTGGCGTCGAGCTGGGCCTCGCGGGCCTGCGTGACGCGCTTGGCGGCGTCGTCCATCTCCTGCTCGGAGCGGACGCGCTCGATCATGGCGCCGGCGAAAGCTTCCTTGGCTTCATCTTCGGCGCGCTCGCGCAATGCGCGCACACGCTCGAGGCGGAAACGGAACGAGGGACCGGCCATAGTCAGTTATTCGGCCGATACGGGCGGGACTTCAATCCCGCTGGACGGTTATCCGAGCCGGCGTCGCGCATGGGGAAGGGGCCCAGACTTAGGCGCTGAGCGCCAGCGACGGAATCGCGGCAGGGGCGCCACCTGGCGCGCCCACCGGGACCTGCGGAGTGGGGATGGCCGGCGGTGCAGCCACCACGACGTCGGCAGCCGGCGTGAGGTCACCGGTGCCCGGGAGCTGCGCGGCGATTGAGAGCAGCGCCTCGTCGGCCTGCTGCGTCGTGGTGAGATCGGCGATGGTCTGGCGCAGGAATCCGTCCATCGCCGGCCGCAGCGCGATCGCGGCATCCAGGAGAGGGTCTGTGCCGGGCTGGTAGGCGCCGATGGAGATGAGGTCCTCCTTCTCGCGGTAGGCCGCCAGCGCCGAGCGCAGCCGGGTGCCGGCCTCGCGGATCTCGGGCGTGACGATCTCGCCGACGAGCCGGCTGACGCTCTGCAGCACGTCGATGGCCGGGTAGTGGCCTGAGTGCGCCAGTGAGCGCGTGAGGACGATGTGGCCGTCGAGGATCGACCGGACGGCGTCGGCGATCGGCTCGTTCATGTCGTCTCCGTCGACGAGCACGGTGTAGAGACCGGTGATCGAGCCCTCGGGGCTGGTGCCGGCGCGCTCGAGCAGCCGCGGCAGCAGAGCGAACACGCTGGGCGTGTATCCGCGCGTCGCCGGCGGCTCGCCGATGGCCAGGCCCACCTCGCGCTGCGCCATGGCAAAGCGGGTCACCGAGTCCATCATCAGCATCACGTTCTTACCCTGGTCGCGGAAGTGCTCGGCGATCGCGGTGGCGGTGAAGGCCGCCTGGATGCGGACCAGCGCCGGCTGGTCGGAGGTGGCGACGACGACCACGGAGTGGGCCAGCGCGTCGCCGAGATCGCGCTCGATGAACTCGCGGACCTCTCGGCCTCGCTCGCCGACCAGGGCGATGACGTTGACGTCGGCGGTCGTGGACCGGGCGATCATGCCCAGCAGCGAGGACTTGCCGACGCCCGAGCCGGCGAAGATGCCCAGGCGCTGGCCCATCCCACACGGAACGAGGGTGTCCAGGGCGCGCACGCCCAGGCCCACGCGCTCCGAGATCCGCGGTCGGGTGAGGGCGTCGGGCGGGGTGGCGTTGGCCGACCGGGCCCGAGTTCCATCCAGGTCGCCGTACTCGTCCAGCGGCTGGCCCAGCCCGTCGATGACCCGCCCGAGCAGACCGTCGCCCACCGACACCTTGAACGGGTTGCCGGTCGGGTGGACCGAGGTGCCCGGGCCGATACCGGCCAGCTCGCCGAGCGGCATCAGGAGCGTCCGCCCGCCGCGGAAGCCCACCACCTCGGTGGGCACCCTCGGCCGGTCGCGACCGTCACCAACCAGGCAGATCTCACCCATTTCCACCTGGAGGCCGGTCGCCTCGATGATCAGACCGATCAGATCGCGCACGCGGCCGCGGCGGCGTGCCAAATCCTCGTCCTGCATGACTCTCGCCACCCGGCCCAGTGCCGGGCGGGCGAAGGTGTCAGGCCTCATCCTCGGAGCCTCCGCTCCGGGGTCCCAGCTCGGCGCTGACGACCTCGCGCGCCCGTGACAGCTGCGATTCGACCGAGGCGTCGATCTCGCCCTCATCGGTGCGCGCCAGCACGCCGCCGCGACCGACGCGGCGGTCGGACTGCACGTTGAGGTGCTCGATTCCGCCCAGCTCGGACTGCAGCCGGGTCACTGACTCGGACACCAGCTCCAGGTCCGCCGGGTTGACGACCAGCGTCACGTGCTGGCGGTCGCGGATACGGCGCAGCGCCACGGAGGCGATGTCGACGATGCGCTCGGGCTCCACGGCGATGGCGCCGGCCACGATCTGCTCGGCCAGGCGCAGCGCCAGGGCGATGGCATCGTGCTCGAGCTCGGAGACGACCTGGTCGCGCACGGCCTCCAGCGCCTGGGCGGCGCCGGCCACGGCGTGCAGCGCGGGCTCCAGCTCGGCGCGAGCCGCGGCCATGCCGGCGGCACGCCCCTCGGCCTCGCCTGCGGCACGCGCGTGCTGGCGGATCTGCTCGGCCTCGGAGTGAGCGGCCGACAGGACGTCGGCCACATCGCGCACCGAGCCGGCCGGAGCCTCCAGCTGGCGGAAGGTGTAGGCCGCGATCGTCGCGGCCGCGGTCTCAGAAGACAACGTCTTCGTCCGATCGCGACAGGACGACGGCGCCGGCTTCCTCGAGCTTGCGCACGATGGCCACGACGCGTCCCTGCGCCTCCTCGATGTCGCGCTTGCGCTGCGGCGGCTGGAACTGCATCTCCTCGACGAGCATCTGCGCGCCACGCTCGGACATGTTGTGAAGGATCCGGTCCTTGACCTCGTCGGCCACGCCGCGCAGCGCCAGGGCCAGGTCCTTCTGATCGGCCTCGCGCAGGATGAGCTGGATCGAGCGGTCGTCGAGCTTGGTGATGTCCTCGAAGATGAAGAGCAGTCGCCGGACCTCGGCGCCCAGGCTCTCGTCGGTCTCGGTGATCTTGTCCAGGACGTTGCGCTCGGTCGAGCGGTCGGCGTTATTGAGGATGTCGGCCAGCGACTTGATGCCGCCGGCGGCGGAGTACTCCTGCTGGACGACGTTGGCCAGCTTGGCCTTCATGACCGCCTCGACCTGCTTGACCACGTCTGGGCTGGTCTCGGACATGCGGGCGATCCGCAACGCGATCTCCGGCTGCTCGTTCTCGGGCAGGTTGGAGAGGACCTGCGCGGCCAGCGTGGTGTGCAGGTTGGCGATGACCAGCGCCGTGGTCTGCGGCGACTCGTTGCGCAGGAAGGTGACCACCTGCTCGGGCGGGGTCTTGCGCAGGAACTCGAAGGGGCGCTTCTCGATGACGCTCGACAGCCGGCCGATGATCTCGTTGGCGCGCTCGGGGCCGAGCGCGCGCTCCAGCACCTCGCGGGCGTAGTCGACGCCGCCGGCGTTGAGCGAGTCATATGCCTGGACCGTGGCCGCCAGCTCGGAGAGGACGCCGTCGGCGAGGCCCGGCTCCAGGAACTGGAGCTTGGCCATCTCCAGTGACAGAGACTCGATCTCGTCGTCCTTGAGCCGCGAGAAGACCTGGGCGGCGCGCTCGGTCCCGATCGAGACGAGCAGCACCGCCGCCTTCTGGCGGCCCTTGATCTTGGCCAGGGCCGCGGCGGCGGCCGCACTGGCGGCGCCGGATGCGGCGACCGCCGCGCCCTGCGGCTGGAAGACTTCGACAGCACCCACGGCCCTAGTCCTCCTCGGTCATCCAGGCCCGGACCTGCTGGGCGACGCGCTCGGGGTCGCGCTCGACCAGGTCCTCGACCTGGCGGCGGGCGACGTTGACCGGTGACTGGAGCGACATCACCTCGGTGGGGCCGCCGTTGACCATGGTGGCGCCGCCGTTCTGCCCGGCCTCCAGGGAGGCGAGGGTGCGGGGCGTCTCGAGCTCGCGCAGCCAGGTGGGCTGGCCGGCGAAGGCCTCACGCTCGCGGCGGCGCAGCATGCGGCCTGCGAAGACGAGGAAGAGCAGGGAGCCCAGTCCGGCGGCGCCGTACTTGGCGTACTTCATCATCGACGCCGCGCCGGCCGCGGGCGGCGTGGTGACCGGAGCCTTGGCGAAGGCCAGCTGGCCGACCGAGAGAGTGTCGCCGCGCTTGGCGTTCAGGCCCACCGCATTGGACACGGCCTGCTTGATCGCGGGCAGCGAGGCGGCCGGGACCGACTTGTCGACCAGGACCGAGACGGTCTGGTTGAGGACGTTGCCCGGGGCGACCACCGTGTGGGTGACGGTCTTGTTGACGCCATAGCTGGTGTTGGTCGTCTTGTTGGCGTAGTTGGAGTTGCTGCTGCCGCTCGAGGTGCCCGCCGCGAGGGTGCCGATGTTGCCGGCGGTGCCCGCGACGCCCGAGGCGCTGGGGCTGCCGCCCTTGAGCGTCTCGTTGGACGTCGTCTGGGTCAGCGGCGTGCCCTTCTTGGCGTACGAGAGCGCGTCCTGGGTGGACTGGTTGGCGTTGACGTTGGCGTTGACCACGACCTGGGCCTTGCCCGCGCCCAGCGTCTGGGTCAACATCGCGTTGACCTGGCTGGTCATCGACGCGTCGTACTTCTGGTCGGCCTGCTGCTGGGTGGTGGAGCCGCCGCCGTCGCCGTCTGAGGAGGGCCACAGCAGTGAGCCGTCGGCGCCGGTGACCGTCACCTTGTTGATCGAGAGGCTGGGGACGCTGGAGGCGATCAGCTGCGCAATGCCGCGCACCGAGCTGGAGGCCAGCTGGCTGCCGCCGAGCAGCACCGAGGCGGTGGCGGGCTGGGTCTGGTCGGAGAAGAGCTGATCCTGGCTTGAGGGAATGACCAGGTTGACGGTGGCCGAGGTCACGCCATCGATCGTCTCGATCGTCTGGGCGAGTTGGCCCTCCAGGGCGCGCTCGTAGGTCAGCTGCTGCTGGAAGTTGCTCTGCCCCAGCTGCTGCTTATCGAGCAGCGAGAAGCCCGGCTGCTGGTTGGTGAGCAGGCCCGCGGTGGCCAGCGCGACCCGCGCCTGGGCGGTCTGGCTGGAGTTGACCGCGATCGCCGTACCGCTGTTCTGCAGCTGATAGCTGATGCCCGCCCCGGCCAGGGTGCTGGTGATCTTGCCCGTCTGCGCCGGGTCGATGCCGGCCTCCAGGGTCGAGTAGCTCGGCTTGGAGGCCACTGACATCACGATCATCAGGAAGGCGACGCCCAGCACGAGGGAACCGCCGAGCATCACCCAGCCCTTGGGGGACATCTTCTTGGCCATCTCTGCAAAATTGGGCATGGGTTAGACCTGGGTTTGGAAGATCGTGGTTTCAGCGGAGACGAGCTTGTCGCGGATCTGAGCCGCCAGATCCATCGACAGCGAGGCGTTCTCGACGGCGGTCACGGCTTGAGTGGGGTCTGACAGCTGGCCGGTGGCCAGTCCCTGCGACGCCTGGGTGGCGTTGGCCTGGGTCGTCTCCAGCGAGCCGAGCGCATTGCTCAGCGCGCCGCTGAAGCTGCCCGCGCCGGCCTGGCCGGCGGGGTTGGTCTGACCCGAGCCGACGCCGCCGACGGAGCCGACGCTCCACTCGCTCGGGTTCAGCTGGCCGAGTGCTCCTGAGATCGCCGGAATCATTTGAGGAGGTCCAGCGTCTTGGAGTACATGGTCTTGGCTGTGCTCATCGCGGTGACGTCGGCCTGGTAGGAGTTGGACTCAGAGATGAGGTCGGTCATCTCGGTCACGGGGTTGACGTTGGGCATGCTCACGTAGCCCTGCGCGTTGGCGCCGGGGTGGCCCGGGTCGTAGACGAGCTGGTCGGGCGTGGGGTCGTTGACGATGCCCGCGACCTCCACGCCACCGGGCGTTGCGCCGGACTGGCCCAACGCGCCGGCGAGCTGGGAGCCGAAGCCGCCACCCGCCTGCTGGAGCACGACCTCCTGACGGCGGTACGGCTGGCCGTCGGCGCCCTGCGTGGTCTGCGCGTTGGCGAGGTTCTCGGACGTGACGTCCATCCGCGTGCGCTCGGCGGTGAGGCCGGACGCGGCCAGGTCGATTGCGTCGAAGAAGCTCATGACCCGGGCGTGCCCATCGCGGTCTTGAGGATGGATTCGCGCTGCGAGGCGATGGCGGTCAGGTTCTCGTAGAGAAGGCCGTTCTCGGCCAGGTCGGCCGAGTCCTGCTCGCCGCTGACGCCGTTGCCGTCGGCGCTGACAACGCCGGACTGAGTGACCGGGCTGAAGCTGACGGAGCTCGGGGACTGGCCGCTCTGGATGGCGCTGGCCAGGGTGCTCTGGAAGTTGACGTCCTCGCGCTGGTACCCGGGGGTATCGGCGTTGGCCAGGTTGTTGGTCAGGAGCGTCTGGCGCAGCATCGAGCCGCGCATGGCTGCCTCAAGGGCAAGCTGAGTGGGGTCAAGGAGGGACATAGTTTCAGGTCGCTTTGCACTGGCCCTCCTTGGGCTCTCCATGACCACTCCTTGCGGTCACCTCTAATGTCGGCGTCTGGCGAAAAGTCTTTAGACCCGTTCTGCGAGAAAAAAACCCAGAAACCGTCGCATCACCGGCCGTGAGAGGGCAAACGCGCGCTCAGCGCACGTTCGTCGCATAACTCCGGTCCCGCCGGAGGCCGTCAGCCGAGCCGGCGTCTTGCCGCTCAGGCGACAGCGGCGACCACGCGTTGCTGCCGCCGCACCGGGGCGTAGCCGTCGGCGGCACGCTGGGCGTGACGCACGCGACCGAGCTCCAGCAGGAGCACCTCGCGCACTCGCAGCAGCTCGATCTCCACGCGCTTCTGCAGCTGCCGGCACCGCTCGAGCGTTGCCCGTGCAGCCTCCGGAGGCGTGGCGGGCATCGAGCGCTCCAGCTCGATCCGCACTTCCTTGAGCGCCTGCAGCTCGTCGAAGCTGCGCACGGAGACGAGCTGGAGCTCGCGCTCGATGAGCGCGGCCAGCGCCTCGTAGGGCTCGACGGACTCAGCGCTCATCGACGGGCTGGTCGGCGATCGCCGCCCAGGACTCGCGCAGCTTGCCGAGGATGTCGTCGATCTCGAGGATCTTCGAGGGGTCCTGGTCCAGGCGGGCCTGGCGCAGGTGCGAGAGCGAGAAGGTGTAGATCGACTGCAGCCGGACCGCGATCTCGCCCTGGTCCATGTCGAGCGTATTGCGCAGGTGGCGGATGATGTCCTCGCCGCGCGTGAGCTTGTTGTGGGCGACGGGGATGTTGCGCTCGCCCATGGCCACCGCGGCCTGGTGCAGGAAGCGACGGGCACCGTCGTAGAGCATGACGACCAGCTGGCCGGGGGAGGCGGTCAGGACCGCGCTGGCACGGTAGGAGGCGTTGGCGTTCGGGGAGTAGGCGGCGTATGTGCTCATTTGCGTTGTCTCACACCAGGTCGAGTTGAGTAGGTACTCCGTGAGGGGTCCGGTGCCGCACCTGACGCCGGGGAGAAGCGATCCATTCGCTCACCCTTGTGATCGGCCGTAGCGGCCGAATATTGAGAAGAAACCGGTCCGATCTACGTCCGCCGGCTGGTCCGTCGCCGCGCCGATCAGGAGGAGATGCTCGGCAGGGACGCGATCTGGCTGGTCAGCCAGCTGCTCTCCGACTGGTTGGACGAGAGCGCCGCCTCGAGCTGGGCGAACTCCTGCACGAGGAAGTTCTGCTTGTCGGTCAGCGCCGACTGCATCGAGGAGATCTGGTTGCCCAAGTTCGAGATCTGGGAGCTGTCGCCGCCGATGCGCGCCGCGATCGTGCCGCCCGGGTCAGAGGCGTTGTCCACGACGTTGACGAAGCTCGAGGACCAGCTGCCCAGGATCGACTTCACGCCGGTGGGATTGGACGACAGCATGTTGGTCAGCGCGGTGGCGTCGAGCGTCAGGTCGCCCGACAGCGCCGACTGCGACACGGCGCCGCTGCCGGTGGTGGCACCCGTGCTGACCCCGATGTCGTCCATGGTGGACGCCCCCGCTGGCAGGCCGGAGCCTCCGGAGAACATCGACGAGCGCATCTGAGTGAGCAGGTCCTGCAGCTCGGGGTCGCCGTACAGGGTGCCCTGCGTCGGGTCCGAGCTGGACGGCTGCTGCTGCAGCTGCGTCTGGATGTCGGAGATCACCTTGTTGTACTGCGTGACGAAGGTGTTGATCGCGTTGGAGATGTTGGTCGAGTTCGGGGCCGGAGCGCCGACGTTGACGGTGATCGGGCCGCTCGTGGTCGTGACGCCGGTGAGCGTCAGGTTCACGCCGCCGATGGCGTTGGTGACCGTGTTGGAGGCCGAGCTGCCGCTCACGCCGTCGACGCTGAAGAGCGCGTCCTGCCCTGCCTTGGAGGACTGCAGCGACAGCGCGCCACCGCCGTCGGTGACCGAGACGGACGAGCTGGCGCCGGTCTGGCGCGAGGAGAAGACGACGGTGCCCGAGTTGGTGGCGGCCGCGAACACAGTGCCGTTCTGGTCTGAGTTGATCGAGTCGACGAAGTTCTGGACCGATTCGCCGGCCTTGATCGTGTAGGCGCTGCCGTTGACCGTGATGTTGTCGTCGCTGGTGGGGCTGGTGTAGCCGTACGTGGCCTGAGCGGAGTTGGCCAGCTGGCTGATCGACACCTGGTAGCCGCCGACGCCCGCGCCGGTGGCGCTGGTCGCGGTCACGCGCGTCGGATCCGACGACGTCACTGACTGCTGGGTCATAAACAGGGTCGGATCGCCCACGGCCAGCGCGTCGGCCGACAGCGTCTTCAGCTCGGACTGGATGCTGGTGAGCTGCTTGTTCATCGCCGTCAGGCCGCTCTGCTGGTTCTGCAGGTTGGTCACCGGCTGCTGGTAGATCGACATCTCCTCCTGGATGATCTGATCGGTGTCCAGGCCGGATGCGAGACCGGTGACCTGCTGCGTGCTTGAGCCCGTCAGCGAGGACAGGCTCAGGCCGGAGCTGGCGGTGGAGGAAGAGGAGACAGAGCTGGTGGACATGAGGGGATCCTTTGTCAGTGCGTCAGCGCAGCGCGGTGCCCACGGCGAGTTCCAGCACCGCGCGTGGCGACAGGCGCCGCAGCGGGATGCCCGAGGTATCGGTCAGTTCGATGGCGAGCCGCCCGGTCGCCTCGTTGAGGTCGAAGCGGACCTGCCGGCCCGACGCTTCCAGTCGCTCGCAGGCCTCGTGGGCACGGGCGATCGCATCCAGCACCTCCGGGGGCGGGGACGCGGGGATGTCGTCGCAGTGGACGGGCTCGCTGCGCGAGAAACGTGAGAACCGAGAAGTCATGCTGCTCGGGGTAATCGAGCGCAGACCCCGGCAACTTGAGCGTCATGGCCGGATGTCCAGTTGCCGTGTCTAGACGCCGACAGGGAGCGGCAGGGCCTGCAGCAGGTCCTTGGCCTGGGCCGACGCGGGGTCGAGCTCGAGCGCGGCGGTCGCGAAGTTGACCGCGTCCTCGGCCAGGCCCTGGGCCCCGGCGACCTGGGCCAGACCGAGCATCGAGCGGACGTCGGGGGCCTCGGACGCGGCGGCCAGCCACTCCTGGGCGGCGCGGTCCACGAGCCCGGCCTTCAGGTACATCTGGGCCAGCAGCTCACGCTGTTCGCGGCGGGGCAGCTGTGAGCGCTCCAGCACGGGCAGCAGAGCCACGAATCGCTCGCCGTCGGCGCCCTGCAGCAGCGTCTCCAGGATCACGCCCAGCAGCGGCGCGCCGGCAACCGACACCGGCGCGGTGTCAGCGGCGCCCTGCGCGACCGCCGCCCAGGTCTCGAACACGGCGCCCTCGGCGGCCGACAGCCCAGCGCTCGAGGCGCGCCGGAGCGTGGCCTGCACCGTCTCGCCGTCGGCGCGGCCGATCCGGCTGCACAGTTCGATCCGGACCGCGAGACCGGCATAGGGGTCGTCGGCGGGCACGGCGGCGGCCAGGTCGGCGGCCTCGTCCCACGCTCCGCGCGCGAGCCTCAGCTCGGCCAGGCTCGTCAGGGCTCGCGTGTTGGACGGGGTGGCGTCGATGGCGAGGCGGTACTGCGCCTCGGCTTCATCGCTCGCGCCGGCCTGCCGCAGGACGGCGGCCACCGTCAGGCGGGTGGCGGCGGGGAGGGCGTCCAGCTTGTCCAGCTCGGTCACCACGTCGCCGGGGGCGACACCGTCGCGCAGCAGCGCCGAGGCGTACGGGCCGGCCACCGCGGGGAAGTCGGGGTGGTTGGCCACGCACCACTCAAGCGCGGCACGCGCGGGCGCGACCTCGCCCAGCTCCAGGTACAGCTCGGCCAGAGCCAGGCGGGCCAGGAAGGTGCCGCTGCCGACCATCGGGCCGTAGCGGGCCGGGGCGTCGCCCATCGCGATGGCATCGTGCAACAGCGCCGTGGCGTTCTCGTTGTCACCCTGCATCTGGGCGATGCGGGCCTGTGCGAGCACGAGGTCGGTGAATTGCGGGAACAGCTGCAGGCCCTCCGCGGCGGTGGCGTGGGCCTCGGTCAGCTTGCCGGTCAGGCGCAGCACCATCACCAGGCGGGTGAACAGCGACGGCACGTACTCGGCGCGGGTGAGGTTGCCCTCGGCGGCGACGAGCGACCGGGCGGTCTTGAGCTCATCGATGGCGGCGTTCAGGTCACCGACCACGATGTACTCGGAACCGAGGTTGAAGTGCAGGAACGGGGTATTGGGCGACTCGGCGGCCTGCTTGCGCAGCAGCTCGATGTTGCGGCCCGACTTCTCCTTGGCGTCGCGCACCGAGCCGAGGTAGCCGTAGTGGGTGATGCGCACGGGCGTCTGCTCGACGCGGCCCGGGACGTAGGTGGGCAGCGTGTGGGCGATCTGCTCGTGCAGGCGGTCCTTGAAGCGGTACTCCGGGCGGTTGCGGAAGACCCGCAGCGCGTTGTTGACCATCGCGCCGCCGTCCTCCAGCTCGCCGGTGTAGCTGGTCTCGGCCAGGTAGAAGGCCTCGCGCCAGGTGCGGCCGGTGAGCGCCCGCAGCTGCTCGACGTCCTCGGACACGAGGACCTCGTCGGCGTCGAGGTACATGACCCAGTCGCCGGTGGCCGCCTCGAAGGAGACGTTGCGGGCCTCTGAGAAGGAACCCGTCCAGGGGAACTCGATGACCTTGGCGCCAAAGGACTTGGCGATCTCGACGGTCGCGTCGGTGGAGCCGGTGTCGATGATCACGATCTCGTCGACCGCGGGGGCCACGGCGGCCAGGCAGCGCGGGAGCATCTGCTCCTCGTCGCGCACGATCATGCAGAGGCTGAGCGTCAGCCCCGTGGCCGGCTTGGCGCGGTTGGCGACGCTGGTGGCGCGGCGGGCCAGGCCCGGCACGGCGCCGTGCAGCGGGCGGGTGTGGCGCCCGGCGCGCTTGCGGCGCGCCACCTCGCCGAGGTTGGCCTCGACGTTGGGCAGGCTGGCATCCAGGCGGCGGGCGGCGCGGAACAGGGTCTGCGCGGCGTCGAGGCTCCACAGCTCGTACAGGGCCACGCCGGCAAGGTTGAGGATGGTCGGCTCGCTCGGGGTCTCCTCGAGCATGTCCAGCGCGGCAGCGGCGATGGCGACGTACAAGCGCGTGGCCAGGCTCTCGGAGGCCTGCGCGGTGGCTCCCATGCCGGCGTCGATCAGGGTCAGCTTGGCGTGGAAGCGGCGGTGGGGGTCGGTCAGCTCGCCCGCGGCGCCGAACAGGGCGCTGAAGGCGGCGACGTCGCCGGCGCCCAGCGCCGTGCGCGCCTGGTAGGCGAGGCTTTCTGAGGTGACCGCGGGCGTCGCGGAGGCGGCCGCCGGGGTGGAGGACTGCAGAGTTTTGCCAGTGAGGCGAAGAGCCATGGAGAGATCCTTACCGAGGGAGCACTCTCATCATCGGCGTCCCAGCGCCAGACTTAAGGGCCGCGCGCCGAACCCTCGTCCAGCCACGCGGGGATCTCTCAAGCTCCCCGCTGGCGCCGCGCCCCCGCGTCGAGCTTGTAGGCCCAGGCCAGGGTCTCGGCCACCGCCTTCCACAGCGCCTCGGGTACATGGGCGCCGAGGTGCAGCGCGGACAGCGCCTCCATCAGCGCCGGGTCCTCGCGCACCGGCACCCCTGCCTCGCGCGCGGCCGCGATGATGCGGTCGGCGACCAGGCCTGCGCCCGTCGCCGCCACCGTGGGAGCGGCGTCCCCATGGGTGTAGTGCAGCGCGGTGGCGCGCCGGCGTGGCGGGTCTGGCTCAGGCATACAGGTCAAGGGGCTCGCGTCGCGGAGCGACGGTGACCGACACCGCGCGCCCGCCCGCTCCCTCCAGCAGGGCCTGACGCAGGCTCTCGGCCCCGGCCTGCGCAAGCTCGAGCGGCTGGCCGGCGGGGAGGGTCACCTGGAGGCTCAGGGCGCCGGCGTCCATCTGGAAGCGCAGATCGACCGAGCCGAGCGCGGGGGCGTCGTAGCGCAGGAGGATGTTCTGGCGGTCGCCGGCTCGGCCGCCTGCGCCGCCGCTGTCGCGCTCGGTGACCCCGACGTGGCCGCCCCCGGGCAGCGGGATGGGGGGCGGGGCGACCAGGGATGGGTCGGGCGCCTGGGCGTGGGCCGGCGGCGCCTGCTGGGTCTGCTCAGCCCCTTGGGTGGGCGAGGCCTGCCCCGCCTGCTGTTCCTCGTGCGGGTCCGTGATGGCCAGCAGCACCCGTTCGGCGTTGACGTCGCGGACCACCAACCGCAGGTCGTCGCCGGCCGAGACGTTCTCGGGCAACTCGGCGTCGAGGAGCATGCCCGCGATGCTCAGCGAGCCCTTCTGCCCCGGCGGCGCCTGCACCACCCGCGCCATCACCGCGCGTCCGGGCACGATCTTGATGTCCGGGCCGACCAGCACGCGCAGCGCCTGGGGGTTGATGGCCAAAGGTGCGGGCATGGGGCTCAAGAACTATGCAGCACCTGTCGATCATCTCCGTACGATGGATCCCGGTCTCTATATCGCCGCGTCCGGAATGCTCGCTGAGCAGGTGCGGCAGAACCAGCTGTCCAACAACCTCGCCAACGCCTCGACCCCGGGCTACAAGCCCGACCAGGCCGAGCAGCAGAGCTTCGGCTCGCTGCTGCTGTCCAACACCTCCACCGGACAGCAGGTCGGCACCATCAACACGGGTGTGCGCATCGACAAGGTCGTCACCGACACCTCGCCGTCCACGCTCAACCAGACCGGCCAGCCGCTGGACTTCGGCATCTCCGGTACCGGCTACTTCGCCGTCCGCACCGCTTCGGGGATCAACTACACCCGCGACGGCCAGTTTCAGTCCAACGACAAGAGCCAGCTCGTGGACGCCCAGGGCAACCTCGTGCTCGGCCAGAACGGCCAGCCCATCACGGTGAGCAACAAGGGCACGGTCGCGGGCTCTGCGCTCGGCGTCTTCAACGTGCCCAACGTCACCAAGCAGGGCGAGAACTACTTCTCCGGAGCGTCCACCGGCAAGGCCTCGGGGGTCGTCCATCAGGGCGAGCTCGAGAACTCCGGCGTGGACGCCGTCCAGACCATGACCGACATGATCGCCTCGCTGCGCGCCTACCAGGCCGGCCAGAGCGCGCTGCAGTCGATCGACCAGACCATGCAGGAAGACGCGACCAGCGTCGGCTCAATCGCAGGAGGCTGATAGATGTTGCAGGGTTTGTACGCCGCGGCCTCCGGGATGGAGGCGACGCAGAATCAGTTCAACGCCATCTCCAACGACATGGCGAACATCGACACGACCGGCTATCAGTCGACCGAGGTCGGGTTTCAGGATCTGCTCTACAGCGGCGGCGGCAACGCCAGCGGCAGCCCGTCGATCTCCACTGGCAGCGGCTCGTCCTCGGCCATCATCGGCCGCAGCGACGCCCAGGGCGCGATCCAGAGCACCGGGCGGTCGCTCGATGTCGCCATCCAGGGCCCCGGCTATCTGCAGGTGCGTCGCGACGACGGCTCCACCGGCCTGACCCGCAACGGTGCGCTCCAGGTCAACGCCCAGGGCGAGGTCACCGACTCCACGGGCAACCCGCTCGTCCCGTCGCTCAAGCTTCCCAAGGGCACCAATGCCGACGACATCAAGATCGAGCCCAATGGGCAGCTGATCTCGGGCGGCAAGACGATCGGCAAGATCGGCCTGGTCAACGTGCCGGCACCCAACCAGCTTCAGCCCGACGGCGACAGCATGTTCAGCGTCACCGCCGGCAGCGGCGCGACGCGTCCGGCCGCCGGCTCCACGCTTCAGCAGGGCGCGCTCGAGGGCTCCAACGTCGACGTCGCCGCGGACATGACGCAGATGATCACAGCGCAGCGCAGCTACCAGATGGCCAGCCAGGCGATCCAGTACCAGGACCAGATGCTCCAGATCGCCAACCAGATCAAGCGTTAGCCATGAGCGCCATCGCCGCCACCTCCGCCCTGCCGACGACCAGCGCCTCGATGCCGGTCGGCAACCTGCCGACGACCGACTCGGCCAACGAGCCGGCCGCCATCCGCAACGGCGATCAGAAGGCCAAGGACGCCTACCAGACCGGCCTGGCCTTCGAGAACGTGCTCGTCAACGAGCTGGCCCAGCAGTTGGCCGCCACCGTTCCGGGCCTCGACGGCTCGAGCGGCTCCGACGACGGCCTGGGCGGCTCGAGCGACGACGGCCTCGGCGGGACCAGCAGCGACTCGTCGGGCAGCGCCGGCGGCCTCGGCGCCTATTCCTCGCTTCTGCCCCAGACGCTGGCCTCCAGCGTCATGTCCGGCGGCGGCACCGGGATCGCCATGCAGATCGCCCAATCCATCGATCCCGCGCTTGGAGCGCCCAAGAAATGAGCCTCACCGTCCCCGCCGAGCAGTTCGACACGGTTCTCACCACCGACGTCATCGCCCACCTCGAGGCCCAGCTGGTCTCGGCTCGCCGCCTGCTGCAGGTCGTGCTCGAGCAGGGCGCGGCGATCCGCGCCCGCGACGTCTCGCAGGTCGTGTCGCTGACCGGCATGCTCCAGGCCGAGCTCCAGCGCCGCGCGCTCATCGAGCGCGACCGTGCGCGCCTGCTCGACCGCGCCGGCGCCCACCTCGGCGTCGCGCCCACCGCGGTGTCGATGAGCCTGCTCGACGCGGTCATGGACCCGGGCCGCGCCCCGCTGGCCCACGCCCGCAGCGCCGAGCTGCGCGGAATCCTCGAGGAGGTCCAGCGCGAGCATCACGTCAACCGGGCGCTGATGAGCCAGGAGCTGGCCTTCCTGGATCACCTGCTGCGACTGACTGACGCCGACCGTCATCTGGGCTATGACTCCGCCGGCGACCACAACCGCGTGACCGCTCCGCGCCTGTCCAGCCGTCACCGCGTCCTGGACCTGGAGGTCTAGCGCCGTGACGATCCCGTCCTTCACCGGTCTGCAGACGGCACTGAGCGGCCTCGAGGCGGCTCAGGCTGCCATCACCACCACCGGCGAGAACATCGCCAACGCCAACACGGCCGGCTACACGCGCCAGACCGTCCAGACGGCTGCGACCGCCCCGCTGACGATTGCCGGCCCGAACGGCGGCACGCAGGTCGGCACCGGCGTGTCGATCACGGACATCAGCCGGATCCGCAACCAGTTCCTGGACGTCCAGTACCGCGCGCAGAACAGCGCGACGTCGAACGCCAACTCCAACGCCACCGAGCTCGGCCAGGTCCAGACGGCGATCGACGAGCCGTCCGACGACGGCCTGCAGAGCGTGATGTCGCAGTTCTGGAGCGCATGGAACGCGCTCGGCGGCACCGACAACGCGTCGACGCGCCAGGGCGTCGTGGACGCCGGCCAGACGCTGGCCACCACCTTCAACACCGTGGTCTCGCAGATGCAGACGGTGCAGAACCAGGCCGCCCAGCAGTACTCCACGCTGACCGGCGCCAACGGCCAGGTCCAGCAGGACGCGCAGGGCATCGCCACGCTCAACGCTCAGATCAGCCAGGCCACGCAGGCCGGCGTCTCGCCCAACACCCTGATGGACCAGCGCGACAGCCTGCTCGACGACCTGTCCAGCCTCGCCCAGATCTCGGTGAGCACCGGCTCTGACGGCGCGGTCACGGTGGGTTTCGGTGACGCGTCGAGCCCGCTGGTGAGCGGCACCACGGTCACCTGGCCCCAGACGCTGACCTCGGCCGCCGGCGGCCAGCTCGGCTCGCTGCTGAACATCTCGTCCAGCACCGGTCCGGTGGGCCAGTACATCTCGTCGCTGGACGGCGTCGCCAACCAGGTGATCAGCTCGGTCAACTCGCTGCAGCCCTCTAGTCCGTTCTTCACCGGGACCTCGGCATCCACGATGGCTGTCTCCGCGACCACCTCCACGGTGCAGAGCTCAAGCTCGAGCACCTCGGGGCAGGACCTCGCCCAGGCCATCGGCGCCCTGTCCAACGGCTCGGCCGACCAGGCCTACTCCGCATTCGTGGCCCAGATCGGAAACGGGGTCGCCGCCGCCCAGAGCACGCAGGCCACCCAGCAGTCGGTCCTCACCGCGGTCTCCAACCAGCGCCAGAGCGTCTCGGGCGTCTCCCTGGACGAGGAGATGACCAACCTGATCCAGTACCAGCAGGCCTACCAGGCCTCGGCGCGCGTGATGAACGCCATCAACAGCACGCTGGACACGCTCATCAACAGCGTCGGCGGAGGGCTCTAGGCCATGATCTCCGGTCGCATCACCACGCAGATGACGACGGCGTCGGTGCTGTCGAGCATCAACAACGTCCAGGATCAGATGGCCAACACCCAGGAGCAGCTGTCGACGGGTAAGAGCATCAACCAGCCTTCGGACAACCCCTACGGGGCGAGCCTGGCCATCCAGCTCAAGAACGACCTGTCCGGCCTGAACAACTACAACTCGAACATCACCGACGGCACCGCCTGGGCGTCGGCCGCCGACACGTCGCTGTCGAACGTGATGAGCATGCTCCAGCGCGCGCAGGAGCTCACCGTGCAGGCCTCCAACGGCGTCGAGTCCTCTACTGATCTCTCGGCCACCGCCGACGAGATCGACCAGCTGGCCGACGCGATCAAGCAGGAAGGCAACACCCAGTACAACGGCCAGTACATCTTCTCGGGCACCGCCAGCACCACCCAGCCCTACTCAAACTCCACCGGCGACGTCTACCAGGGCAACACCGCTGCGGTGACGCGCCAGATCGGCCCCGGCTCCTCGCTGCAGGTCAACGTGGACATCTCGAGCCTGCTGGGCAGCGGCACGAGCGCCAACGACGGCAAGCTTCTGGACACCCTGCGGACGATCTCCGCGGACATGCGCAGCGGCAACAGCTCCGGTATCTCCGACCTGTCCACCACCCAGATCTCCGCGCTGCAGAGCAGCCTCAACTCGCTCACGCAGATCCAGGCCAACGTCGGCGCCACGCAGAACCGCCTCACGCTGGCCAGCGACCGCATCCAGGGCCTGCAGAACACCGACACCGTGGCTCTTTCCAACGACGAGGACGTCAACATGGCCCAGGCCATGACCACCTTCTCCAACGAGCAGGCGGCCTTCACCGCCGCTCTGAAGGCTGGCGCCAATATCGTTCAGTCCTCGTTGATGGACTTCCTCAGCTAAGAGGCCATCGCCAAGCCCGTCGCCTGCCTCGCAAGTAGGCTTACCCGGAGCAGCACCTGTACGTCAACCCAGGTAGAGGAGCCGCCGCTGTGGCACTCGCGATTGAGAGCACGCGCTTCGGACACGTCGAGATCGACCCGGATACGGTCATCGAATTCCCCGACGGCCTGATCGGCCTCGGGGGGTCGCGCTACACGCTGCTGACGAGCGACCCCGACAGCCCGTTCTTGTGGTTGCATTGCATCGATGACCCCAGCCTCTCGCTGCCCGTGACCGATCCCCACCGGTTCTTCTCCAGCTACCAGGTGGAGCTCACCGACGAGGACGGCGAGCGCCTCGGCCTCGACGACGCCACTCCGGTGGACGTCTACGTCACCGTCGTCGCCAGCGGCGAACTGTCCGAGTTCACCGCCAACCAGAAGGCACCGATCCTCATCTGGGAGGGCCAGGGACACCAGATCATCAACCAGGCCTCCGATACCGACCTGCGCGCGCCTCTGTTCGCCGAGGTCATGGGCGGCTCCTCCGACACCGACGGGAACGCCTCCTAATGCTCAACATCACTCGCCGGCGCGGCGAGCGGGTCGTCCTCGGCGACGACGTCTTCATCTCCGTGCTGGAGGTCTCCGGCCAGACCGTCCGCCTCGGCATCGACGCCCCGCGCTCGGTGCGCGTCTACCGCGAGGAGATCTGGCTCGAGGTCAAGCGCGAGAACGAGGCCGCGGCGCATGCCGCCGGCGCCTCGCTCCCCGCCGATCTGCCCGCGCCGCTGAAGTCCGCCGACGGCGACGTGACGCGCTCCAACGTCGTCAAGCCTCCGCCGCAGTCCTAGCCCTTCTGGTCGTCCGTCGGCGCCGAGCGGGGTGTCGGCGCTGAGCGGGGTGTCCGCGCACGTCAACTGCGGCTATCGAATGAGGTTGAGTGGCTGCGGCGAGCCGCGAGGCGGGTCCCGTCCGGCACGCGTTCGCGATCTTTTTATGCGATTCGCATAAAAATCTCGCATTTCGCCTCGGCGCGGCCCTCCGCGGGCCACGGCGCGCCCGCAACCCGCCCTTCCCCAGCCGCAGTTGACGGTCGTTGCATGCCCCGCCCAACGTCACACGGCCATAAGCCCTTCTGGTCGTCCGTCGGCGCGGAGCGGGGTGTCCGCGCACGTCAACTGCGGCTATCGAATGAGGTTGAGTGGCTGCGGCGTGCCGCGAGGCGGGTCCCGCCCGGCACG
>DASXDW010000105.1:0-38181 GCA_036490435.1 Solirubrobacteraceae bacterium
GGCGCGGCGCGCCGCGCCACTACCAGCCGCCGCGCCAGTCGGCGCTGGCCTCACGGGCCCTCACGGCGTCCTCGCGGGCGTGCTTGCGCTTGTCCAGGCGCCACTGGATGAGCGAGAAGAGGGCGATGACCGTGGGGAAGAACACGATCGTGGCGAACATGACGGTGGTGACCTGCTTGTCGTTGGTCTCGCCGAACCAGCCCTGGCCGCCATTGGCGTGGGCGAAGGCCGCCGGCGCGAAGGTCAGCAGCACGCCGACGAAGAGCGCCAGGATGATCGTGAAGCGAGCGCGCCGCATCGGTGAAAGCGTACCGCTTTGTCAGGCGACAGGGACGCTGTGAGGCACCGCCACCGCTGCCACGGCGGAGATGAGGGCCGGGTTGTACACGTCGGGGCGTTCGGTGACGTCGAGGTGGTCGAGGGGCACCTCGAACACGGTGGCGGCGGCCGCCTGGGCCAGTTCGCGCTGCTTGGCCGGTGAGACCATGGTGTCGCGGCCGGTGAGCACCATCGCCGCCGGCGGGCGCCTCAGCCAGGCCAGCCACGGGCGCGAATCGAAGCGGCCGAGCTCGCGCCCGGCCTCGGCGACATCGCGGGCCTCGTGGCGCATGAGCTCAGACAGCAGCCAAGCCGTGCCCTCGTCGAGCTGGATCTTGGCGCTGCGAAACCACCAGCGGTAGAACTGCCGCGGGGCCAGGCCGAGGCTGAGCCCGACAGCACCCATCCACTTCCAGACCTTCCGGGTCTCGGGATCCTGGAAGTGCTGGCAGGTGCCGCTGAGTACCAGCCCGCTCATCACGTCGGGATGGTCGCGGGCCATCACCTGGGCGATGACGCCACCCATCGAGTACCCCACAACGACCGCCGGGGCGACGTCGAGCTCGCGCAGCACCGCGGCGGCGTCGGCGGCGCAGTCGGCCAGGCGAAACGGGGCCATGGCGCGCAGGCCGCGACCGTGCCCGCGGTGGTCGAGCGCCAGCACGCGGTAGCCGGCGTCCACCAGCGCGTCATAGGCCCCGTGCCAGTTGAGATCGGCGGTGACCATCCAGCCGTGCAGGAGCATCACCGTGGGTCGCGGCGGGTCGCTCTCACCGCTGTCGCGCAGGAAGAACTCGCCGCGGCCGGGGGCGATGACCGTGCGGGCGGGGGGCATCGCGTGCGGGGGGACGGGGGCGTAGGCCTGGCGGCGCGAGCGGCGCATTCGGCCATGCTACCCGCGCCCCCACCCCCACCCACCCGCCTCCTACCATCAGCCTCATGGCTGTCGTCATCGCATCAGACCTGGGCAAGGACATCGCCGGAGAGCCGCTGCTGCGGGGGATCTCGTTCAAGCTCGAGCGCCGCGACCGCATGACCCTGTCGGGCCGCAACGGCGCCGGGAAGACCACCCTGCTGCGGATGCTGGCCGGCGAGGCGTCGGTGGATTTCGGCGAGCTCGTCTTCAGCAGGGGGGCCAAGGTCAAGCTCCACGACCAGCGCCCGCCCCGCGACCGCAACCTGAGCCTGCGTGACTACATCCTGTCTGGCGCCGCCGAGCTGGTGGCCATCGAGCAGGATCTGGCCTCCTTGGAGCAGGCGATGGCCCAGGGCGCCCATGACGAGGCGACCCTGGGCCGCTACGCCGAGGCCCAGGCGGCGCTCGAACACGCCGGCGGCTATGCCTGGCGCGAGCGCGCGCTGGCCACGCTGCACGGCCTGGGCTTCCGCGATGAGACCGACCTCGACCGTTCGCTGGACACCTTCTCCGGGGGCGAACTGACGCGCGCGTCGCTCGGTCGTGCCCTGGCGGGGACGCCTGATCTGCTGCTCCTGGATGAGCCAACCAATCATCTCGACATCGAGTCGCTGGAATGGCTCGAGGCTCACCTCATCTCGCTGGATGCCGCCATCGTGCTCGTCGCGCACGATCGCTGGTTCCTGGAGTCCGTGGGCACCTCGGTGCTCGAGCTCGAGGCCGGGCGCGGGAAGTTCTTCTCCGGGACGTGGCATCAGTGGCGCAAGGAGAAGGCCGCGCGCGAGCTGGCCCTGGGGCGAGCGATCGAGCGCCAGGAGGCCGAGATCGAGCGACTGGAGCGGTTCGTGACGCGGTTCCGCGCGGGGACGCGGGCGCGCCAGGCCCAGTCGCGGGTCAAGAAGCTCTCCAAGATTCAACGGCTGTCAGCCGATCCGGCCGACGGTGCGGGCCTGCAGTTCGCCTTCAAGCCGCCCGAGCGCAGCGGCCGCGTGATCTTCGAGCTCGAGCACGCCGAGCTCTCGGCCGGTGACAAGGAACTGCTGCACGACGCCGAGCTCTGGCTCGAGCGCGGCGAGCACGTCTCGCTGGTGGGCGCCAACGGCACCGGCAAGACGACGCTGATCGAGACGCTGGCGGGCCACCGGGAGCTCGAGCAGGGCAAGCTGCTCACCGGGCACAACGTCAAGGTCGGCTACCTCTCCCAACACGCCGAGGAGCTCAACGCCGGTACCGCGCGCACGGTGCTCGAGGCCACGCAGCGCGCCGGCGGGCTGACACCGGCCAAGGCGCGGGCGCTGCTCGGGCGGTTCCTGTTCTCCGGCGAAGACGCCGAGAAGCCGCTGGAGGGTCTCTCGGGCGGCGAGCGGCGGCGGCTGTCGCTGGCCGTGCTCGTCCACTCCGGGGCCAACGTGCTCATCCTCGACGAGCCGACCAACCACCTGGACCTGGAGAGCCGCGAGGCGCTTGAGTCGGCGCTGGGGGAGTTCGCGGGCTCGCTGCTGCTGGTGTCCCACGACAGGGCCCTGCTCGATGCCATCGGGACGCGCACCATCGCCTTGGAGGACCAAGAGCTGCACAGCTACGTCGGCGGGTGGCCCGAGTACCTGCGCGTGCGCGAGGAGCGCGCCAAGAACCCGCCGCCCAAGGCCAACGCAAAGGCCAAGGCCGCCGCCGCTACGACGGCGCCCGGCAAGTCCAACGGCGCCAAGGCGGGCACCTCAAGCCCGAAGAAGCACAACCCGCCCAAGGCCAAGCCGGGGCGGGGCGCGGCCCGCCTCGAGGCCGAGATCGAGACCGCCGAGGCGGCGCTGCGCGCGGTCGAGGACGAGCTGGCCGATCCGGCCGCGTGGGCGACGCCCGAGGCCTCGGCGCGGTCCTCGGCGCGCCACGAGGAGGCCAAGCGCAAGGTGGCGGAGCTCTACGAGCGCTGGGAGGCCGTGGCCGGTTGAGGGCCCAGGGCGTCGTCGGGGGCGCTCACTACACTGAAAATCAATGCCCCAGCCTCTCCCGGCTTCGGCTCTTCGCATCGCGCTGATCGACGATGACAGCGGGATGATCACGGTGTTGGATCGCCGCTTTGCCGCCAACCGGTGGGAAAGCCAGGTGATCGGCTACGCGGCTGACCCCGATCAGCTCTCGGCGCTCAAGCTCCACGCGCTGATCGTCAACCCCGCGATCACGGGGCTGGGCTACATCGAGTGGGTCGCCGACCGGCTGCCCGGGTTGGCGGTCCTGGTGTGCAGCCGCCCCGCGCCCGTGGCGGACCGGGTTCGCGCTCTGCGCGCCGGCGCCGACGATTGGATCACCAAGCCGTGCCATCCCGAGGAACTGGTGGCGCGCATCGAGGCGGTGCTGCGCCGCCGCCGTGCTGGCGAGCTGCCGGCCGCTGACTCGATCCTCACTGCGGGCGAGCTGGCCATCCGCCCGGACCGCTTCGACGCTTACGCCAACGGTACCCCGGCGACGCTGTCGCGCAAGGAGTTCGAGCTGCTGGCCCAGCTGGCGGGCGCGGGCGGACGCGTGCTGGAGCGCGAGCACATCTACCAGCGGGTGTGGGGCTACACGATGGCGCGGGGCGACCGCTCGGTGGACGTGTTCGTCCGCAAGCTCCGCCAGAAGCTCGAGGCGATCTCGCCCGAGTGGCGCTACGTGCACACCCACTTCGGCGTGGGGTACCGGTTCGCCGCCGAGCGCGCCGACGGGACCGTGCCCTCGACCGACGTCCTGGCGGGTCCGGCTCCGGCGCGGGACGGGGTGCGGGCGGCGCCGCAGGTTGAGGCGCGTCGTACGCTGTCTGTATGACGATCAGCCCCGCGGTCCGCAATGTGGCCATCATCGCCGTCATCGCGGCGGCCGTGGCTTTCCTGCCCGGCGGCGGGACCGGCGCCAACGTCGTGCTCACGGGGATCTACCTCATCTTCCTGGCCGCGATCGTGTGGGTCGCCGTGGTCATGTATCGCGAGCACCGCAGCTCGCTGTACATGCTGCCCGACAGCCGGCGCGCGCTGTTGTACATCGCCGTCGGCGTGCTGGCGGTGACCCTGACGGCCACTCATCGCCTGTGGGCCAGCCCGGCGGGGTCGGTGGCGTGGCTGGTGCTGGTCGGCGCCTCGGTGTATGTGGGCTGCGCGGTCATCTGGGCCGCCCGGCGCTACTGAGCTCGCGGTCGCGGCTGCCGGGCGCGGCCGCGGGCGTCGCGACGCGTACACTGCCGCCGCCGTGAGCAAGGGAGCGCGTGAGACGATCTCTGACTGGCTGATGGCGATCGCCGGGCCGCTGCTGCTCGGGTCGCTGTTCTTGACCTGGAGTCACCAGCTCTCGGCGGGGATCAGGGCGCGCTACGGCGCGACGGCGGCGCTGGCCGGGGTGCCCGCCGATCCCACCGCCTGGCAGGTCTACTCGGGCGTCGACGTGCTCTTGGCTCTGGTCGCGGGCGGGCTGATGGTGGTGGCGCTGTGGGGCGGGCGCGCGCGGCGCATCGCCTTGGCGCTGGCGTTGGCCGTGGCGCTGGCCTTCGTGATCCACGCGCTGAGCGTGCCGCCGACCAACGACGCGCTGCTCTTCGACCCCACGCTGACCCCGCCGGGCTACAGCGCCAACGCGGTCGGCTCGGGGACGGGGGAGGTGCTGGCGCTGATCGCGCTGGTGCTGGGGGGCGCTGGGGTGGGGCTGGCGTTCACGGTGGACTGACCGGGGCTGACCCTCCGGTGTCGCGGGGTGTCGGAACGGCCACGCGATGGGCTAGAAGGGCTGCGACGGTCTTGCGGCGACCGGCTGGGGGCAATTCGCGACAAATCACGCTGCCGCGTCGCGATTTGCCGCGTAATGCGCACTGGGCGGCCATCTGGTGGGAAATCTCCGCGGCAACAGGAGATTTCCCGCGAAATGGCCCCTCGCGCGGCGAGTCGGACGCGAACCTCTGCTCGGCGGTCGTCGACGTCCGCCGGCACCCCCCGATCGCGGTCAGATCCTGGCCCGGGCGAGTCCTAAGATCGAAGGACAGATGGCTGTCTTTCCCGCCGACCGGCGCCGCGACTTGCCCGACCAGCCCGGCGTGTACCTGTTCCGCGACGAGCGCGGCAAGGTGATCTACGTCGGCAAGGCGATCTCGATCAAGAAGCGGGTCGCCTCGCACTTCTCCAACCCGAGCACGCGCGCGGGCCGCGATCTGCTGCCGATGATCACCCAGATCGAGGCGCTGGTCGTCCACACGGAGTCCGAGGCGCTGCTGGTGGAGCAGAACTTCATCAAGCAGTACAAGCCGCGCTTCAACATCCGGCTGCGCGACGACAAGTCCTATCCGTACATCGCCATCTCGCTCGACGAGGACTTCCCGCGGGTCTACTTCACCCGCGAGCGCCACCGCCGTGACCGTGCCTACTTCGGGCCCTACTCCAACGCCAAGCGGGTCCGCTCGACGCTCGAGGTGCTGGGCAAGGTGTTCATGTTCCGCTCCTGCGATGGCCCCGAGCCGGGCCGTCGCAGCGGCTCGCCCTGCCTGGACTACTACATCAAGCGCTGCGAGGCCCCGTGCGTCGGGTACGTCGACAAGGAGGGTTACCGCAAGGCCATCGACGGCGTCATCGCCTTTCTCTCCGGGCGCTACAAGGAGATCGAGTGGGCGCTCAACGAGGAGATGAAGCTGGCCGCCGCCGAGCAGCGCTTCGAGGACGCCGCTCGCGAGCGCAACCGGCTGCGGGCGGTTCGCTCGCTGCTCGAGCGCCAGCGCGTGGCCCACGAGGACGGGTCGATGGACGCGATCGCGGTCGCCGTGGCCGAGGGCGAGGCCAACGCCCAGGTCTTCCAGATCCGCGACGGGGTCCTGTCTGACCGCCAGAGCTTCTACATGGACAACGCCTCTGGAGCCGAGGTGGCCGAGGTCGCCGAGGCGTTCATCCTGCAGTACTACGCCAGCGCCATGTCGGTGCCGCCGCTGGTCGTCGTACAGCGTGAGGTGGGGAGCGCAAGCGACATCGCGCCCCTGGCCGAGGCGCTCAGCGCCCGCCGCGGCGCCGCGGTCGAGATCCGGGCAGCGGAGCGAGGCGACAAGCGCCGCATCCTGGAGTTGGCCGAGCGCAACGCCGTCCTCGCCATCGATCAGGAGAAGCTGCGCTCCGAGCGCCGGCGCCAGCAGCGCGTGGAGGCGCTGGACGGGCTGCAGCAGGCGCTCGGGCTCGACACGGTCCCGCTCAGGATCGAGTGCTTTGACATCTCCACGCTGATGGGGACCAACACGGTGGCCTCGATGGTGGTCTTCGAAGGTGGCGCCGCCAAGAAGTCCGACTACCGCCGCTTCAAGGTGTTCAGCGTGGGGGACGCAAGCGTGCAAGACGAGGACGGGGAGTACGGCCCCGACGACTTTGCGGCGATGGAGGAGGTCCTCGGCCGGCGCTTCGCGCGCTGGGAGCAGCAGCGCGACGTGTCACCTCACGACAAGGACTATGACCCGAGCTTCGCGGCGCTGCCCAACGTCGTCGTGATCGACGGCGGGAAGGGCCAGCTCGCGGCCGGGCTGCGCGCGTTGCAGGGCTTTCGCGACCGTGGGGTGACCGTCATCTCGCTGGCCAAGCGGATCGAGGAGGTGTTCATCCCCGGCCGTGACCAGCCGCTGGTGCTGGCGCATGACACCCCCGAACTCCAGTTGCTGCAACGGGTGCGCGACGAGGCCCATCGCTTCGCCATCACCCACCACCGCATCCGCCGCGATCGCGCGATGACCGCGTCGGTGCTCGACGATCTGCCGGGGGTGGGCCCGGCGCGCAAGCGGGCGCTGCTGGCCCACTTCGGCTCGCCCGACGCGATCCTGGCGGCGAGCCGCGAGGAGCTCGAGTCGGTGCCGGGGCTGCCCGGCAAGCTCGCCCGCGAGATGTACCGCGAGCTGCACAGGACCGGAGTCTGAAGTCTTGTTGAGTAAACCTATAAGTTTACTGCTCGACAGGGGTCAGTGACGATGGGTCAGGCCGATCCCGCCGCCGCCGGTGCCCCCGCCGCCGATCGTCAGCATCGCAGCGCTGCCGGCCGGCAGGGGCACCGTGTAGGTGCCGGCCACCGGCGCCAACGGGGTGGTGGAGGGGGTGGGCAGCGTGCCGGTCGTCGTCTCGTCGCCGAAGCTCTGCCCGCCGAGGGTGACGCCGTCGGTGGCGCTCACGCTGGGCGCCCGGAGCGTCTCCAGGGACCCGGGGGTGGTGGCCCCGGACACGGCGAGCGAGACGTCGTGCTCGGCGTTGGGGTCCTTGTTGATGAGTGTGACGCGCACTGCGCCGTCGGCGCCCTGCGTCGCCCACACCTTCACCGGCCCGGACGGCGCGGTGGTCTGGAGCAGTCGCGCCCCCGGCGGGAACGCCTGAGCGAACATGAGCAGGCCGTAGTACTCGGGGTGGACGAACGCCTGCCAGGCGCCGGTGCTGTTGTGCGAGACCGTGAACAGCTCGTAGTTGGAGCCGGGGAGCATGTGGAAGTTGACGCCGTCAACGCCGACCGATGCGAACTGGAACATCGTGTCCAGCGACCACAGCGTTGAGGCGAAGGTGTCAGAGACGCCCTTGGCGCCCTGGCAGGAGGCCGAGTTCATCTCCGCGACGCGGAACGGCAGGTTGTGGCGGTGGGTGAGGGCGATGAACGGCGACATCGGGGTGGCCAGGCCGGCCGAGGAGCTGTCGGCCAGGAGGCTGGGGATCGACGGGAAGCCGGGACTGGACGGGTCGGTCACGCACGCCCGCAGCGGATAGCGGTGGTAGGTGACCATCCCCAGCCGCGGCGCGGCGCCGATGAACGAGCCCAGCTTGCCCAGCCATGCCGGCCCCGACACCGCCGGGCCGGCCAGGGGCACGTTGGGCAACGTCCGCGCCCACTGGACGAACTGCTTGGTGTAGGCGCTGAGGTCATAGCCGCGTCCGCGGGCCCGGTAGATGTGGCCGCGGCGGTCCTTGTACCAGGGGAAGACCGTGTAGAGGTCGGGCTCGTTGCCGATCTCGAAGGCGCTGATGTAGCGGCGCCCGATCCCCTGCAGGAAGGCGCGGCCCTCGGCGGCGGCGATCGCCGGGCGCCCGGCCGCGAGGTTGATGCCCAGGATCAGCTTGGCGTTGAGATCGGCGGCGAGCGCCTGCGTCGTGCGCAGCCACCCCTTGGTCAGCGCATAGTTGATGCCGCCCTGGGGGATCTGGCCCCGGATCGGCCACCAGGTGGCGTCGGTGCTGTCGCCTCCGATGCGGATTACCGGCGACTGGTCCGGCGTCAGGCCCTTCAGCAGCCCGAGCAGCGCCGGGTCAACGGCACGCGGATCACGGCCGGTGTACTGATGCAGCGCCCGGAACTCGAAGGAGGCCCCCAGGAAGCCGGGCGCCATCTCCTGGCCGGTGGGCGTGGCCGAGACGCCGGCGCTGATGACGTCGGCGTGCGCGGTGACCGCCCCCGGCAAGACGAATCCGAGCGCCGCCACGATGGCGATGCAGACGCGGCGGCGAAGCACAGCGGGCCATACTGCCACACCTCGTACACATGTACGTCACCCCGCGTCCGCTTGACCCGTCAAGCTTCAGGGCGATGACAAGCGGCGTTGGCAGGGAGGAACCCGCTCCCATCGAGGGCTCCGCGCTCACCGATCTGGTGGTGATCACGGGGTTCTCAGGAGCCGGTAAGTCCACCGCGATGGCGGCCTTCGAGGACGAGGGCTACTTCTGCGTCGACAACCTCCCGCCCGAGATGATCCGTTCCCTGGTGGACCTCTTCATGCACGAGGGGTCCAAGGTGGCGCGCGCCGCCGTCGTCTCCGACGCCCGCGGCGGCAGCTACTTCGAGGGACTGGCGGCGATGCTCGAGGCTCTGCGGGCCGCCGGGGTGCGCCACCGCGTGCTGTTCCTGGAGGCCGACGAGGAGGCGCTGCTGACGCGCTACAAGGAAACCCGCCGGCGCCACCCGCTGGCGCCCACGGGAAGCGTCGCCGACGGGATCCGGCGCGAGCGCGAGTTGCTGGCGCCGGTCCGCGAGCGCGCCGACGTCGTGGTCAACACCGGCCAGCTGACCGCGGCGATGCTGCGGCGCAAGCTCACCGACGAGCTGCTGCAGTCAAAGACTCCGGGACGCCTGGCCGTCACCTTTCAGAGCTTCGGCTTCAAGTACGGGACCAGCCGCGACGCCGACCTGCTGTTCGACGTGCGGTTCTTGCCCAACCCCCACTACGAGCCCGAACTGCGCCCGCTCACCGGCGCCGACGCCCGGATCGTCGACTACATCAACCGCGACGGCGCGCTCGACGTGTTCTACGAGCACCTGGAGCCCATGCTCGACTATCTGCTGCCCCAATACCTGGCCGAGGGCAAGGCACATCTCGTGGTCGCCATCGGCTGCACGGGTGGGCGTCACCGCTCGGTGGCGGTCGCCCTGCATCTGGCCGAGCGTTACGCGGGACGACAGGGCTACGTCGTCGACGTCCTGCACCGCGACGTCGGCGAACCCGCGTGATCGAGCACATCGGCTTCGAGGTCTCAGACCTGGAGCGAACGGCCCGGTTCTATGACGCGCTGTTCTTCGCGCTCGGGGCCCGGCGGCTGGCGGAGTCCGAGCATCTGATCGGCTACGGAATCAACTCGCCGCTGTTCTTCTTCGTCCAGCGCGGCCGCCCGCCCGCGCCCGGCTACGGCCATCTGGCGCTGCAGGCGAGCGGCAAGGCGGCCGTCGACGCCGCCCACACGGCAGGTCTGGCGAACGGGGGCCTCGACGACGGTGCACCCGGACCGCGGCCGCAGTACGGGCGCCGCTACTACGCCGGATATCTGTTGGATCCGGATCGGCTGCGGGTAGAGGTGGTGTCCCGGCGCTAGCCGGGCGGCGTGACCCCCCATCGGGGTGTCTGGCCCGACCCGCGCGAGGGGGATCTCGAGCCCGTTTAGGTAGCCTGTCGCTCGCTGGGTCGCCGATGGCGGCGGCATGGGCACATGAACATTGAAGGCAGGAAACGGAGGCAGAACGCATGGCGGTACGCGTCGCAATCAACGGCTTCGGAAGGATCGGCCGAAACGTCTTCCGCGCCGCGTACGAGAGCGGCGCGGACATCGAATGGCTGGCCGTCAACGATCTCGTCGATCCCAAGACAATCGCCCACCTGCTCAAGTACGACTCGACCTACGGGCCCTTCCCCGGCGAGGTGGAGGCGACCGACGCCGGTTTTGCCGTCGACGGCAAGGAGATCCGGGTCCTGGCCGAGCGCGATCCGGCCGACCTACCGTGGTCAGAGCTCGGCGCCGACGTCGTGATCGAATCCACCGGGCTCTTCACCGACCGTGAGAACGCCTCCAAGCATCTCGAGGCCGGCGCCAAGAAGGTGGTCATCTCTGCGCCCGCGACCAACCCCGACACCACCATCGTGCTCGGCGTCAACTTTGACGAGGCATATGACCGCGAGAATCACCAGATCATCTCCAACGCCTCCTGCACCACCAACTGCCTGGCTCCCGTGGCCAAGGTCGTCCACGATGCGATCGGCATCAAGCATGGGCTGATGACCACGATCCACGCCTACACCGCCGACCAGCGGCTCCTGGATATGCCCCACCGCGACCTGCGGCGCGCCCGGGCCGCGGCGGTCAACCTCATCCCGGCCTCGACCGGGGCGGCCAAGGCGATCGGCCTGGTCATCCCCGAGCTCAACGGCAAGCTCCACGGCTTCGCCGTCCGCGCCCCGGTCCCCACCGGCAGCGTGGTGGACCTCACGGTCGAGGTCAACCGCGAGACGACGGTGGAGGAGATCACGGCGGCGATGAAGGCCGCGGCGAGCGATGGCCCGCTCAAGGGGCTGCTCATCTACAACGAGGACCCGATCGTGTCCAGGGACATCGTCAAGAACCCCGCGTCCTCGATCTTCGACGCCGAGCTCACCTCGGTCATGGACGGCACGATGGTCAAGGTCGTCTCCTGGTACGACAACGAGTGGGGCTATTCCAACCGCGTCTCCGATCTCGTGCAACGACTGCTGTGAAGGAACTGTCTGACCTGGGCGAGCTACGGGACAAGCGGGTTCTCGTCCGGGTCGACTTCAACGTCCCGCTGGACGGCGGCACGGTGGCGGACGACACCCGCATCCGCGCGGCGCTGCCCACGATCGAGGAGTTGCGCTCCAAAGGCGCCAAGCTGGTGCTGGTCTCCCACCTGGGGCGGCCCAAGGACCACGAGCCCGAGCTGTCGCTACGCCCGGTGGCCGAGCGCCTGGGCGAGTTGCTGCACACGCCGGTCAAGCTTGCTCCCGGCACCCACGGCCCGGAGGTCGCCGCGGTGGTGGATCAGATGTCAGACGGCGACGTGGTGCTGCTGGAGAACATCCGCTACGAGCCCGGCGAGACCAAGAACGACCCTGCGCTGGCCGAGGCGCTGGCCCAGCTCGCCGACGTCTATGTCAACGATGCCTTCGGTGCGGCCCATCGCGCCCACGCCTCCACCGAGGGGGTCGCCCACAAGGTGCGCGAACACGCCGCCGGGCTCCTGCTCGAGCGCGAGGTGAGCACTCTCACCGGGCTGCTTGAGAACCCGTCGCGGCCGCTGGTGGCGGTGCTCGGCGGCGCCAAGGTGTCCGACAAGCTCGGCGTGATCGAGGCCTTCCAGCACGTGGCTGATCAGATCCTCATCGGAGGCGCGATGTGCTTCCCCTTCTTCAAGGCTCAGGGCCACTCGATCGGCGACTCGCTGTGCGCCGAGGAGGACGTCGAGCTGGCGCGCCGGGTCATCGCCGGCGCCGGGGGCCCCGACGACACCGCCGCGACGATCCAGCTCCCGTCAGACCTGGTGCTGGCCGACCGCTTTGACGCCGACGCCGAGCCCGTGCCTCTGGACGGCGTCGACGTACCCGACGGGATGATGGGCCTGGACATTGGCCCGCGCAGCGCGGAGGCATACGCGACGATCGTCAAGACCGCCGGCACGGTGTTCTGGAACGGTCCCATGGGCGCCTTCGAGCTCGCCCCGTTCGCGGCCGGCACCCGCACCCTGGCCGAGGCGGTCGCCGCGAGCGCCGCGGTGACCGTGGTCGGCGGTGGGGACTCGGCGGCGGCGCTTCAGCGCTTCGGCCTCGCCGACAAGGTGACCCACCTGTCCACGGGTGGAGGGGCGTCGCTTGAGCTCATCGAGGGCAAGGCGCTCCCCGGCGTCGAGGCATTGGCATGACCCCGCCAGCCGCAGATCCCGGCGCGCAGGGGCGCCGCACGCCGCTCATCGCGGGCAACTGGAAGATGCACAAGACGGTGGCGGAGGCCGAGGAGTTCATCGCCGCGCTGCTGCCGCGGGTGTCCTCGGCCGACGGCGTCGAGGTGGCCATCTGCCCGACGTTCACCGCGCTGGGCGCGATGGTGGACTCCACCCGGGGCTCGCGGGTCGCGGTCTACGCCCAGAACATGCACCAGGCCGATCACGGTGCCTTCACCGGCGAGGTGTCAGCGGCAATGCTGACCGAGCTGGAGGTCCAGGGTGTGGTCCTGGGCCACTCCGAGCGCCGTGAGTACTTCGGCGAGACCGACAAGGCCCTGGCCCAGAAGGTGCCCGCCGCCCTCGCCGCGGGGCTGCTGCCGGTCCTGTGCGTCGGCGAGACCGAGGACGAGCGCGAGAACGGCGACACCCAGCGCAAGCTCCGCCACCAGGTCCAGGAGGCCCTTGCCCGCGTGGACACCGAGCGCCTGGGCGATGTCGTCATCGCCTATGAGCCGATCTGGGCGATCGGGACGGGGCTGGTGGCGAGCCCCGAGCAGGCCCAGGATGCGATCGCGTTCGTCCGGGCTCTCGTCGGCGATCGCTCTCGCGAGCAGGCCGCGCGCACCCGCATTCTCTACGGCGGCAGCGTCAAGCCCGACAACGCCGCCGAGCTGCTGGCGCTGCCTGACGTCGATGGGGCGCTGGTGGGCGGTGCCAGCCTCGACGCCGAGGCGTTGGCGGCCATCGTGGCCGCGGCGGGCGCGTAGGCGGCGGGCGGGTCTGAGATGACCGACGGACCGTCGGAGCTGCCGGTCGACCGCGCCGTGCTGATCGTGCTCGACGGCTGGGGCCTGGCCGACCCCGGCCCGGGGAACGCCGTCGACCTCGCCGACACGCCGGTGTTCGACGAGCTGTGGGCCCGCTTCCCCACGACGACGCTCACCGCCTCGGGCCGGGCGGTCGGCCTGCCCGAGGGCCAGATGGGCAACTCCGAGGTCGGCCATCTCAACCTCGGCGCCGGCAGCGTCATCATGCAGGACCTCACCCGCATCGACGCCGCGGCCCGTGACGGAGAGTTCGCCTCCAACGACGCCTTGCGTGACGCGTTCACCGGTGCCGAGCGGGTGCACGTCATCGGCTTGGTGTCCGAGGGCGGGGTGCACTCGAGCATGGATCACCTGAAGGCCCTGATCGAGCTGGGCGCGTCGCTGGAGGTGCCCGACCTCGTCGTCCACGCCTTCACCGACGGCCGCGACACCACCCCCAAGTCCGGGGCGGGCTACCTGGAGACGGTGGCGGGGTGGATGAGCGAGAGCGGCTGCGGGCGCTTCGGGTCGGTGGTGGGCCGCTACTACGCCATGGACCGCGACAAGCGCTGGGACCGGGTCAAGCTCGCCTACGACATGCTCGTCCACGGCCGCGCCGAGCACCATTACGACACTGCCGCCGAGGCCGTTCGGGCCGCCTACGAGCGCGACGAGACCGACGAGTTCATCACGCCGTCGCTGGTGGGGGAGGAGGCGTGCATCCGCTCCGGCGACTCGGTGCTGGGGCTCAACTTCCGCCCCGACCGAATGCGCGAGATCACCCGAGCGCTGGCCGCCCCAGACTTCGATGAGTTCGACCGTGAGGGCGCTGAGCCGGTGAAGCGCTACACGATGATGACCGAATACGAGGAGGGGTGGCCGTACCCGATCGCCTTCCCGCCCGAGCGGCCCGAGATCACGATCTCGGCGGTCATCGCGGCGCGCGGCGAGCGCCAGCTGCACGTCGCCGAGACCGAGAAGTACCCCCACGTGACCTACTTCTTCAACGGGGGCGAGGAGAGCCCGTACGACGGCGAGGAGCGCGAGCTTGTGCCCTCAGCGCGCGACGTGCCCACCTACGACCACAAGCCGCAGATGAGTGCGCCTGAGGCGGCTGAGGCGTTCGTCACCGCGTGGCGGTCCGAGCCACCGCGCTTTGGAATCATCAACTTCGCCAACGCCGACATGGTGGGGCACACCGGCGTGATCGAGGCTGCCGTGACCGCCGTGGAAACCGTGGACAGGTACCTGGGGGAGGTCGTGCAGGCGGTCCTTGAGACCGGCGGGGCCTGCCTCATCACCGCCGATCACGGCAACGCCGACCACATGCTCGAGCCCGACGGCTCGCCCAACACGGCCCACTCGCTCAACCCGGTCCCGGTCATCGTGACCGTGCCGCGTCTGAAGCTGCGCTCGGGCGGAGTGCTGGCCGACGTGGCGCCCACGCTGCTGCAGATGATGGGCATCGACCAACCGGCCGAGATGACCGGCGAGTCGCTGATCTCCGCGGACTGAGACCGGCCGTCCGGCGCCCCGACGAGGGTCTTTCCCCCTTTACTGCTCGCGACCTTCTATCGTGGGTGCATCAGATGACGCCTGAGGACCTGATTGAGCTCGAGCGCGCGGGCCGGCGTTGCGAGGTTTGCCAGACCGGCCGCCGCCCGCGGCAGTTCGAGGTTGTCCGGCCCGAGGGCCGGCAGCCGATCGTGATGTGCCCCGCGTGCAGGGCACGTTATGGCACTGAGCCGCCCATGCGCGCCGGTGAGACACCGGTCGCGGTGACGGCCACGGCCCCGGCGACGGCGACCGCGGATTCCGCGGGGGCCCCGGAGGCGGCAGCCTCGTCGTCTCCCGCGTCCCAGCAGCCGGGTCCGCAGGGCGAGGCCCAGGCCAATGGGGCCGGCGCGCCGCAGCAGAACGGCTCCGGTGGATCACCGCCGAACGGGTCCGGGGCGTCGCAGACCGGCGGGTCGCGCGGCAGCAAGAGAGGCGCGTCGCGCTCTGGCAAGAACTCCTCGTCGTCAAAGGAACGCACTGAGCCGCGGGAGGATCGCCTGCGCAAAGCGTTGCGTGAACTCCCGCACGGCGAGCACTCGGTGGCGCGGATCGCCAAGGCCGCCGGGCTCAACCACGAGAAGACGGTCCGGCGACTGGAGACCCTCCACGCCGCCGGTGAGGTCCAGCAGGTCGGCAAGCGGTGGTCCAACGAGCCGCCGTCGACCGACATCGAGGCCGCGATGGATCGCCTCCAGGCTCGGACCACGAACCTGCGGATCGTCCGCGACCGCTGACCGGGCCGCTCACGACCTCCGGTCCGTCGGGCGACCCGCGCGAGCGCTGGAACCAGCGCTACCGCGAGCGCGGCCTCCGAGCCTTCGAACGGTCGCCCAGCCCGTGGCTGGCCGAGCAGCGCGCCCTGCTGACCCGGGTGCCCGGGCGGCGGGCGCTCGACGTCGCCTGCGGCGATGGCCGCAACGCCGGCTACCTCGCGTCAGAGCTCGGATTCCAGGTGGATGCCGTCGACGTATCCGACGTGGCCACCGACGCGCTGCGTGCAACTGCGGCCGCGCGCGGGCTGGCCGTGCACGCTTGGCCGCTTGACCTGGAGCAGGGCGGGCTCCCGGCCGGACCCTACGACGTCATCGTCCAGATCAACTATCTGCAGCGCGACCTGTTCGCGTCGCTTGCCCGGGCGCTGACACCCGGCGGCCTGCTCATCCTCGAGACCTTCACGCGACCCGATCTGGAGACCCTGGGCAATCACGTCGAGGCGCACTACCTGCTTGACCCCGGAGAGCTCCCGGGGGCCTTCGCGGACCTCGAGGTCATCCGCCATCGAGAGGCGATCGTCGAGCACCGGGGGAGGCGCCGGGCGGTGGCGGGACTGGTGGCTCGTCGCGGCTAGCATCGCGCCCTGTGGACGCCACACCCCAACCGGACGCGATTACGTATCAGGTGATCGGGGTTGTCCGCTCCCCCTTCACGACGTTTGAGGGCATGCCCCTGCAGTCGGTCGCCGCCCCCGACGTGCACGGGCAGATCGAGATCCACCCGAGCTTCGTGCCGGGCCTGGCCGACCTCGAGACGTTCTCGCATCTGTATGTCATCGCCCACCTGCATCGCGGAAAGCCAGGCGGGCTCACCGTCGTTCCCTTCCTGGATGACACCCGACGCGGTGTCTTCGCCACGCGATCCCCGCGCCACCCCAACCCGATCGGCGTGTCGGTCGTCCGCCTGCTCGCCGTGCGGGGGGCGACCCTCGAGATCGCCGGCCTGGACCTGCTCGACGGAACGCCCGTGCTGGACATCAAGCCCTACGTCCCCGCCTTCGACGCCGTGAAGGCCGAGCGCACCGGCTGGCTGGAGCAGGGGGCCCGTCGCGTGTTCGAGGTCAGGGCCGACGCGCGCTTTGACGAGGAGTCCGCTTCCTAGTGGCGCGAGTCGCGTAGCCCGACTGTGTGCAGGTAGGAAGTGATCGCGCCGTCGACCAGCGCATGGACGGCGAAGCCCGGCGGTCCCGCGCCGAACTGGATCTCGGGCGCGTCGAAGTCGACCTGAGCCTGGACGTAGGTGCTGGGGATGGAGAGGACAGCGCGTCCGGCCAGGGTCGAGACGAGCGGCTGGTGGACGTGGCCTGCGACGAGCCGCTGCACCTGCGGGTGGCGTGCGACGATCGCCTCGAGACCGGCGCGGCCGGCCGCGTCGAGGCCGATCGCGTCCCATGGCTGCATCCCGGTGATGACCGGGGGATGGTGCATGGCCAACAAGGTCGGCTGTTGGGGGGCGAGCGCCAACTCCGCGTCAAGCCAGTCCAGACGCTGTGAGTCCAGCTCCCCAGCGGCCCGCCCTGAGATCGTGGTGTCGAGGGCGACGAGCCGCAGCGGGCCGAGGTCCGCCGAGTACTGAATCGGAGCCGCCGGGTCGCCGGGGAGCCCGAAGCGGGCTCGGAGTCCCTCGCGACGGTCGTGGTTGCCGGGGAGAACGTGGATGGGCGCGGACACGGCGGCAACGAGCTTCTGGACCAGCGCGTACTCGTCGTCGGTCCCGTTGTTGACCAGGTCGCCGGTGACGAGCAGGACGTCGGGGCGATCGGGCAGAGCCCGTACGGCGTTGAGCACCGCCGTCAACCCCGCCACCGGGTCGGTGGCTCCCCACTCGCCGCCGATGTGGGGGTCGCTGACCTGGGCGATGATGAACGGGGCGGGCACGCTCCGGAGCCTACAGCGCGGAGGTTTCTGAGAGGAAATTTGACAATGCTAGACTCAGATTTCATAATGCGAAAGCAAGCAATTCATGACTTCCGCAGATCTTCCAAGTGAGGTTCTAAATGGCACTTATCCGATGGGAGCCGGTCCGCGAGCTGGGCACGATCCAGAACGAGATGAACCGGCTGTTCAATTCTTTCTTTGACACCCCCACCACCGCCAACGGCACGACGTTCCGCCGTTGGATCCCGGCGATGGACCTGGTGGAGACCGACGGCGCGTTCGTTCTGAAGGCCGACCTCCCGGGTCTCAGCGAGTCCGACGTCAACATCGAGGTCGAGGACGACGTCCTCACCATCTCCGGTGAGCGCAAGTCCGAGCAGCAGGATCGCAAGGCCGGGTACTACCGCGTCGAGCGCAGCTACGGCTCCTTCCGGCGCTCGCTGACCCTCCCGGAGGGCGTCGAGGCCGACTCCGTGAAGGCGACGTTCGCCAACGGCGTCCTCGAGGTGACCGTCCCCAAGCCGGTCCACCAGGCTCCGCGCAAGGTGCAGATCACCGTGGCTGGCACGCCCGCCGGCGAGACCGAGGCGATCGAGAGCTCCGAGAGCCCCTCGGAGACGCCCGTGGCCGAGGCCCCCGCCGCGGAGGCGCCCGCCGCTGCCTAAGCCCTTGACGTGAGTGCCGAGCCCCCGGCAGACCCGGATCGCATGCCTCAGATCCGGGCCTGACGGGGGCTCAGCGCATCTCGCCGGTGTGTCCCAGGGAGTGGCGCCCCGGCTGGGGCCACACGCAAAGGCCATGAGGGCCGGGGCCGACCGGGATGGTGGCGCGCAGTCGCCCGGTCCGGGTGTTGATGGCGTAGACCACCGCGTTGTAGCGGCCACTCAGCCACAGCGTGTTGCCGTCGGCCGAGACGCCGCCCATGTCCGGGCTTGCCGGCGAGGGCAGCCGCCAGGTCCGCACCACCCGCCGCGTGCGGAAGCTGACCACCGAGACGGTGCCCGCCAGGCGGTTGGAGACGTACATGAAGCGAGCGTTGCGACTGGGGTACAGGCCGTGGGCGCCTGTCCCGGTGCGCAGGAAGCCGCGCACGCGGAACGTGTCGGGGTCGATCTCCCACAGTCCGCCATTGAGCTGATCGGCGGCGTACAGCATCCGCCCGTCCGGCGCGAGCTTGACGTCCTGAGGGCTCGCGTCGCCGTGATTGAGCACGAGCGTGCGCATGAGCCGCTGCGTGCGCAGATCGACCTCGATCATCCGTCCCGCGAACTCGCAGCTCGCGTAGGCGTAGCGCCCGCTCGCGGAGAAGTCCATGTGATCGACGCCGCGACAGGCCGGGACCGACAGCGAGTGCACGAGCGCCATCGTGTCCGGCCGCCGGAAGTCCAGCCGCTGTAGTCGCTCGGCCACGACGATGGCGAAGCGTCCGTCGGGCGTGAAGTACAGGTTGTAGGGGTCGGTGACCGGTATCGGACGGCCGGGACGCGCGGTGCGGGGGTCGACCGGGGTCAGCGAGTTGCCCACGTCGTTGTCGACGTAGAGCGTCCTCAGGCTCCAGGAGGGGGTGACGTGCTGGGGCAGGGCGCCGGTGGGGAACTGCGCGACGATCCGCATCGTGCGCTGGCTGATCACGTCGACCGTGTTGCTCATGCTGTTGGGCACGTAGACGAGCGCCGGGTCCCCGCGTACGACCGGACTGAGCATGCCGGCGCCGTCGTGGCGGTAGACGTCGACGGTCTTTCGCTGGTCCGCGGCCGTGTCGGCGGTCGCCGGTCCCACGCCGGGCGTCGTCGAGGTGCTCGTCGTGCTCATGCCCTGCGTGGGCCGATGGGGGCGGTGACTGCCCTCACCACAGGCGGAGACGAGGAGGGCAGGGAGCAGCGCCAGGGCGATGAGCTGCGCGACGGGGATGCGGCGACCGGGCACGTGGGCAGTGTGTCCTCGGTCGCCGAAACCGAACTTATGCAAGCAGTGAGAATGCTCACAACCTGCCCCTCGCGCCGGTCGGAGTGCTCTAGCCTCGCCGCCATCCGGCGCGGTGCTCTCACAATGATGCTCGTCGCGGCGGCTCTTGGCGTGGCCGCATGCGGTGGCGACGGCGGGCACACGAGCTCGCACTCGACCGCCGCGGCCGCCGGCACGGGCAGCCGCAAGCCGGCGGCCACGCCCGCGAGCCGGGCTGCACGAGACGCGCGGCGCCGGCGGGTCGCTGGCGGCGCCGTCGCGCTGCGCTACCGCCGGCTCTACACCCTGCCGGCCCCGCTTCGCGACCCCGCCTACGCCACCCTCGGCGGCGACCGTTTCGTCATGCTGGGCGGCCTGAACGACGCTGACGTGTCGGTGGCGGGCATCGAGATCGCCGACCTGCGCCGGGTCGTGCGCACCGGCGCGCTGCCGGGGCCACAGCACGACGCACAGGCGGCACGGCTGGCCGGCCGGGTCTACGTCTTCGGCGGCGGCTTCACCACGGAGCTCGATCACATCCTCATGTACGACCCGAACCGGGGTAATACGTCCCCGGTCGACGCGCTTTCGGTGCCGCAGTCCGACGTCGCCGTCACCCAGGCGGGCGGCACCGCCTACGTGGTGGGCGGCTTTGACGGCAGCACCTACCTGGACACGATCGTCGCCTGGCGCCCCGGCAGCAGGCCGACGGTGGTGGCGCACCTGCCGGTGGGCCTGCGCTACGCCGCGGTGACGATCAGTGGTTCGGGCCTGTATGTGCTTGGCGGCGTGACCCCGGCGGGGACGAGCGCCGCGATCTATCGCTTTGACGTCGCCACCCACCGCGTGCGGCGGATCGGGACGCTGCCTCGACCCACTGAGCACGGCAACGCCGTGACGTTGGGCGCGATCATCTACCTGGTAGGGGGACGGGGGCCGGGGGATAGCGACCAGACTGCGGCCATCGATGCCGTGGACCCGCTCACGGGTCGGGTGCGCCCCGCGGGCCGGCTGCCCACACCCACCTCCGACGCGGCGGTGATGACGATCGGGCAGGCGATCGTGGTCGCCGGGGGCCAGTCGCCCGCCGGGACGCTGGCAGGCGTCGGCGAGCTGGTGCCGGCGGCCGCCTAGCGCCGGGTACGGCCTGGGCGCGACCGCCGCGTGGCGCCGGTCGGGGCGCCCTCGCGCAGCTCCTGCCGGGTGCGCGAGTAGGCCAGGTAGGCCATCGGCACGCCGACGTAGCCGACCAGCATTAGCAGGATCCCGAGGAGCACGGAACCGGCCACCGTCGCCACCAGCACGGCGACGATGATTGTGCCCGGCAGCACCCAGGGAAGTAGAGCTCTGGCACTCACCGTGGCCATCGTAGTCGCTCGGCTAGGGTCTCGCCGGTGTTCACGATCGCCGCTCGCAGCACCGGGTCCCGCGCGCGACGGGGCGCGCTGCACCTGACGCACGGCGAGGTCCAGACCCCGGCGTTCGTTCCGCTGGCCACCCGCGGTGCGGTCAAGGCGCTCGAGCCTCGCGACGTCGCAGCACTGGGCTACGAGATGGTGCTGGGCAACACCTTTCACCTCTTCCTGGCCCCCGGGCACGAGCTGGTGGCCGAGATGGGCGGCCTGCACGAGTTCATGCGCTGGGACGGCCCGATCATCACCGACTCGGGCGGCTTTCAGGTGTTCTCGATGGGCTACGGGAGCGTGGCTGACGAGATCAAGGGCCGCCGCGGCCAGCCCGGCGGCGGCTCCGGGCGCGGCGACTCCAACGGGACGATCCTCGCCATCGAGGAGGAGGGGGTGCGCTTTCGCTCCTACCTGGACGGCGGCGAGCGGTTCATGGGCCCGGAGACGTCGATGACGGTGCAGGCGGCGCTGGGCTCGGACATCGCACTCGTGTTCGACGAGTGCACCCCCTTTCACGTCACCCGCGAGTACACGGCGCGATCGATGGAGCGCACCCACGGCTGGCTGGCGCGCTGCCTGGACTGGCACGAGCGCCACGGCCCCGCCGGCCAGGCCGTGTACGGGATCGTCCAGGGCGGGGTGGAGCACGACCTGAGGATGGCCTCCACCGCCGCGGTCGCTGACAGTCGCTGCGACGGCATCGCCATCGGCGGCTCCCTGGGGCAGGACAAGGCGCAGATGCGCGAGGTGGTGGACTGGACCACGGTCGAGCTCGACCGCGTTGCCCCCGACCGACCCCGCCACCTGCTGGGGATCGGCGAGGTCGACGACCTCATCGCCGGCGTGGGCCAGGGGATCGATACCTTCGACTGCGCTGTGCCGACGCGCCTGGGCCGCCACGGGGTCGCCCTCGTCCCCGACCCCACCGGACGCTGGCGGGTGGACCTGGTCAAGGGCCGCTGGCGGCGCTCCCGCGAGCCGATCCTGGAGGGCTGCCCGTGCCCGGCGTGCGCCGGCGGCTTCTCGCGCGGCTACCTGCACTATCTGCTGCGGGCGCACGAGCTCACCGGGCTGCGCCTCGTGACCCTGCACAACCTCAGTTTCATCGCGAGGCTGATGGCCGATCTGCGCCACGCGATCGAGGTCGATCGGCTGGACGAGGTGGCAGCCGCGCTGCTCGCGGGAGCCGCACCGGGCGCAACTGGCGTCCTGGCCTGACCTCTGCCGAGCGCCTACTTCGTGTACTTGTTGATGATGTCGGTGAGCTGGTTGATCGCCGACTGAGCGTCGTGGGCGACCACCTTGCGGTAGTGCACCACGGTGTTCGACGTGCTGTTGGAGATCGTCACCGCGGCGATCACGATCAGAGCCAGCACGGCGAGCAGCGCCAGGACCGCCATCATCCGGCGAAAGCCGCGGCCGCTCCGGCTCGGCGGCGCCGCTCGGTCCTCGACCGCGGTCTGGCGCGCGTAGGCGTCGGCCGCCTCCTGGCGGGTCGGACGCCGCGCCGGGACCTGCCGCGGCGCGCGGGGCACCGGGGTGGGCGGGTCGGGCCGGGTGACGCGGGTCGCGGCCGTCGGCTGGCCGGGCACGACGCGCGTGGTGTTGGTGGCAAAGCTCCGGGCCGAGGTCGCCGGGCCCGTGCCCCGGGCCCCGTCGCGCAGCATCTCGGCGAGCTCCATTGCGTCGGCGGGGCGGTCGCGCTGGTCGATGGCCAGCGCCAGCGCCACGGCCTGGGCCAGCGTCGGCGGCACCTCGGGGTTGAGCTCGTCGAGCGGGATGGGCGACTCGCGTTGCTGCTTGAGCGCGAGCTCCGACAGCGACGCGGCCTCGTAGGGCAGCCGGCCCGCGATGAGCTGGTAGGTGACCACGCCCAGCGAGTACAGGTCGGCCTGGGGACCGGCCTCATCGCCACGCGCCTGCTCAGGCGAGAGATAGGCGGCGGTGCCGAGCACCGACCCCACCTGGGTGATGCTCGACTGATCGACGGCGCGCGCGATCCCGAAGTCGGCGAGCTTGACGACGTCGGAGTCGGAGACGAGCAGGTTGCCGGGCTTGACGTCGCGGTGCACGACGCCGTTGCGGTGGGCGTAATCCAGGCCGCGGCAGGCCTGGGAGACGACGTCGATGGCCTGCGTCACGCCCAGGTGACCGTGATCGCGCAGCAGTTCGGCGCACGAGTTGCCCGAGACATGCTCCATCACGATGAAGTGCTGGTGGTGGCCGGAGTCGAAGCCGAAGTCGAAGACCTGGACGATGTTGGGGTGCACCAGCCGGGCCGCGGCCAGGGCCTCGCGACGGAAGCGCGAGACGAAGGTGGGGTCGTCGGCGAGGTGCTCGGCCAGCAGCTTGAGCGCCACGTAGCGCTCCAGGCGGTTATCGAAGGCCAGATGGACCGTCGACATCCCGCCGACGCCGAGGCGGCCCTCGATGCGATACCTGCCTGCGATGACGGTTGTGCCTGTCATTGTCCGTTGCCGCCCTGGCCGTTGCCGCCATTCCCGCCGACGCTGTTGCCGCCGTTGCCACCGGCGCCGACGGTGGCGGTGCCGCCGGGGCTGACGCCGCCGTTGGACGTAGAAGAGGTACCCGGCGGCGTCGGATTGGTTGCGGACGAACTGGTGCTGCTGCTGGTCGAGGTGCTGCTCGACGTCGACGTCGGAGTGCTCGTCGACGTGCTGGTGGTGGGCGTCGAGCTGGTGGTGGGCGTCGACGTCGTCGTCTTGGTGGTGCTGGTGCTGGCGCAGTCGCGGGCGGCCAGGTGGGCGACGGTGCTGGCGCCCTGGCTGAGGTTCTGCGACAGGGTGGTGTTGATCGTCGCGGGCAGGTTGGTGACGGCGTTGGTCAGTGCGGCCGCGGCGCTGTTGGCCTGCGCGCAGTCGTGGGCGTCCACCGCCGAGGAGACGGAGTTCAGCTGGCTGGTCAGGCTGTTGTTCTGGTCGGCTGAGAGCAGCCCGTTGGTGCTGCCGCAAGCGACAGCGAAGGCAGCGGCGAAGCCGAGGCCGCCGGCCAGGAATGCTCGAGAGCCCAAGCCCATCTGGCGCCTGACTTTAGCCTGGATGCTCCAATCCCGGGGTCGTCTCGCATGATCGGAGATCCAGGCTTGGAGCCTGCCCCGGTTGGCGCGGCGCGAGGCTCCTGGCCGCCCCGCTACTGCCCGCCCCGCTACTGCCCGTAGAGCAGGCGCTCAGCCAGCGAGTCCGGCAGCCGCGCGGCCCGGATCGCCGCCGCCGCCCCGTCGATGTCGTATTCGGTGCGCCGATACACCGCCTGCCAGTTGTCGAGATCCAACTCCAGCCAGGCGGCCCGGGGGTCCCCGTCGCGGGGCTGGCCCACGCTGCCGGGATTGACCAGCCACTCGCCGTCGGCGAGGTCGAGCTCCTCGTCGTCGCCGCGGGTCTGGCCCGTCGCCGGCGCCCCCGGCACCCGAGAGAACGACAGGGCCACGTGGGAGTGGCCGATGAGCGAGATCCGCCGCGCCTGGACGTCGAGGCACAGCTCGGCCTGGAGCGGCGAGAGCACGTACTCCCACACCGGGTCGCGGGGGCTGGCGTGATAGAGCGCGGCGGCCTCCTCCACGTTCTGGGGCTCCAGGCTGTCCAGGTACTCGCGTGTCTCGGGCCCGATCGTTTCCTGTGTCCAGGTGGCCGCCAGCGCCGCCCCGCGCGAGAACTGCTCGAGCGGGATCGTGCCCCGCACGCCCAGATCGTGGTTGCCGGCCAGGCAGATCGCCGCGTGCTCGCGGGCCAGCGCCACGCAGGCATCGGGGTCCGCGCCATAGCCGACGAGGTCGCCCAGGCACCACAGCTCCCGGCAGTCGGTCTCGCTGATGGCGTCGAGCACGGCCTCGAAGGCATGGCGGTTGCCGTGGATGTCGGAGACGATGGCGACGCGCATCACTACAGTCTCGCGGGTGAGCAGGCATTCACGCGTTCGGGCCCTCTGGCCGGTGCTCCTGGCCGCCGCCACCGCCGAAACCGCCCGGCGCCTCCTGGCCCCCCGGGCCCCCGCCCTGGAGCCCGTCCGGGTCGATGTGGAGACCTACTTCTCGGCCGATGAGATCGATCGGGGGCGCCGCTATGCGCGGCCCCAGCTGGCGTTGGGGATGACACGGGGGTTGATCGACGCGATCGCCCTGGCGGGGCTGGTCCGCCGGCCGCCCGCGGCGCTCCGGCGTCCCTGGGGGCCGCCCGCCGCCGGCGGGGCCATCTCGGCCGCCGGGCTGTCGCTGGTCCTCACGCTCCCCACGCTGCCGCTGCGCGCGATCTCCCGTCGCCGCGCCATGGCCGTCGGCCTAGACACCCAGTCCTGGCGGGGCTGGGCCGCCGATGTGGCCAAGGCGAGCGCGATCCAGACGGTGTTCACCGGCGCCGCGGGGGCCGTGGTCCTCTTGGGCACGCGACGCTTCCCGCGCCTGTGGTGGGCGCCGATGGGCGCAGGGGCGGTGGTGTTGGGCGCCGGGCTGGCCGCGCTGGCCCCGGTGGTCCTCGATCCGATCTTCAACGATTTCGAGCCGCTGCCCGAAGGCCAGCTGCGCTCGGACGTGCTGGCCCTGGCTCGCGAGGCCGGCGTGACCGTCGGCGAGGTCTATTCCGTGGACGCCAGCCGGCGCACGACGGCGGCCAACGCCTACGTCACCGGGCTGGGTCCGACCAAGCGCGTCGTGCTCTTCGACACCCTGATCGACCGCTACCAGCGCGACGAGATCCGCCTGGTCGTGGCCCACGAGCTCGCCCACGTCCGCCATCGCGACGTGCCGCGCGGCCTGCTCTACGCGGCGATCGTGTCGCCCACCGCGGCGCTGGCGGTGCAGCGCCTGAGCTGGGAGCTCTCGCCCGAGCGCGGGACGGCCGCCGCCCTGCCCGCGCTGGCGCTGGCGGCGGTCCTCACCACCGGGCCGGTCGGCCTCGTCGGCAACCGCCTGTCGCGCGCGATGGAGCGCCGCGCCGACCACTTCGCCCTGGAACTGGCCGGCGCCCCCGATGCCTTTGTCTCCTTCGAGCGGACGATCGCGCTGCAGAACGTGGCTGACCTCGATCCGCCGCGGTGGGTGTCGCGGCTGCTGGCCACGCACCCGCCGACGACCGAGCGGATCGGCGCGGCCGTCGCCTTCTCACAGGCGGAGTAGGTCGGTCAGTCCTCAGCCGGCGCGCGCATCACGACCACGCAGTTCTGGCCGCCGAAGCCGAAGGCGTTGGCCGCGGCGGTGTGAACCTCGCTCGGGCGCGCGGTCAGCGGGACGTAATCCAGGTCGCACTCGGGGTCAGACGTGTGGAGGTTGGTGGTGGGGGGCAGGACCCCGTCGCGAATGGCGAGCAGGCAGGCCATCACGGACAGCGCGCCGGCGGCGCCGATGAGATGGCCCACCATCGACTTGGGCGAGCTGGCGGGCACCTCGTCGGCCCGCTTGCCAAGCGCCATCCGGATCGCGCGCGTCTCCGAGGCGTCGTTGGCCTTGGTGGCGGTCCCGTGCGCGCAGATGTAGTCAAGCTCCTCCGGGGCCACGCCGGCGTTGCGCAGGGCGAGCTCGATGGCCCGTGCGGCGTGCACGCCCGATGGCTCGGGTGCGGAGATGTGGAAGGCGTCGGAGGTGAGCGCCCCGCCGGCGATCGTGCCGTAGGCGCTGGCGCCGCGCGCGGCGGCGTGCTCGGCGGACTCGACCACCAGCACCACCGCGCCCTCGCCGAAGACGAAGCCGTCACGGTCGGCGTCGAAGGGACGGCTGGCCTCCTCGGGCGCGTCGTTGCGCTCGGACAGGGGTCCCATCAGCGCCAGGCCGGCGAACATCGAGCGTGAGATGCCGGCATCGGTCCCGCCGGCGATGACGACGTCGGCCTCGCCGCCGGCGATGAGCCGCCGCGCCTCGAGCAACGCGGCCGTGCCGCTGGCGCAGGCCAGGGCGCTCGCGTTGACCGGGCCGTGGACGCCGAGGTCGATGGCCACCTCGCACGCCGCCATGTTGAGGATCGTGGAGGGGACGAAGTAGGGGCTGAGGTCGCGCGGCCCGCGCTCGATGAGCGCACGGACGTTGCGCTCGGTCTCGGGACCGCCGGCCACTGCGGCGTTGACCACGACGCCGATCTGGTCGCCCCCGGCGGCCGTGTCCAGCGCGGCGTCGGCCACCGCCTCGCGCGCCGCGGCGACGGCCAGCTGGCTGAAGCGGGCCGAGCGGCGAAAGCGCTTGGGCCCCATCACCCCCTCACCGTCGAAGCCGTGGATCTCGCCGGCGATCTTCACCGGCAGGTCGGAGGCGTCAAAGCTCTCGATCGGCGAGATCCCCGAGCGTCCTTGAAGCAGCGCCTCCCAGGTCTGGGGGGCGGTCAGGCCCACCGGCGTGATGGCGCCGATCCCGGTCACCACCGGGTCGTGGCGCTGGGGATGTCGGCTCACGGGCGCTGAAAGAGGCCTTGCGCGGCGTCCTGCCTGGCCTGCGCGCGCAGCTGGTAGTGAAGCTTCTTGCCGGTGGCGGTCATCGGCAGCTCGGACACGAACCGATACGCCCGAGGCCGCTTGAAGGCAGCCAGCATCGGGTGCCCGTTGCAGTGGGCCTCGCACCCGGCCGCGTCCAGGATGTCATCGGCGGGGACCACGTAGGCCACCACCAGCTCCCCCCAGCGCTCGTCGGGCAGCCCCACCACGGCGGCGTCGGCGATCCCCGGATGCTCGGTCAGCACCGCCTCCACCTGCGTCGGATGCACGTTCTCGCCGCCGGAGATGATCATGTCGTCCTTGCGGCCCACGATCGTCACGTATTCGTCCTCGTCCCACGTGGCCAGGTCACCGATGTACAGCCACCCGTCGCGGAAGCGGGCGGCCTGCTCCTCAGGTTGATTGACGTAGGCGTAGCCGGCTTTGACCGAGCGGACGACCACCTCGCCCACCTCGGCGCCGTCCTTGGCGGCGTGGTCCGCCGGATCGGCATGGCGGTCCTCATAGATTCTCACCACGGCGACATCGTCGTCGGTGCACGCTCGGCCGGCCGAGCCGGCATGGTCGGGCAGGTCTGACGGGCGCAGGAATGTGTTCCAGAACGCCTCGGTCGTCCCGTAGCCGTTGAAGATGCGCGGGGTGAGGACCTCCTGGTAGCGCAGGCAGGCCTCACGGTCCAGCGGCGCCCCCATGGTCACGATGCCGTTGAGGGTCGAGAGATCCCGCGGGCGGGCGGTCTGCTCGGCCGTGAGCATGGCCAGGCTCGTCGGCGCACCGACGAGGAAGGTGAGGCCGTGCGCCTGGACCCAGTCGAGCACGATGGCCGGGTCAAACGCGCGCAACGCGACCGCCTCGGCGCCGCAGTAGAGCACCGGGTTGGGGCCCCCCGAGTACAGGCCGCCGCGATGAAACCACGGCGTCATGTTCAGGGTGCGGTCCTCGGGGGACAGCGGAAAGTGCATGATCACGTCGTGGGCGGAGAGGACGTCCACGAGGCCGCTCAGCGACACGCCCTTGGGCATCCCGGTGGTGCCCGAGGTGTACAGGCGCGTCGTCTCGTCGTAGGTGCTGACGCCCTCCGGCAGGTCCGGGACGGTGTCGGCGGCCATGAGTTCTGAGAATGGGGTTGCGGCGCTGGGGTGCGCGCAGTCGCCGCCATCGGACGAGACGACCGCGGTGAGCCCGGGTGGGTGGGTCGCGCGGGCGAGCGCCTCGGCGGCGGTTTGGGCCAGGGCGGCGTCGTAGACGAAGGCGGCCGGGCGGCTGTCGTCGAGCACGTGGGCCACCTCGCCGGGGGAGAGGCGGAAGTTGATCGGCGCCGCGACTGCGCCCAGGCGCTGCGCGGCCAGCCATGTCAGGACGAACTCGGGGCCGTTGAACAGGTCAAAGACGACCACGTCGCCGATCCCGACTCCGTGGGCACCGAGCCCCGCGGCCAGCCGGCCACTGTCTGACCACAGCTCGGCGTAGGTCCAGCGTCGGCCGCTGGCGGGGTCGTGGAGGGCCTGGCGGGCGGCGTAGCGGTGACTGTTGCGATGCACCCCGGCCAGGTAGGTGAAGCGGCGCTCGAACACCTCGCGGAACGCCGAGGCGTCGTAGCGGTACTGGGCCTCAGCCGTCAATCGGGTGCCTCTGGGCTCGTCACGAGCCCCTTGCGGAGGCCCCCGAGGTCGTCCATGCCGTCTCGAAGCGCCGGCGCACCTCCGCGAGGCGCTCGTACTGGGTGAGGGGCTCGCGACCGAGCGGCATGAACACGAACTCCTCGACGCCGGCCTGACTGTAGGCGTCGAGCTGCTCGACCGCGCCGTCGACGCTGTCGAGCAGGGTCCAGTGCTCGATCTTCTCCAGGCCCATGCGGTACTGGCCGCGGATGTGCAGTTCGGCCTCGGCGCGCGCCTGGGCGCGGTCGTCGTCGATGTGGACGCCGATGAGCAGCGCCGTGCCGGGGGCCGGACGGCCCTCGCGCTCGGCCAGGTCGGCAAGCTGCGCAGAGCGCTCGGCCACCCGGTCGGGGGTCAGCCACATCGGCAGCCACATGTCGCCATGCCGGGCTGCCCGGTGCAGCGCGGCCTCTCCGCGGCCGCCGACGTAGATCGGGGGCGGGGTGGCCATCGCCGGCTGCAGCGAGGGAGCGGTGACGGTCATCGTCCGCCCCTCGTATTGGACGGGCTGACCCGTGAGCAGGTCCCGGATCACCTGTAGGGCGTCGTCCAGCCGCGCTCCGCGCTGGCGCACCGGGACACCGGCCGCCTCGAACTCCGCTGGGAACTCGCCGCCGACACCGACCCCCAGCACCAGCCGACCCGAGGACAGGTGGTCGATGGTGGCCAGGATCTTGGCCGCCCACGCCGGCGCGCGCAGGCCGAGCAGCATCACGCTGAGACCGAGTCTGATGTTCTCCGTCACCGCGGCCGCCGCGGCCAGGCAGGAGGGGGCGTCCAGTCCGGGGGCGGGACAGGCGAGGTGATCGCCGACCCACGCCGCGCCGAAGCCGAGCTCCTCGGCGAGCCGGGCCGCGGGCACGATCGGCAGCGGCTGCCCGTTGCCCACCGCGTCGAAGTTGGGTAGCAGCACGCCGAGGCGCGGGCGCGTCATCAGGCGGGGGCGGTGGGTGGTATCCGTCATCGGTCAGGCCTTAGCGGCGCGGGTGTGAGCAGCATGAGAGGAGGGTGATCGCTGCCCAGGACGGACCGCGAATCAGTCCTCGTCAGTGGGACCGTACTGTGATCCGCCCTCGTCCCCGGTCTCGGGGAGGTTCTGGACGTCGCGCACGTGGGCCCATTTGGAGTAGTTGTCCTGCATGGCCTCGATGAGCTCCTTCATGAACCGGGCCGACAGATTGACCCGGGAGACGACGACGCCGGGGATCTCCTCGTCCTCGACCTCATGGTCGACACGGGCGAAGGTGATCGTGAACTCGTAGTCGGAGTGGCTGACGTTGGCGAAGTTGGAGTAGACGCCGGCCATGATGTCCGGCGAGAAGTGGATGTTGATGTGACGCTCGGGCGTGTTGGGATCGTCCATATCGACTTAGTATCTCATCGTGCGGATCGTCGTCGTTGCCGTGGGAAAGCTGCGCCCTCCGTTTGCCGATGACGTGCAGCACTACCAGAAGCTGCTCGCCGGACACACGCGGCTGGAACTGGTGGAGGTCCGCGAGGACGATCGCGTGGCGCGGCGCCTCCCCGACCGAGCGTTCGTGTCGCTGCTTCATCGCGACGGCGAGAAGCCCGATTCACTGGCCTTCGCGCGCTTTCTCGAGAACCGCCGCCAGAGCGGTCGCGACCTGTGCTTCGTGATCGGCGGGCCGTTTGGGCTCGACCTCGACCAGGTCGACCACCGGCTGTCGTTGGGGGAGATCACGCTGCCCCACCAGTTGGCCCGGGTCGTGCTCCTAGAGCAGCTCTACCGTGCCCACAAGATCCTGGCCCGCGAGCCCTACCACTACTGAGCCCCGGGTAACTGCTCAAAACCATGCCCATTCCCGTCGACCGCCGTCGGATCAGCCACCATCAGGCGCTGGAGCGCCGCCGCCGCGCGCGCCGCGAGCGCGAGCAGTTCAGGCGGCGGCTGACCATCCTCCTGGCTGCCCTGGCGGGGGTGGTGGTGCTGGGCACGATCGCCTTCGCCCTCACCGAGGGCGTGTCGGTGGCCTATGGCTTCGTCTGGACCCTGGACACGGTGACGACTCTGGGCGCCCTGAAGGACCCGCAGGACGTGACCGGGCGGGTCGTCGTCGTCCTGCTCGAGCTGTTTGGCATAGGTACGCTGTTTTACGGGCTGGCGACGGTGGCGGAGTTCTTCGTTTCCGGCCAGCTCAGCGGGCTGCGCGAAGAGCGCCGCAACCAGCGCATGATCGACTCCTACTCCGACCACTTCATCATCTGCGGCTTCGGCCGCGTCGGGCGCCAGGTGGCCCGGGATCTCGGCCTGGCCGGGGTCAAGCACGTGGCCATCGATGCCAACCCCTCACACCGCGAGGAGGCCGCCTCGCTGGGCGTCCGCTACATCGAGAGCTACGCCGCCGACGACGAGGTGCTCATCAGCGCCGGGATCATGCGCGCTCGAGCGGTGGTGGCCTGCGTGGACTCCGACGCCGACAACATCTTCATCGTCCTCACCGCGCGGGGTCTTCGCCCCGACATCCTCATCATCGCCCGCGCCTCGGCCGAGGACGCCGAGCGCAAGCTGCAGCGCGCGGGCGCCGACCGCGTGATCTCGCCCTACAAGACATCGGGCACGGAGATGGCCCGACTGGCGTTGCACCCGCAGGTGGGAGGTGCGGTCCAGGTCGCGGACTACCGGATGGAGGAGATCGAGGTCTCGCCGTCGTGTGAGGGGGTGGGCAAGACGATCGAGCAGGTCCGTGGCGACGCGGTGGTGGTGGCCGTGCGTCACTCCGACGGACGGCTCGAGCCCCAGCCGGCGCCGGCGTCGGTCATCGAGGCCGGGCAGATGCTGGTGGCGATCGGCCGCCCCGTGGCGCTCGAACGTCTCGAGACGGCCTTTCAGCCGGTCCCGGTCCACGCGTCATGAAGCCGGATGACTCACGCCGCCGACATACAGGCGAGGCTGGATGCCGAGCGGAGGCGATCAGCGTGAGCGCGCCGCTGCAGGAGCTCCGCTCCGCGGTGACGCAGGCAGCCGTCGCGCTGGGCGCCACCAGCGCCGCCGCGGCCAACGCGAAGGTGGAGCGCCCCAAGCGCGACGGGCAGGGCGACTACTCGACCAACCTGGCGATGCTGCTCGCACCGACGCTGCGCAAACCGCCGCGCGAGATCGCCGAGCACGTGGGTGCGGCACTGAGCGACGTGCTGGGCTCCGACCTGGTCCGCTTCGAGGTGGCGGGCCCCGGGTTCGTCAACCTGTTCTTGTCCGACGCCTGGTATCGCCGGGCGCTGCGCACGGTGCTCGACGCCGGTGAGCGCTTCGGAGCGGGCGGTGCGCCGGTCTCGCGCCGGGTCCTGGTGGAGTTCGTCTCGGCCAACCCCACCGGGCCGCTGGTCGCCGCCAGCGGACGCCATGCCGCCTATGGCGACGCCCTCTCGCGGGTGCTGGCGCATCACGGCCACGAGGTGTGGCGCGAGTACTACTTCAACGACGCCGGTTCGCAGATCCGCCGGCTGGGGGAGTCCGTGCTGGCCCGAGCCCGCGGCGAGGATCCACCCGCGGACGGCTACCAGGGCGAGTACGTGCGCGACTTGCCTGCGCAAATCCCGGGTGTGGCGGCCATGGATGCCGACCAGGCGGCAGCGGCGGCGGTGGACATTCTGCTGGGCCAGATCAAGGCCACGCTCGAGCGCTACGGCGTCCACTACGACCAGTACTTCTCCGAGCGCACCCTGCACGAGGGGTCGCCCAGCTACATGGACCGGGCGCTTGAGCTGGTGGCGCAGGGCGGGCACTCCTACGAGTCAGAGGGAGCGCTGTGGCTGCGCTCGACGACGTTCGGCGACGACAAGGATCGCGTGCTGCGCCGCTCCGACGGCGCCCCGACCTATCTGGCCGCCGACGTGGCCTACCTGCTCCAAAAGCGCGAGCGCGGCGTGGAGCTCCAGCTCCTGCCCGTTGGCGCCGACCATCACGGTTATGTCGCGCGGATGAAGGCGGCCTGGGCCGCACTGGGCGGCGAGCCCGACACGCTCGAGATGCCGATCATCCAGTTCGTGCACCTGGTGGCGGGCACCGAGCGCAGCGCGATGTCCAAGCGCCGCGGCGAGTTCATCACCCTCGACGACCTGCTTGACGAGGTCGGCGTGGACGCCACGCGCTTCTGGATGCTGCAGCGCTCGCACGACCGGACCGTTGACCTGGACCTGGCGCTGGCCAAGGAGGAGTCCCCCGAGAACCCCGTCTACTACGTGCAGTACGCGCACGCGCGGATCGTGTCCATGATCGGCAGGCTGTCCGAGGATCGGGTGGCGGGCGCGCTGGATGACGGCGCCGACTGGGACGGCGGTGCGTTGGCGCCCGCCGAGCGCAACCTCATCAAGGCGCTGGTGGCCTTCCCCGATGAGATCGAGGAGGCGGTCGAGCGCCGCGCGCCGCACCGGATCGCCACCTATGCGCACGAACTGGCCCAGGTGTTCACCGACTTCTATCGCGACTGCAAGGTGGTGGGCGCCGAGCCCGCGGCCACGGAGTCGTTCCGCATCGCGCTCTCGCAGACCGCGCGCCAGACGATCAAGCTCGCGCTGCAGCTACTGGGGGTGGGGGCGCCCGACTCGATGTAGTGGGGCGGGCGCGGCGGGGAGGGGCGCGGCGCTGGCGTCAGGCGAAGCGCCCGAGGTCGTCGTTGAGCCGCTTGGCGTCGGCGGCGTCCAGGCTGGCGGGGGACTGCGTGGGTTCTTCGGAGGCCGCCTCGCGGGCGCGCCGGCGCCACCGCGGGATGAACAGGGCGATGATCGCGATCCCCAGGACGAGCACCACCGGAGGGATGATGTAGACGAGCAGGTTGACGCCGTGGGCGGGGGGACGGGCGAGTACCGCGGGGCCGTACTGCTGTACGAGGTCGTCCTCGATCTCCTTGCGGGTCTTGCCCTGGGCCACGAGCTGGCGGATGTAGTCGCGCTCCTGGAAGGCCTCGGGCGACTGGGCCACCCCAAGGGGCTCGTGGCAGACCACGCACATGACGTCGTTGACAACCTCCAGATAGGAGGCCCTGGGCGCGGTGGGGGTGCTGGTGCCGGCGGCCTGGGCGCCCGTGGTGAGGCTCATGGCCGCGCCGAGCCAGAGCACGACCGTGACCGCGCCGACGGCGCGGGCGCGGCGGGTCATGACTTCTCCGCCAGGATGCGCGGGAGCGTGTCGTTGAGCCACTGCGTCGTCACCGGAAAGCGCTGGAGCGCCTGGATCTGACCCTTGCGGTTGATGATGAACGTCTCCGGGACGCCCGTCGTCCCGAACGAGCGCACAAAGCTCCCGGTGACGTCGCGCAGGACGGGGTAGTCGAGGTGATAGCGCTTGGCGAACCCCTCGGAGGCGCTGGACAGGTCCTCGTAGGTCACGCCGAGGAGCGTGGCGTTGTGCTTGGCCAGGATCGGTTGCTCCTGGGCCAGGATGGGCGCCTCGGCCTTGCAGGGGTCACACCAGGAGGCGAACACGTTGAGCACCACGACCTTGCCGCGGAAGTCGGCCAGGCTGGCCGTGGCACCACGGCCCAGCACGGGCAGCGCCTTGTCGGCGCTGGGCGCGGCCGGGAACTGACCATGGGCCACCTGGGAGTCGATGGACGACGTGTCGTTCTGGTTGGAGACACCGAAGGTGAGGAGCGCCAGCAGCGCCACCGCCGCGGCGGCGATCAACCCAGGGAGGAGGAACCGGCGCATCCGCTCTGATGGTAATGACGCGGCCCGGCCGCCGGCCCCGCTGCGGACGACCCGGACGTTCGTCCACATCGGTCATATCCGCCTGCAAGGGCGGCCGCGCTTGCCGATAAGCGTGGGTATCGGTGCCGGACCCCCACCCGGCACCGACTCAAGGAGAGCCCAAGGTCAAGGAGACCACCGATGATCCCCCGAGACGTGTACGACAACATGCCGGACGGCGCCGCCCAGCGCCAGAGCAACAAGAAGCGACTGGCCGACCTCGAGCGTGACGGCGTTGCCCGCCGCGCCCGTCTGGCCCAGGTGATCGCGCTTGAGGAGCTGTGGCACGAGGTCGTCCAGGCGCACACCAAGCACGTCCTGTAGGCGTCGCGCTTGGCGCGTTCCACGCGGTCAGGTGCGTGAGTAGGCGGTGACGATCCGCTCCTGCGGGTCCCAGTCGACCGTGAGCTCGCGCCCGGGGAAGGTCGTCTCCAGTGAGTCACGCCATGCCTGCGTGATGTGCCGGCACGCCTGCCCGACCGCTTCGGGCCGGGCCGCGGGTCCCGCGAGCTCGGCGACGTGGACGTGGTTGATGAGGTCCTCGACGGCCGGGCGGCTGTCGGGGCGCCGCTCGCGGAACTCGGCGAACGTGTCGGGCTCGAAGTGGTCGGCGACCAGGACGTAACCGTCGACCTCCATGAACCGCGGCCAGAACAGGCCGGCCAGGTCCTGCGCCGCCGAGTGGTTTCCGGGCTCGATGAGGTCCAGCACCGCCCCCAGGAGCTGCGTGAAGCGGTCGGGTTCGCCCACGGCGTGCGAGGCCTCATAGACGGTCTCGCTCACCGCGATCCGGGCGTTGGCGTCGAGCGCCATCTTCATCGCGGCCGCCGCCCGGGCCCGCCGGAAGAGCTGCATGTACTCGTCGCGCTGAGCGCCGCCTGACTGGACCTGATCCTGCAGCGTCCAGGCCCGCTCGTCCAGATCCTGCTCCAGGCGCTCGACCTCGTCGCGCCGCGGGCCGTCGTAGTGGTGGTTGACGAGGTCGTCGACGACCTCGTCCAGCAGCGGCCTGGACAGTCGGGTGGCGCGCACCGCTGCAACTGCGGCGGCGATGGTGACGTCCCGCTGGTGTTGCTCGGGGGCGCTGAGCAGGCGGGCGGCGAGCTCAGGGCCGACGGCGGTGTCGAGTGGTCGCGCGGCGGACACGAGGCCTCCGGGGAAGCAGCTTGGTGGTGGATGCCATGATGGCGCGTATGGGCGCGGAGCGGGTTCAGGCCGACAGTTCGGTCGGGCGCTTGGCGGCACTCGTGAGCGCGTATGCCCGGCGCGTGTCTCCCGCCGTGCTGAAGCAGCATGCTCATGGGTCGGTGTCCTCCGCGCTGGGGGTGTGGCTGCTGTTGGCCGCGTGCGCCTCGGCCGCGGACGGGACTGACCGGGCGGCGCTCGAGGAGACGCTGGGCTGTCCGGCGGATGAGGCCTTGAGGTTGCTGGCGGCGGTTTTGGAGACGCCTCCGCCGGCGCTGCACGCAGCGATCGCGCTGTGGGTCGCGGTGAAGGACGCGACGCCGGAGCTGTCGTCATGGACGCGGCGTCTCCCCACTGAGGTCGAGTCGGGATTCATGCCGGCCCAGGCCGAAGCCGACGCCTGGGCTGACCGCGAGACGCTGGGTCTGATCCGCCGCTTCCCGATCAAGGTCGATGAGCTCACGCGGATCGTGCTGGCTTCGGCCCTGGCGACGAAGGTGTCGTGGACGGTGCCGTTTGACGTTGTGCGGGCCGCGGAGCACTGTGGAGCGGCCAGCCCGTGGAAGGCCGCTGTCTCCCGGATGCTCTGGGACGAACATGCCTCGCAGCGCGCGATGATCGCGCGCACCGAGGCAGCCGGCGTGGTCGCGGTGCATTGTGCGGTGGCCCAGGAGGACCTCACCGTGGTGTCGGTGTCGGCCGCGCCCGAGGTGGACCGCGCCTCAGTGCTGGGCGGCGCGTATGAGGTGGCGGCGTCGGTGTGCCGGGACTGGGGGAGAGGCGGCTGCTCGCTGTTTGACCTGGCATTGGGAGAGGGCCACTCGTGGCAGATCTCCGAGCGGGAGGTCCCGGTGTACGTGCGCGAGCCGCGGCTGGAGCGGATCACGGGTGCGGCGCTGCCGGCGTGGCGGGTGGAGGACGACCTCGACCTCAGTTCGTCGCCGGCGTTTGGGACGGGACCGGCTCTCGAGGCGCTGCGAGGGCTGATCGGCCCGCGACCCAACGATCACTCTCAAGCCACACAGGTCGCGGTCGCGTCCTTCACCCGGTACGGCTTCCAGGCCGCCGCGGTGACCGCGCTGGGATTCCGCACCGCGTCCCTGCTCCGCCCGCGGGGGCACACGCTCGAGCGCACCGCCGTGCTGCGTTTTGACCATCCCTACGCGGCCGTGGCGATCGCCGGGCGGCCCAGGGACGCGACGGGTGTGTGGGCCGGGCTGCCTCTGTTCGCCGCCTGGGTGAGCGATCCGATCGAGCCCGAGGACCAGCCGCCGGCGTCGTAGCAGTCGAGGTCCCAGACTTAATTGACGCTGACCTCGATGCGGTCGGGGTAGAAGGCGACGTGATCGGCGATCTCGCCGACGGCGTCATACGGCGCGCGATAGACCCAGATCGAGTTGTCCAGCTCGCCCGTCGGCGTGGTCACGGTGTAGTAGGACGCATCGCCCTTGTACGGGCAGTAGGTCTCATGGTCGGTGGCCTGCAGGACCGACTGGTCGACATCGGTCAGCGGCACGTACTGGACCGGCGGGTAGCTGGCCTCCTGCAGAGTCAGCGCCCGATCGGTCTCGGCAATGACCTGGTCGCCGACCCGGGCCACCACATGCCCGTCGGTGGCAGTGACGGTGATCGGGTGGTCGGGCCCGGGGATCAACACTTCCTTGGCGGAGCTCACGGGGTTCTCCTTGTGCGAGTGGGGACGGGTCATCCGATCGTAGTCCGGTCTGCGCGCGTAGAATCGCACCCGCATCGCGCGCGGCCCGGGCGGGCCAGGTGCGATCGTGACGCGGACGTAGCTCAGTTGGTAGAGCGTCGGCTTCCCAAGCCGAAGGTCGCGGGTTCGACCCCCGTCGTCCGCTTCGCCAGAAGGACCAGCGTCGTCGATTCGAATCCGACTACCGCTTGCCGTTAGCGAGCGGTATCCGGGCGGTCCCGGGCGGATTCCGCGTCAATCCGAGAGTGGCGGGGCCGCTCCGCGTTGTTCGAGTTGAGTGGCGACCGTGTTGAGAGTGTGTCGGAGATGTGCGCTCATCAGGTCGGCCGCGCGTCTGGCATCTCGTGCCGCGCAAGCCTCGTAGATACCCTCGTGCTCCTCCTGGGACCGCTGCGGATCCGGCGTCGCGTGGGCGAAGATGCGCAGGTACCCCGAGGCGGCGTCGCGCAGGTCGTCGATGAACGCAAGCAGTCTCGGGCGGTTGGCCGCTCGGTAGATGGTCGTGTGAAAGGCGCGGTTGAGCGGCGGATAGGCCTCGTCATCCAGGGGGCTCGTGGCGGCCATCTCCTTGACGAGCGCTCGCAGCTGCCGGAGGTCGTCACCGGTGATCTGCGGAACCGCCAACTCGGTTGCCAGCGTCTCGAGGACAATGCGGATCTCGGAGTTCTCGCGCAGATCCTCCAGAGATGGATGGAAGACGACGATGCGACGGTGCG